>CAXNJN010000017.1:0-39845 GCA_964202605.1 Bacteroidia bacterium | reverse complement strand
TCCTAAGTGGGGTCTTCCTGAGCTCTGAATCCCTGTTAATACTCTTGCCATTGGGTCAATTTTGATGCAAATTAACTAAATCAGGCTACATAACTGCCATATTTTTTTGTTACTTGCAGGCATGATTCGGCTGTTTTTAGTACTTTTTTTCCTGGGTTTTTTAGGATTCCATAGCTATGGGCAGCAGCAAGGCCTGTCCAAGTTGGTATGGAAAGTTAACCGCATTGATTTGGGTACAATTTTACAGGAGCAGGGAGTTCAATCTGTCGCGTTTGACTATACGCTAAGCCAAGGAGGAACCTTTGCTATTCAAGAAATTTTGACTGATTGTGGCTGTACCACGACGAAATTTTCCAAGGATTCTATTGCTGTGGGTCAATCTGGAAAAGTTTTAATTGATTTTGATCCTAGTTCATCCTTTGGTTTTTTCTCCAAGCTAGTGCTTGTAAAGGGAAACAAAGGGCAGGTGCAGGACTCCCTTTATGTTGAAGGAATTGCAGTTCCCTATCCTTCCAACCTAGAGCGTAATTATCCTGTAAAGTTGGGTTCCCTAGGCTTTCGGATGAAAAAGGTGAACATGGGTGATGTATTTGATAATGAACCCAAAGAGAAGTTTTTGGAGTTTTTTAATTACGGATCACAGCCTTTGGAAAAGAAGAATTTACAGGTGAAGTCGCCTGATTTTATCAAGGTAGAACAGGTACAAGAATTGGTGAGGTCAAAGGAAAGAGGCTTGTTGAAGATTGCTTATTCTGCTAATCAACGGCCTGAGCTTGGAACTGTATCTGATCAAATTCAGATTAATTGGGCAAACTCAGAGTCCATAGAGTTGACTATCCTTGCAGATCTGTTTGACTATTTTGCACCGATCTCAAAAAGTGATTTGGAGATCGTTCCGCAGCTATTCCTTACACAGAAGGTGTTTGATTTAGGAAAGATTTCTTCCAATTCCGTACGCCGACAAACTGTCGTGCTCACCAATTTGGGGAAACAGGATTTGGAAATCAGAGAAATTCAAGAGAAATGTGCTTGTTTGGTTCTTGAGTACCCAAAAAATGTTCTTTTACCTGGTGAAAAAATGGAGTTGAACTTGGTTTTCGATCCCATTGGAAGGAAGGGCATTGACCAGCGAAATATTTACATTTTCTCAAATGATCCGGTGAATCCAGTCCAGTTAATTGTTTTAAAAAGTCGAATTGACTAGTAGCTCTTTTGAATATTTTCCATCTATTTGATTCAACTAATACTTTTTTAAATTAAATTAATCCATTGAATACCAATTTACTAACAACATAATGTGTGCATACCCATTTTCGAAATTAGCAACTGCTTTAGGTTTGGTTTTAAGTCTTCAGGCTGGATTCTCCTCAGGTAGTTGGGCCCAGGATGTTCCCTATTCAGGTGAGCGAATCGTAGTGGTTGCTGATGGAAATGAACACGACAAGGGGGATTGGGCAGCAACGCCATTGACCTTGGCTGTGCTAGCAGCAAAAGAAATTCAAGATCAAGTGATGGTCTATGCCTTCAGCAGCCATACCTGGGGTTCCAACAAAATCCATTCGGGAGCCGATGCCCAGATGCGTGAAAGTGCTTTTTTGGGTTCTCGGAATTTTGGATTTAAAAAAACAAAGTTTATCGAAGCGGTCAATGCGCCCAACTATGCAATCATCGAAATTACCACTCAAGTCAATAAGAGTTCAGCCAAAAACCCTTTGGTAATTCTTGCTGCAGGTCCAATGGACATTATAGGCACAGCTTTAGGCGAGGCAGATTCTACGAAGCTCAAGCATGTTAGAATAATTTCTTATTCGATCTGGGATCAACAGCATTCGGATAGCCCTGAAGAAGGGGAAACGCACAAAGGTTGGACTTGGGAGAAGCTTAGAGAAAGTTATGCCGGAAAAGGATTGAACTTGATCACTTTACCTGAATTGGGAGAAGGCAGTTTCAAGGCGCCATTAAGTGCCTATTCTTGGTTAACAAATTCTCCAGGAAAGGAGCCGAAACCTTTTGAAAAAGGATCTTGGCAATGGCTCTACAGTCGAATTGAAGCTTCCAAAAGTGGAGATGAAGTCAATCCCTCGGATGTACGGTTGCTCCTCTATTTACTCACTGGTAAGTCAAATACGGGTATACAGGACTTGCGTGATATTCTTGAAAATCCAAGTAAATGGGACTAAAAAATAGAGCCTCGAATTTAATCGGGGCTCTATTTTTTTACCCAGTTGATTCCAGGAATTTTCCTTATTTGAATGCTGGAATCCCAGTAATCTCGTTCCCTAATATAAGCAGGTGGATGTCATGGGTACCCTCATAGGTAAGCACGGACTCCAGATTCATCATGTGTCTCATAATGGGATATTCTCCAGTGATGCCCATACCACCATGTATTTGACGTGCCTCGCGGGCAATGTTAATCGCCATTTCCACATTATTGCGCTTGGCCATGGAGATGTGAACCGTCTTAGCAGTGCCTTCATTCATCATCTTGCCAACTTTCCATGCCAAGAGCTGTGCCTTGGTGATTTCGGTCAGCATTTCCGCTAGCTTCTTCTGGGTCAATTGAAATCCAGCAATGGGCTTTCCGAATTGAATTCGCTCAGCAGCATATCTACGTGCAGATTCGTAGCAATCCATGGCAGCACCGATAGCGCCCCAGGCAATGCCAAAACGAGCGGAATCGAGGCACATCATGGGAGCACCCAAACCAGATTTATTAGGCAATAGGTTTTCTTTGGGAACCTTCACATTGTCAAATACCAATTCACCGGTACATGATGCTCGAAGCGACCATTTGTTGTGTGTTTCGGGAGTAGTAAATCCTTCCATTCCGCGCTCTACAATCAGGCCATGAATTCGACCTTCCTCATTTTTGGCCCACACCACAGCAATATCTGCTTTGGGGGAGTTGGAAATCCACATTTTAGCTCCATTGAGCAAGTAGTGGTCGCCCATGTCTTTGAAATTGGTCACCATCCCGCTGGGATTGGAACCGTGGTCTGGCTCGGTGAGCCCGAAGCAACCCAATAGTTCACCTGAGGCGAGTCTTGGCAAGTATTTTTTTCGCTGCTCTTCAGAGCCAAACTTGTAGATCGGGTACATCACCAAAGACCCCTGAACGGAGGCAGTGGATCGCATGCCTGAATCGCCACGCTCAATCTCTTGCATGATCAGGCCGTAGGAGATGTAATCTAAACCCCCGCAACCGTATTCGATTGGGAGCTGGGGACCGAAGGCACCTACTTCACCAAATTTTTTAACGATTTCATACGGAAAATGAGCCTTTTGAGACCAATCTTCGATGTATGGAGAAATTTCTTTTTTGACAAAATCACGAATGGAGGAGCGGATCAACTTTTGTTCTTCGGTCAACAAGTCGTCCAGATCTAGAAAATCTACTCCTTCAAAAAGGTCTTGTTTTAATGATTTTTGGATTGCCTTGGCCTCCATGTTTTATTTGGTTTATATCGAGGAATACTTCAATTTTGTTCGTACTGCACTTCCTTAAATTGTTGTGAAATTAAACAGAAGGAGCTAAAAAAACCACCTTTTTTAAAATAATCCGATGCCTGATTCCCAAATAGACCCAAAGATTTTAGCCAAGATTGACCTGCTTCAAGAAAAATTCAAAGCTTCAGGACAAGACATGCTTTCCTACTTGGAAGGCCTGCTGTATGCAGATTACCTTACCTACTGGGAGTACATCAATTTGGATACCTTACTTTCTTTACAGCAACCAAAGACGAGTTTCAAGGATGAGAAGATCTTCATTATCTATCATCAAATTACCGAGCTTTATTTCAAACTTATTGTCTCAGAATTAGAACAAATCGCTGACGAGAAACCACTTTCCGAAGAATTTTTTAAAGCTCGACTGGAGCGGGTGCTGATGTATTTTGATCACCTGATCAGTTCCTTCGCCATGATGTGGAAGGGGATGGAGAAAGAACAGTTTCTCAAGTTTCGAATGTCTCTTTTGCCTTCCTCAGGATTTCAAAGCGCCCAGTTTCGAGAGATTGAATTGATGGCTACCGATGCTTGGAATCTGGTGACAGTGGCGAATCGAACTCATTTCGGGCCCAAGTCTTCCTCGGAAGAGCTCTTTGAAAACTTGTATTGGCAGCAAGGCGCGATCGAATTGGCTACCGGTCAAAAAACCTTGACGCTCAAGAGTTTTGAAGGCAAATACGGCAAGCATTTGGTGGAGTTGATTCAAGGATATAGCGAAAAAAATATTTGGAGAAAATATTTGGAACAGGGGGATACGTCTGCCGAACTCAAGGAATTGATGCGCCAATTTGATTTAAAAGCGAATGTATTTTGGCCTTTGGCGCATTACAAGTCTGCCGTCCGGTACCTACAGCGTGACCCGGTGGATATTGCTGCTACAGGTGGCACCAACTGGCAGAAATACCTGCCTCCTCGCTTTCAGAAGGTTATCTTTTTTCCCGAGTTGTGGACGGAATCCGAAAAAGAGGACTGGGGTAAGGGCTGGGTCGTGAAGGAGATTTTTGGTGAAGAAATTCAAAAGGGTGAAGATTTAAAATAATAAATTCTTAATAGTATAATCCGAACCTTATTGCCTTGTTTTCTTAGCTTTAACACAGTTAACAAAACAAGTAATGAAGAATCCTCGACTCCTTATACTAGCACTTCTATTTTTGACCCAAGTGACAACAAGCCTGGGACAAAATGAGAAGCTTGACCGAATGGCCTTCGGTTCCTGCAATCGCCAAAATGCTACTCAGCCTCTTTGGAAGCCCATTTTAGCAGATCATCCAGACTTATGGGTATGGATGGGGGACAATATTTATGGGGATTCCCCTGTGATGGATACCCTCCGTGCCAAGTATGCGAGGCAGAATGCCAATCCCGATTACCAGCTTTTGAAAGCCAGCACGCCCTTGATTGGGATTTGGGATGACCACGATTATGGAATCAATGATGGTGGCAAGCACTTTGCCCAGAAAAAAGCTTCTCGAGATGTCATGTTTGATTTTTTGGCTGTTCCTGCTGATGCACCCGAACGGAAGCGGGAGGGAGCCTATGCTTCCCATACTTATGGGGAAGGAGAGCATCAAGTAAAAGTGATTTTGCTTGATGGGCGCTATTTTAGAGATACGCTAACTCGAGTAGATCGAGTCTATCAAATCAATTCCACCGGACAGATTTTGGGAGATGCCCAATGGAAATGGCTTGAAAATGAATTAAAGACGAGCACCGCTCGGGTCAACTTTATTATATCTGGGATTCAATTCCTACCTACGGAACATGCCTATGAAAAATGGGCTAATTTCCCTCAAGACCGTGAAAAATTGTTGAATCTAATTGCAAAGTCAGGCGTTCAAAATCCAATTTTAATGAGTGGCGATCGACATATTGCCGAGATCATGAAGTTGGTAGATTCACGATTTCCAAAAGGTCTTTACGAAGTTACTGCGAGTGGCCTGACTCATACTTGGTCTGGAATAGCCGAAGAAAAAAACAGCTTCCGAGTAAGTGAATTGGTTGCTCAGCTCAACTATGGCTTGGCAAGTTTTGATTGGGTCAAGGATGAACTCCTTATTGAAATCAAGGGTGAAAATGGGAGCGTTTATGCCAAGCAAATGATTCAATTATCTAAAAACAAGTAATTACCTAGCTCATGTTTAAAAGAAGAGATTTTATTAAAAGCTTAGGCTTAACCACAGCTGCTTACTTTACACTAGGTAAAGATGCATTAGGAGAAGTTCAAAAAAACCAAGGAGCAGCCAGCTTTCCTGGATTTTATCCAATACGCATCCGCGGAAAAGTTTTTTCTGGGGGGAAAGGCATTTCTGGTGTGGTGGTTTCTGATGGTCGAGTAGTGGCACAAACCAATGGGAGTGGTGAATACGAACTAATTTCAGGTTCAGACCGTGAATTTGTTTTCGTTTCCCAACCCTCAGGCTTTGAAATAAAAAAATTACCAAATGGCTCATCCTCGATTTTCAAACAAATCGAAAAAACAGGAAAGGACCTTTCGTTGAATTTTGAGTTGGTACGAGCCGGATCATCGGATGAAAACCACCATTTTTTGCTTTTATCGGATACGCAAATTCAAAATGAGTACGAGGCCAATCAATTGTTGACTGTGTCTGTACCCGACGTCGTCAAAACCATTCAATCCTTGAATGATCCCAATGCCTTTGGAATTGGCTGCGGGGATTTGGTTTTTGATAAACTGGAGCTTTTTAAGGAGTACAATCAATCCATTCAAGCATATAATCTCCCATTTTTTCAGGTAATAGGCAATCATGACATGGATTTTGGTGTAAGGTCAGATGCTTGGACTGGAACTACCTTCAAAGGACATTTTGGCCCAACTTATTACTCTTGGAATAGGGGAGAAATCCACTACGTGGTGTTAGATGATGTTTTTTACCTTGGTAGTGGAACTAAATACATCGGGCATTTGCCAGAGGAACAATTGGCTTGGTTGGAGCAGGACCTTTCTTTTGTGGAAAAGGGTCGAACGGTGGTCATTTCCCTCCACATCCCAACTTACACTGGCGCAGTAACTCGCTATCCCAAAAATGATACGCTTGGAGGAACTGTCAGCAATAGAGAACATTTGTATCGATTGCTGGAAGGATATCAGGCACATATTCTTTCGGGGCACACCCATTTTAATGACAACATGATCCAGGGCAATATTTACGAACACTGCCATGGAACAGTTTGTGGAGCCTGGTGGTCAGGTCCAATTTGCCACGATGGTACCCCTTCTGGTTATGCAGTCTATGAGGCTTCAGGTTCTGAACTCCGTTGGAAATACAAGGGAACAGGCATGGACATCACCGAGCAATTTCGTGTTTACCCCAAAGGATACCAAACCGATTTCCCGGACCACTTCTCTTTGAATTGCTGGAATTATGACCCCAATTGGGAAATCTCCTGGTATGAAAATGGAATAAAGGTGGGATCACCTAAAAAGATTGTTGCGGTAGACCCTTGGAGTGTTGAATTGCACACTGGACCAACGCTTCCTCAAAGAAGAACTTGGGTTGAGCCCCAATTGACCGATCACTTATTTTTCTTTCAACCAAACTCAATCGAAAATCTAGTGGTAGAAGTGAAAGACCGATTTGGAAATAAGTATACGAAGAGAGTGTAAGTTCTCTTCGTATCTTTTTTTACCAAGCGATTCCATAGTCATCACCATAATTACTAGCTCCGCCCCAGAAGCTGCCATGCTTCCAATCAATCCAGATAGCGGTCAGAGGGCCAGAAGTTTTGTTCCAAAACTCCATGCTGTAGCCTCGCTTCAACAAGTCTCTACGAACCCATTCAGGAGTGTCCTCTCTTAGCGTAATCGCTCCAGGTCGAATCTCGTGATCACCAAAGCTACTTTGCATCTGGTAGGAGTTGAAGTTAGGTGCTTCCACCGCTTCCTGGACATTCATGTCAAACTCTACCACGTTCAAAAAGAATTGCAACAAGTTTTGGTCTTGTGAATCGCCTCCCTGCACAGCAAATGCAAGGTAAGGTTTGCCATCCTTCAGTGCCATGCTAGGGGTGAGCGTTACCCGTGGTCGTTTTCCGGGTTCGGGTAAGTTGTAAGGATTGAGGGTTTGATCCAAGACAAAGCTTTGCATACGCTGGGAAAGCCCTACACCAGTATTTCCTGCGATCACGGCTGGAATCCATCCTCCCGAAGGTGTAACCGAAACTACCCATCCTTCCGCATCAGCGGTTTCCACCGAGGTCGTGCCTCGCTGAAAGTTTTCGATATAGCTTTCTGTTACCTCAGCTGGAGTCAAGGAAGCTGTAGCCTCTGATTTTTTAGTAAGTAGATTCAGGTAGGGATTGCTTCCTCCTTGAAATGGATAAGGGTCTCCTGCTCCGATGGTAGGGTTGTTGACTGATCCGATCAACTTGGCTCTTTCCTTGGCATATTCCTTCGATAGCAGTCCTTTCATCGGCGATTTGACAAAAGCCGGATCTCCATAGTAGAAGTCTCGATCGGCAAAGGCAAGGCTCATGGCCTGGTACACCGTATGAATGTAAGGGGTGGAGTTGTAACCCATTGACTTGAGGTCAAAATTCTCCAGAATGTTGAGCGACTGGAGTAGGGCAGGACCTTGGGTCCATTCCTGCATCTTGTATACATCAATGCCACGGTAGTTAACTTGTAGGGGCTCTTCGATTTTCACCTTCCAGTTGGCCAGATCAGCCTCCGTAAATAATCCTCCTTGCTCCCGTGTGCCACGTACGATTTCTTTGGCGATATCACCTTTGTAGAAACGATCGTAAGCAGCATAGATGGCTTCTTTCCGTGATTTTTTAGCTTTCAATGCTGCACGTTCCGCCTCTACGAGTTTGAGCAGCATTTGGTATAGATCCTGCTGAACGAAGATTTCCCCTGCCTCTGGAGCTTCTCTTTTCTCACCTAGGTGGGGTAGGAATACTTTCTTAGAATAGGGCCATTCCTTGATTCTAGACTTGTTGTTCTCGATGGCATTGGCAGTTTGCGCTTCGATAGGATATCCCAAGGCCAGGTCCATGGCGGGCTGAAGTACTTGCTCCAAACTAAGCGTGCCAAACTCGGCTAGCATGGTCATAATTCCTCCAGGGGTACCTGGGGTAGTGGCTGCTAAGGGACCATATTGAGGGGGGTAATCCATTCCTTGACCCTTGTAAAAATCTACCGTAGCTCCAGTTGGGGCGACACCCATGGCATTGATGGCCACTACTTTTTTGGTGTTTGGATTGTAGATCAAGGCCTGCGTTTCTCCTCCCCAGGAAAGCACATCCCACATGGTGGATGTGGCGGCGATCATGGCACAGGCTGCATCTACGGCATTTCCACCTTTTTGAAAGATCATGGACCCAACTGTGGCAGCAAGTGGCTTGCCAGTGATGGCTACCCATTTTTTACCGTGAAGAATAGGGCGATTGTTAGGGGTTGTGCCAGCTCCTAAACCAGGTAGTCCTTGGGATGATGCTGATATTGACCATAAGAAACAAAATAAGAGAGCCAATTTTTTCATATGCGAAAAGAAAGATGAGTGTGAAATGAATTCCAATCAGGAGGGTTATAGCCTGGATCAATAACAGAAGGTCTTGCCTTA
Source organism: Bacteroidia bacterium (assembly GCA_964202605.1). GTDB lineage: Bacteria > Bacteroidota > Bacteroidia > Cytophagales > Cyclobacteriaceae > Algoriphagus. Next base: position 30,753 of record CAXNJN010000017.1, on the reverse strand, counting down.
AGGTATCAACTTATTCAATCAATATACTTGGAATTTAGGCAGCTATACAAACTTCTTTGCACCAATGGTATTTTTTTGATGTAGGCTTCTTTCTTCATGGTTTCTTTCCAATGGGGAATGGCGGAGTGTTGAGTAAGGGTGATAAGCTCCTTTTGGTATATAATCCAAGTTTTGAACTTACCTACACCATTCGAGGTTAATAGATGGGCATTTATCCCAAATTCCCGTATATTTGGCTATTCGGACTCTTTTCCGATGGCTTTTCTTCTCAAAAAATCACCTCAGCTTGAATTTTAATTCGTTTAATTTTGAGCCCTCTCTACAAGAAGGGCTTGATGCCATGGGTTTTGATACCCCAACCCCCATCCAGGAAATGGCGATTCCTGTTATTTTAGCTGGAAAAGACTTGATTGCCTGCGCGCAAACAGGTACCGGTAAAACCGCCGCTTTTGTCTTGCCTATCCTAAATAAAATCACAAAATCTGGGACGAGCTCACTCAATACTTTGATTTTAGCTCCTACCCGGGAGTTAGCCATACAAATTGACCAGCAGATCCAAGGTTTTTCTTATTTCTTAGGAGTAAGTTCAGTTCCCATCTATGGTGGGGGAGATGGTATCGTGTGGGAACAACAGAAGAAGGCCTTGGAAACAGGGGCAGAAATCGTAGTAGCCACTCCAGGTCGTTTAATTGCCCTGTTGGCAGGTGGAAAAATTGATTTAAGCACCCTTGAGCACTTGGTTTTGGATGAAGCTGACCGCATGATGGACATGGGCTTTTCGGACGATATTTTGAAAATTGTCAATTACCTCCCTGAAAACCGTCAGACAATCCTTTTTTCAGCAACTATGCCTCCAAAAATCCGTCAGTTCAGCATGAAAATTCTGAATAAGCCGGAGGAAATCTCCATTGCGATCGGTAAGACTGCCGCAGGGGTGACCCAATCCATGTATTCGGTATACGATACCCAAAAGGAAGAATTGGTTCGCCACATTCTTTCCCAGAAAAATTACGAGGCAGTCATCATCTTTTGTTCGACCAAGGATAAGGTAAAAGCCTTGCACAAGATCTTAAGAAAGAGCTTTGACATAGAAGCCTTTCACTCCGATTTGGAGCAAGTGGAGCGCGAAAAAATAATGTCGGCTTTCAAAAATAGGAAAGTTAAAATCCTGGTCGGTACGGACATCATCTCTCGAGGCATTGATGTGGTCGGCATTGAGCTAATCATCAACTACGATACTCCTGGTGATCCGGAAGATTACGTGCACCGTGTAGGCCGTACGGCAAGAGCAGATGCGAAAGGAGAGGCCATTACCTTTGTGAATCCCAAGGATCAGCCCAAATTTGTCCGTATAGAGCAGTTGATAGGGATGTCAGTTACGAAGAATCCGCTTCCAGCTCAAATGGAAAAAGGGCCTTCTTTCGTGGGTGAAAAAATCAAAGAAACAGCTCCTACTTCAGCAACTTCTCCTCAAAAAAAGAAGAAGAAGAAAAAGAAGTCTCCTACATCTTCTTCCTCTTTATCCCCTAGACCTTATTCCGAGCGCGCTGCTGAACCTGTACCGGTGGTGGGAGTTTCGGAGCAAGAGGCAAGCACCAACAAATACGGGCAGCGAAAAAATGTGATCGAGCCTTAAAACCTCACTTTCCTTAATTGCTTACTATTCTTTAGTATACGCATCCATTTTCCAAATAGCTGAACCGATTTTGGGATTTGGTTAATTTCCTTTTCTATTGTTTTAATTAAAGCCAATATGAATACCAAAGACCTTAACCAACTGTTTCAAAGAGATTTATCCAAATTAATTGAGGAGTTGAAAGCCTATTCAGATGAGCGTAATCTCTGGCGTATTGACCAGGGGATTAACAATTCTGCGGGCAACTTGACGCTACACTTAATTGGCAACGTAAAGCAGTTTTTTGGGATGGACTTGGCTGGCATCGCTTTTGAGCGAGATAGAGACAGTGAATTTGTGCCGAGCAAGCTCAACAGAGCCGACTTACTCCAAGAGTTGGAGGTGCTCAAAAAGCTTTTAGAGCAAGCCTTGGTATCCATGGACCCCAAAAAACTAGGCGATCAGTCCAAACATTCTTTCCTAGGCCATTCCATGACCGTAGGCTACTTTTTGATTCACCTCTATGGTCATTTTAACTTCCATCTCGGTCAAATCAATTACCACCGCCGGCTTTTAGATAAGGAATAGGCGGATTTCTCAGGAAATCTTTTTGTCGAAGGCATACACCACCCAACCTAGAATTAGGATACCTATCCCAGCCAAACTCTCTACGGGTCTATCCACGAGTAGGTACCCCATAAGCGCTATACTAAAGCCTAGGTAGATCAATTGTGGGAGGGGTTTAAATGGGGTTTTAAATCCTTCTTGCTTTTTGATTTTTAGCGAGGAATAGACGGTGACCGTACTCATGAGCTGCAGAATAAATCCAGCATAAAGCATGATTTGCTCAAAGGAGCCGGTGATAAATAAAACCAAGCTGATGCAGGTATTGAGGATAATTGCCCTTACGGGGATGTTTTTAGCATTTACCTTAGCGAGGGGCTTCCATAGCTTATAATCTTTGGCCATAGCATACGTGACTCTCGGTCCCACCCAGGCATATCCCGATATTGTTGCGATCAATTGTATGCCGATAAATAGACTAACCCATAGTGCTCCATTTGGACCAAATAGGTTGCCAAATGCAATATCCGCAACCTGTACTTGTCCAGACAACTGGGATATGGAAGCATGCTTGAGTAGAACCAGTTGTAGCAAAACATAAATCACCATTACTAGAAGGGTAGCCCCAATGAGAGCCTTGGGCAGGTTTTTCCTGGGTTGATCCACTTCTTCGATGATGTAAGCTGCAGAATTCCAACCTGTATACGCATAAAAAACATAGATCAAGGAAACTGCAAATCCAGGAAGTAGAATTTCTTCCTTCCAAGAGTCTGAAAAATTAAGTGCTGGGCTTTCAATGTTACTTCCAAAGGCCACACCCAAACCAATGAGTGCCAAGACAAATATTATTTTTAGGATAGTCATCCCATTTTGAAATTTGGCAGAGCTGCTTACTGAAAAAATATGTACAGCTGGGATGAGCACTAAAAAAAGTAGGCCTGGTAGCTGCGTTTCTCCCACTACTGGACTTAGGTAGTTATTCATCGCCATTGCGGCTATGGCGATAGGGGCAGAAAAACCTACTACCAAAGAAACCCAGGCGTATAAATAGCCTACTACTGGGTGGATGGTTTCTGAAAGAAAGATATAATCCCCTCCAGTCCGGCGAAAATGGGTACCTAGTTCGGCATAGACCAAGGCCCCAAGAAGGGCCATTATTCCACCAAAAATCCAAAGTAATAAAATCGTCCAGGTATTTTGAACTATGGCAAGCTGGAAACCGAGGCTGGTAAACACCCCAGTACCAATCATGTTAGCGACAACAATTCCTGCTGCAGTTTTCCAAGATATTTTTTTGCTTGTAGAATTCAAAATAGGTTCAGGATTCGATTTTCGAATCTACACGCTGAAATTCGAATAGTTCTATTTCAAAAGGAAAAGTTTGCAAAAATTTCTTTAAAGAAATTCCCGATGTGATTATCCGCAATTTATCGGTATGTAAGTTTTTTGACGCGTCTGAAGTAGAAATACATACACAAGCTGCTTGTGGCGGTCAGAAAATGCCACAACGCATGTCCTTGCCAAATGGAGAGCGGGTCACAATTCACTTTGGCCACATCCAAGGTGCGAACTTGTATTGCAATGGCCAACAACACAAAGCTTAGGATAAGAAGAAGTGGACTTCGTTGGGAACGGTATTGAACGTAATTGCCAATGCCGAGCAGGAGCAACCCCAAAAATAAAGAAGGCAGTAAAATTGCACTTGAAATTTGCAAGGCGAGGGGAAGGAATCCTGCAATGAGCAAAAGCATACCAAGGACTGTAGCAATTTGGGATTGTTTGGAGAGCTCTTTTTTTGCTACTACTTGAACCATCCCGATGCAGATTAAACTCAGTGTGAGGCCGTAGGTGGCATTCATGTCTACCCGTTGGCCGATCCAGGTGAGTGAAGCATGGAAAAATGCAGAACCAAAACTCAAATAGATAAAATTAGCAGCTAGGAGGATGGACAAGTAAGGAGCATTACGAACCGAATTGACTCCCTTTATCCCAAAAAAATTGAAGTCTTTCAATGCCAACTGAATGATTACAAGTCCATAGAAAAAGTAAATCAGGTTGGAATAGGTATTGATCGGTTGGTGGAATAGCCGTTCGGGGTGGTTAAACTCGCAGTATTCCACGGTGATGGCAGACTTACTTACTTTCATTCCCGTCCAAACACTGCTATCCAAAAGAAAATCCAGGGATAGAGCAATGCCCAAAAGGAGGCCTGTACCCAACAATGCATTCCGTAGAATTTGCGTGTTTGACATGATTAAAAGCGTTAAAAAAAGCATCCCGATTGCTCAGGATGCTTTTGATTAACAAATTACAGTTATTTTTTTTCTATTATCCGCTTTTCACCACAACCAAATTAAACAAGGATTGAAGTTAAATTAGGTGAGCTGTGGACCGTTAACTGTGGACTGTGAACGATTATCCGCAATGATAAACAGGTATGTTGAGCTGTTGGTATGATTGCGGATAATAATAAATTATTTTTTGATGTTCTGAAATAAGTCAATTGGAGTGGCTTTTACCTTGTCCTCAAAGGCTTTCCAATCTCCTTGGATAAAGGCCTCTACCTTTGCAATAGCTTCAGCAACTGACTCCTTGGCATGAGCAAGCAAGCGCTCCTCAGTTGCTCCCGGTGCAGTATAGCTAGAGTTTGCATAGCTTCTTGGGGCAAATACATGCGTCATCGTGGTAGGGAAGAGGTTTCTTACAATTCCTTGTCCTTCTACTTTAGGTCCAGTGAATGCTTCACGCGCTGTATCCAATTTCTTCTTGATATCCTTAGCAGCGGTTTCAAGCCCTTTTGCATCATCGGTCTTCACGTCCTTAATCAGTGAATTTACCTTATCGATTACCTTCTGAGCTTCGTCCAACTTCTTAGTGGTAGCTGTCACTTCAGAAGAAATTGCTTCGACCTTTTTCAAGAAGTTATCCTTGGCTTGTAGGTCGGTAAGAACAGGCTTGATGCGTGGATCTGCATGTACCGTGAGGGAAGTTTCAGAGGACTCTCCTCCATATTCCATCACCACTTTGTAGGTGCCAGGAATTGCATCTCCACCACTTGGTTCAAAGAATCCTCGGCTTCTACCTCCGCCACCTTGTCCTCCACCTTGACCACCGCCCCAGCCACCGGTCATTTCAGCGGAAGATTTACGGTCTAGGTTCCAAAGAATTCGGTTTACTCCTTTGCTTGGCAGCGTCTTCAAAGTTCTGATTTGCTCACCAGAAGCAGAATAGATTTTGACGGTTAGGGAATCCAGTTTTTCTTTTTCATCCTGGATCAAGTAGCTCAATCGTCCACCAAAAGCTCTGTTTTCACCGGCATACTTTGCGGAAGCCATGAAGCGTTCGCCATGAGGCTGCTGAATTTCAGCTTGGTAGGCATCTGGAGCAGGGAAGGCAGTGATTTTTCCTACAGGAGCTTTACCTGCATTTTTTGCAAATGCACGAAGTGGACGGATGTCGTCTAACACGTAGATCGCGCGTCCAAAGGTTCCAATCACTAAATCTGCCTCACGCTCTTGGATGGTCATGTCGTAGGTAGATACTGCTTTAGGATAGCCATGTTCCCACTTGTTCCAGGTTTTGGCTTTATCAAAAGATACATACAGCCCAAACTCTGTACCTAAGAAAACCAAGTTTGGTTCAGTTGGGTCTTGCTTGATGGATAAGGTAAAGCCCCAAACCTTGGAATCGTCTGCGATTCGGGTGAAGGTTTTTCCATAATCCGCACTGTGGTACGCATAGGCAGCAAAGTCATTGTTTCGGTAGTTGTTGGCTACCACCCACACTTCACCTGCAGCAAAGGTAGAGGCTTGAACTTGTGGGATCCAAGATGCTTTTGGAAGTCCGGTAAGTTTCGCGGCTACATTCGTCCAGGTTTTGCCTCCGTCCTGTGTTACCTGTAAGTTTCCATCGTCTGTACCTACCCAGATGACATTCTTGTCTACAGGAGAAGGAGCAATTGCGATAATGGTGGTGTGATTTTCAGCTCCAGTGATGTCAAAGGTCAAGCCTCCGGTTTTTTGTTGGCGCTGCTTGGTGGAATCGTTGGTGGTCAAATCTGGAGAAATGATTTCCCAGGTTTCACCAGAATCTTTGGACTTATGCAAAAACTGAGAAGCATAATACACGGTATTGGCATCATGAGGATCCTGTGCAATTGCTGCATTCCAGTTGTATCTTAAGAATACATTCTTGTCTGGGTGCGTAGGACGGATGGTACGGTTGTGACCAGTAAGCTTGTCAAATCGGCTCACATTTCCTCCTTGAGACATGGTGTAGCCATATCTGGAGTTGGCAGGGTGGGATACCACGTCAAAGCCATCTCCAAAGGAAACTTCTTGCCAGTAGGTGTTTCGGATGCCATCACCTCTCCAGAGGTAGGCTGGTCCTGTCCAAGATCCATTGTCTTGCATGCCGCCATAGACATTGTAAGGTACTTCGTTGTCTACATTGATGTGGTAAAACTGACCTACAGTGATTCCTTCTGCAAAAAACCAGGTTTTACCCATGTCTCTAGACACATTCAATCCTCCGTCGTTGCCATTGATTAGCAACGATGGATCGTTCGGGTTGATGTACCAAGCGTGGTGATCAGGGTGCACTCCTGAGTAGGAAAGCAATTCTTTGAAGCTTTTACCTCCATCCTCAGTGATCCCTACACGAGAATACAAGGTGTAGAGTCTGTTTTCGTTTTTAGGATCCGCATGTATTTCGAAGTAATAGAAAGGTCTATCCCCAATTTCAGCTTTGTCGTTGATCATGGTGAACTTTCCACCACCGTCTTCGGATACATAAAGGGCGTTTTTAGAGGACTCAATAAGCGCATAAACCTTGCTGCTATTCGCTTTGGAAATAGCCAAGCCCATTCTGCCTAAGTTGCCTTTAGGTAGTCCATTTTCTTCTGCGGAAAGTTTTTTCCAATTGTCTCCACCATCCTGAGTAACATAAAGTCCTGAGCTAGCTCCTCCAGACTCAAAAAACCAAGGGTAGCGTCTGTGTTCCCACATGTTGACAAAGATTTTGTTTGGGTTGTTGGGATCCATGATCATTTCTCCAACACCAGTCTTGTTGTCTATATATAAGATTTTTTTCCAGGTTTTTCCTCCATCAGTGGTCTTGTACACGCCACGATCTTCTTGGGTTCCCCAAGGTGAGCCGATGGCTCCAACAAAGACGGTATTTGGGTCATCTGGATGAACGATGATTCGGTGGATGGCACGGGTTTTTTCAAGTCCCATGAGTTGCCAGGTCTTGCCTGCATCCATGGTTCGGTATACCCCATAGCCCATGTTCAGGGAGTTTCTTGGGTTGCCTTCTCCAGTACCTACCCAAATGATGTTCGGGTTTTTCTGATAGATGGAAATGGCACCTATAGAATGCACCTTTTCATTATCGAAAATAGGTTCCCAGGTAATTCCTCCAGAAGTAGACTTCCAAAGGCCGCCAGAGGCCGAGCCTGCATACATGGTAGTGGGGTTGTCGTGAACGGCATCGATGGCAGTAATTCTACCGCTCATGGCACCAGGGCCGATGCTTCGCGCTTTCATGGATTTAAAAACGTCCATGTTGACCTGCTGTGCCTGAACGCTCATTTGGAGGACAGCAAGGAAAATCAAGAGAACTAATTTTTTCATGTGACTAAGGGTAAGTTTCAATTTTTTTAAATAAAACCAATTTTACTGATTTTCAAGGCTGAATTTACTTCAAAGGGAGGGATTGTTTTAAAAGCAGGACTATTTTTTTATGCGTGGTTTGGGGAAGGCTCGCATTTTGATTTTCTTTAAGAAAAAATTAGAAATGGTAAAATCTAGATTCAGGTCCTTGTTAGGGCTTTTCTTTTTTGTGGGCATGGGCACCCTTAGTGCTCAAAATGGTCGTTTTCAACAAGCAGTTTCCTACCGAATGCAGGTGGATATGGATGTGGTGACTAATCGGTACCAAGGAACACAGGTACTTGCGTACACCAATAACTCTCCGGACACCTTAACTCGCGTATTTTACCATTTGTATTACAATGCCTTCCAGCCGGGAAGTATGATGGATGTTCGTTCCAGAACGATCACAGATCCTGATCAGCGGGTGAAAGATCGAATTTCAAAATTGACTCCTGAAGAAGTTGGTTTTATTCATGCCACGAAGCTGACCATGAATGGAAAGCCTGTCCGCTACGAAGAAGTCGGGACGATATTGGAGGTGGATTTGGAGCAAGCTATTCTTCCGAATACCACCGTGCAGTTTGAGATGAATTTTGAGGGGCAGGTTCCGCTACAAGTGCGAAGATCTGGTAGAGATTCTAAAGAAGGGGTACGCTACTCCATGTCACAATGGTATCCCAAGATGGCCAATTACGACGAGCAGGGTTGGCATGCTAACCCCTATGTAGGTAGAGAATTTTACGGAATATGGGGAGATTTTGATGTAAAAATCACCATTGATAAAACCTATACGATAGGCGGTACAGGATACCTTCAAAATCCAAACCAGATCGGTCATGGATACCAGGATGAAGGCATAAAAGTATCGGAGCCCAAAGGAAAGACTTTGACTTGGCACTTTGTAGCACCTCAAGTCCATGATTTTATGTGGGCAGCCGACAACAAGTACAAGCACGACAAAGTGCAGATGGCTAATGGGATCACCGTACACCACTTTTACATTCCTGGAGAGAAGACCACGGAAAACTGGGAAAAGCTTAAGGAGTTTACACCCAAGGCTATTGAGTACTTATCACAAAAATTTGGGCAATATCCTTACAAGCAATTTTCTGTAGTTCAAGGAGGAGATGGGGGAATGGAATATGCCATGTCTACCTTGATTACTGGGGAGCGTGCCTTACCGAGTTTAGTAGGGGTGATGGTGCACGAATTGGCACACAGCTGGTTTCATGGAGTCCTGGCTTCCAACGAATCCTTGTACCCTTGGATGGATGAAGGCTTCACTTCCTATGCAACGAATTTGGCTATGGCATCGATTTTTCAGTCGAATCCAGCTCCACAGCGTAGTTCCTATGGTGGGTATTACCGATTGGTAAAGTCAGGATTAGAAGAGCCTATGTCCACCCATGCGGATCACTACCAAACCAACGCTGCCTATGGTGCAGCAGCATACAGCAAAGGAGCTGTTTTCTTGGCTCAGCTTGGCTATGTAATTGGAGAGGATGTTCGTGATCGCGGAATGCATCGGTACTGGAATACCTGGAAGTTTAAGCATCCCAATGTCAATGACTTGGTTCGGGTGATGGAAAAAGAGAGTGGCTTGGAGCTCGACTGGTACAAAGAGTACTTCGTAAACTCCACCAAAACCATTGATTATGCAGTCAAAGAAGTAAAGGTTTCAGATCAGGGAACAGCTATAACTTTAGAGCGAATTGGAGGAATGCCAATGCCAGTAGACTTGGTAGTTACCTATCAAGATGGGACTAAAGAACTAATTTACCTTCCTCTGGAGATGATGAGAGGGGAGAAGGTAGCTGAAAAAGATGCTCCAAAGCGGGTAAAAAGTGTAGCTTGGCCCTGGACACATCCGACACAAACTGTAATCTTGGAGAAACCGGTTACATCAATCAAGTCTGTAGAAATAGATCCGAGTAAACGAATTGCGGACATACAGCTAGAAAATAATAAAGTGGAGTTTTAGGCTCCACTTTAAAGTAGTTTTACGAAAAAAGGTGGAGATTATTTTCCACCTTTTTTTATTAGAATTAACCTTGGTTCTTTTTATCCTGTACTTCAGTACGGATTTCTTGCGCTAAGTTTTTCAAATCTTGCATACCTTTTCTTACGCGGGTACCTGCAGCTTGATTTCCTTTGTCGTAGAACTTTTCGAAGTCACCTTCCAAGCTCATTACTAAATTTTTTACGTCGCTAAATCTGCTCATAATAAAAGTTTTTAAGGGTTGATGATAAGTTTATTAGGGTCGAATATATGTTAAATACTTTCTATTTCAATTCAGAGGCGCTTTTTTTTACTTTTTTTTTATTCGCCAAAAGAAAGTGCCAAGGCAGAATTCTTGTAAACCCCAGAAGTGAGCTTGTCTTTTACCGCTGCAAATGCTTTAATAGTCAAATCTACATCCTCCAAAGTATGTACTGCTGTAGGAATTAACCTCAAGATAATCATGCCTTTAGGAACCACAGGATAGATTACTACGGAGCAAAAGATTCCAAAATTCTCACGAAGGTCCATGGAAAGTGCGGCTGCTTCACCTATGGTGCCGTTTAATACGACCGGGGTAACTGGAGAATTAGATTTTCCAGTGCTGAACCCATTTTCATGCAATCCTTTTCGAAGTGCATGTACGATTTTCCAAAGATTATCCTTCAGTTCGGGCTGACTGCGCAACATATCTAGTCGTTTTAATGCTCCTTCTACCAAAAGCATCGGCAAGGACTTGGCGAAAATCTGAGAACGCATGTTGTATCTCAAAAACAAGATCACATCTGCATCGCCTGCAACGAAGGCACCAATAGAAGCCATGGACTTGGCAAAGGTGGAGAAGTACAAGTCAATTTGATCTTGCACGTCTTGCTCTTCTCCAGTACCGGCGCCCGTAGTGCCCATGGTACCAAAACCATGTGCATCGTCTACAAGCAATCGGAAATCAAATTTCTTTTTTAATTCAACGATTTCTTTCAGCTTGCCTTGGTCACCGGTCATTCCAAATACACCTTCAGTGATGACTAAGATACCGCCCCCGGTCTCTGCTGCAAGCTTGGTCGCGCGTTGCAACTGCTTTTCGCAGCTTTCAATGTCATTGTGTGGGAATACAAAGCGTTTGCCTAGGTGCATGCGCAAGCCATCGATGATACAGGCATGGCATTCAGAATCGTACACGACTACGTCTTTTCTATCCAAAATGGAATCAATGACAGACATGATGCCCTGGTAGCCGTAATTCAATAAGTAAGATTTTTCTTTGCCAACGAAACTGGCAAGCTCCTCTTCCAACTGCTCATGCAGGTCGGTTTGGCCAGACATCATGCGGGCGCCCATCGGATAGGCAGCTCCCCAGTTGGCAGCTGCATCGGCATCTGCCTTGCGGATATCGGGATGGTTGGCTAATCCCAGGTAATTATTTAAGCTCCAGGTAAGTACTTCTTTTCCCTTAAATATCATTCTGGGAGCAATTTCGCCCTCCAGTTTGGGAAATGTCCAGTAGCCGTCTGCAAACTCAGAATGCTTGCCCAAAGGGCCCATATTCGTTTTTAACTTTGCAAATAAATCCAATGTGGTAAGAATTTAAAGTGTTCGAGGAAAAGGTTTCGTGTGTAAAACATTCAAAAATAAGACTAATCTTACTTGGAAGCAAAAATCAGTTCGTAAGTATCAAAGCTCAAAATAAATTCCCAATTTCGGGTTAGCTCTTGCGAGCAACCCAAGTCAAACTTTAGCGTACCTATGAAAAAAATATCCAAACTTTTGGTAGCCAATCGTGGTGAGATAGCGCTTCGAATCATGCGTACAGCCCGAGAAATGGGCATCGCCACTGTGGCAGTTTACTCTGAAGCTGACCGCCTTTCACCCCACGTGCGCTTTGCAGATGAAGCCCGTTGCCTGGGTCCCGCCCCTTCCAAACAGTCTTATTTAGTTGGCGACAAAATTATTGCAGTGTGTAAGGAGTTGTCCGTAGATGCAATCCATCCGGGCTATGGTTTTTTGTCTGAAAATGCAGCTTTTGCGAAGCAAGTACAGGAAGCTGGAATTTTATTTGTTGGCCCTTCTCCAGCAGCTATCGAGGTGATGGGTTCCAAACTTGCCGCAAAGCAAGCTGTATCCGGGTACGGCATCCCGCTCGTCCCAGGTACTGAAGAGGCGATTTCCGATGTTGCGGTTGCCAAAACTAAAGCAAAAGAGATCGGCTATCCCATTTTAATCAAAGCCTCCGCTGGTGGTGGCGGTAAAGGGATGCGAATCGTTGAATCAGAAGCAGAGTTTGATGAACAAATGAATCGCGCGGTTTCTGAGGCTATATCTTCCTTTGGCGATGGTGCCGTTTTTATTGAAAAATACATTTCTTCGCCTCGTCATATTGAAATCCAGATTTTAGGCGACCAGCAGGGCAACCTGGTTTACCTATTTGAACGGGAGTGTTCCATCCAGCGGAGACACCAGAAGGTAATTGAAGAAGCTCCATCTGCAGTGGTGAGCCCAGCCATGCGAACCGCTATGGGAGAAGCTGCGATAGGTGTAGCTAGGGCCTGTGATTACTATGGTGCTGGAACGGTAGAATTTATCGTGGATGATCAGCTCAATTTTTATTTTCTAGAAATGAACACCCGTCTCCAGGTGGAGCATCCGGTCACGGAGATGATCACAGGGAAGGACCTTGTTCGGGACCAAATTTGGATTGCGGAAGGAAAGCCGCTTTCCTTTGCTCAGGAGGATTTAACCATACAGGGACATGCTGTTGAAGTTCGGGTTTACGCTGAGGATCCTAAAAATAATTTTTTGCCAGACATCGGGAAGCTGGTCACCTACCGTCGTCCCCAAGGACCAGGGATTCGAGTGGACGATGGCTTTGAGGAGGGAATGGAGATTCCTATCTATTACGATCCAATGATTGCCAAGTTGATAGCCCATGGCGCCAACAGGGAAGAAGCGATTGATCGGATGATCCGGGCGATTGACGATTACCGCATTACTGGGATTCAGACCACGCTTGATTTTTGTCGCTTTGCACTGGATCATGAGGCCTTTCGCTCAGGCAATTTTGACACCAAGTTTGTAGAGCGTTATTTCAGACCTGAGCTTTTAGAACCCCAATTTACTGCGGAGGAAAAAATTCTACTTGCTGCTCTTGCAGTGGAATTTTTCGAGCGAGAAGAACAGCAATTAAATCCTAGAACTCCACTAAAATCAAGTTCTGCCACCAATTGGACCAATCGCTTGATCTGATGGCTGAACTTTTACCACTTAAAGCATGGCGATATGCTGATGAACTAGGAGAGCAACTCGAAAAACTTACGGCTCCCCTTTTTGATGTAGTGACTTCCAAACAGCGGGAATTGTTATACCAAAACCCGTTGAATAGTATTCATTTATCTGTTCCGCAAGGTGAAAATGGACATCTTACTGCACAAAAATTAGTAGCAGAATGGAAATCCAAAGGAATTCTAGTTCAGGATGATGTTCCAAGCATCTATGTGTATTTTCAATATTTCCGGCTCCCAGGAGAAAAAGAGGAGCGCTGTAGAAAAGGGTTCATCGCGCAAATAAAGGCTACAGAATGGGATGAAAAGGTGATTTTAAGGCATGAAAATACGATTGTTTCTGCCGTAAACGATCGAGTGGATTTACTTCGGGCTACCGAGATTCAAGTGAGCCCTACGCATGGGCTTTACGAAGACCTTACTCAGGAACTTGAACCTTGGATGGATCAGGCCATGGAGCAGCCTTTGTATGAAATGGAGGACTATCAAGGAGTTCGCGAGGTATTGGCGCAAATTATAGATCCGAGCATTATTCAATTGTTTTTGAAGACTTTGGCTCCTAAAAAAGTGATTCTGGCAGATGGCCACCATCGTCTAGAGGCGGCTATAGCGTATCGAAAAGAGCAAAGCGAAGTGGTTATTTCTTCAAGTTGGAGGGCTTCAGACTACCATTTGATGTACTTCACCAATGTGGTTGGAAATCACTTGGAAATTCTCCCTACCCATCGGCTGTACTATGGTGAAGGACTTGAAAAAGAGGCTTTTTTTAAAGCAATCGAAGAATGGTTTGAGATTAGGCCTTTGGGGGATTCGGCTGAACTTTCAAACTATTCCTTTCAGCGCAAGCATTCTTTTGGGTTGCTGTGGGAAGATTCCGCTTACGTGATCAAATTTCGCCAAGAAAATATGGATCTAGTGGCGCCTTCTTCCCCAGAAGTAGTACGCCAATTGGATTTGGTGCTGTTGCATGATGTGGTATTTGGCAAGCTTTTGGGGCTATCCCCAGATCAACAACGAACTACGCATGCCTTGGCTTTTGAGCGAAATTTTTCTCGATGTATTCAAGAAGTGCAATCTGGAAATGCAAAGTTTGCCATAATCACTCGAGAGATTCAATTGAGCCAAGTCATTGAAGTTTGTAATTCAGGGCAAGTTATGCCTCAAAAATCCACTTATTTCTATCCCAAAGCCTTGGGGGGAATGCTATTCGCTACCGTAAACCAAAAAGAATTTGACTATGACTATGCCCAGTACTTTAGCTAACCTTGCCGCAAAGAAGCTTATTTTGGGATCCAATTCCCCAAGACGACAGGAGTTGCTTCGGGGATTAGGCCTAGAGTTTGAGGTAAGAGTGCATCCCATTGAAGAAAACCTACCTGCTGATCTACCTGCAGCGTATGCAGCAGCTTACCTGTCCAAATTGAAGGCAGATTTATTTCCTGATCAACTTCAGGCAGATGAAATCCTAATCACTGCAGATACCGTGGTTATTGATGGTGGGAAGGTATTGGGAAAGCCTGCCAATGAACTCGAAGCATTTGAGATGCTGAAGAGCCTATCTGGGACTACGCATACCGTGATGACCGCAGTCACGTTAAAAGATCAGAAAACATCTGTCACACTGGAAGATGAAACGCAAGTCACTTTTCGGTTTTTGGAGGAAGATGAGATTTGGTATTACCTGAAGCAGTACCAACCCTACGATAAGGCAGGTTCCTATGGCATTCAAGAATGGATAGGTTTTATTGGGGTGAGTAGCATCACAGGTTCCTACTTTACCGTGATGGGATTTCCCTTACACTTGGTGTATGCTCAGCTTAAAAAGTGGGTTTAAGAAAACTGGTAGTACACCTCTATTGAAAAAAATCAATAACTAGGAGGGAAAAAAAAAGGCGGGATTTCCCGCCTTTTTGTTATTTCTTTACTCGCGTTCCTGAGACCTTGATGGAGTCCATCAGCGTACCGCTGACATTTTCATCGTCTTCACGCTGAAGTGTAAAGTAGAGGGGCCCGTATTCTGCTGATGTGAAGTTTAACGTGAGGCTATTATCACCTTCAGTGATGTCATTCATTTTTGTTTCCGTGCTGGTTGAAGCGTCAACAAATTTTCCAACCAATTTACCGTCTACGCGTTCAAGGGTAAGGAGAACAGAAATGGTTTCCATTGGGGCTTCTATCTGTACATTCCATTCGCCAACAAAGTAGTCCTCGGTGGTTTGTGCCATAGTGGAAGAGGAAAACAGAAGTGCTGCAAAGAAGAAAACGAGGATGCTTAATTTTTTCATGAGGTTATTTTTTTGAGTAGTTAAATAAGAGTAGAAATATAAGGTAAAGATGGATAAAACGAAATAGTTGCCTCATTATGCTTTTGAAATTTCAAGTTGTATCCCTTCAAATTTTCGGGGGTAAGAGCTTGTACAGTACAGGTGTAACTATTCTTGAGAGCAGGGTGGAACTGATTAAGCCGCCGATCAGCACGATTGCGAGAGGTGAAATTAGCGGATTAGTGCTCAAGGCAATTGGAATAAGTCCTCCAATCGCAGTAATCGTCGTCAATACGATGGGGAGGAAGCGAATTTCTCCAGATTTTTGAATTGCTGTATCCAAGTCAACTCCCTCTTTTCGCAGTTGATTGGTGAAATCCACCAGTAGGATGGAGGTTTTTACTTCGATCCCTGCCAAGGCAATGAGGCCAATGATGGCCACAAAGGAGAGGGAGTTGCCCGTAATCCACAGCGCAATCAAGGCCCCCACCATACCCAGCGGAATTACAGAAAGGACAATGATGGTGCTCTTGAATGTTTTAAATAAGAGAATCAGCACAGCAATAAATAAAAATGCGGTCACAATGATGATCGTATTAAATCCAGCAAATGATTCTTGCTTGGTTTCATATTCTCCTCCTAAGGTGTACTTGTATCCAGGAGGAAGCTTAAGTTGCTGCATCTTGCCAATTACATCTGTAAGGACCCGATCGGTCAAGTAGTTGGCATCCACAAAAGAGGAGACCGACACGGCCCGCAATTTATTGTAATGGTCTATGGTCAAGGTGCTACTTTCAAATTTCAGTTCGGCAATTTGAGCGAGTGGAATGCCTTTTCCCAATTGATTATTGACATAGATACCGTCTAAGGCTTCTAAAGTGGCACGTTCAGCTCTAGGCGCAGTTAGGAGAAGGGAGCGTTCGTTGCCTTGTGGGTCGTTGAAAGTGCCCATTTTAAGGCCAGCTAAAGCCAAACGTACCGTTTGATCTATCTCTGACGTCGCAATGCCTAGTTGCCTTGCCTTCTCCTTGTTTATGGCTACACGAAGATCCGTTTTTAGGTTGGCTACAGGATTGTTGACATAGAGCGTGCCGGGAGTTTGTTTCAATAGTGCTTCTACTTTTGCAGCGATCGACCTTAGGCTATCTAGATTGTCTCCTGAAATCCGTATTTCTATGGGAGCGGTTACCGGCGGACCTTGCTCGAAGTTCTTCACTTCCACTTTTGCGCCAGCGATCTGGGCAAAACTGCTTTGTAAGGATTGAACGATTTCCAATTTTCGCGGTGCGGAAGTAGAAGGCTTAAGTTGAACAAACAACTGCCCGTAGTCACTGCGATCGCTTTCTGGGATCTCGTTGTAGTAGATGCGTGGGTTGCCTTTCCCTACATTGGTAGCAAAATTTTGAAGTTCGGGGATCTTCCCTACCTCATTCTCCACCAGCTTGGTTACGGCATTGGTCCTGTTTAGGTTGGATTGCAGTGGCGTGGTGATGTTGACTAGAAACTGAGGTTTTTCAGAAGTTGGAAATAAGCTAAAGCCAATCACAGGGAAAATGCCCATGGCCAAAAGAAATATGCCTCCAGCTAGCGCAAGTGTTACTACAGGTTTCTTTAAAGCTTTTTCGAGCAGGGGAGCATAGCTGAGGTGGATTCCTTTTTGAAATAGGTCATATATCCGATTGGAATGTTCCACACCTCGATCCTTCAAAAGCCAGGTAGAGAGAAATGGAATAATGGTTAGCGACACCAGTAAGGATGCCAATACACTGGTAATGACTGCCATAGGCAAGCTTCGGACGAAGTCACCCGAACTATCAGGTAAAAATACCAAGGGTAAAAATGCAATTATTAGGGTAACCGTACATCCGACCACCGACAAGGAAATCTGTTGGGTAGCTTTTAAGGCAGCTTCTTTTTTTGAATAGCCTTCCCGAATCCATCGCTCAATATTTTCTACCACGACGATGCTATCGTCTACCAACAATCCCAAGGCTACCACTAGTCCAACGATACTCAGCTGATTGAGACCATAACCCAGTGCATTCATCAAAATCAATCCGATGGCTAGGGAGAGCGGAATGGAGATCATCACGATGATTGAAGCTCGATTGCCTAGGGGGAGAAGGGTCACAAATACCAGGGCAATTGCTATCAAGAAGTCCATGCCCAAACCGCCAAGTCTTCTATTTACATATTCTGCTTGATCAAAAGCGACGATCATCTCCACGTTTTCTGGAAGGTCGGCGCCCGCCGAAGCTATGATCGGCTTGTATTTCTCTTGGACCTTGGTGATGTTGGTGCCTTCTTTCAAGGCAGCAGTGACGAAGATGGAGCTGTAGCCATTAAGTCGGGTGAGGTGTTTGGATTCGTCAAAATCATCCCGTACCACAGCTACATCTTGCAAGAGAATTGACTTGCCTTGGATGGAGTAAACCACTGTCTTAGCAATCTCCTCAGTCGAAAGGTAATTCCCACTTGTCTTTACATTGAAGGTCTTGCTGCCGGCTTCTACTTGACCACCCGGAATATTGTTCAACTCGCTACGGATGCTTCCCAAAACCGCCGCTAAGGGAATATTCATTTTTGCCAATTTGTCCAGCTGCAGCTCGATTTTGACAACTTGCTCCGGCAATCCATGGAGGGTCACTTTTTTGAGCTCCGTGAGACTTTCCAACGCCTTTTGTAGCCTTTTCCCTTCATTTTTTAAACTTTCCCTAGACGCATTTTCGCTGACAAGTGCAATTTGAAGAATGTTTACATCCGAAGGCCGTACCTTTTTTATGTCGATGGAAAAAATCTCTTCTGGTAGTTGGGGTCGCAAGGCATTCACTTCCCGCACCAATTCTTGATACTTCTCGGCTACATTTTCATTGTAATTGTATTCGACAAGTAGTACGGCTAATCCATCTTTGATTTCACTCTCGATTCGTTTAATGTCTTCAAGTGCATAGATGGTTTTTTCCAAAGGATCAACGACTAACTCTTCTAGGTCTTCAGGACTTGCACCTGGATACACCACTACAATAGGAAATTGTGGGGAATCGATTACCGGATCTTCACTTCGTGGCATGTTGAAAAAAGTACTCAGCCCCACGACCACAGTCATGAGGAATATCACCAAAGTGAACTGGTAATTGCGAACAGCAAATTCCGTTAGTTTCATCGGCCTTTCTCCTCAATGATAGAACCATCCGACAAATACGCGCTGCCTGAAACAATCAGGCTACGGTAATTTTCTAAACCCGAAAGGATCTGAACCGCGTTAGGGCTAATTTTTCCCACCTTCACCTTTACTTTTTTGGCAGTTTTACCATTCTCAGTTACAAAAACATACCCACTGTCTCCCTGAGCATCCAAGAGCGATTCAAAAGGAATCTCCCAGCCTTGAACTGTAGTAGTAGGTTGGATGGAAGCTTTACCAAACATGCCTGATGCGAGAGATATCCCATCCACAGATTCTAAAGCAATTTCTACCCAATACGTACCGGTCATCGGATCGGCAGCCTGACTTTTACGAATGACTTTTCCGCGAGCAGAACTGGATCCTGAGGCAGGAAATATCTCCGCTTGGTCCTCCAGATTCAAGATACTCCATTGCTGATCGCTTACGGTAGCTTGAAACACCCAATTGGAGGAGGACGCACCATTGATTTGAAGTATGGGAGTTCCTGAGGCCACCAGCTGACCTGCATTTACAAATTTCTTCAGGACAAAGCCATTTTTTGATGCTCGAATTTGAGATTGAGACAAATTGAAGTTTGCTGTTTTCAATTGTTGCTCAGCGATGTCCAAGGCTGTTTTTGAGTTTTCAAACTGTTCCAATGTCGCGAC
Source organism: Bacteroidia bacterium (assembly GCA_964202605.1). Lineage (GTDB taxonomy): Bacteria > Bacteroidota > Bacteroidia > Cytophagales > Cyclobacteriaceae > Algoriphagus. Next base: position 11,551 of record CAXNJN010000017.1, on the reverse strand, counting down.
ACTATCCTGGTAAAGCTTTGTAGCTCGCTGTTGGTCGCGTAGCGCTTTCTCATAGGCTAGTTTGGATTGGCTCACTCCAGCTTGAATCTCAGTCAAATCCAAACTTGCCAGGACCTGACCTGCTTTAATGGCATCTCCTTCTTGCACCCAGACCTTTTCTACTATTCCTCCGACCTTGAAGGAAAGTAGGGTTTCATCTTTGGTGGTAAACGTGCCACTAGACTGAATTGGAGCTGAAAAACTGGTAGCCTTTAGGTCTTGCAGGCTAACGGGGATTACTTGTCCTGGAGCAGGAATACTTGTTTCTACAACCGTATTACCCCCGCAGGAAAGCAAGAAAAGAGGTAGTAAAAAAAGGTAAAGTGTGTTGGATCGTTTCATAAATTAGTTGGAAGTAGTTAGGAGACGTTCGAGTTGTGCCAAAGCCATTTGCAAGTTGTAGGTGGCGATATTTTTTTGCAACAAAGCCTGTGTCCACTGATTTTGAGCATCTATGTATTCTATTAGGGAAAGGCTGCCTTCCTTAAATCCTCGGTCCACAAGGCGAAGGTAGGCTCTAGCCGAGGCTATTTTTTTCTCAGAAGATTGCAGGGTGGCCAGGATCGATTTCACTTCATTTTTTTGATTCTGAAGTTCTAGAGCCAATTTTTTATCAAGCAACTCTTTTTGTCTTTGAATAGACTGCAATCCCAGATTTCCTCTCTGGATTTGATTTTGATTTCTTCCTCCTTGAAACACCGGGACGCTCAGTTGGAGGCCCCACATCGTGTAGCGAGATTGGGAGTCAAAGGTCCAATCAAAGCCTTGGGAACCAAAATCTGCATAGGTGGACATCTTGGGTATCCAGTAGCTTTTTTGTGATTTCAATACAGTTTCTTGAATTGATTCTGCCGTTTGAATGGCCAGCAGCTCCGAGTTGCCCTCCTGGTTTTCTTCCCCAAGCAAGTAAGATACTCGCGCAAGATCTAGCGTTGCTTCTTCAAATTGCACCTCTTGATCTAGTGGCCTATTCACCAAAAAGTTAAGATACTGGGCAGCCTTGTATTTTTTGTTGTCCGCTTCAATGAGTAATACTTTGGCATTTTCCACTTCACTTTCGGCACGCAATACTCGTGCAGGCAGTCCTTTGCCATTTTCTAAAAGAGACTGGTTGTCTTTCAAATTTTGCGCTACCAATGCCTGCGTGTTTTGGACGATTTGGTGCGCACTGTATGCTGCACAATACATAAAATAGGCTTGGCGAATGTCCTGAATAAGCGTAGATCGGTACGTCTCCACTTGCAGGGCTGTCCATGCTACCTGCTGTGCTCTGATTTGTTTTTGGAAATTGAGATCCCTGTTGAGCAAGGGTAGGGTAGCTCGAAATCTGGCATCGTAAAAATCGTTTGGAAGTAATTGGTTCGATACGTTTTCGAGCTGTGGAAAGGAGTTAGTGCCTGTTAACTTGTTGAGTGTCGTGTAAACAGGGTTGAGTAAGTCGCCAATTGGAAAATCGATGGTTCGTCCTCCCTTGGCAAGGGTGTAGCTTGCTCCAAATTCCAAGGAGGGCAAGAAGTAGCTTTTTGCATCCTTCAAAGCCAACAAGCTTTGTTCTAGGCTCGCGTTTTTTTCTTTGAGCACCAAGTTATTGGCTAATCCTTCCGCTACATACTCATCTACTCGTTGTTGGGCAGTGAGGGCGGATGGGAGGAAAGTAAAGCTCAAGAAAACCCAAAGTAGGATTCTTGGAATTGACTGGGTAGGGTTTGTATCCATCGAGAGGTTACCTGTGTTCATATTAAAGTCTATCCAAAATATTGAAAAATGCATCTAAGCCATCTTTTACGATGGTATCTTGACGGTCAGCCAGCACGACCTCGCAGCGTCTTCGTATGCTCAAGGAAACCATACCGTGGACGGTAGACCAAATTAGAAAGGAGAGGGCCTCTTCATCATGTCCTTGAAAATAGCCTTGAGCCATGCATTCTCTGAGTGTGCTGCGAAGAAATTTAAAGGTGGCTTCCCCTTCGTTCCAATCCAGTGCTTTGGTACGGGCAACATGGTCTAAGGGAGCTTCTTTGATAAACATCAAATCGTACATATCTGGGTTTTCCAGCGCAAAATGCACATAGATGCTACCCATGGCTTTGAGCCGCTCCAAGGGATGGGGTAGGTCGTTGATGACCACCATTTTTGACATCAACTGCTGAAATCCACCTTGGTGGAGCGCATAAAAAATCTCATCCTTATCCTTGAAATAATGGTAGATGCTGCCAGGGCTGTATTCAATTAAGTCTGCAATGTTGCGTATGGAGGTTTTTTCTACCCCTTTTTTCAGAAAAAGAGTTTTGGCTGCTGTTAGGATTTGCTCCCGCAACTCTTCCTTCTCTCTTTCTTTCCTTTCTGCTATCCCCATAATTTTAATTGAATGGATAAATTTAATTGAACAGTGTTTAATAACAAAATAAATAAATTTTAAGGAATTGATTTTATCTAGGATAGGGTCTTGAATCAAACGATAAACAATTGTGCTACGGTATTGCAGTTGGATTAGTTAAAAAAGTAAAGGCTAATACAAAAAAAAACCGGCTAAGCCGGTTTTTTAGGATTGGTGCAAAAAAGAGAACTTGCTTTAAATAAAGCTTATTCGCTTTTATCTGTATTTGGTTTTTTCATCACCAAAGAGAAACAGTACAGCGTAACGGATATGATTAGTCCTTGTGTTACAATCGATAGAATTAGCGCAGATGTGTTCATTGAATTGCTTTTTTGCGTTTAACTGTGGAATACCATACAATGGCACAAATACCTAGAAAGAGGAGGAGCAATTGAATTCTTGCCCAGCCCGAATACATCATTTTTTCCTCCAAAGCGGCAGCATTTTCAGGGTTGGCAATAATCTGCGCTTCTATGTCAGCAAAGGTGATTTTGGCAATGAGAGAACTAGTATCTAGTGGCCATCCACCTCCTGAAAATAAGTTGCTGAAAGCAGTCAACCAATCGTTACCCGCTGGGGTAATCAAGGCACCAAGAAAAACAATACTTAATAATACAGGTGTGACATATGTCATGATCCATTTGTAGAACAATGGAATGCGAATATCAGCACCTCGGGTGATTTCTTCCCATCCTTTTTTCATACCAAAAATGTAGGTGAATAAGATGGTTTCGAGCAAAGCAAAAATCACCAAACTGACCGTTCCACCCCAATAATCGTACTCATCAAAGTATCCATACTGGTAGAAAAGGACGGTAGGTAGTCCCATGGCCAAGGAAACCAGTCCAAAGGAAACAGCTCCTTTGACCTTGCCCCAACCAAATTCATCCTGCATAAAGCCCATCCACGGAGTACCCATAGCTAGGGAGGAAGTGATGCCCGCAAAGAACAAGAGCCCAAACCAACAGACCCCGGCAAAGGCACTGATCAGCGGACCCCATTGCTGAAAGAGGTATGGCATGGTTTGAAACGCCATTCCAAAACCTGCATTTTCCAAAACCCAGTCTAGGCCAAGAAATCCGGCTGCAATAGGGATGACAATCGCACTTCCTAGAATTACTTCAACGAACTCATTCGTAAAACCAGCGGTAACCGAGTTGAGGGCAATGTCTTCGTTTTCCTTGAGGTAAGAAGCATAGCACTGAATGGAACCCATTCCGACGGACAAGGTAAAGAAGATCTGTCCTGCAGCGGCCAGCCACACTTTAGGATCTGCTAGAGAACTGTATTGAGGAGTCCACAAGAAGTTGATTCCATCCCATGCATTCGCATCTGGAAATTCTTCTGAGGCAAAGGAACTGCCCATGGTCCATCCACGAATAGCCAAGATGATACCAAATAGAATAAGCAAAGGCATGCCGATCTTGGCTACCTTCTCTATTCCTCCAAGTCCTGTGGAGAGGATGTACACATTCACACCAAGGACTAAAATGTAGGCAATTACAGGAAATAAAGGGATGCCGAAATCCGAACCGGAAAGCTGTACGTATTGGTCGAAAAATAAGCTTACCGCCTCTTTACTCATCCCCGTGAAGGTGCCAATCACACTATGCACCACATAGACAAAAGTCCAGGATTCGATGTAGGTGTAATAGGCGACTACTGCGATGTTGGTAAAAATGCCAAATACCCCAATGTACTTCCAGTACCACTTTTTGCTCAAGGAGTCTAGGATGTACGGAGTACTGTGGTTGCCCAACTTACCACCAAAACGTCCCATGCTCCATTCGGTAAATAGCAAGGGAATTCCCATCAACAGGAAACAAATGATGTAGGGTAAAATGAATGCACCGCCACCATTTTGTACAGCCTGAACAGGGAATCTAAGGAAGTTACCAAGCCCGACTGCATTTCCAGCCATGGCTAGAATTAAGCCTATTCGCGAGCCCCATGCCTCTTTTTTCATAAATAATGTACGTTAATGATCGAAAATCTAAACTTCTAGATTTTCCAAGTTGATTTTGGTCTCCTACAAACAGGCGATTTTTGAGGTTCTAATGAATTGAAAGCCTCGATCACCGCATTCCGTTTATAATCCAAGGATACTACTTTTTTTTCAGAACAAACAACTTAAATTCCAGTTGCCATCGTAAAAAATCAGCGCTCCCAAGGTTTAATTTTTGAAATGAACTAATTTAGGGCTACTTGTAACTCACTGGAATAGTTGAATTTAATCCCGAGGGATCGAATTGCTGGCTTCATTTTCTACCCTTGAAAAACGAGGATTAGAAATTCCTGAGTAGCTTCCTTTTTTTCCAGGGATGGTTTCGAGGATTACTGTAAATCCATAATTTGAAGGGCATCCAAGCCTTGGTTGAGGGTTACCTTTTTCCAAGGGGAAGATGGAAATAGGATAGAGGTTAGCACCAATTCTCCCTCATTGACAAAAACTTCTATCGAAGAAGCATCCAAGAAAATCCGTATGGATGCTGCTTTCCAAGACATTGGAGCGGAATGAGCAGCTGCAAAATCCCGGTTGAAACTTATTTTTCCAGCTTTTTGGCGGTTTACAGTGACCAAGCCCATTTCTTTTGAAACCGTTACTTCCTCCCCTAATTCATTGGATAGCGTCAAGGAGAATGCTTCGTCGCTTGTAACATCTGCCAAAATCTCAACTGCAGAAGAAGGAAGAAGAGACTCGTTTTTCGAAATGGAATAGGTTGCTTTTCTGAGTTTTTCTAGCTCTCTAGCTGGAGTTGATTTGAGAAGCAAGGTGCCATCCACATCAAAAAGGCTGATCTCTCTCGGTAAAGTCGTTGCAGAGCGCCAGGTTTTGGTAGGTACCACTTGTGCATAGTCCCAGTTACTCATCCAGCCGATCCACAGGTTTCGATCCTGATCTGCAGGAAGGTTGGCCCAAGTTACCCCTGCATAATTGTCAGGTCCATAATCCAACCAGCGGATCATCGTATCGTCCGGAGTGAACACTCCTTGGTTGAAGTCTCCAATAAAATATTGGGTGGCAGAGCCTTTCTGGGGTCCACCAGGGTTTATACTCACCAGCAGTACCCACTTTTGACTGCCGTCTGGCGCTTTCATGGGAATCAAATCCGGGCATTCCCAAACCCCTCCATGCGCACCTACGCCCTGTCCAAACTCGCCCAAAAGCGTCCAGTCTTTCAAGTTGGGAGACTCGTAAAACTGAATTCGGTCCTTAACTGCTAAGGTCATCAGCCAAGCTTTTGTTCCATTCGCTTTGGTGATCTGTGTAACTTTTGGGTCTCTAAAATCCCGAATTCCTGGATTTAGAAGTACGGGATTCGCTTCGTATTTGCTCCAAGTTTTGCCCTTATCCACGGAATAGGCTATCCCTTGCGTCTGGTAGTCAACAGCCCCTGCTTTTTCTTGAAGTGCATTATGGTAGGTGAAAATCGCAACTAGGGGAGGATTGTCCTTGGTCCCCAATTCGGAGCTATTTTCCGCATCGTACACGGCACTCCCTGAAAATATGGTTCCCAAACTATCGGGAAATAGCGCAATGGGCAGCTCTTCCCAGTTGAGCAAGTCTTTGGAAACCACATGTCCCCAATGCATGGGGCCCCACACGGTGCTATCTGGGTTGTACTGGAAAAACAAATGGTACTCCCCATCGATGTAGATCAAGCCATTGGGGTCGTTCATCCAACCTTTTGCTGGAGTGAAGTGGTAGCCGGGACGGAATTGTTCCAAGGTGCTGGGATTAAATTTGATCTCTTGTTGACTACACGAAAAAACACCTAAACTTGATAGGCAAAAAAAGAGGAGGGATCTAATTTTCATTTAGCGATTAATTTGAGGTTAAAATTATCCTTTCCAATTGATTTTAGTCTGTATTCTTCAAGTATTTCCACTTACTTCTTAGAAATTCCTTTAGCCTAGTTTTTATTCTTCTTAAAAATCGAGTGCTTAAAGTTTGGGTTCGGCTGCATAGAAAATTTATCCTTTGCTTTTTGAGGCGGTATTGCATCCGATTTTTTTTAATCTGTGAAGCTTGGTAGCTTTGGGCTGTATTTAATCTTTTTTTATGAAAGGAATCATTTTAGCGGGAGGGTCAGGAACCCGACTTTATCCCTTGACGATTGCAGTGAGTAAGCAACTCATGCCGGTTTACGATAAACCGATGATTTATTACCCCTTGTCCGTCTTGATGATGGCAGGGATTCAGGAAATCTTAATCATTACCACGCCCGAAGATTCGGCAGCATTTCAAAAGCTATTGGGTGACGGTTCGCATGTAGGTTGCCAGATTACCTATGCCGTACAGCCTAGCCCGGATGGTTTGGCACAAGCCTTCATCATAGGTGAAGAGTTTATCGGAAAAGATAAAGTGGCCCTAGTGCTAGGGGACAATATTTTTTACGGTTCAGGCTTGCACAAGACGCTACAAGAAAACACCAACCCAGACGGTGGAGTGGTCTTTGCCTACCACGTCACCGACCCAGAGCGTTACGGAGTAGTGGAGTTTGATGCCAATCAAAAAGCGATCTCCATTGAAGAAAAGCCAACCCAACCCAAGTCTAACTATGCGGTACCGGGATTGTATTTCTACGACAACGAGGTGGTGGAAATTGCCAAAAACATCAAGCCGAGTGTTCGCGGGGAATTGGAGATCACCGATGTGAATAACGAATACCTCAAAAGAGGAAAGCTTCAGGTAGCCATACTCAACAGAGGAACGGCCTGGTTAGACACAGGAACACACCAATCCTTGTTGCAAGCCGCGCAGTTTGTAGAAGTAATCGAAGAGCGTCAAGGGCTGAAAATTGGCTGTATCGAAGAGATTGCTTACCGAAATGGATTTATTGGCAAGGAAAAATTGCTGGAAGCAGCCACCAAACTTGGGAAAAGCGGTTACGGCGCTTACCTAAAACGTTTGGTGAATTAATAATTATGATTATCCGCAATTGTGCAAGTTGCATTAGTGGACTGTTTAACACTGCGGATAATCGTCGACAGACCATGGACCGCGGCCCACAGGCGGTCAACGGTCCACAGCTCACTTAATTACCTCAAACCTTTTTTCTCTTGTTAGTGGTGAAAAAGCGGATAATCACATCAATTTTCTTCTGACTTAAAACAAAAAAACCTCCAATCGGAGGTTTTTTTGTGGGGTTACGTGGCTTTAGATGATTTTTCGAACTTTAAACCAGATGAAAATTGCTATTGAAATGCTGAGCATTACCCCCCAAGTGAGGTAATACCCGTATTCCCAGTTCAGCTCAGGCATAAACTTAAAGTTCATCCCGTAAACTCCCACAAGAAAGGTTAGGGGTAGAAAAAATGCAGAAAAAACCGTCAAAAGCTTCATGACCTCATTGGTCTTCTGGGAGTTGCTCGACAAATAAATGTTCAATAGGGAGTTGGCTTCATCTAGAAAATCTTCGAATTGAAGGATAAGACTGGAGACACTTTCCATTAAGTCCTGAAGTTGCGCTTCGTTGCCTGGCTGTACGCTGAGGTGCAGCAGCATGGTTTGAGTCAAGTGAAGTACCTTTTTACAGCCTCGGGCTTTTGCCTTTGCAAAATAGAGTTGCTCAACCGAGAATCGTTTTTTACGGCCGAGGAAAACATCACTTTCGAAATGATCCATTTGTTCTGACAACCAATTTGCAGGAGCCTCATAGGTTTCAAGCATTTTTTCTATGATTTTTAGGATGAGGGATTCTGGGTTTTCAAAATGTCCGGAAATTTCACTCATGAATTCAAACGGCTTTTGATGTACCGATATCAGAATTTCATCTGTGAAAAAGAATCCAATCTTATTGCTTAGCTCAGGTATGGTCGTCAATTTCCCATTTGGTTTGGCACTAAATGCCCTCAGAAGAAGGAAAGTAAATTCCCCCACTTTTTCCAGTTTGGGTAAGTGTCCCACTTGTACTAAATCTTGAAGTAGGTGTGAACTCAAACCGTAGGGTTTAATGATTTCTGTCAGCTCGCCTAGTTTGGCATTTTCCAAATCTATCCATTGAAAATTTGCAAAATCAATTCGATTTTCTTTCATGACCTTTTGTTTATATTCTATTCCTCAAGTTCATTTAACGTGTAACTAAGGAAAGACTTTTTCTTAAAATCTCTCCCATGGAGCTGCACTTCAAAAAATCTTTGGTTTGGTAATGCTTTGCAAGTTCGTCTTTTAGCTGCTCCACATTGGATTTAGGAGCGAGCTGGTCATTTTCCATGGTTTGTAGAATGTCTTCCAATTCGAGGTGGGAGGACTTCACTCGTGTAGCAATGAGCGAGCGTTCTTCACGCTGGTATTGACGCATGGACTCGGGTGTGATCACATCCATTCCCAATTGAATCAAGGCATTATTTTCTTTAAAATACTGGGGTAGGTAGATGGATTTTTTCCCTTCGTAACACTGTTGATCAAAGTCGATGGCACGAATGCGGTAGTGTGTTTCTTCAAAATCTGGAGTGACATCGATGACAAAGTTGGAGGAATGCATGTCTCCCAGTAGGCGAACGAAGCAGCGTTCGTTGAATTTTACAAATTCCTTAGCCAATCGGATGGGGTTGAGATTGGGGTCAGACATGTGAAGTCGCATAAATTTTTCCCCAGGGATTCCCGCAATATGTTCCTCAATGAGCGTGTTTTGATGCACGAGGTAACTAATTCGGTTCGGGGAAAGGAGATCTTCCAATTCCAAGCCATACACCCGTGAGGCGTCAGCATTTTTGATGTAGAAGTAATCAAAGTTGTCGTTGATTCGATTGACCATGCGCACCCGAAAAGGTTGCGTATTTCCAAAGACGCAAAGATCAATCCGGTCAATGTATAGGTGCTCCATCACCGAAAGATCTCCACCTGCTTTAAGCAAGGCATAAATTTTCTTTACATTCTGATGAATCTCTTCCCGGTCACTTTGGTCATAAAAGACAGTTTCCCAGTAGGTATCTTGTTCCTTCGAATCGTAAAGCGCAATGGAATTGGTATATCGAAGTAGCTCGTGGTAGTGAATCGGGATATCTACTTCCCTGCCGTACTGGGTGAGGTAGCGTCTTAAACCAGCTCCAATCGGATAGATTATCTTTTTTTTGCTAATCAGAGCCATATCAAAATTTGGTTTGTTGGCTCTTGTTTAAGTTGCGGTCAAAAATAAAGGGCCCAAAGGGCAAAACTGCGGCAACAAGCGCAAAAAAAGTGCGACTAAAACTCCATTTTAAACTTAGGGCAGTTGGAAATACTATATAAATGTAGATCACAAATAAAGCTCCATGCACCCAACCCAAATACTTCACAGCTAGGGGCATGTCAAATCCATATTTTAAGGGCATGGCTATTCCAAGAAGAAGGAGGAAGGAGAGACCTTCGGCCAAACTTATCCATTTAAATCGTTTTGCCCATAGGAGTTGTGAATTGTTCATTTGGCTCCTGTGCTAAGGTTGAAAAGGAGCTGAAGTGCTCCCCAAAGTTGTCTTTTTAATCCCTTATCCTCGGAAATGGAAGTAAGTGCATCAGCAAACAGGTATTCTGTTTCTTCTTCCGTATGGATTTCATACGAACTGATCGGGAGTTGGTTGATCGGGTGCTTGATGCGTCCAAATTTGAGGACTACATGGGCATTGAGCGCTTTGAATTCTTCCAGGCTTCGATTTTCTAAGTTTTCTGCGGCGAGCAAACCGACCTCCGACATGGAATGTCCACATGCATTGAGCATTTTGACCAGCATGTCCATGACTTCTGCGTTGAGGTTTGCCTCCTCGTGAATTACCAATATGCCCTTTGAAAAATTACCCTTGATTAGAATTGGCTCTTCAACCGATTCCAATTTAGTTTCCTGATCAACAGGCGTTAATGCATCGGTAGCTGGACTTTCATTTGAAGAAAAAGCAACCGGCTGTTCTTCAGCTGGTAGGACCTCGTTTCCTCCGGAAACCTGCATCGCTGCTGCTATTCTTTTTCGATCGGCCTCCAGTAGAAAAATGGGTTCTTCTAAAAATGCGCTGAGGGATTCAAGGCTGTCAATTTCCATGGTTAAAGTTGGTAAAATTTTACCCATTGGCAAAAACTTGGTTTAGAAGCACATCTCAATTGATAACTCTCTGCTGCTCCTCAATTTATTTTTTGATTGGAGTTTCATCACAATTTACATCCCCAACCACATATTGCAGGCCATCTAGAAAAAACTGCAGCAAAGCAGGGTTTTCAAAGCTTTGGGCATTGTGGGAAGGAGAAATGTACATCACTTTTCCCTTACCCTCAGGGCGAATCCAGGCGACATAAGTTTTACCACTCTTTAGTTCCTGGTTGGCTCGTTGATTTTGTATTTGAGCATTGTCAAAATAAAGTAAAGGCGTAAAATTCAACTTGGAATAGGCATTTTTGTAAAAATAGGGTTCGTCCACATGTGAAAAGCCTTCTTTTGGAAATGCGGCAACCAAGGGATGGCTGGGGTCTTCAACTTTGACTTCCACCTGCTGTTGAGGTGGGTGGTAATCAAAGCTAGCACCTACCAAGGCACTGAACTTGGCAGAGTTATTCAAGGTGGTCACTGCTCCATGAAGCAGAAGGAGTCCGCCGCCCCGACTCACAAATTCGATCAGGTTGCTTTCAAGTTCTTGTGCCTTTACCATGACCACTGCTGAGTCTCTTGTGGATTCTGCGCGCAGTTGATCCCAAAAGAGATGGCGATGATCGGGCTTGGAGCAGGTGTTGTTCAGGATGATGGCGTCGTAATTTGATAGGGATTCCTTTTCAAATTGGTGGATGTCTTTGCTTGCAGTAATCTCAAAGGCCTTTGATTTTGAACCGAGTATTTTGAATACTTCCTCGGCATGAGGGATGACCCAATGTTCAAAGCCAGTGTGCAACGAAAAAAGGAGGATTTTTTTGGGTGAAGTACTTGGAAACCGCGTTTGGGAGGGAGCAAGTGCTTCTATTTTTTCCTTCCAAGCCTCGTTTAAAGGAACAATTGCCAAATCCTGACCAATAGTCAATTTTGGAAGAAGTAGAAAAGAGAGTGCGAACAGTAGTTTTTTACACATAGTTTTAGAACTCAGGGTTGACATATTGATTCAATATACCCTATATTGAATCTCAAAGCCCAATAACCAGAATTTCTCATGCGTTTCAAAAGGAACCTCCTTCTTTTA
>CAXNJN010000016.1:0-43218 GCA_964202605.1 Bacteroidia bacterium | reverse complement strand
AAATCTACAAAACTGACTAGTTGCTCATCCGTCGTTCCCTTGGGTAAAAAAGGTGCCTTAATCAACAAGGGTACTTTCAAGCCTCGGTGATGCAATTCTCGCTTTACAAAGGGTAAGCCATCGCCATGGTCGCTGTAAAAAAACAAAATTGTATTGTCGTAAAGTCCATCATCTTTCAATTGCTGAATGATTTCCCCCACTTGCTTGTCCATCACCATCACATTGGATAAAAACCGTGCGATGACATGCCGACTTATGCTATCATCTGGGTAGTAAGGAGGTACTTCCACCGTCTTAGGATCCACTAATAACGGTTCTTTATCTCTAGCCCAAACTTGAGATTCATGTGTTGTTTCTAAATTAAACACCGAGAAAAAGGGTTGGGTTTTATCCGGACGATTCCTCCAATGCGCCTTTTTGCTACTTTCATCCCAAGCCGTGACAGGAGCCTGAAATTGGTAATCTTCTTTGGCATTATTTGTACAATAATAGCCGGCAATTCGTAAATACTCAGGAAAGCATTTCACCCCTTCTGGAATTACAGCAGAATAGGGTTTTAGGCCTATAGGATAATCACTCGAGGGCGACGCTGAAGTTCCTAAGGTTCGCATGTTATGACTACCGATGGAAGTTTGGTAATTACCAGTAATCAGCGCAGAGCGACTGGGAGCACAAACTCCGGCGGTTGAGTAGGCTTGTGTATAGCGAACTGATTCTTTGGCTAATTGATCCAAAATGGGAGTTTTAGCCACCTTTTCTCCGTAAGACCCCAAATGAGGAGACATGTCCTCGCAAACAATCCAAACGATATTCGGTAGGGTTGTTGCAGGTTTATCCTGTGCAAAAAGGCTCGAAAAAGAGAGAAAGCAACAAAGGATTAGCAGCAGTGTATTTCGTTTCATAGACCTGTTTTTAGTAATGAAATTTGTACATTATTTTTTACTATTCAACGTATTTGTTGCGATTTGCTTGCTTGCTTTTTTTACCTTTTTTAGTAGACGGCCAGCCGATAGAATGAACTTCTTTTTGACCAGATTTACCTGCTACACTTGTTTGATGAAAAAGAGTATCCAAAGAAAAAGTTCCCCGCAACGGGGGCTTTTTTTGCTTTCATTGCCTGAAGGAGGTATCTTTTAGTACATTTATCAGATGAAAAAGGGAATTTTTGTCAGTATTTTTTTGCTCCTCTGCCTAACCGCAACTGCACAATCTGTTCAAGTCAACGACTTATCTGCCTCAGTAGGAAGCTGGGAAGGTAAGTTGACCTATTTGGATTATTCATCTGGCAAACCATACACCATGTCAGCCAACATCAAGGTAAGTTTGACCGAAGATAAAAGTGGCTATGTGATGGCCTTTGAATACCCCAAAGAACCTCATGCAAACTCAACAGACACTACTTTTATTCGAGACAATTTTTTTGGCAAAGACAAAATTGTTGCGTTTGAGAAAGCTTCTGGCGGTGGGTATACCCTGGTGACCGAAGTAGATGTAACCGATGGGAATGACAACAAAAATGCAGTCCTGAGACATGTGTATCGAGTAAACGCAACGAATTTCTCGATTACCAAAGAAGTGAAATTTGAAGGAACAGCGGTATGGGTGAGGAGGAATGAATATCTAGTTTATCGGGTAGAAAACTAAAATTCAGCTAGAAACTTCCGATTTCTTGTTGAAGATTTTTTGAATTAAAACCTCAAAGTCAAGCACTATTTTGATTACCAGAACTTAAGAACTTATTGACCCATTACTAAAGAAGAATTTTTCAAGTCCAAGCTCTTTAAAACTAAATTCTCAGTGCAGATTGTAACCGTTTTCGCTGCTATGCTCATTACAATTTGGCAAAATGGGTATGAGTTTTCGTAATGATTGTACCAAAGGCAAGCCGATTAGTAAGAAACAGTAGTCTACTTTACAGCATCTTCTAATTTTGCTAGATCGAATTTTGTCATCTGCATAAAGGCATAAGTTGCTTTTGGGGCTGTTTCAGGATTTGTCATCCATTTGCCTAAGCTACTGGGTACCACTTGCCAAGACACCCCGTACTTGTCTTGTATCCAGCCGCATTGCCCCGCTTGACCTTCCTGGGTGAAATAATCCCAGTAATAGTCAATCTCTTCTTGCGTATCGACAGTGAGTACAAACGAAATTTTTTCGTTGAACTTCATATTTAGTATGCCATTGTTTAGACACATAAATCGTTTGCCGACTACCTCAAAAACTACCGCCAGGGGATTCTCGGATATCAACTGAAAGTCCTTAAAAACAGTTTGGTAATAGGCGGCCATTTCTTTTGCCTCTTGCCCCCATAAACAGATCGAAAATTGAGTTGCCATAGTTGGGATTATTCGTTTAGATCTTTCAAAAATAAGCATTATTTACCCTTGGGCATAAGCCAACTTGCTATCTGAAGGATTCTCAATAAATTCAAGACTAAATCAATTTTTCTACTTGACAAATCTTAAAGACATGAGTACAGATTATTTCCTATCATTAATCAATTCAATGACATCCAAATTCCTTGTAATTGCTTTGGTTCCAGTTTTAGTTTTTGCCTGCAATCCATCCAAAAAAGAGTCGGATTTGTTAGCTGAAAAGGAATGGGAAGTCCTATTTGATGGCTCCTCTACGGATGCATTTCGAGGCTATGGAATAAATGATTTTCCTCAGGGGGTTTGGATTGTAGAAAACGGAATCCTGATGACCAACCCAGACACTTCGAATAGGGATTTGATTACCAAAAAAAGATACAAGGATTTTGAACTCGAATACGAGTGGGCAGTAGATACGGCAGCAAATTCTGGAGTTTTCTTCCACATGCAAGAAAACCTTTCGATGGAGGCAGGGAACGGGAATAGCCCAAATTGGATGGATAATTTTGAAATTCAGATTTTGGAGGACACCTACTTTTACGATACGACAGCCATCCGATCCGCAGGTTCCTTATATGACTTAATCATTCCAAAAAACAAAAAGCTTAAACCAATAGGGGAATTCAATAAGGCTGTCCTTTCTCACAAATCAGGTCATGTAGCGCATTGGCTCAATGGGGTTAAAGTGTTGGAATTCACGATAGGCAGCCCAGAAATGGATTCCCTGTTGTCAGGAAGTAAGTTTAAAGAAAACCCCAATTTCCACTCAGATAAGGAGGGGCACCTTATGTTTCAACACCATGGACAAAAAGTATACTTTAGAAATATCCGGGTAAGGGAGCTTTGATCTATAAATCAAAAAAATTACCAGAAGTTATACTTAAGGGAATGTTTTGCCTACGAGGGATTGTGTGGAAAAAGGACAGCTAAAGGTTTGATTAGACCAAGGAAATCTTATTTTCGGAAGATTAAAAAACCCAGCCCTCAACCAACTATTCGGCTCCTTTTTTTAAATTAGAAACTACTTATTCACTCAAAAAAAATCATCATGATTAGCAACCACGAAATTGATTACAAAATCTATGGAGAAGAACTCCAATTTGTTGAAATTGAGTTAGACCCAAATGAAACTGCCATCGCAGAAAGCGGCGCTTTTATGATGATGGAAAGTGGCATTGAAATGCAAACGATTTTTGGCGATGGAAGCCAGGAGCAGTCCGGTGGATTTATGGGAAAATTGTTCAGTGCTGGAAAGCGATTACTGGTAGGTGAAAGTTTGTTCATGACTGCATTTACCAATGTGGGCCAAGGAAAAAAGAAGGTAAGCTTTGCCTCTGCCTACACTGGAAAGATCATCGTATTTGACCTGAAGCAACTAGGAGGTAAAATCATCGCACAGAAAGATGCGTTTTTATGTGCCGCCAAAGGAGTAAGCATTGGCATTGAACTTCAACGGAAATTGGGTACAGGGCTCTTCGGAGGGGAGGGTTTTATCATGCAGAAGCTTGAGGGTGATGGACTTGCCTTTGCCCATGCGGGAGGATATATCGTAGAAAAGGATTTACAGCCTGGTGAAGTGCTTAAGGTAGATACAGGATGTGTGGTAGCCTACACTGCAGGAGTTGACTTTGATATCCAAATGGTAAAGGGAATTAAGAACTTTATGTTTGGAGGAGAAGGGTTATTCTTAGCGGTGTTGCAAGGACCAGGAAAAGTATGGTTGCAATCACTTCCGATTAGTAGACTTGCAGGACGCATCATGCAATATGGTGGATCTACAAGAAAGGAAGAGGGTAGTGTTTTAGGAGGACTGGGTAATCTATTAGATGGAAGAGAATAGTTTTATAGGATTGCGGATAATTACATTTTTCAATTAGTTTTTCTCATTGAAAAAAACATAGAGTCCATCTTTTCCTGCAACTATGATATCCTTCCTGCCAGTTTTATGAAGGTCTGCAATGCTAAAGAAGATTCCTGTACCCTTGCCTTCACCAAAAGGGCCGTAGCTAATTACATGTTTTGTAAATGATTCTCTGTTCCATTTGAAATAATAGAGACCTGCCGAATCATTACCTCCAGGATCTTTACCATTATGAGCTCGATATCGTTTTCCGGTGACAAGTTCTTTTTGTCCATCGTTGTCAATATCCTCCCATTCCATCGTATGAAACTGCGAATGAAAAGGATCTATGGGATGTTTGATAAAAACTATTGAATTTTCTTTTCTTGATTGTTCATACCAGTATAGTCCGTATGAATGACCATGCCCTGAGATAAAATCGTTAAATCCGTCTTCATTAATGTCTGCAACAATGATTGGAATACTGGCGTCCTTTAGATCAAAATCTGGGTGAAACTTCCAGGTCTGATTTTGTCTGTCTGCTGGTGCCTCAAACCATCCTTCTGAGACAATAAAATCTCCTCTTCCATCTCCATTAAGGTCTCCGAACCCCAAGCCATGTCCGTGTTTTTCACCAACTTTTGTTAGGGTGAATTCTCCAAGAGCTTTATTGTTTTTATCTCGTTTCAAAGTAAAATAAATCAAAGGACTTCCAGGGGTATTGGGAACAATTTCATCATATCCATTACCATCTATATCCCATGCCCGAATCGTTTCAATATTGCCAGTTGATGCAATATCTAGGAGCGGCCATTCCTGTTCATTCCCAGGATTTTTACGCCAGCGAAGGGTTTTGCTAAACCATCCTCCTGTGATAAAATCTATTTTTTCATCACCATCCACATCCATAGGGATAGTCGAAAAATCATCATAATATTCACCAACCCGTTCTACCTGTCCAATGAAATGCCGATTTAGAAATGCTGGACCCTCATACCAGTAACTGCCAGAGACAATATCTAGATTATGATCCCCATTTACATCAAAAACGCCAACTGACTCCGCGCTTTCAGAGGCAATCAACTGTTTTCTGAATTTGAGCTCAGTGCTTGTCTGAAATGATAATAATGGTAAAATGCATAAGCCAAACACTCTAGAATATTTAAAAAGTCTTGTGTGTGTCATCGAAGCCTAAATTATAGTGATTGTTGAATCGTTGAATTCTTAATTCTGCACTCAGATTGGATCTGAGTCAATAGTATGCCGATGCAATTCCATAGCAGTATTTTGTTGAAGGAACACTTTTATTTAGTTGGCTGCATGTAGTTAATCAGATCAGATTAATTTATCTCTAGGAATTTAGAATAAAAAATCGAAAAAATTAAATCCTATTTGTGTAGCGAAAAAAATAAATATTCTGAAATTAAAATTTTGGTCAGATGTTAATTCTGTTGGATTGGAATAGAAAATGGCTCGTGAGAATAAGATGGATTTACATCATCATCAACAGAGAAGCAATTAAAGTATCAACTAAAACAAATGGACCTACCCAGTTTTATTCTAAAGGTGGTTTTATTCCTTACTTTTTGTTTTGATCCATTCGATGGCGAGCGCTACCGGGGCTGATCCGGCAAACCCGGTACGATGTCCTAACTCTGGAAAGAGGGTATAGTCATAGGGCTTGCCCTGGGCTTTCAGTGTTTGGAGTTGTTCGATACAGAGGTTTACAGGAATTTGGATATCCTTTCCCCCAAATAGCCATAGTCCGGGTATGGATAGTGTGCCAAGGGCTTCCTTTGGGTCCGTAGGTTCAAATTGAAACCGATCTGGATCGTTTTGTATATGTTCACGCGCATCAGCCTCGGAGTAATGCTCCCAAAAATCGTTTCTTCCGGCCGTATAAAATTGGAATCTGAGTTGCTCCAAGGTGGTCAGCGTGGGTCCACTAAATAGGACCATAAACTTCACCAAGGGATTGTCTGTGGCAGCAAGGGGAATGATCCATCCTGCCTGACTAAATCCCAAAAGACCAATGGGAAGGCTTGGATGTTTTTGCTTGAGCAAGTTCACCGCAGTACGGGCATCTTGCGCCAAGAGGTGGAGGTTTGCGGAATCGATGTTATTGGTCCCTACTTCAGGGCCTGCATACACTCCTCCTGATTCCCCAACGCCGCGTTTATCGTAGGTGAGCACTGCACAACCCGATGCTGCCAACAGTGCTGCGAATTCCTGCATTCGAGGCTCCTGACCTGATCCGTGAACGAGTACCACTGCAGCATGTGAAATTTTAGGAATGTAAATGGTTCCCGAAAGGCGAACTCCCTGACTGATAAAGGATACGGCTTCTGTTTCTACAGGCGTGACATCCTGTGCATGCGTCTCTTTTCCGTACAAAAAAAAGACTCCCGTGAAAACAACAGCTAGGAACGAACTCAAGCACTTCCTTTTCATTTGGATCTTTATGGGTTTTCGGAAAGGTAGAAATAAATCGTTCGAACTACCTTTTCACGATTAGATAAAAACTAACCTGAGGGTAACGTATAGTTTGATTCTCTGGAATCAGTTCTCCCCGATTTTCACAAGATTGGGGGGAGGGCTTGGTTTGATTGTTGCATTTTTAGTAGCTTAGGTGATCATTAAACCCACTCAAAATCTTTTCCGAATGAAAAAGACCTCCCTTTTCCTAGTCGCTTTTTTGGTTGTAACAAGCGTAGTCTTTGCTTCCTCTTTCGTAACCTCAGAGACAGAGCTCACGGTATCAAGTGCAGAACGTGTCAGTTTCAAGATCAAAGGAACCGGCTCAAAAAATATTCCTGTGTCGATTGGCATAGGTACTCAGCCCGGTAGTGGTGCATGCTGCTCCGGTGTCAGCCCCTTCACGACTGCTAGTTTTGTAGGCAATGTTGGAGATGTAGTGTACGATGGAAAAACCAAAAGAGTCATCACCAAGATTTCCAGAGAAATGAATGGCACTATACTGGATTTGTCGCAGTATTATTGAAGTATACTTTCTTGAACTCACTTTGCATTCTGGACTAAAGATTTAGTTGAGGTGAGTAGCTGCAATCCTACCAGTCATTAAAAATGCCTGTTATTCATTTCGGATAATCGTCAACAGCTGACTGGTCACAGTTCACCATACATTTTTAAACTTCAAGACAACTTGTTTGGCTGTTGGTTAAAAAAACCGACAATAGTCAAAAGATTACGGGTCAACAGTAGCTGAATTCTACGAATCAAATTTTCGATGCTAAACTTGGCACCGCTACATCTCTTCTGGTGTTGCAAGAAGTTTACGATTTAAATGAACAGCCTGCCCTATTTTTTTAATTCCTGATTGGGGAGCAAGTACGTTTTTTTCCCTAACTAAGGATATCAAATATGGCCATTCATAGGGAATTTTTTTTGATAATTACTGATATAAGTAGTATAATCGTGAATATAAACACATAAAACACATTTAAAAATGGAAAGGTGGTTACAAAATGCCTTGTTTAGCTGGAAAAACGACCCCAATAGGTTGCCTTTAATTATTCAAGGGGCTAGGCAAGTAGGAAAAACCTACCTGATGAAATGGTTTGGTCAGACCCAATTTGAAAAGTATGCCTATTTCAATTTTGATGAACGCCCTGAATTGAAAGAGTTTTTCCAACTCAACAAAGATGTGGATCGAATCAGCAACTCACTTTCATTGATCTGTGGCTTCTCCTTTCAAACCGACTCCTTACTAATTTTTGATGAAATTCAAGAATGTCCGGAAGCTTTAAATGCGTTAAAATATTTCGCGGAAAAAAAACCTGAAATCCCGATTATTTGTGCGGGTTCTTTACTTGGAATTGTCTTAAACTCAGGGGTGTCTTTTCCAGTTGGAAAAGTTAGTTTTTTGACCCTTTATCCCCTTTCGTTTCGAGAAGTATTGCCTAATTGGAACCCAAAATTGTCCCAATACTTAGACCAAGGACTTGCGATTGACCCGATCCCTGATTATTTCTTTCATGACTTAGTAGATGAGTTTAAAAAATATCTGATCACGGGAGGCCTACCAGCTGTAGTCAATGCGTTTCAACAATCTCGCTCATTTGAAGCCTGTGAAGGTATACTTCAAAATCTAATATTAGCCTATCAGGGGGATTTTGCGAAGCATCCTATAATGACCGATGTAGCAAAAATTGGACAAGTGTTTAATTCCTTACCGAGTCAACTTGCTCGCGAAAACAAAAAATTTATTTATCAATTGGTGCGTACAGGGGCAAGAGCACGAGAATATGAAGATGCTATTCAATGGTTATTTCGTGCCGGTTTGGTCTATCCAATCAAGCAAATTTCAAAACCTGCCCTTCCGCTCGAATCCTATGATGAGGTTAATGCTTTCAAATTATATGCTTTTGATGTAGGAATAATTCGAAGAATGTCCAAACTTTCTCCAAATGCCTATTCCGAAGGTTCCCGTCTCTTTGTGGAATTTAAAGGGGCTTTGATTGAGAATTACATTCTACAAAGTTTAGCCGCACAATACGAAAATCTCCCACGGTATTGGACCTCAGGAAATACTGCTGAAGTTGACTTTGTGATCCAACACCAAAATGAAATTATTCCAATTGAAGTGAAAAGCGATGAAAACATTAAAAGCAGAAGCTTGCAATTGTATTACCAAAAATACCAACCTAGATTACGCATTCGCTACTCTTTAAAAAACCTCTCTTTTCAGGAGGGACTTTTAAATATCCCTCATTTTATGGCGGATTACACCAAAGAGATTATTGATTTGGTACAAGAATCCTAGGTAAGTTCAACTCTCTCAAAATATACTGCCTAGTTGTACTAGATAGAAAAGAGGAGAGTTATTAGTTTTGGGTAAAAGTAAAGCTTTCTATTCTTTACCTACGGGGATAAATAAACAATTGGAAGTTTTACTTTGCTTACCTAAAGCCCATCACCCATTCCAATGCATCGATTTAGTCTAGTAGTGCTGGCTTTGTGCTTCAGCACCTTATCACTTGCTCAAACTACCTTTAAAGCCCAAATTTTAGAAAATGAAAGCGGGAACCCCTTGGTAGGAGCAACCCTCTATTTCCCGCAGCTGGAATTAGGGGGGACTTCGGACGAAAATGGCTGGGTGTCCGTAGCCGCAATCCCCAATGGCACCCACACACTTCTCGTCCAATACCTGGGCTATGAAACCCTTCGATTTCGCCTCAGCTTTCCACTAGAAGGTACCGAACCTCCTGTTTACAGATTGGAGCAGGAAGAGGAGGAACTCGAAATCCTTTTGGTTCAATCCAACCGGAGCAGCCGAGTGATTGAAGATGTGCCCACCCGAGTAGAAATTATTGCGGGGGAAGAGCTCTCTGAAAAAGGCAATATGAAACCAGGGGACATTCGAATGCTCCTCAACGAGAGTACGGGGATCCAAACTCAACAAACCTCTGCCACTAGCTACAACTCTAGCATCCGTATTCAGGGTTTGGATGGAAAGTATACCCAGCTGCTTCGAGATGGCTTGCCACTCTATGCCGGCTTTTCTTCTGGATTGAGTTTGATGCAAATTGCCCCGCTGGACCTGGCGCAGGTGGAGGTGGTGAAAGGCGCTTCCTCCACGCTGTATGGGGGAGGAGCCATAGCAGGCTTGGTCAACTTGATTTCCAAGCGACCTGAGGAAGAACCCGAGCTGTCATTTTTAATCAATGGTACTTCTGCCAAGGGGCTTGATGCCAGTTCCTTCTATGCTGCCAAAGGGGAAAAATTCGGAACCACGGTATTCACCTCCTTCAACAAAGGGACTGCCTATGATCCTGCAGGCATTGGCTTGACGGCCATTCCAGAATTTGAGCGATTTACGGTCAATCCCAAACTCTTTTGGGACGTAAATCCCAACACCAATTTGGTGGCGGGAATCAACTACAGCCAAGAGGAACGACTGGGAGGGTCCATGGACTATATCCAAGGAAAAACGGTTAGTGACCCGTACTTTGAGGCCAACACCACAGATCGAATTTCCACTGAGCTGACTTTTACCAGCCAATGGGCCGAAAGCGAATCCTTGACCTTCAAAAACAGCCTCAACCTGTTTAGTAGGGAGATTGAAATTCCAGATTACCAATTCGATGGCAAGCAGGTTTCTTCCTTTAGTGAACTAAGCTGGTCCTCGACCAAGTCCAACTCTTCCTGGATTTCGGGACTCAACCTCTGGACCGACCGCTTTACGCAAAGCCAGGGCGACCGCTCCAATCCCTTAGATTATTCGCTCACCACGCTCGGGGCATTTGTGCAAAATATCTGGAATGCCAACGAAAAATTGACTCTGGAGTCGGGCTTCCGTTTGGATCATTTGAATACCGAAGGATTTTTTCCTTTGCCCAAAGTATCCGTCTTGTACACCCCCAATGAGGAACTTACCCTACGAATTGGTGGAGGATTGGGCTATAAATCACCGACGGTTTTTACTGAAGAAACCGAACGGATTCAATTTCGAAGGGTAGCTCCGATAGATTATGAGAAGCTCCAGTCAGAGCGTTCTGCTGGTGCCAATTTGGACATCAACTACCGCTTGGCACTGGGAGAGGAATTTTCTTTGGTGGCCAACACGCTCCTTTTTGTCACACAAATACAAAATCCTCTGCTGTTGGAAAAAAGTGCCACTGGATTTGAGTTTGTGCAGCCAGAAGGAAACTTCCAAACCCAAGGGGTAGAGGTCAATCTGAAGTGGAATTACCGGGATTTTAAACTTTTCACTGGGTATACTTTAGCAGATGTGACACAGGAGGTTAATGGGCAGAAAAGTCCCTATCCGCTTGTGGCCAGACACCGGCTGAATAATGTGTTGATGTTTGAGCAACATGAGAATTTCAGAATCGGTTTGGAGGCCTATTACTTTTCTCCACAAGTGCTCAATGATGGAAAGGAAGGGCAGTCGTATTGGATTTTTGGGTTGATGGCTGAAAAAGCGGTGGGTGAGCATTTCTCCGTGTTTATCAACTTCGAAAATTTTCTCGATGCGCGACAAACTCGTTTTGACACGATTTATACCGGCGATTTGAGTAATCCCGAGTTTCGGGATATTTATGCTCCCGTCGATGGATTTGTCATCAATGGGGGAGTCAAGTTGAACTTCTAATCAACCTAATAATTAAGTTTCTGGATTGATTTCTTAAAGCCCTAAATAGTCCCATTCGTTCTCCTTTTTATTCACGTTACTAACTTGTCTGTTTATGAAAAGCTTTAATTTTTGGGGCTGCATTCTCTTTTTCCTAGCCCCAATTTTAGCAAAGGGACAAATTGCGGTGCCCGGTGCCCAGCAGTCTCAATACATTACCGTGTTGGGCATTGCTCAGGATGGGGGCTATCCGCAGGCGGGCTGCAAAGCCGAGCATTGCCTGCGCCACTGGAGGGGAGAGGAAAAGAAGCGACAGGTCGTGAGCCTTGGGCTTACGGATCAAGCAAGCGGACAAAATTGGCTGTTTGAAGCTACGCCTGATTTTACTGCCCAACTGCAGCAACTCCAACAGGCTTCGGGCTCCTCCAACCTTTCTGGCATTTTTCTTACCCATGCGCACATGGGGCACTATGCGGGTTTGCTTCAGCTCGGTCGTGAGGCCATGGGTGCCCAAGGAATGCCGGTGTATGTGATGCCTAAAATGAAGGAATTCCTAGAAACCAATGCCCCTTGGAGTCAATTGGTGTCTCTGGGTAACATCAAGCTGGTGGTGATAGAAGCGGATATGCCCATCCAATTGGCTCCCAATCTTCGAGTCATTCCGCTGAAAGTGCCCCATCGGGATGAGTTTTCGGAGACCGTAGGATTTCGAATTGAAACGGCAGAAAAGAGTCTTCTATTTATCCCGGACATAGACAAGTGGCCGCTTTGGGATCGGGATATTCGGTCCGAAGTAGCCCGTGTGGATGTGGCTTTGCTCGATGCTACATTTTACCAGGACGGGGAGCTTCCCAATCGGGACATGCGCGAGATTCCGCATCCCTTTGGAGCAGAAACGATCAGTTTATTTTCCCCACTTTCGGAGAGCGAAAAACGGAAAGTCAAGTTTATCCACTTCAACCATACCAATCCCCTAATTTTTGAGGGGCCGGAGCGGGAAACAGTAAAAAATCTCGGTTTTGGTGTGGCGACTGAAGGGGAGCGAATTGAGTTGAAAAAATAAAAGAGCTGCCTCTAAGGCAGCCCTCTTGTCTTATTGCTGTACGGTAAGCGTTACTTTATTGCTCTTGGTATCAATATCAATGCGGTTTGGTTGCAAGACCGAAGCTGATTTTTCTGGGCTAAGCTTGATGTCGTAGGATCTTCGGTCGTACTTCATCACTGCTCCAGAAAGTGCATCGATGCCCCAGCCAAAAAGGTTGCCAAGGTTGATAATGCTGACTAGGTTTAACTCCTTGTCTAGGGTGATGAGGCGGGTTTCGTAGCCGTCCAACTTAAACTCTACCTCGGTATCGTTCAAACTCCGTTTGACATTGTAGTTGCAAGGGGTGGTGCAGATTTCTATGCCATCTTTGTAAATAACTGCTCCCGATGGAGTAGAGATAAACGAGATCCGGTCTTTGGTGCCGGTAAAAATGGTGGCACAGCCTGTCATTAAAAATAGGGCAATCAAAAAGATAAGGGTTCTGTTCATGCTGTTTTTGTTTTAGGATGTATAATAATAGGTTAATAAATTCTTTAAATATGAACATTAAATAAAAAAATAATTAAATATTAAGATAGGATTAGTAATTGACTTACCAATTGATTTTATCTTTTACGCGAGTCAACTGGACTAAGTTGCCTTCAACAAAATGGGGAACGCTTAAAAATGTAGAGTAGGTAGGAGGTAAGTCGTATGAAAATAAGGGGAGCGTCACAACGCATCCAATCAGGTAGCAACTATTTTCACTAATTGGCCACTATCCCTCTTTCAAAATAGCCTGCATGTCTTCAATACACTGTTCTGCGTCTAGTGCCATGGTGCCGTTGTAGATCCCTCGAATCCGGCCTTTTTGATCCACTAAGACAAAATGTTCGGTATGCAGAAACTCTTTAGTTTCCTTATTGTAACCGATGGACTCCTCCGCGAAAAATGATTTTCTTGCCAAGGTGTATATTTCCTCCTTTGAACCGGTAAGCAAGTTCCAATTCGAAGATGAAATTTGATTTTTTTCACTGAATTTTTGCAAGGTTTTTACATCGTCAATCCAGGGTGTAACCGAGAAAGACAAAAGCGCTACCTGTGGATTGCCTGGAAAAGCTTTTTCGATGCGTTTCAATTGTGCGGTCATGTCCGGACAAATGTTGTTGCATTGGGTGAAAAAGAAATTAGCCACATAGACCTTCCCTTCCAAAGATTTGCTATCAAACAAGATGCTATCCTGATTGTAAAACGCAAAGGGCTTGATTCTATGACTGATTTGGGTCGCGGCTTCCGCTTCGCTGATAAAATAGGGTGTAAAATCGGGGCTGTTGTAAAAGGGGATGGTTGACTTTTGGGGCTGTGAGCATGCAAAAGTCATCCATAGGACACTAGTTATCAAAAAATTTCTCATCGATGATTATGCAGTTTTTGGTACCCATTAATCCATATCTTTTGCCCTTGATAATGACAAAATTTGACCT
Organism: Bacteroidia bacterium; assembly: GCA_964202605.1. GTDB lineage: Bacteria > Bacteroidota > Bacteroidia > Cytophagales > Cyclobacteriaceae > Algoriphagus. Next base: position 29,405 of record CAXNJN010000016.1, on the reverse strand, counting down.
AATCTTTCCATCGGCGTGCCACATTTTTTGCTCCCCTTCCTCTTGCCCATTTTTGTAATGGCCCAAGTGAAACAATTGTCCCTGCTCATCCCATTCTTTTAGCTCCCCTTCGTAAGCATCGTTGGCAGCTGTATACTCAAATCGTTTGTTTCCATTTTCCCAAAAAGCGGTTTGCAATCCGGTACGGATGCCGTTTTTAAGATGCCGGATTTCCATGATTTTGCCCGAAGGAAAATACTTCTTTTCCACTACGATTTCGGAACTAGTGGGAGAGGGGGAACAGCTCAAAAGCAAGCCTAAAATGAGCAGGTATTTGATCATTGAGAAATGGTACCCGGGGTTCCATAATACCCATTTCCATTTAAATAAGGTGCCACTGTCGTAAAATGGTAATGGTAGATTCCAGCAGGAAAGTCTGCAGTAGCATGGGTATGACCATGATATACATCCAAACTGGCGTTAGCCACGGTAGTTCCATTCTCTTCTTGTGGGCCATAGACTGGGAAGCCATCCATCAAGAAGCCCATTAAACCTGATTTGGTGGATTTCACCTGGGTCAAGTGAAGCGGCTCCACATGGTAATGGTAAACACCAGATTGTTGGGGATGGCCGTAAAACTGATCAAAACTCGCCATTTCGCCAGTCAACTCTTGGTTGTTGGGACCCGCATATTGGTTGAAAAAGGCAACTCCATTTAAGGCTACACCGATTCTACCTAGCGGTGTGGCTGATTTAGTGGTTGCGGATTTTGGGTTGATCGGAATTTTATAAATCACGGACTGTTCCACGATTGAATTTGGGTTTTTTGCAAAGTTGTACCCTCCAAAAGTAGTTCCAGAGTAGGCGATGTACAGGCTATTTCCTGAAGCAAAATAGGGGCTCTTGTGGTCAGGAATTCCGTTGGTTTTTATGGTAATGAAGGTGCCATCGCTGGTGATACTTGATGCACCATAGATTTTTTTATAGACCGCAGGCACCGTGGTATCTGATGTTGGGGTAGTAGGGATAGTAGGAGTAGTTTCTTCTTCAGAACATGCCATACCGAATAGTAAAGGCATGAGGAAAGCCAGAAGGCGAAGTGTTTTGTTCAGTAAATGCATAGGAATCAAAGAAGGGTGAGAAGGCAGAAATATAAAAATTTTAGTTTTGATTTTTTGATTAATCAATAAAAAAATCAAATCGTATTGTTAAAAAATAATTATTGAAAAATAATGAGCATTTCACTTCCGAATTGGAAGAAGTTAAGTAGGGATTCTGTTAGATTTGAAGTCTTAATCGAACTCAGCTCATGTCAAAAAAATGGATTTCCGGGATACTCACCACCTTGGTGTCGCTCGTATTTGTAGCAAGCGCAGTAGGCAAGTTTATGGCGGATGCCGAAGCCTTGAAAATGGCAGAGAGTTTTGGTCTCGATGCAACCACCAATTACGCACTAGGAGTGATTGAAATAGTAGCGGTACTTCTTTTTATACTCCCACGAACAGGCATTTTAGGTACGCTTTTGCTTGCAGCTTATATGGGTGGGGCGATTGCTACGCATCTCGAGCATGGGGAGTCGGTACTCATTCCTTGCATCATTCAGGCAGTACTCTGGTTGGTTGCAGTTTATCGCTTCCCGGAATTGGGTACTCGCTTGTTCAAAGGAAAGCCCTAAGGATTCACTACCAGATTTTGGAGGTCTACAAGGAAGTCTCAGGATCACTAAGGTTGCCTAGCCATTAAAAATCAATTTTACGGTCGTTCCTTGGCCTAGTTCGGAGCGAACCTGAATGTTACCCTTGTGGCGCCGCATGATTTGCTTGGACAAACTCAAGCCGATACCCGACCCTTTCTGTTTGGTGGTAAAAAAGGGAATAAAAATCTTGCCCAAGGCTTCTTCTTCTATGCCTTTGCCTGTATCGCTTACCTCTACAATGATCTTCCCAGCTTCATCAATAAATCCCTTGAGCTGAATCTCTTTTTGCGGAGCGTCCTCTAGTGCTTGAATGGCATTATGCATGAGGTTGATGAGGACCTGCTCAATCTGCGTTTGATCTCCAAACAGGACCAATTCGCTTGGCTGTAGCTCTTTATGGAGCTGTATGTCTTGGCTTTCCAACTGGTGCTGCAACAAGAGTTCCAACTGATCAAACAATGAGGTCAAGGGGATACTTCCGAACTTAGGTGCTGGAACATGTGCCAAGCTTCGGAAATCGGATACAAAGCTCACCAAGCCCTCGCTGCGCTTTTCGATAGTTTGAATTCCTAGCATAAAATCCTCCATATCGGCGGACTGTAAGCCCTCTTTTTGCTCTAGTTTTTGTTCCAACTCTCCCTTGAGCGTTCCTGCAAGTGAGGAAATGGGTGCAATGGAATTCATGATTTCGTGCGTGAGGATATTGACCAAGTTCTGCCAGGCCTCCATTTCTTTTTCCTCCAACTCTGATTGGATGTTTTGGAGGGAAACCAGTTTGAATCGCTCTCCACGCATCAGCAGCTCGATCACATACACGGAAAGCTGCATGATTCCATCCGGGTGGGCGATCTTGATCAGCTCACTACCCCCAGTCCGCAGTTGCTGTATGGCTTGGTGCAGTTCTTTGTTGAGGTGCTCTACCTCCTGGATTTGTTTGAGGTCCTCCACCTGCAGCATGCGCTTGGCGGCCACATTGAGGATTTGAATTTCTCCATTCTCTCCAAAGGTGATCAAACCAATGCTCAGGTGCTTGAATACGGACCGGAAATACTGGTAATTGGCCTCCTTCTCCGCTTGATCTTCTTTGAGCTTGGCCAAAATGGCATTGAATTCAATGTGCAAGTCATCGGTTTCTGTGCCGTCAAACTTGACCGGGTAAAGCTGGCTGTACTTGTCTTGCTTGATGTTGTTCAGGAATAGACGAACTTTTTTGAAGGAGCTCTCTGCATACTTCACCAAAAAAATCAGCTGAATCCCTGCCACTATCAGAAATAGAGAAGTCGCAAAGACCCCCCAGTTTCCCAGAAGGGAGTAAGCCATCAGAAAGAGGGTGGCCGTAAGTAAGCCGATGCGGCCGAGTAAGCCAACTTTATAATCCATACTTCTCCAGTCTTCTGTACAACGAAGCGCGTGTGAGTCCCAGTTCCTTGGCTGCCTTGGAGATGTTTCCCCCGTTCTTGTCAATGGCTCGCTGAATTGTCGTGCGCTCCATGTCATCTAAATTGAGCGTGCTGCTCTGTTGGACTTTTTCAGATGCCGGCTTGGCGGATAGGAAAAAGAAGTCCCGACTATCCAGTTCATCTCCATCCGCCATGATGATGGCCCGCTCGATGGCATGCTGCAGCTCTCGAATATTGCCAGGCCAGTTGTAGCGTTGCAGCAGTTCCATGGCCTGTGGGCGGATCCCCTGAAAGTTTTTGCGGTATTTTTGGGCATACTGCCTCAAGTAATGGTTGGCCAGCTGCGGAATGTCATCCTGTCGCTCCCGAAGTGGGGGTAGGTAAATCTCGACGGTATTGATTCGGTACAAGAGGTCTTGCCGGAAGGAATTGTCCCCAACCATGTCGTGCACGGGCATATTCGTCGCGCAGATCAATCGGATATCTACTGGTATGGATTGGTTGGTTCCGATGCGGGTCACTTCTCGCTTTTGGAGCACTGTGAGCAGTTTGGATTGTAAAGGCATGGAAAGGTTGCCAATCTCATCCAGAAATAAAGTGCCCTGATCTGCAACCTCAAATCTTCCTGCTCGGTCTTCTTTGGCATCTGTAAATGCACCCCGCTTGTGTCCAAAGAGCTCGGATTCAAACAAGGATTCTGTAATGGATCCCATGTCTACCCCTACAAAAATATCTTCATTCCGCAGGGAGCGTTCGTGAATTGCCCGAGCAATGAGCTCTTTTCCCGTTCCGTTTTCTCCCAAAATCAAGACATTGGCATCTGTGGAGGCTACCTTGTCGATGATGGAAAAAATATTCTTCATGGAGGCCGACTGGCCAATAATTTCAGTATAGTCCTTTTTGAGGTCGTTTTGGAGGGTTTTTTGTTTTTTGTTCAACTTGTCCACTTGGGTATAGCTCTCCTTGAGTTTGAGCGCTGCGGATAGGGTAGCCACCAACTTTTCATTTTGCCAAGGCTTCAAGATAAAGTCGGTTGCCCCTTCTTTTAGCGCCTGGACGGCCATTTCGACATCTCCAAAAGCGGTGATCAAAATCACGACTGCATTGGGATCAATCTCTTTAATTTGGCTCAACCAATAAAATCCTTCCTTGCCCGAAGTGGTGTCTTCTCGGAAGTTCATGTCCAATAGGATCACATCGAAGTTTTGGGTATTGATCAAAAATGGGATCCGTCGGGGATCTTTTTCAATATGAACTTCTTTGGCATGCTTCTTCAATAGCATTTTCGCTGCAAAAAGTAAATCCTCGTTGTCATCGATGATGAGTATACGTCCGAGTTGCTGTTCCATGGGAGTTGTTTTGGATTTACCCTAGAAAAATAGTGCCAACAGGGATTGGGTCCCCATAACCTAGTTTTACAGGATAAATATGTCCGAAAATGTACGATTTTATCCGGTTATCGGACACTTTTTTTTGATTTTGGGTGCCTGATCATTTTTTCTAACTTTGGAGTTCACAAAAAACTGAATCAAATGTCAGCTAAAAAAGGGGATGCTGTAGCCGTCCATTACACCGGAAGATTGGAAGATGGGAGTATTTTTGACTCCTCCGTTTCCAGGTCACCACTAAGTTTCACGCTTGGCGATGGCAACATGATTAAAGGCTTTGATTCAGCAGTCTATGGGATGGGGATTGGAGACAAAAAAACAGTGACTATTCCAGCAGCAGAAGCTTATGGAGAGCGCCGTGAGGACATGATGATTGAGGTGCCCTTGTCGGAAGTTCCACCACATATCGAGGCAGAAATCGGATTGCAGTTGACGCTCCAAGGTCCCGGTGGGCAGCCCATGCCGGTTACCATTGTGGATATTGATGACGAGAAAATCACGCTAGATGCTAACCATGATTTGGCAGGTAAAGACTTAATTTTTGACATTGAGCTAGTTTCTATTTCTTAATTCAACAATCCCGCTTGCCTCGCAAAACCAAAGCAAGTAAAAATTAAAAAGCCCTTTCAAATTAGATTTGAAAGGGCTTTTTTGGCATAACCTTTTAGGTTCGAGTAGAACTCAATAAGGACCAGTCAGAGTTAGCTTTATGATTTTTTAATTCTACTACTTGAATCCATCTAGTACCTAGTTCTTGTAGATGTTTATTTGAGAAGATGTCTAAAAATCTTGAAACAAATAATGTATGCCTTATTTACCTGACCTACAAGTTGAGGTATTTGGCAAGTAAACTATGAAAGTGATGAACTCCCTTCTCCATTTGCGGAGAAAACCGACCTGCTTGGTAAACCCTAGAGCCCATTCCTTTAAAAACGCCCTCGGCTACAAGCTCATCCTCTCGCTCTACTTTGTCTAAAGCTGCACCCGCTCCAGTATCCAATTTGCCTTCGTCACAGACATAGGTGATAAAACTGACTTTAGTTCTGTTGCATGCGATTGGTTTGACAATGTTGATTGAGCAGCCCCAAGGATAGAAATTAAACATCATGTTGGGAAATATCCAGAAATAGTAGGCACTAATCTGCTTTCCATAGTCCTCATGATCCTGAGGAAAATCGAATACGTGTTCTCCTCCTGAGGAATGCCCAATTTGCAAATTGGCGTTGGGATACAATACGGTTTCGTATTGGGAATAATTCAGTTCGGCATTTAGGCTTTCATGAACAAATGGAATGTGAAATCCCTCTAGGTAGTTGTCACAATACAAGGCCCAATGTGTATTGACCAAATAGTCTTTATTTCGGCTTTTGTCTTCCTTGAACTGTTCCAATGGCAAAAAGCCCACTTTACGGTTCATCGTATCCACTATTGCCTGAAAGTCCAAATCCTCAGTCAAACCCGTAAATAGCCAAGGTCCCCACTGAAGAAATGGAAAGTTTGTGAGGTTATCGGATTTCCGAGGGAAATCCAAGGCCTCTTTAAACTGTGGCATGTGCTGGAAATCTCCCTGCAAATTGAATCTCCTGCCGTGATAGGAGCAGGTGATCTGTCGTGACTTCATCGGACTGTGGCAAAGAATATTCCCACGGTGGGTGCAGACGTTGGAGATACAGGATAGCTTCCCATCCGAATTGGTTAGGAGCATAGGCTCTTCGAGTGCAAACTCCAGAAAATAGAAGGGATGAATTTGCTGAGAAAGGGAAACTTGGGAAGTATCTCCTGCATACTGCCAGGTCTTGGCAAAGACTTTCTCAATCAATAAGTTAAAAATTTCCTCTGAGCGATAAAAAGAAGAAGGAAGCGTTTCAGCTTGGGTAATATCTGGATTAATGTAGAAGGGTTTCAAATATCTTTATATCTTGATGCTTAGCTAAATTACTCTTTTCAATCCAATCTATCTTTTGAATAGCATAAAAAATACACAAAGCCTGGGTTTGATTACGGTAATCTCTCTCGTAGCTGGTGGAATGATAGGCTCTGGAATTTTCACTCTTCCATCTACACTGGCAAAATTTGGAGGAATATCCCTTTTAGGATGGTTAATTGCTGCTATTGGAGCCTGGGTTTTAGCACACGTCATGAGTGCTTTAAGCAAGGTTATTCCCGAAACAGGGGGCTCCTACGCCTATACGAAAGCGGCTTTTGGAGAGCTTGCGGGATTTATTGTGGCTTGGGGGTTTTGGCTTTCAATCTGGAGTACCAATGCCGCGATTGCACTTACTTTTTCCGGCTATTTTGGGGTCTTCTTTCCAGAAATCAGCCAGTCAAGTTGGTTTTCAGTTTCGGTGGCACTTGCTGTGATTTGGGGGCTGTCAATTCTCAATAGTCTTTCCATCCGATCCTCAGGGAATCTCCAAGTAGTTACCACAGTTTTAAAAATCTTACCTATTCTGCTCGTTGCTTTTGGGGGCTTATTTTTTATTGATCTTGATAATTTCACTCCATTCAATACTTCAACGGAATCTTCCTTACAAGCAATCACTACCTCTTCGGTACTTTGTTTCTATGCCTTTATGGGCATAGAGGCAGCTACTATTCCAGCTGGAAATATAAAGGAACCGGAAAAGACCATTTCCAAAGGCACTAAAATTGGGGTGGGTCTAGTGATTTTTCTTTATTTATTTAGCTCTTTTTCACTTTTCGGGGTACTATCACCCACCCAAGTAGCCCAAAGTCAGGCTCCTTTCAATGATGCAGCAAATCTGATTTTTGGAATAAATACTGGATACTTTGTAGCGGCAGGCGCCTGCCTAGCTAGCTTTGGGGCCTTGAATGGTTGGATATTATTGCAAGGTCAGATACCCTATTCCATGGCTAAAGATGGACTACTACCAAAAATATTAGCTTACAAAAATCCTTCTGGTGCTCCCAGTGTCGGTGTACTAGTTTCGAGCTTAGTTATCACTTTTCTCTTGCTCTTAAATAGTAGTAAAGGATTTAGTGGGCTTTATGAGTTCATGGTTCTTTTGACTACTACAACTTCTTTGGCTTTTTACTTTGGAGCAGTCTTAGCTTATGGCTATTTTTCTTTTCAAGGTCTTCTGGGGTTTAAGCGAACCTTTGGATCCTTCTTTTATACCTTTTTAGGTTTGGGATTTTCGGTTTGGATCTTTTTTGGTGCAGGGATGGATTCGGTGATCCTTGGTGTGATTGCACTACTTTTGGGCATCCCGGTTTTTTGGTTGAGCAAAAGAAAGTAAAATAGCACTATAAAATTTGGAGATTTATCACGAAGAAAATTTCGAAAATAGGATCTTTTTTTGGGAGCTTATTTTCGGAATGACCCTCTAATTTTGGAACATTAGCTTTTCTGTCGTCAAATTCAGTTAGACAAATGTTATTTTAATTAATTGTCTGATTAAAATTTCCGACAGAGAATTTATTCCTCTTTTTTTAATGGCTCACTGCTTACTTTATGATTTGTTCCCATAGTCGGCAGCAATTGGGCTACTGCTAGGGCTAGGTAGTGCGTGAAACTGCAAGAGTTTTACCTCCACAGCACTCATTTCCAAGTAGGTATCTTGACTGACCCATTCCCCCAAATTGAAATAGGTAGCACCTTGCCCAACAGGGAGCTGGAGTGGGAGGTGACGGTGTCCAAAAATGTAGTAAGCATGTGGTGCAGATTGCTCCACTTCCTTGCAATAGGCCCAGAGCCATTCATCTGACCCTAAAAATCGCTGTTCATCCTTACTGCTGTTAGTGATTCTGCTTTTGCCGGACCAGGCGCGTGCCAGACTTATTCCAATGTCGGGATGGGTCCATCGAAAAAGCCACTGGGCTATCGGACTGGTAAATACTTTTTTAAGCACTTTGTAGGTAGGATCTCCCGGGCCCAAGCCGTCTCCATGGCCTACCAAGATTTTTTTTCCTTCAACCTGAATTTCAATGGGATGGGTATACACGGGTATCCCCAATTCGGTAGTGAAGTAATCCCGCATCCAGAGGTCATGGTTGCCGGTAAAAAAAAGTATGGGTATCCCTCGGTCACGAAGTTGGGAGATTTTCGCTAAAAAGGGTAGCTGCCCTTTTGGGATCACTTGCTTGTACTCAAACCAGAAATCAAAGATATCACCCACCAAAAAAATCGCTGCAGCCTCATCAGCGATGAAGTCTAGCCAAGCGATGATTCGTGCTTGTCGCTCCCTACTGGATGAAAAGTCAGGGGCACCCAAGTGAAAATCGGAGGCGAAAAACAACTTTTTTCCGTGAAGGGGAAAATTCAAGGGAGCAATTTGCATGGGGTAAAGATAGATGCAATCCCTCAAAAAAGGAAAAGCCCCTGATAATCCGGGGCTTTTCGTGTTAGGCTTCTGTTTTTAGTTCTTCGGTAGCCGCATCCGGTGGAGGAGGAAGGGCCTCTGCAGCAGCTTCCTGGTCAGCGACCACTTCACTCTCGACCACTTTTTCTGCTTCAACAGGATCCTTTTTATTTGTAAATGCCTGGTAGGTTGTCTCCTTTTCAAAAGGACGCTTTCCAATAAGTCTTTCCAAATCCGCTTGGAATAGAATTTCTTTTTCCAAAAGCTCCTTTGCCAAGATTTCGAGTTCCACCTGATGCTTTCGCAATAAGTCAAGTACGCGGGTGTAGGCATGCTGTACCAACTTGCTCACCTCTTGGTCGATCATCTCTGCTGTAGCTTCTGAGTAGGGCTTGGTCATCTTATAGCCATCACTCTTGCTATCGTAGTAGGATACATTTCCTAATTTTTCGTTCATGCCATACACCGATACCATGGAATAAGCCATTTTGGTGATGCGTTCCAGATCACTCAATGCTCCTGTGGAGATTTTTCCAAAAATGATTTGTTCCGCTGCCCGACCACCCAAGGTCATACACATCTCGTCGATCAATTGCTCGGTCTGGTAGAGAAACTGTTCCTTAGGCAAGTACTGCGCATAGCCCAATGCAGCAATTCCTCGAGGAACAATGGATACCTTCACCAAGGGGTCGGCATGCTCCAAGAACCAGCCTGCTACTGCATGTCCAGCCTCGTGGTAAGCCACGATTTTCTTCTCGTCAGGGGAGATTATTTTCGTTTTCTTTTCCAAACCTCCAATGACACGATCAATGGCATCTTGAAAATCTTGCATGTCAACTGCCTCTTTGTTTCTTCGTGCAGCTATCAATGCTGCTTCATTACACACATTGGCAATTTCAGCTCCAGCAAACCCCGGAGTTTGTGCAGCCAGTTTCTTTGGATCAATCTCCGCAGCGGTTTTGATAGGCTTCAGGTGAACCTTAAAGATAGCTTCTCTACCCACGATATCTGGTTTGTCGATGGAGATCTGTCGATCAAATCGCCCAGCACGAAGCAATGCACTGTCCAATACATCTGGACGGTTGGTAGCAGCCAAGACAATTACTCCGGAGTCTGTACCAAAACCATCCATCTCTACAAGTAGGGAGTTGAGGGTGTTTTCTCGTTCGTCGTTTGAACCAGGCATCTGGCCTTTTCCTCTAGATCTACCGATGGCATCGATTTCATCGATGAAAATGATACAAGGTGCTTTTTCTTTTGCCTGCTTGAAGAGATCACGCACACGAGCTGCGCCCACCCCAACAAACATTTCTACGAAATCAGATCCTGACAGCGTAAAGAAGGGTACGCCTGCTTCCCCGGCAACAGCCTTGGCAAGCAAGGTTTTACCTGTACCAGGAGGGCCTACAAGTAAGGCGCCTTTAGGGATCTTACCACCTAGTTTGGTGAATTTTGAAGGGTTTTTAAGAAATTCAACGATTTCTTGGATTTCCTCTTTTGCCTCATCCAAGCCCGCCACATTGTCAAAGGTGATTTTCACCTTATTATCAGCATCAAACAGCTGGGCTTTGGATTTACCTACATTGAAAATTTGTCCGCCTGGACCAGATGCTCCTGACATACGGCGCATCATAAACCAGAATAACACAAACAATAGAATCATGAACCCAAAGCTTCCAAAATAGTTGCTCCAGTTTTCTTCATTGGTGACGGAGAACCCTATTTTCTCTGCTCCCACAGGCATTTTTTCTTCAAGAGCCTGAAAGTCAGCTTGAAACTTGTCTGCGGTAGTTACTTGGAGGGTGTAGTGAGGGCCTTCGAGATTGAAAAAGTTGGAATTGGCCTCGAGCTCAGTTTTGTATTTGGCATTTTGAAGTGCCGCTGGTTTCAGGGTGACATCCACACGGTTCATGTTCCGAACAATGACCACCTTGGACACATCCCCAGCAGTATAAATGTCTTCAAATCGCTTTTGGGTAATATCTAATACAGCACCGCGTTGTTGAATCCAGGTGAGTCCCACAAGCACCATCACCGCAGCCACAATTAGCCAAAGTTGAAAATTTGGTTTTTGAGGCACCTTCGGGGTGAAATTTTTATTCTTATTTTTGTCGCTCATTGCTAGTTATGGGGTACTTGTGTATATGCTAAAACAGATTTACTACTCGAAAGTTCATTGGGATTACTAAGAAATGCGGGTGGTCTTTGCATCGCCCCACAAATCTTCCAAACCATAATATTCTCGGGTGTCCGATAAAAATATATGGGCTACCACATTTACATAATCCATTAAAATCCATTGTCCATTGGATCTTCCCTCCACTTTCCATGCTGGAGATTCAGCAGCTTTGTGAACTTGCTCTTCGATAGATTTGGAAATTGCATCCAATTGGGTGCCCGAATTGCCCGAACAAATCACAAAAAAATCGGTCACGGTATCTTTTACTGACCTGAGATCCATCACCAAAATGTCGGAAGCCTTTTTTTCTTCCATTCCTTTGGCGATTATCTTACTCAGCTGTTGTGCTGTCATAGGATTGATTTAAAGAGAGTCTTCGGTACCTTTGCATCTCGAAGAATAATCTAATGTATAAAATTCTTGCCAACACCCTTTTTTTAGGTAAAGATATTCATTTTCTGCCAGACTGTCATTCCACCAATGACATGGCACTACAAGCTTTACGCCAAAAAGAGGCAAGTGAGGGGAGTATTTTTATTACCAACCATCAAACGCGTGGCAAGGGGCAGCGTGGCAATTCTTGGGAAACTAAGCCAGGGGAGAACTTGACTTTCTCGGTGGTCCTCCAACCCAAATTTTTGGATTTAAGTGAACAATTTGCGCTAAATATCGCCATTTCCAATGCCATACGCAGATGCTTTCAGGAGTATGTCCCTGGGCTTCTGGTGAAATGGCCAAATGATTTGGTGATTCCTGGTTTTGGAAAAATAGGGGGGATATTGATCGAAAACCTAGTAGGCGGCAGCGGTTGGGACTATGCAGTGGTGGGTATCGGTATCAATATCAACCAAAATCAATTTGCAAGCCCTCAAGCGACTTCACTTTCCTTGGTAACTGGGAATACCTACCCATTGGAAGAACTATTTAAGCTCCTAATCACCCATGTGGAGCAAGCCTACATCGCACTCAAAAAAGGGAAAAACGCAATTCTTTCCCGTGAATACGTGCAGCACCTTTATTTGATTGAAGAATGGGCCGTTTTTAAGGTTGGCGAGCAGGAGCTAGAAGGTAAAATCATTGGATTGACCGATACAGGAAATTTGCTTTTAGAGCTACCTACTGGGCAGAAAAGGAGTTTTGGGATCAAAGAGCTTACCTTCCCTAATTTTTAATTCTACTTCAGATTCCCAATTTTATCCAATACCTTTGCGGCACCAAAGGATCAACCCGCCTGCTTTCAGCAAACAAACCTTCAGAAAGCAGGTTAACATTAATCCGCCACCGCGGATAATAAATTAACTTAGTTAACCTGCCTGCGGCAGGCAGGCTTTTAACATTTTTAACAATTCATAAAGTATGTCCACCTCCAATTACATCCCTTACAAAGTAAAAGACATTTCCCTCGCAGAGTGGGGAAGAAAAGAAATTCGCTTGGCTGAAGCCGAAATGCCAGGATTGATGGCCCTTCGTGCCGAATTTGGTCCTTCGCAGCCACTCAAAGGTGCTCGCGTAGCGGGTTGCCTTCACATGACCATCCAAACTGCCGTGTTGATCGAAACCTTGGTTGCCCTAGGTGCTGAGGTAACTTGGTCTACTTGCAACATATTCTCTACCCAAGACCATGCTGCTGCCGCTATCGCTGCTGCTGGCATTCAGGTGTATGCTTGGAAGGGACAAACTGCAGAGGAATTTGACTGGTGCATCGAGCAAACGTTATTTTTTGGCGAAGGCCAGCAGCCGCTCAACATGATCCTAGACGATGGTGGTGACTTGACCAACATGGTCCTTGACCAATACCCTGACTTAGTGGCAGGTATCCGTGGCCTTTCTGAAGAAACGACCACTGGCGTACACCGCCTCTACGAGCGTATGAAGAACGGCACGCTCCCGATGCCTGCCATCAACGTAAACGACTCGGTAACCAAATCTAAGTTTGACAACAAGTACGGTTGTAAGGAATCACTCGTAGATGCCATCCGTCGTGCAACTGACGTGATGATGGCTGGAAAAGTGGCTGTAGTCGCAGGATACGGTGACGTAGGAAAAGGATCTGCCGCATCGCTTAAAGGTGCTGGTGCACGCGTGATCGTGACTGAAATTGACCCAATCTGTGCGCTTCAAGCAGCTATGGATGGCTTTGCAGTGAAGAAGATGGCCGATGCGATCCAGGAAGCTGACATCGTGGTGACAGCTACTGGTAACAAAGACATCATCAGCGGAGCACACTTTAAGGCAATGAAGGACAAGGCAATTGTGTGTAACATTGGCCACTTTGACAACGAGATCGACATGGCTTGGTTGAACGACAACTATGGACATACCAAGAATGTGATCAAGCCTCAGGTAGACTTGTACGAGATCGATGGCAAGGAAATCATCGTGTTGGCAGAAGGCCGATTGGTAAACTTGGGTTGTGCTACTGGCCACCCATCTTTTGTGATGTCCAACTCCTTTACTAACCAGACGTTGGCACAGCTAGAGTTGTGGGCAAATTACAAGGACTACACTCCTGGCGTGTATGTACTTCCAAAGCACTTGGACGAGAAGGTAGCCTTCTTGCACTTGGCCAAGTTGGGCGTACAGCTAGATACCCTTTCCCAAGACCAAGCGCAGTACATCGGCGTAGAAGTGAAGGGGCCATTTAAGCCAGAGTATTACAGATATTAAAGGCTTGCCTGCCGCAGGCAGGTAATTCCCTACTTATTAAATTTCAAAAAGGAGCTCGATATGAGCTCCTTTTTCTTTTCAAATCTTCCAAAGGGATGGTATATTGAAAAAAAATTAAGCTAAAGACTATGAATTATACTGAAGGAATGCTCCGAGAAGGATCGTTGAAAGGAAAAAATATCTTGATTACTGGGGGTGGTACGGGCTTAGGCCGGGCCATGGGGGAGTATTTCTTGGAGTTGGGTGCCAACCTAGTCATTACCTCTCGTAAACTGGAAGTGCTAGAAGAAACAGCCAAGGAGATGATGGCCAAGTCTGGTGGAAAGGTGATTCCTGTAGTTTGTGATGTACGGGAGATTGAACAAGTTGAAGCCATGTGGGCCCAGTGCATCGCTGCTTTTGGGCAAATCCACGGGGTATTGAACAACGCGGCGGGCAATTTCATCAGTCCTACCGAGCGACTATCTGCCAATGCGTTTAATACGGTCCTAGATATTGTACTCAAGGGCACCTCGCAGGTAACGCTGACTGCTGGCAAGCATTGGATTGCGGAGAAGCAGCCTGGAGTATTTTTAAATATTGTGACCACCTATGCCTGGACAGGGTCTGGCTATGTAGTTCCTTCCGCAGCTGCAAAGGCAGGCGTCTTGGCACTTACGCGATCGCTGGCTGTGGAATGGGCAAAGTACGGGATTCGATCCAATGCCATCGCACCGGGACCATTCCCTACCGAAGGCGCATGGAGTAGGTTACTCCCAGGAGATTTGGTCAAGAAATTTGACCCTGCGAAGAAGGTGCCTGTCGGAAGAGTAGGTGTGCACCAGGAACTGGCCAACTTGGCAGCCTACCTGATTTCAGATTTTTCTGCTTATGTCAATGGGGATGTCATCACCATTGATGGAGGGGAGTGGCTGAAAGGGGCCGGAGAGTTTAACAATTTGGAGATGATACCCCAAGAAATGTGGGACATGATGGAGGCATCTCGCGGAAAAAAGCCCTAAGCCCCAAAGTGATTTGGGGCTATCTCAAGGCCAAATGGAAAATTAGAGGAGTTTAGGCTCTTCGAATAAATTTTGAAGCTATTTCTAGTTAAACCAATCCCACCATTCATCTCTACAACCGCATGGAAACACCATCTTTAAACCTTCACCGTCAGGAATTTGGAGACCCAAAAAACAAAGATCAGGTACTCAGTTTGGCCGAAGCGCATGATTTATTGGATGCCTGGGTTCTAAATGAGCGCTTGAAAGTTCACATGAAGCAAGTAGGCCACTTGATGAAGGAATATGCGGTACAGGATGGACTTTCTTCCTTGGATGCCCACAAGTGGCACTTGGCAGGATTGCTTCATGATGCCGATTGGGACCAATGGCCGGATCAACATTGTCGGAAGATTATTGAAGAGCTCGAGACAAGATCCATAGATCCTGAAATCATTCGGGCGATCGCCTGTCATGGTCCCCGTTATTTTGGGGTGGAGCCACGCACACGAATGGATAAAATGCTCTACGCCTTTGACGAACTGAGCGGATTGGTACATGCCTACTCCCTGATGCGTCCCGAAGGCTATGCTGGGATGGAGGTGAAAGGGGTCAAAAAAAGACTTAAAGACAAAACCTTCGCCGCACAAGTAAGTCGGGAGGATATTGAAGATGGTGCGCAGCGGGCGGAAATCAACCTCGAGGACTTGATTGCTTGTGTCGTTGCCAAGCAAGGCTTTGCTGAGCTGAGCTAAAAAAAGTCGACACGCAGTTCAGCGGGTCGACTTTTTTTTATTAATCCTCCAACTCTTGGTTGACAGGTTTGAAATTTCCTGGGGGTAAGTCTGGGCTCACTTCTGCTTTTTCAAAAGGAAAAACTTCCATAATGGAGCTTTCCGTAATGTCAGGTACTCGGAAGCTCACAAGCATGTTTTTCAGACTCTCTTGGATGCGATCGTAGGCTTGTTTCACATCTTCTGCGGTCACGATCATGTATTGCGTCACCTTTTTTTCTTTTCCGCTATCGGCATCTGCTATCAAATAAGTAACCTTACACTTGTGCCAGATGTCGGCATCCTCGTAAAAAAAGACATCTACAATGTTGCTTTTGCTGATTCCTGTGACCTGGAAGTCACCACGAATCTGTGCTCCCAATCGGTCATAAAGGATGGCTTCTGCCTCGGTAAAAGACACCGCGTCCACCAGATATTGTTCGGAAATACTTTTCAAAAGACCCTCTTCAGTCTCTTTCGCGTACTTTACTTTACATAAAAACCAAATTCTCATTTTTTGCTATTTTGAAGGTTCGAATCTACCTTATCTCTTGCAAAGTGCTGTAGAAACTTATAAAAATATTTTAGTGAGCGGAGCAATCCAATCAAAATCAGAGGCTTGATTCGATTAAAACTAGGAATCGAACTAGGAAGGTAGTGATGCCCGAAAAAAAGAGTTAAGTTGATCTAATAAAAAAACACCTTCTGATCTCAATCCTCCGGACCTTGATTTCTTTTTTGCCACTAGGGTTTGAGTAGTAGAAGGGCTGATACCTTTTTCTTAAATCAACTGACCATGTGGCAGATTTTTGTTCGTAGTTTTCCCATACAGCTTTTTATTCTTCATCTTCAGAAGAACCTTTCCTTGCTGTTGATTTGGTTGGTTTTGTTGGGGTTTGTGCTGCAGCAATTTGGAGTAGTACTGGGTATTCCCTATTTATTTCTAGATCCCGAATACCTAAATGAAGTCTCTTGGTTGAGTTTTTTTTGGATGGGATTGGGCTTGGCAGTATTTACCATGGCCTTCCACATGACCACCTACATCATGGATGGGTGGCGATTTTCATTTCTTGCCGTCGTGCATCGCCCCTTTATTCACTTTTGCTTTAATAACTCCCTCATTCCCCTTATTTTCTATCTGATTTATACGATTGAATTTGTTCTATTTCAATTGGACAATGACCTGGGCTCCAATTGGGAAGTCCTCCGCTTGTATCTTGGGTTTTCTTTGGGCAGCATCTTGGCCTATGCCCTTCTTTTTGGATACTTGGGCTTGACCAACAAGGGCTTTTTCATGCTTTTTTCCGAAACCATCGACAAGCGACTCCGAAGGGTGAGCCGAAGTAATCGGTTGAAGGTAGGGGAAGCAGACCCCTTTAATTTGGAGGGCCCAGCGGTTCGAGTATTCCTAAATCTTAGGCTAAGGTGGGAGCAGGTTAGGCCAGATATCTCCCGTTTTGAGAAGGCAAAGTTGCTTCGTGTTTTTCATCAAAATCACTGGAACCTTTTCTTAATTCAAGTTTTTCTAGTTTCGGTGATTCTATTTTTGGGAGTTTTTAACGAACAGGAGCCGCTGCAATTTCCAGCTGCAATGAGTGCATTGCTTTTGCTCGCCATCCTCTTGATGGCGATTGGAGCCTTGATTTTTTGGCTCCGATCCTGGGCAGCAGTGGTGGTGGTTATTCTTGCATTAGGAGCAAATTTTCTTTCCTCTTTTTCTTGGTTAAATAAGTCCCACCAAGCTTATGGAATGGATTATTCCCTTACAGCAGCACCCTATAATTTGGAGCGATTAGATGCGTTAACGCATCCGGATACCCTTCGAAAGGATAAGCAGCAGGTGTTGCAGATATTGGATCGCTGGCGTGCCAAGTTTCCAGCTTCCTCCAAACCCAAGTTGGTGCTTGTGGCGGCAAGTGGGGGTGGGCAGCGGGCTGCACTCTGGACCTTAAAAGTACTTCAAGAGCTTCATGCCAGTTCCTCTGGTGAGCTTACCAAGCATTCATTTTTATACACAGGAGCTTCTGGGGGCGTTTTGGGCGAGGCATTCTTTCGTGAACTTTATTTGAGATCTCTCAGTGATCCCAACCTAGACCTTGGTGCTCCGGAATACCTTAATCAATTGGCAGCAGATAATCTCAACCCCATTTTATTTAGTTTGTTGGTCAACGATCTCTTGTTCCAAACCCAAAAATTGGAGTACAAGGGGAGAGTATATTCCAAGGACCGGGGATTTGCTTTTGAAGAGCAGCTCAATAAAAATACGAAAGGAATAATGGACAAGTCCTTGGAGGATTACAGAGAACCAGAGGCAATGGCAAAGATTCCTTTGTTGCCTTTGACCACCTTGGTAGTCAACGACGGTAGAAAATTGGTGGTATCTCCTCATTCCTTTTCGTTTTTTGGTAGCGGCGCCCTGGATAGCCTCTTGCCACAAGAAAAAAAGCAATCGATTGATTTCATGCGCTTCTTTGCAGCGCAAGATCCCGGGAATTTACGCTTTCTCACAGCGCTTCGAATGAGTGCGACCTTTCCATTTATAACTCCCAATGTGGAGCTGCCTTCCAATCCAGTAATGAAAACAATGGATACTGGTTTGTCTGATAACTTTGGGATTCAAGATGCCCTCCGATTTCTCTATGTCTTTAAAGATTGGATTGGCGCCAATACTTCTGGAGTGGTACTTGTCACCATTCGTGATTCTGAAAAATCTCCTGAAATCTCCACTTCAGCCACCACCCAAATCCTTGAAAAAATCAGTAGCCCCCTTAAAAATATCTACAGCAACTGGGACATGATCCAAACCATCCACAACGAAGTGCTATTCAATTACATGACGGAATCCATGCCCTTTGGCGTAGAAAAGATCGAATTTGAATATGCGCCGGGGAAACTCTCTGCAGCGCAGACTTCTGAAATTTCGGGAAGTATGCAGCGTGCTTCGCTCAACTGGAGGTTGACGGCGAAGGAAAAACGTTCCATTCTAGCCACCATAAAAACCCAATCCAACCAAAAGGCATTGGCTCGGGCAAAGGAGATCTTTGGGAAATGAAAAGCGTCTGGACGATTTCGAATTAGTAACTGATCCCTAGTTTCTTGTAGATAAAATGCATCAGCCAAGCAGGGCCGATCATCAAAAACTGGACATCTTTTAAAAAGGATGGTTTTTTGCCTTCGATTTTATGGCCGTAGAACTGTACAATCCACGCAACTACAAATACAGCTAGGCTGATGTAGGCCAACATACCAGGAAAAGAAAGTGTTAGGTAATTAGCCAAAAACAAGCAGGAGGCAGAAAAAAGCAACATGCCAAACGTAAGGGCAGGGGATAAAGAAATGTAATAGATCAGCATTAAGAAAAGGGTAAGCGTTGCCCAGTTTGCATAATCTCCTAAAAAAGGAAGTTGGTCTACTAAAAACCCACTTGGAATGCTGAATACCAGTCCTACCACACTGAAGAAGATTGCAGGAACACAAAACCAGTGAATTAATTTGTTGGTTTTATTTTGATGGCTTTCGCCATATTCGAGAAGTAGGGAATCAATGTTTCTCATGGATTTTTGGGTTAAAATGCGGTTATTGGTGTGACAAGTTAACCAACCAAGTTTAAAAAGTAAATTCTCTTCGCCTATGTTGAGTTTTTGGGAGCAAAAAATTTTTTTACACTACGATTTAATCGTAGTAGGGGCCGGTTTTACGGGACTTTCAGCTGCAATTCATTTTAAAAAACAGCATAAAAAAGCCAAGGTGCTTGTGATAGACCGAGGGATTTTTCCTTCAGGAGCAAGCACCAAAAATGCGGGGTTTGCTTGTTTCGGTAGCTTAACAGAAATTCTAGATGATTTCTGGACCATGACCCCTGATGAAGTCCTACACTTGGTTGAGAAAAGATATTCCGGTTTAAAACAGATTCGGAAACAATTTGGAGACCAAGCGCTGCGGTACCAGCACCGTAATGGGTATGAAATTATAGGGGAGGAACAGTTGGATGCATTGGAGCAATTGCCAGATATCAACCATCTCCTCAGGAAATTATTTGATAAGGAGGTTTTTTCTCTAGTAAAAGACCCAAATAAATTTGGGTTTTCCGAAACCGTGAAGGCGGTGGTCAAAAATCGTTTCGAGGGTGAGTTGGATCCTGGCGCGTATTTGAATGCACTTTGGACCAAGGCTTCTAGCTTGGGAGTACGAATCCTAACCGGACTATCTGTGGTAGAAGTGGACCATGAGGAGGGAAGGGTATTGGCAGAAAAAAGAGATAAAAAGGATGTTTTTGAGTTTTTTGGAGAGCGTGTAGCTATTTGTACCAATGCGTTTACCCAAAAATTATGGCCTTCCTCTCCCTTGGAGCCGGGTAGAGGATTGATTTTGTTGAGTAAGCCGATAGCCGGAGGAATTCCTTGGAAAGGTGGCTTTCATATGGACCGAGGATATGTGTATTTCAGAGAGGTGGAGGGACGCCTACTTTTAGGAGGAGCTCGAAACAAAGATTTTGAAAAAGAGAAAACCACAGAGTTTGAGGTGAATCCTGTCATAAAAGAGCATTTGAATCGATTGGCTCAAGAAGTGATTTTTCCAGGAAGACCAGTAGAATGGGAAATGGAATGGACGGGAATCATGGCTTTTGGGACAAAAAAGTCACCTATTATCCAACAGATTGGAAAGAAAACAGCCGTTGCAGTTCGGCTGGGCGGTATGGGTGTAGCCATTGGTTGGCAGGTAGGGAAGGAGGTTTCTGAACTACTTTCGGACCTGTAATTAATTTTTTTTCTTTAGCTTCATGGCTTGTAAACTCTCGACCTCAATCGAATGAATAAAATACCAAAAGTTCCGAAGGTGCTCGAAGCACTGATCCCTCTGGTTTTTTTAATTATCCTGCTTGTATTAACCATTAAGATATTTGGAACCGATGGGCTTTCTGGGTCCAATCAAATTGTATTGATTTTATCAGCCACTGTGGCCGGATCGATTGCGGTTTTCAGATTGGGCTATACCTGGGACGCACTTCAAGAGGGAGTCGTTAAAAGTATTAGCTCAGCGATGAGTAGCATCCTTATTTTGTTTTTGATTGGAGCACTTGCAGGTACCTGGCTACTGAGTGGTATTGTACCTGCCATGATTTATTACGGTTTGCAAGTGCTTAGTCCTACCTTATTTTTGTTTGCTGCTTGTATTATCAGTGCCATCGTAGCTACAGCAACGGGTAGCAGCTGGACCACTGTAGCTACCGTAGGGGTAGCCTTATTGGGAATAGGAAAAGCTTTGGGATTCGAGGAAGGAATTATTGCTGGAGCCATCATCTCGGGGGCGTATTTCGGGGACAAAATGTCTCCACTATCTGACACCACCAATCTAGCGCCAGCCATGGCAGGAACGGATTTGTTTACCCATATCCGACACATGGCCAAGACGACCATCCCTACCATGGTGATTACGCTTATTTTATTTTTTGTGATTGGTCTCAACTACCAGACGGATGGTAATGTGGAAGATGTGAAAATAATTTCCAATATCATTTCTAGCAACTTTACCCTTACTCCTTGGTTATTTCTTGTTCCAGCAGCAGTCATTTTTATGATTATTAAAAAAGTACCTGCCTTACCTGCTTTGTTAGTTGGAGCTTTGTTGGGAGGGGTGTTTGCCTTGATTTTTCAACCACAAATCATTACTCGAGTGGTAGGTGAAGAAGGCTCATTTGCATACCTAGGATTTAAGGGGGTGATGATGGCGATGTATGGAAAAATCAGCATTGTGACGGAAAATGCCCTTGTCAATGAATTATTAGCTACGAAAGGAATGGCAGGGATGCTCAATACCATTTGGCTCATTGTTTGCGCCATGGTGTTTGGAGGAATCATGGAAGAAAGTGGCATGCTCAAGGTGTTGGCAGAGGCAGTCATCCGGAAAGTACACCGCGTGGGATCACTGATTGCTACCACCGCAGCTACCTGCATTTTCTTCAATATCACCACCTCAGATCAGTATTTGGCGATTTTGGTACCAGGAAGGATGTTTGCAGATGTGTACAAGAAAAGAGGACTGAAACCAGAAAACCTTTCCCGTACCTTAGAGGATTCTGCCACAGTGACTTCAGTATTGGTGCCTTGGAATACCTGTGGTGCCACCCAAGCATCGGTATTGGGTGTGGCTACCCTCGTGTATGCTCCGTATTGCTTTTTTAACATCATTAGTCCCATTATGACCATCTTGTATGGGTATCTCAATATTGGAATCAACTATTACGACAAGGAAGAAGAGTTGGTATGATCCCATTTAGTATTAGTAAAGAAGAAATTAGCGAGTTACCCTTGGGCCAGTTTGAAGGTCCAATCTACCTGATCGATACCCTTGATCAAGTGGAGGATGCGGTAGATTTTTTAGAAAATCAGCCACTGATTGGATTTGATACGGAGACCAAGCCTTCTTTTCGGAAGGGGGAGTTCAATCATGTGTCCCTGCTCCAACTTTCCACTGCCAATCAAGCCTTTGTTTTTAGGCTCAATAAAATTGGGTTCTCACCTCCCTTGAGGAGCTTGTTGGAAAAAGAAAATGTACTTAAAGTTGGTGCGGCCGTGCTCGATGACCTCAAGGCTCTTAAAAAGCTAAGCGATTCCTTTTACCCCCAATCATTTTTTGATTTGAATGATGAGTTAAAAAAAGTAGGCTTTCACAATGTAGGTGTGAGAAACCTCTGCGGAATGGTCTTGAAGATCCGAATATCTAAGGCAGAGCAAGTATCCAATTGGGAGGCAGATAAGCTCACCGAGAAGCAGCTTCGCTATGCGGCTACTGATGCATGGGCCTGTTTAGAGATATTTCAACACTTGAAAGCTGAGGGATATTTGAAAGACCTTTTGGGTTAATTTCAAATCAAACTAGGTCTTAGCCTACCCGAACTTGCACTCGGTCAGAACTTGAAAAATAGCGGTTACCGATAGCCAAAAGGTCCGCTGCAGTGAATTTTTTTAGGTAGTCAAACCGTTTTTCGTAGAAGCTAAAATCAAGTCCAGCATAGTATACACCCTTAAATTGATCGATCAGGTCAAAAGGAGAACTGAATTTGGTGAACAATTGTCCAATTAGGTAATTTTTCAAAATCTCGATCTCCTCTGGACTGGCAAGTACGGTACGAAGAATTTGAATTTCTTTAGCTATCTCCGCAAAGACTTCTTCCTGGTGTGCTTTCTTTACATCTGCAGCAATCACCCAATAGGCATATTGATCCCATTCCACTAGTGAAGAGTGAATGCCGTAGGTGTGTCCCTTGTCTTCACGAATGTTTTTTACCAGGCGTGAACCAAAATAACCACCCAATAGCGTGTTGAATACGGCCAAGGCAGGGAAATCTTCGTGCTGCTTTGGAATAGACCAAGCGCCAAGTCGTATACTGCTCTGTACCGCATCTGCGCGATCTTCTAAGATCAAGGCAGTAGATGCTGGCGCTGGCAAATCTTCTTTTTTTGCCCCTTGCTTAAGTGGAAGCTGGTTTAATGTAGCTAAAAGCTGCTCTAGTTCCTGCGTCTTAAAGTCACCAGAAAGAAATAGACTGCAATCTTTCCATAGGTGATCCTGATAATAGGCTTGAAGAAGTGCCGGTGTAATTTCCGAGATATGTGCTTCCGTAATTTCTTGACCAAAGGGATGGCTTGGCCCAAACAATCCTTTTTTGAAAAGCTGACCTGCCCTGGAACTCGGCTTTTCTTGGTCTAGTTTGAGGCTAAGTGCCCGTTGAGACTTTCTTTTGGCTAGGTTCTCTTCCGGAAATAGTGCTTCAGAAAAAAGTGAAAGAAATGTAGGTAAAATCGTCGGAAGGTGCTTTTTTATGCAGATCAGGCTCAATCCTTCCTGCGTATAGCTTAAGGTTGGGTAAACTTCTGCTCCATGGTAATCAAAGAATTCTGCCAGCTGTTGCGCGGTTAATATGGCCGTGCCTTCTTGAAGCATCTGCAGTGTAAAAGAGGGGATTAGCGCTTGATTATTTGGGAGAAGTGAACGAGAGCTATTGCCAATTACTTCTAGTTTGACTGCATCAATTCCTGGTGTGGGGAAATAAAATACAGGACTTCCTATTCCCAGTTTGAATTGCTGGGGAGCAGGCAATGCGAATTCAGTAGGAAGAGAAAATTGAGGCGCTTTAGAGCGATCTACAGACATTAATTTGCAGCAGCAATGGAAGCAATGGAATAGCGGAGCGAAAACCGGAGGGTTTCTGCGAGCGGATGGTTTTGAACCTGTGGAACTAAATACGAGAAGTCTAAACCAAGGCGCTTCATGGTGAAGCCAGCACCCATTGTAAAATACCTACGGCCACCTTTGCTGTCGTCCTCGTAAAAATAGCCTGTGCGAAGTGCAAACTTATCCGCATACAGATACTCCATTCCAAAAGAAAGGGTTAATTCACTCAACTCTTCTTGGGAACCTCCAGGAGCATCGTTAAAGGAGCCAAACATACCAGAAATAAGCGGCCTATTAGGATCTTTCCCTGCTTCAATGATCAGATTGCCACTGGTGTCTGTAGCCAAGGTTCCATCTGCATTTGTTTTGTAGGTAGGGGGTGTAGGAACCATCAATTTGTTGGCATCCAAAGCGAAAGCCAAGGAACTAGTTGAATTTACATCGATTTTGTAGGCGGTACCTACTCGGAAGGTGGTTGGGATGTAATCCAAATCTTCTGCACTGTTGTAGGTGATCTTTGGACCAATGTTCGAAAGGGTAAGTCCCCAAGACCACACGCCTTCCTTCTGCCCAATGAGAATTGGTTTTTGATGGTAAAGTCCAATATCTGTGCCTACGCCTATTCCAGGGCGAGATTCTGTACCTCCAGAAGCAGACATGTTGCCAGAGAGGTTGGAATGGATAAATCGTGCTGAAATGCCTAAGCCTAGGTTTGCGGATAATCTTCTGGAATAAGTACCCCCAATTGCGATATCTCGAGGATTAAACTCTCCGATAGGATTGCCTCTTCCATCTGTGAGGGAGATGTCTCCCATATTAAAGTAGCGAAGATCCAATCCAAACGCAGAATTTTCATCTATTTTTTTGTAGCCGGATAGGTAGCTTAATGACATGTCATTGACCAGTTTTCCTAGCCATGGAGAGTAGGAAAGCGAAAAGCCGGAGTCATCCTTGATAAAGGCAAGCTTTCCTGCATTCCAATGGGCAGAATTTGCATCTGGGGAGGTGGCTACCCCTACATCACCCATGGCCGAATGGCGAGAGTCTGGAGCAAAATTTAAAAAGGGAACCGCTGTGGTGATCACTCTCCGGCTAGGATCTTGACCCGAGATGATTACACTGTTTTGCGCAAATGAGGTAAGTCCTGCAAGTACAAAAACTAGCGTAAAAATTGTATGCTTTCTTAAAATCGCTTTTTTGTTCATTGAATCACCAGTTTTCCGCTTACCGAATCTACTTCCTGTGAAGATTCCGATTGCAATGTTAAGTTGTAAATATAAGTTCCTTTCGCTGGATATTTTGTTTTGCTTTGGAAAAAAATCCAATTCCAGCCTACGATTTCTTCTTCAGCATTTACAAAACGTCTTTTCTCCGAAAAAAGTACTTGGCCTTGCTGAGAATATACAGTCCATATTGCCTGCAAGGTTTCCTGAGGTCGATTATGTTGAAAGCGAATGGAAGCATTTGTATTGCTTGGATTGGGATAGATTTGATGTGAAATCACCTGTAATTGTTCACTATTTTGGACTTCAAGGGAGAAAGAATAAATCCCTCTATTTCCAAAATTATCCCAAGCGAGTACCTCAACTGTATTTTTTCCTTCCTTCAATCCAGTCAGTAAAACTTGGGCTGTACCTTTTTCAAAACTCCCCTCAATTGCCCGATAGGTCTGATAAATCTGCTGTGGAGGGCCCTGGTTTATTCGTAACTGCATTGTTTTATCTGGAAGAAGCGCTGAACTATTGATGCCACTTGGATCCCGGAAAGTGAGTACTACTCGAACTTGAGTGCTGAAGATTGGGGGGATGTTTGCGATCCCTTGCCCATCTATTTCGGCAGTTATTTGGGGTCCATTTTGATCTAAATCCCCCTTTTTTTGGTTTAGAATCGGAAAGGAACCTACTCCAGCAGCTTGAATCTTTTTATCTTTATCCCAAACTTGAATCCGTATCTGAATTTTTTCACGGCTATTTCCGAGGCCTTCGGGAAGAATAAATTGGCTTTCTATTTTCCCATTCCGAACTTCTCCCTCACCTGAGAATACCCGTTGATTCTCCTCTGAAAATTCAAAAGCAGCATTTTCATCTCCAAGTGTTTTGGATTTAGTGGCTTGACCCCAAATCTCTAACCTGAAATTTCCTTGAATACTGGATAAGAAAGCTTGTGTGAGTGGATCTATCACCGCTGCAGTCAGCTTCATGGGGATCAAAGTGGACAGGGTGTCGACGGCAGATTGATTGTTGAGCGTACTTAATTTTTCAATGCGAACACTAGACTCTGGAAGTGCCAATCGAAGGCTTGGATCTCCCAGTAGTGAAAAATTCCGATTGTAGGGGCCATTCAAACTTTCATTTTTTGTTTGTCGATACAAAGATCCCAAATCCGTAGCTCCCAACTTTCCAGCGGCTGCTAGCGCCTGAATAAAGGCCTCGTTGATTGTGAAATTTACCGAGCTAAACACGGGTCTACCCGTTGCGAGTAGGCCTATGGCACCTTTGGAATCGGCAAAGAGCAACTCTTCTGCTGCCGACCGAATGAATGGGCTATCGTGTCGGCCAAATTCGCAAGTAGCGGTAAACCAAAGTGGGAGTTGGGTTTGATTCGGCCAATTTTCTAGGTCCTGAACCTTAAAAATCTCTTCGGCACTCAGAGTGGTCTCATTTCCATGTCCTACATAATTGAGCAAAAGGGTGCCCGAGTTGAGGCTTTCAAGGATTGCTTTTTTTGCAGCAGGAGATTCTTGCCTTCCTCCAGATTTGGTTTGTTCATACCGGTCCAAGTACAATTTTTGGCTGCGGTAAAAGGGGATATTTTTTTCAAGGTAGGCAGCATGAACTTCAGAGTCGCGCATGTGTACTCCATTGTCTCCATCGTCTGCCAAAAAGGTGATGGTCCTGCTCGGAAAGGCATCCCCCTGTTTTTCATAGCGGCTACTTTTTTCCAGCCAACTTTTTACCTCCGCAAAGGTGATGGCTGGTACGCGGCCGACCCCAATTTGCAAGCGCGCATCTCCAGATTTACTTTCTTCCCATTCGCCTGATCCCCAATCCAAAATACCGAAGTAATCGTCCGAACTGTAGGTGGTCAAAGGATCTAAACTAGACCTGCTAGTGTAGATAGGGACTAAATTGGGACGACCTCCCAACTTCTTTTTGTAGTCAAAGGTGCCTTTGCCTAAAAGTAGTACATTTTTCAACTGCTTGCCCTGG
The DNA here is from genome assembly GCA_964202605.1 of Bacteroidia bacterium. Lineage (GTDB taxonomy): Bacteria > Bacteroidota > Bacteroidia > Cytophagales > Cyclobacteriaceae > Algoriphagus. The sequence continues at coordinate 2,637 of CAXNJN010000016.1, read as the reverse complement.
TGGTATTCCTGTGCGATGTAATTTCGAATGGCGCTGAGATCCGGATTGCCATAGCCCATCCAATCGTAGATTTCTGAAGTACCTACGAGCTGGGTAGGGATTCCTTGGCTGGCTTTGAACTCCTGAAACTGTTGGGCCACTTGTTTCAACTGAGGAACAGTGATCACAATCAATTCTATTGAATTGGGTTTTATGCTCTTGGGGGTAATGGCTTTGAAATTTCCCAGTTCCTTTGCGGTATTAGGTGAAAAAAGAATCCACTTTTTCCCAAAGGCAGATTTCCCTTGATTGTAGCGAATAGGCTCGTAAAAATCGCTGATCTCCCAAGTTTGAAGTCCTGTCTCTAGGGAGATTAAATTTTCTTGTTTTCCAAAGAACAGTCCTTCCTTGAGGCTTGAATTTGTAAATGGAATCCCTAGAATTGCTAGATCGAGATGCCCAGACCCAACACCTTGGAAGCTAAATCGCAGCTGGTCTAACCGGTCTCCCTTTGGGGTAAAAGTTTTAGTAGTCCGGACTTCATGGCCCTTGATGGCATAGGTGCTGTTGGAGATTGGAGAAAAAATCACATCTTCCAAGAGTTCTGCATCCCCCCAGACTCGGATGCTAGAGGGACTTATAGATTGGCTCATCAATCGAGCATGTAGAAGCCAAGGAGCTGAGGTTCCTGCATTTTTCCCAAAATTAATCGTTAAACTTTGGCCTTGGCGGATGGGAAGTGAATACCAGGATCTTCCCGAATTGAGTAGGTTGATTTTTTCTTCTTTTACTGCAAGCAGCTGGTACCAAATGGGAAGGGTACTGGGAGTCGTGGCAGTTCCATTTCTTGCTTCAATTCTTCTTGGCGCGGATTTTTTGCCCAGCACATAGCGGAGGGTATCGGTGTAGAGGTGATGGGAATAGTTTAGCTCTCCATCTTTAGTGAAATCAGCACTATGGGGTCCTGCCAAGTAAAAAAAGAGCTGATTATCCTGGAGCCAGGTTGGGATTTCCTGAGGGCTTAGTTGCGCTGAATCCAGCACTTGAGGCAGCATCCCCGGATATCCGTAGAGGGCAACTTCCTCCAAACTTTCAAAACCCAGTTTCCGAGCTTGATCAGCGCTAAGTTTGTACACTCCCGGCTCCGTCACGCCTGCAGTGAAGCGATAGGTTTGGGAAAAAGTGGAGTGGCAAAACAGTCCCAAAAAAAGGAATAGGGCAACCCTTTGCTTACTCATTTTTTATGCAACATGTTTTCCATCCCCGAAAGTAGGAGGTAGGCAAGAATCACCAAAGGGATACCCGCTAGCTGTAGCCAAATCAGGCAAACCGCCCCGATAACTAGCAATGCATACCGGTATGAATTGTCTGTGAAACTGCTGTTTTTAAACTTTAAAGCAATCAAGGGAAGTTCAGCAACCAAGAGTAAACTAGTCAGCCATGCAAGTACGACCAAAGCGATGGGACTGCTTAGCCAGGGGGCCAACTCAGGCCAATGGGCGGCCAAGTGAGGAACTGTGGTAAGCAATAGGGCATTGGCAGGTGTAGGGAGGCCAATAAATCGATCACTTTGTCTGGTGTCCAAATTGAACTTCGCAAGTCTGTAGGCAGACAGCAAAGGAACGATGAGCGTCAGATAAGGGAGAAATTGGGAGTCAGTTTGGGTCTTGGTAAGGGAATACAGGAGTATTCCGGGAAGTACACCGAAGGAGACGACATCGGCCAAGGAATCCAGCTCTTTACCCATGTCACTTTGAACCTTCAACAATCGGGCTGCAAAACCATCAAAAAAATCGAAGGTTGCCGCCAGGATCACAAAGTAGGCCCCATAAAGCGGCTGTCCATCCAGAACCCAAAGGATTCCCAAGACTCCAGAAAGGAGGTTCAGTAGGGTTATGAAGTTGGGGAGCTGTGCTTTTAGGTTCACGAGTATGCTTTTAGACCTACAAAGGGGTTGTTTTTTTTCTCATAACCAATGCTGGTTTCTGGGCCATGTCCGGGAAAAATCACCGTTTCTTCCGGGAGCACAAATAGCTGAGATTTAATTTTTTCTAGGAGCAGGGCATGATTTCCACCTGGTAAGTCCGTGCGGCCAATGCTTCCTTTGAAGAGCGCATCTCCTGCAATGCAGCGCTTGCTAGCTTCATGGTAGAACACCAAGTGCCCTGGTGCATGTCCGGGAACAAAAATACAGCGTAATTTTTCTTTGCCGACCTGAATTTCTTGACCTTCAACTAGAAATGAGCTTGCCGTAGATGGAACATAGTCTCGAAAGCCATAGTTGGGGGCATACACTTCCACTGATTTCAGGACTGGAACTTCCAAGGCATGAATTTGTAGGGATACCTGAAACCGATCGATAGCCCATGCATTGCCTAGCACGTGATCGATGTGGCAGTGTGTGTTGAGCAGTTGGGTTACTTGCAGTTTTTCTTTAAGAATGAATGCTTCCAATTCTAGTTTTTCCTCTTCAGTGTAGCATCCCGGATCAATCAATGTGGCTATGCCCTCCTCATCGTAAAGCAGGTAGGTATTCTCTTGAAAAGGGTTGAAGGTGAAGCACTTGATGTGAAGCATGTGAAAAGTCGAAGAGATTAAAGCAAAGTAAAGAATTATGGGCTTAATTTAGGACATGGAAATTGATTTTTTAATCATTGG
>CAXNJN010000015.1:0-43276 GCA_964202605.1 Bacteroidia bacterium | reverse complement strand
ACCGTAGAGGTAGATGTGGTGACTGAAAATGGAGCTTTTGGAAGAGCTGCAGTACCAAGTGGTGCCTCCACTGGAATAAATGAAGCAGTGGAACTCCGTGATGGGGATAAAACTAAATACTTAGGTAAGGGCGTTTTGAAGGCCATTTCCAATGTGAATGATGTCATTGCACCAGAGCTAGTGGGCATGGATGTCTTTGAACAAAACACCATCGACCAGATTATGATTGATTTGGACGGCACGTCCAACAAAAGTAAGTTGGGCGCGAATGCCATTTTGGGCGTTTCTCTTGCGGTAGCCAAAGCTGCTGCTATGGAGTCTGGACAGCCGCTTTACCGCTACATCGGTGGAGTGAATGCAAATACGCTTCCAGTACCCATGTTGAATATCATCAATGGTGGTTCCCACTCAGATGCTCCCATTGCCTTCCAGGAGTTTATGGTACGCCCAATTGGAGCAACAAGCTTCTCTGAAGCGATCCGTTGGGGTGCTGAGATCTTCCACAACTTGAAAAAAATCCTTCATGACAAGCATTTGAGTACTGCAGTAGGCGATGAGGGAGGTTTTGCTCCCAACTTCTCTGGAGGAACTGAAGAAGCGCTTGCTTGTATCCTAGATGCAATCAACAAGGCTGGCTACCGTCCAGGAGACGATGTGACCATTGCCTTGGATTGTGCATCCTCCGAATTTTATAAGGACGGAAAGTACGACTACTCCAAGTTTGAAGGACCAAACGGAAAAATTCGCTCTAGAGAAGAGCAAGTGGCTTACTTGGCTGAGCTAACCGAAAAATATCCAATCGACTCCATCGAAGATGGCTGCGCGGAGGAAGACTGGGCTGGCTGGGCGATGCTAACTGCCAAAATCGGTTCTAAAATCCAATTGGTAGGGGACGACTTGTTCGTGACCAATGTGAGCTTCCTAAAGCGTGGAATTGAAGAAAAATCAGCAAACTCCATTTTGGTTAAAGTAAATCAGATTGGTACGCTTACTGAAACCTTGAATGCAATCAGTATGGCACATAAGGCTGGTTTTACAGCCGTAATGTCCCACCGTTCAGGAGAAACAGAAGATTCAACCATTGCTGACCTTGCTGTAGCTGTCAACTGTGGCCAAATTAAAACTGGTTCTGCTTCCCGTTCGGATCGTATGGCCAAGTACAACCAGCTGCTTCGTATCGAGGAGCAACTAGGAGATTCAGCGGTATTTAAAGGAAGATTAAAATAATTTTGCTGTTCTATTTATAATCGACAGTCCCGGAATTTCGGGACTGTCTTTTTTTTGCATGATTTTTGTACCTTAGGTATTCGAACTCAGCATTATGAAAAAAGTCCTCAAATACAGCAGTAATTTTTACTTGTTGGCGACCGTGTCCTTTTTAGTTTGGATGATCTTCATTGATTCGAATAATCTTCCTACCCAGTGGAGGCTTACCAAACAGCTTTGGGACTTGGAGGATCAAAAAGAATACTACAAACAGAAAAAAGTCCAAATCCAGCAGGAACGTGCTGCTCTATTTAGCAATCCTGAATTGTTGGAAAAATTTGCCCGAGAAAAATATCTCATGAAGAAGCCAACAGAAGATTTGTATGTGGTGGTTGAAAAATAGGCCCCTTCTTTTTTCTCTCATCCTTTTTTTAGGCGTTCACCTGTCTGCATTCCCGCAACGTGAGATCAATACCGATTCCACCTTTTCGTTCAAGGAGCGAGGATATTTTGGGGGAAACCTCGGTCTTCAACTTGGAACAGTTACGCTAGTAGACCTTTCTCCTTTGGCGGGGGTGATGCTTAGCCCCAAATTTTCTACAGGCCTAGGAGCTACTTATCAGTATTACGAAGACAATCGATTCCAGGGCAATGCCGGGTCCTCTTTTGGAGGGCGAGCTTTTGTTCGGTACAATGTGCTTCCCAATATATTTGCCTACTCCGAACTGGAGTCGATCAACTGGAATGCCTACAACTATGCGCAGGATGCCTTTCAACGAACTTGGACAGAGGCGTTTTTTATTGGAGCGGGCTACTTTACTCCGTTTGGGGCTCGTGGGGGAGCCAATTTTACTTTTTTGTACAACCTACGTCATTCCAATCGGCAGGCCTACTACAGTGAGCCCTATCTGATACGGGTTGGATTTGTGCTCTAATACAAGCCAAATCATCCTTTCCGGAGATTTTAATGGCCCGCCTGATGCGGCATTCTTGGAGTTTAACCCCAGCTAATTCTAAAAAAACTGCTTCATTTTTTCCAAACCTGTTTTAGCTACATAATCCGCGTCCATGGCATAATATTCCGGGTTGAACAATTCCAAGGAAAGAATAATTTGCCCTCCTTTGGCGCGCAAGGTGTTGGCAAGATCTTGTAATGGTGCAGCGCCATCCCCAGGAAATACCCGGTCCTTATCCTGTTGTTCGGTTCTTGGGATGCTGCCTGAAAAGTCATTGAGGTGAAAAATTGAGATTGCATTTCCATCGACCAACTTTAATCCTTCAAACCCTGACCCCCCTCGAAAGAGGTGGTAGACATCAGCTAGAATCTTGGCATCGGGATCATCCGCAGCTGCCGCTACAGCTAATGCCTGGCTGAGGTGAAAAAAGGCAGGATAGGCTCCCCAGAACTCCAGTTGTGGCATCACACCTGTTTTTCGTCCAAGATCCAATAGTTGCTTGTAGCGCTCACCCGCTCGTAGCAAGTCCAGCGGAGCATCCGCTCCGATCGCTGGAGCAGCCACTCGAGTACATCCCAGCTCGGCAAGCAGCCCCATTTCTTTCTCCATCTGGATAAAACCAGCCTTACTTTTCGCTTCATCTTGAGCCATCCAGGTAGGAAAGCCAATACAGTCTACCAGGCTGATGCCCGCATCGCTCACTAGTTTTTTCAAGGAAGCAATGCTTTTTCCACTTTGGAGGTAGCCTTCAATCTCCATCATCCAGGGCTCAAGTCCTTGATATCCTGCCCGAGCAGCCAGCTCGATCAACTGTTGTAAGCTTAGCTTTTGGCCACGCACGGTACTTGTGTTTAGCGAAAAAATAAACTCGGATTGAGGTTCAGCTTTGGGTTTTGCTTCGGTAGCCGGTACAAATGCGCCTACCAAGGGCGTAAGGGCTAAAGTTTTGAGGAGGGATCTTCTGCTTGTCATTGGATTGCTTTTCTTGTCCGTTCAAAAGGATAGGGTGCCATTTAAACATATTTTGAATAAATAAAATTTATCCCAATTTTCAATCGTATTTTTCATGATGCGTACTATATTATTTTTAGTGGCCTTGGTACTTTTTAAACAGGAAGCATCTGCTCAGGTTGCTGGGAGAGATTTGCCTTTTCTGTCCGCTTACCAAGAAGAAATCCCCTATTTTCAAGAATTGATTACTGGAGGTCAATATGCGGCACCTTCCGCTCTCATCAAAGGCGATCCCTATTTCGTTACACGTCAATTTGAAGCAGGAACCTTGCGCATCAATGGAATCTCTTATCCACAAGTTCCATTGATCTACGATATTTTCCGAGATCAGCTCGTTACTTTTCATCCGATCTTCAATCAAAAAATATTGATCAAGCCAGAGAAAATCGATGGATTTGAGTGGAGTGATGGGAAGCTATTCCGGTTTTTTCCAGGGAATGAATCGTTTTTGCACCATGGAAATGGGATTTATCAGGTCTTGGGTCAAGGAAAAGCAATCGCCCTAGCCAAACGATACAAAACAACCCGCTCCTTACGTGATATCTCACGCTACAATGCGGAGTATGTAGAGAAAAAGGACTACTTTCTTTGGAAGGATGGCGCCTTTTTCCCGATAAAAAAATCATCACAAGCCTTTACTACCTTAGAGCTCAACTCCAAAGCGCTGAAAAAAGAACTAAAGAGTAAAGGGTTGCAATTCAACAAAGCTCCAGAGGCCTTTTTGAACTATCTGGTAGCCTATCCTGATTCAAACTGATGCGTGCCTTTAGTTATATCGTCCCCATCCTATTGTTTCTCGCCTTGGCGAGTGGGTCGGCATTTGCGCAGCAACAAGCGCAAAAGCAAGAGCCAAAGGTAACAGGCTTGTTTGCTGGAGTGACCTTTGAACGGTTTGTTGAGCTGGTAGAAAAAGATACACCTTACCGTTTTCTATTCAAAAAAGAGGAGCTAGCGAACTTAACTGTTAGCCTACAAGCGAATGGGGACAAGTTGGAGGATGTATTGGGTGTACTTTTTCTAAAAACTGGCTTCACCTTTTCCATTTCCAAAGACTTTGAAGTTTTCATTTTTACGGGAGAAAAGAAAGCGGTAGAATTCCTACCCAACTATTTTAAAGCGCCTTCCAGAGCAAGTCTTTCTGCTGCTTCTGTTCAAGATGAGTTTGTTCGAAATCGACGCTATATCATTGGAGTTCCGGGTCCTGGAACAGAAGCAAAGCTGCAGGGGAAGGTGATTAGTTTGGAGAACAATCTCCCGATTGAGGGAGCGATTGTATTTGAAAAAGAGGCCATGCGCCAAGCCGTGACCAACAAGTCTGGTGAATTTGAACTGCTTGTTCCCAAGGGAAATAAAACCTTATTTATTCAAAATATTGGCGGCTACACGGAGCAGCGACTTTTGGATATTCAGGGGGATGCAACCCTTGAACTCAGTATTGGGGGGGGAGTTTTTGCATTAAATGAGGTTGTGGTAAGCTCTGGGGCCTTGTCTCAGGTGGCAAGACCAGAAATGGGAGTGCAGTCCCTCACGGTACAAGAAATGAGAAGACTTCCTGCCGTCATGGGTGAAGTGGACATTATCAAGGGTCTTTTGACCATGCCTGGAGTCAATACCGCGGGAGAAGCAAGTGTTGGCTTTAATGTGCGCGGGGGTGCAGCAGATCAGAATTTGATTTTGATGGATCAAAACACATTGTTCAATCCCTCTCACTTATTCGGATTTTTCTCTGCGATCAACTCGGATATGGTGCAAGGGGTGGAGCTGTACAAGTCAGGAATCCCCGCCAGCCTTGGAGGCAGATTGTCCTCGGTGCTGCAGGTGACTCCCAAGAAAGGACGTTCGGATAAAATTGGAGGCTCTGGAGGAATTGGGCCAATGACCAGTAGGCTGAGTTTAGAAGGGCCTATCGGTGAAAAAACTACCTTTATCTTGGGTTCACGACTTACCTATTCGGATTGGCTTCTTGATTACATATCTAAAAAAACTGATTTGGGTGCCAGTAGGGCTGCTTTTTCGGATTTCAACGGCACAGTGGAGCATGAGTTGGGTGCAAAGGATAAGCTTCGGCTATCGGGGTATTTTAGCAATGATACCTTCCAATTTGACCCTGACACCGTATACAGCTATTCCAATCAAAATTATGCTCTCTCTTGGACCCACTACTTCAACGACGCGCTGGAGGCCACTTTTTCTGTGGGTCAGGATGCCTATGATTTTGAAGTAGAAGGGGAAGATAACCCATTAAATTCCTACCAATACCGATTTGACATCCGTCAGCAATTTGTAAAAGCGCAATTCCGTCAGGAGATAGGGGATCGTCACCTGCTGAGCTATGGGGTACATGGCATTCGCTACCAGCTCAACCCAGGAGAAATCCTCCCTTTTGGGACGGAGAGTGGTGTGATTGCCGATCAAGTGGCTCCCGAAACGGCCATGGATTGGTCCCTCTACCTAGGGGACGAATTTGAAATCAATGATCAATGGGCGCTGAGTGGTGGATTACGATACAATTTCTACACTTTTCTGGGGCCACAAACCCTTCCTGTCTACGCGGAAAGTGAGCCTTTTCTGAAGGAAAACATCACGGGAGAAACAAGCTTTCAGTCTGGTGAACCAGTTCAGACCTATCACGGTCCTGAATTCCGGTTTTCTGCTCGCTATGCCCTCTCCAACCAGTCTTCCTTGAAGGCAGGGGTCAACTCCATGCGACAAAACATTCACTTGCTCAGCAACTCCTCGGTGATAACCCCTACAGATACCTGGAAGTTGAGTGATTCATTCTTGAAGCCGCAACGGGGTATTCAATATGCCTTAGGTTACTTTAAAAATATGAACCAAGGTGCTATTGAGTTTTCGGCTGAATTGTACTATCGATCCATGCAGAACTTGCTGGACTACCGATCTGGTGCAAGCATCGTATTGAATGACCGGATTGAGCAAGAGGTTCTCGTGACGAAGGGAAAAGCCTACGGCATGGAGCTATACCTCAAAAAATCAACTGGAAAGCTCAATGGATCCCTTGCTTACACCTATAGCCGTTCGCTGATGCAAACTGATCCTTCGGAGCAGAAGGAGCAGATCAACCGTTCTGAATGGTATCCCAGCAATTTTGATCAGCCTCATAATGCCAACTTTGTGGGTAATTTAGAGCTAAGTAAACGGGTCAACGTGACCTTGGCAGGAAAGTACAGTACAGGTAGACCTGTCACCCTTCCGATTGCTAAGTTTAATTATGGGGGTTCGGAGCGCGTCTATTTCTCTGACCGCAACTCCTTTAGGGTCCCTGATTATTTCCGCATGGACCTCTCTGTTAATCTAGAGGGGAACCACAAAGTTGCCAAACTTGCACATGCCTCTTGGTCCTTTGGTGTGTACAACCTATTTGGAAGGGACAATGCTTACTCAGTATATTTTGTTCCGGAGGCAGGCAAATTGAGGGGCTATCAGCTTGCCATTTTTGCCGAGCCAATTCCATTTATCACCTATAACTTTAGATTTTGATGCGTAAAGCCATAGGTTTAGTTTTTATCCTTTTCGTAACTCTTCTTGGGTGTAGGACTCCCTACGAACCAGAGGTGCCTGCTACAGAATTGAGGGTGCTGGTGGTGGAAGGCTATTTGGACACGGAGGGTTTGAAAAGTGAGTTAAAGCTCAGTAGAACTGCTCCACTGGGTGCTTCATCCGCCTTTATTCCAGAACTCCGCGCCAAAGTAGTACTCAAAAGTGCCTCTGGGCAAGTTTTTTCCCTTACCGAAACTGGTTTAGGAACCTATATTTTTGAGCGAAATATTGATGAGAAGCAAACCTATTTGCTTGAAATAGAGCTTATTTCTGGAGAAAGGTATGTTTCCGAAAGCCTTCAGTCCATTGTAACTCCTGAAATTATTGATGCAGGATTTAAGCGGGATGAAGAAGGGGTAGAGGTATTTGTGTCTACCCAAGGCAATGCCAATGCAGATGATTTTCTATGGACATTTGACGAAACCTGGATTTACCGACCTAGGATACGCACGGCCTACATCTATGTTCCCGAACTTAAAAATGTACGGGATCGCAAGGATGCAGAACAAACCTCACTTTGCTTCAAGACGGAGCCTAGTCCTGGGATACTTTTGGAAACAAGCTCTCGATTTAAGGATCAGGTAGTTTTCCAAAAAACCATCACAGAAATTCCTACTGGTAATGAGCGGATTATGGAACGCTACAGCATTCTTGTTTCGCAAAAAGGACTTGCTTCAAAGGACGTTCCTTTCTGGGAAATTTTAAAGAAAAACACAGAAGACATCGGCTCGATCTTTAGTCCACTACCCTCTTTAATTGGGGGAAATATCAAAAGTTTGGATGCCGCAAAGAATCCGGTCATTGGGCAGGTCAGCTTGGGAGTGATACGCCAGAAGCGGATTTATATTAATCAAGTGCAGGTAATTCCCTGGAATTACCTAGATCCAAAGTTTAATGATTGTGTAATCGGAGAAGAAGCTATTTTGGCCATAGATTACCAAAAGATCTTTGGCAATGGAGCAGTGGTACCTACAAGACCATTGATGGCGGGAACGACGATAATTGGCTATTATCCCTCTTCAAGAAAGTGTACCGATTGTAGCTTGTATGCATCTAAACTTAAGCCCTCATTTTGGATAGACTAATGTCATGCAAATACTGAAGATATCCTTAAATACAAGAATCAACCTTAAAGCCCTCATTTGTGGGTTGCTGTGCTTCCTTGGGCTGGTAGGTACTAGCATAGGGCAAACGACGACTAACCAAAAGGAGCAAGTTTATTTCCATACCCCAAAGACGCTCTATTTTTCTGGAGAGAAAATCTGGTTTGAGGCTCAGGTAAGTTTGGGAGAACGAGCCACTTCTTCACAGGTGTTGTATGCCGAATTGGTGGACCGAAATTCCAACTCAATCACCCATGTCAAAGTGCCGCTTCAGGATGGGAATGCCTTGAATTTTATTTCAGTTTCTGATCAAATCCCATCCGACCAGTACCTGTTGCGCGTGTATACTCGGATCAGCCCATATTTGGATTTGAATCAAGGGATCTCACAGCAGTTGGTTACGATCATCAACCCAAAAATTCCGCCCAAGGAGGTAACCTCCTCCAATCGCCAAACTCCCCAATCTTCTAAATCCTACGAAAAGGGAGCTGTTGTCAATTTTGCTTCTTCGAACACTGCTCAAGGACAGGTTGTGGCTTCAGGGATTTCCATTGCCAATCAATTTTTAGTGGAAGAACAAAAACAGTTGCCTGCTGCCGAAGTGTATGAGAATTTAGCTCCTAAGCCCTTGCTCCCTGAACTTTTTGGTCATCTGGTTCAGGCGAAAGTTGCTTCTTTGGATACTGCGCTTACTTATTTTCTTTCCCTTCATGGCGCAAAAAGTGCCCTTTTTACAGATCATGTGGACGAGCGGGGCATGCTTGTTTTTGATGCCGGAGGATTGCGGCATTGGGATCGTTTGATCCTGCAACTTGAAAACGGGGAGGAGATGCCCGGTTTGGAGATGATTTCCCCTCTGATCAAAACGAGCTTTAGATCGAATTTCAGTTTTCCTGAACTTTCCTTGGCGGAGGCTGATCTTGATTACCTTCAGTCCCTTCTCAAAGCAGCTGTAGTGCAGCAGGAGTATCTGGAAGTGGCTGACCAGGATTCTTTGGAAGTGGTCACTGGCTTTGTGGAAGATTACAGCTACAAGTTAGACGATTACACTCGATTTGAAGATGTGGAAACGGTGTTAAAGGAATATGTTCCTAGCGTTGCGGTTCGTCTAAAGGACAAAAAGAAAACTTTCCGACTTCTGGATGAAGCTGAAAAGGGTGTTTTTGACACCAATCCCTTGATTCTAATCGATGCGATGCCCGTATTTGATTCGGATCTTTTGGCCTCCTTCAACCCCAAATTTCTTCAGCGATTGGAGGTACTCAATCGTGAGTTTTACCTAAACGACCGCACCTATCCAGGTGTACTTAGTTTTTCGAGTTATGCCAATAATTTTGGTTTATTTCCACTGGCTCCAGCGGCACGTTTTTTTGATTACCCGGGGATTCAACCTTCGGTGATCCTGGATCGAGACCAGTTTGTCGAGCCTTCCACTACATCCCGAATTCCTGATTGGAGGACTTTGCTCTATTGGCAATCTAGTGGTCAAGAAGTAATCACCAAGCTACCCAACTTAGCTGGAACGTTTGTGTACTGGGAGCAAGTCAATGTAGGCGGGAAGCTGACGGTTCGCCGCACATTTTTTGAGGTAAAAAACTAATTGGCTCTCGCAGTTTGCGGGGTGATGGCCTCGCAGTGAGGCAAGTGGACTTAATCCGGGATTAGGTATTCCATCAGCGTTTTTCCGTAGCGTGTACGAATCAAGTATTGCCCTTGGCTGGGTAGGTGGCTCAATTGGATTTCACCACTGCTTTGAAGTGGTGTGCTGATTAGCAGATTTCCTTGTAAGTCATAGAGGTATCCCAAGCTTTGCTCCAGATCGGTAACTGCGACAATTTGCCGGGAAGAGCCAAAATCAAAATAACCTATCCAAGTTTTGCCTCCAGCCAAGGGCAGAGTCATCAGCAGACGCTGTTGACTATCAAAAAGCTGTGTTTTGTTGAATTGTTCCAAGACAATAAGCGAAGAATTGCCCTTTTGATCACTTAGGCTTCGGAATTTATCGTCTCGATTTGATTTTTGTGCTTGAGTTTTCTTGATGATTTCCCCAGAAAAGGAAATATCAAGGATTTCCCCACCAGTTGTGACTGCTTGAAGTGTTGGGGTGCCTGTCTTATTGAAAATAAGCGGGCTGGCAATTCCGTCTGGGAGCTTGACTGGGGATCCGCTTCGAGACTCACCTTTACGGCTGAAGAAATGCAAATCACCAGAGATGCCTAGCACTACCATAAAATCTCCTTTTCCAGGTATGCGTGCATGAAAGGGAGTCCCATTTGCAGGTTCTCCTAGAGGCAAGGGGTTCCAGTTTTCTAAATCCTTTCCCATTTTGTCCAGCAACCATAAATTCCCATTTTCAGTAGCAATAAAGTAGCGGTAATCTAGGGATTGGTCATAGTCTATCACGCTTAGGTGGGTGATTTTTTCTCCAGGGAGTGCCTTGGGGAATCCAGGCAAAGGTTCTCCTAGGCGGTCAATGGCATAGACACGATCCGCAGTAGCAAGTAGGAGCTGTAATTTGCCATTTTTGAAATAATCAATTTGAAAGGTTTCGGATAGGATAGGACCAGTTAATTCTTGGCTATATACTTGCTCACCAGCTGAATTGATGACATACATGACATGATTTTGGTCTTGAACTACCAGGTCTTCCGTGTTATCATTGAAATTTTTTATTGCTTTAGGACCAAAAATTAGATTTTCAGGAAGCGCTACTTCTTTTCCTGAAGCCAACTCAAATGATTTGTTTACTTCAACTGGAGCGACGCCCTCACTGGTATAGCCCAAGATGAGTGTTGCTTCTTGTCCTTTTGGACTTTGATGGATACGCAATCCCAAGCTAGTGAATGCCTTCAACTCAGTTTCGTATTTCTGGATAAATGTACTCCAGCTAGGGTTGGAAGTTTGAACCCAATTCGGCCATATTTTTTGTAGTAGGAAAGTTTTGCTGTAGCCAGAAGCGGGTGATAACCAGGTTTTAGTTTCATTCTCCTTTTTTGCCCAGGTATTTCCTTGAGTATAGTCATCCAATAAGCCTCTCATGCCATTGGCAGAGTTGCTCATCAGCAGAATCTGTCCTACTTGGCTGACGAAGGTTTGTTCAAACCCTATAAATCGCCCATTGAATAGGTGAGCAGGAAAATCCTCTTCAGGAAAAAATAAAATTTCCTTTTGTAGGTATTGTTCTGTAGGATCAAATTCAGTGGTGTCTCGGTATTCCTTGAGGATTTTCCAGGCTTGTTCCGGATTCTCCAACTTTACCAGAAGCGCAATATCTTTTTGAGGCTCAGACAGGGGCTCCATTTCAATAAAATACTGTTCTCCATTGAGGAAATCCAAAAATCCCCGATCGATTAATCTAGTTTGAATCTCCCCACTGACGGTGGATTTGGGAACAAAGGAGCTGTTTTGAAGTTTCTGTGCTTCGTAATAATCCTTCAAGTTGACCTGGGTGATGGACTGCGTCCGCGTGGAAATCAAGTTTTCAAATCCTGCAAGTTCAGCTTGGACGGAAGGCAAAAAATCTACTTTAGGCAGTCCTTGGATTGGGCCTTTAAAAACGAGTTGTTTGTCTTCAAACTTTAAAGTCAACGCAAGTAAGAAATCGGTGGTCTGCAACTCTTGAAATGCTGCCGAGGTTTTGTTTGCACTGACTCCACTTACTAGTTTAGCCAGTCCTTTTGAAGAAAGAATTAGCCTGCCCAAGCCTTCTGCATTGGGTAAATTATCTCCTAGTTTCGTGGAAATTGGGCTTGCATCCTCACTGAGGTAAAATCGAATTGCCTCTTCAATGACAAAAGAGGAGGAAGAAATAAGCAGTACATTATTGAGGACAGTACTACTCCATTGGATGCTATTGTTTGCATCCAAAACATCGTATATCTCTTGCTCGCTGTATTTCCGTGTTTGAAATCGAGTAGTCCTTGGTGTCTTGGATTTCAGTTTATCCAAGAGTTCTTTAGGGGAATTGGAATTGAAATTTAGGGTATACAACAGGCTAAATTTGTCTGTTCCTACCGCGTGATAGCTTACAGTTACCTGTTTGTTTCGGAGGGTTTTGGTAACAAAACCTACTTCGCCCACTAGGCTATCTAAGGAGTTTAACTGGCTGGATAAGGATTGAAATGCTGGAAATTGCGAGAGAGCAGTCCAGATGGGTTGGTTTCGAAGCTCTTGCCAGGCATAATCCGCCTGTTGAGTTTCGAATAAGAATACGGCATCACTTGAAATCAGTTCAAGGCTGTTGATGGTTCTGGACTGAATAAATCGTTGGTATACTTCATAGCCTCCCCAGCTAACGAGGCATAGCACTAGAATAACCAACAAACTTTTCCAGATTTTCAAGTTGCAGTATCGAGTAGAAGTTAATGGAGTAAAAAAAGACCTAAGAAACTTTTCGCAGTGGAAAGTATCTTAGGCCATTGATCCGGCAAGGATCAGATTAGTTGCTTAAGCGATCCAAAACTTGCATCACTTCTTTTACGTGACCTCTAGAGGTTTCTAGCAATTGCTTTTCTTCTGCATTCAGATCCAGTTCGATTACTTTTTCGATTCCGTTTTTGCCAAGGATGACAGGGACGCCAAGGTAGCAGTCATCAATGCCGTATTCTCCGTCCAGCTTGATGCATACAGGGAATACCCTTCTTTGGTTTTTCAAGATAGCTTCTACCATTTGGGCAGCAGCAGCTCCTGGCGCATACCAGGCAGAGGTACCCATTAGCTTGACCAGCTCTCCTCCTCCAAATTTGGTGCGCTCGATGATGGCATCTAGTTTATCTTTTGCGACTAGCTCAGTGATTGGAATCCCTGCCACAGTGGTATAGCGCGGAAGTGGAACCATGGTATCCCCATGGCCTCCCATCAAAATGGCTTGAATTTCTTTTCCAGAAACATTCAATTCTTCAGCGAGGAAGGCACGGTAGCGGGCGGTATCCAAAATTCCTGCCATACCCATCACTTTATTTCTTGAAAATCCAGAAGTTAAATGTGCTTGGTAAGTCATCACATCCAAAGGATTGGAAACTACGATGATGATTGCATTAGGTGAATGTTTCGCTACATTTTCAGTAACTGACTTTACGATTCCTGCGTTGGTTTCGATCAAATCATCGCGAGTCATCCCTGGCTTTCTTGGAAGCCCTGAGGTGATGACTACCACATCTGAATTTGCAGTTTTACTGTAGTCATTCGTGCTGCCAACGGTACGGCTATCGTATTGGTTGATGGGCGCTTTTTGCCAAATGTCAAGTGCCTTACCTTCTGCAATACCCTCTTTGATATCTACTAATACGATTTCTTCAGCTACCTCGCGGTATGCCAATACATCTGCACAGGTGGCACCTACGTTTCCTGCCCCAACAACGGTTACTTTGCTCATGGTTTTATATTTTTTGGTTTGATTGCCTAAATTTCGACCCTAAGTTAATAAGGGATATTTAGGAATTGAAACCGCTTCTGGATTAAGTTCGTTGTGAAGGCACTGTTTTTTTAATATGCGTCGTGTATTTTTTTTAGAGTGCACTATTCAAACATTTGCCGTAGGCTAAAGAACCCAAAAGACTCGCGATAGGACCTGAAAAGGCGCTGGTTGTTGGCATTGTAAAATTCAGCGAGTGAGGACATCATTTTTGCCTTGATTTTTGGATTGTTGTCAAAGATCTCTAGGAGGGCAAACTGTGGGATCACCAGTAATTCTGCTTCATCCGAGCTCACCAGGGCGGTGTAAGTTCTTTTTGAGTTTTTCAAAAGAGAATTTTCACCGAAGGCATCTCCTCGCTTCAGTTGCATGATGGTTTCAAAATTTTCACTCAGATCGATGGTCAGATCTACCTGGCCTTTTCGAATGAGGTAAAGGGCTTGGCTTGGATCCTTGCTAAAAAAAACCACTTCATCACGAACATATTTTCGCTCGTGCATGGTGGGTAAAAAACGAGCGAGTTCCTGCTGCTTGAGCAGCTCGAAAAATTTGATCCCTTGCAGGAAATCAAACATCCGCAGTTCTTGGGGCTCATAAGTTTTGGAAAAAGGATTTCTCATGGCTTAGCGTTTTTGTATGTGCAAGCATTTTTGGGTGGCTGGGCCCACTTTTGCCCAATCCGCAATCCGCATGCCAACTACCCAGGCTATTTTATTTCCTGAAACTAGGACTTTTACCTCTTTTTTTAAGGCAAATGGCACTTTATTATCAATCAGGAAGTCAGAAATTTTCTTTTCGGATTGCATTCCTAATGGATTAAACCGGTCTCCTTCCTGCCAACTCCGGATTTGTAGCGGAAATTCCAACTGGTCCAAATCGAATACTCCATTAGCTGGATTCCGATCAATTTCTTTTTGAGGAGGACCCCAAGTCAGGTGGTACCCTCCTTCTGGAAGTTCAAACGAAGGAGTTCCAACAGGAAGTTCAAGCTCAGGGAATGCCACAGGGATAGGATATAGCAGGAGCTCTTCTCGGTCTAGACTGAGTTCATACGCTGCGCTACGCAACAATTTGCCTGGCTTGATATTTTCTAAGCTTTTTGAAAGGGTTAATGCTTGATCTGAATTGAACCCATAAGGCCTCAACCAAAAATAGAGCAAGGAGGCAATTCCTGGCATGTTATTCAAAGATTTGTAGGCAAGATGACTGATTCCATGCTGCTCGCGAACATGTTCTGCCCTCCAGAGTTCAAATAGGCCTGAAAACGCCTTTCCGGTATCTTTTAACCGCTCAAAGCTCTGCAAGAGGTTCTGTCGTGTATCGGATTCTAGGCTGTAAAGGGCAGGTAGTCCACTATGGCGAAGCTTATTCCTTTTGTAGTCACTGGAAGCATTGGATCGATCTTCCCGCCAAGTTTGATTGACCTCCTCCATGTAGGATTCAAGTTGTGCTCTAGAAAAAGGAAGCAGTGGACGAATCAGCCAGCCACGACGCTCGCTCATGCCATACAACCCCTCAATGCCGGTGCCTCTTACCAGGTTAAGAAATATAGTCTCTAGCTGATCATCCTGGTGATGCGCTAGGATGATGCCCTCCAATTTATGCTGATTCCGAATTTCTTCAAAAAACTGGTAGCGGATTTCTCGTGCGGCCATTTGTATGGAAATACCTTTTTTATCTGCCCATTCCATTGTATTGGCACGATGAATATGGATCGGTAGGGATCGGTCCTGAGCCCAGCTTTTAACAAATTCTTCGTCTCCATCGCTTTCTGTTCCGCGCAAGCCAAAATTGACATGAGCCAGCTCAACTTGAATCCCAGCAGCATGAAGTAGATGCGCCAAAGCCATACTATCTAGTCCGCCACTGCAGGCCAACAGGTAGCGTTTGTGGTGTTCAAAAAGTGTGCTTTGTTGGATATGCGAGATAAAGGCGTCGTACATTAATCAAAAATAGCTTTTTTAGCTAAATTTGCCTCCATTCCATCGCGCATGAAATCTCCTTTTTTCATTCTTTTCCTTCTCTTTGTACTCTGGATGCCCATCCGTGTTCATGCGCAGTCCTCTTCGCTCTTGGAGATTCGGAGTGCGGATCTACTTCAGGGTGCCAAAGGCTTTGAGCGATTGCTGGGAAATGTAAAGATGAAGCATCAAAATTCATTAATTGAATGTGATTCGGCCTACTTTTTTCGGGATGAAAATCGAGCGCAGCTTTTTGGGAGGGTGCAGATCAAGGATGAGGTGGACCCCATCACCACGACCAGTTCCTACGCTGAATACGACGGTGCGACCAAGGTAGCCAAGCTTCGCAAAAATGTAATCTTCACCAATCAGAAGACCAAGCTGTACACCGAATACCTCGACTACAACCGGGAATCTAATATGGCCACCTATTTTGAGGGGGGTAAGGTGGTGGATTCAGTGAATGTGCTGACGAGTGAGACAGGAACTTATGAGATCAATTACGAGCAGATTAGTTTTAAACATGATGTGATTTTGGTGAATCCAGATTACACGCTTAAAACGCAGGATCTTATCTACATGACTGTCCCTAAAACTGCCCAGACACCTGGATTGACCAACATTGTTTCCAAGGAAGGATACCATTTAGATGCCCAAAAGGGAAGTTTTTACGACACACAGCTCAAGCAGTTTAAGTTTTTTGAGGGCTTGGTGGAGACGGAAGATAGCCGAGTGAAAGCGGATGAATTGTTTTACGATGAGCCCAAAGGCTACTATGAGGGTAAAAAAGATGTGCGGGTTCTGAATAAAGAAAGAAAGCTGGAGGTTTATGGGGATGAGGGAAACTATTGGGAGACCAAAAAATACAGTCAGGTGTACGGAAAGGCGTTGGTGCGAAAGTATTTTGAAACAGATACTCTTTTTCTTACTGCTGACACCTTGATTTCACAGGATGGAGAAGCCGATTCAGCCAAATTTTTGCTAGCCTTTCATCAAGTAAACTTGGTCAAATCAGATCTTTCTGGAAAGGCAGATTCCTTATTGTATGCCTTCGGGGACTCGGCTATCCATCTGTATAAGGATCCGATTTTATGGAATCGCTCTAGCCAAATAGCGGCAGATAGCATGGTTTTTTACTTGGTCAATGAGACCTTAGACCGGGTGTATATGAAGAACAAGGCCTTTGCGATATTGACAGACACCTTGTTGAATTTCAACCAGATGAAAGGAAGAAAGATGACAGGGTACTTCAAGGAGGGGCAGATGAGTAATTTATTTATTGAGGGAAATGGGGAGTCGCTCTACTATGCGCTCGAAGGAGATACTTTGACTCAAGGAATCAATCGCATCCTTAGCTCAACCATTGGGCTGACCTTCGTAGATGGTCTGATCAAAAAATCAAACTTTGGAGTTCGGCCTGATGGTAAATTCATACCAGTCCAGGATATTGATGAAAAGATGAGTCGGCTAGAGGGCTTTAAGTGGAGGGTGGAGGAAAAGCCTGTGCGTGCCACAATTGATACCTGGCGAAAGGTGGTTGAAATTGACCCTACCCTACGGAATTTTTTCAACGAGCCGGAGGTAAAGCTGACGATGCCTACCCAAGGGCAGCTTCAAAAAGCGCTGCAAGAAAAGCCCGTCAAGCAGACAGGTGGCAGCTAAGCACCTAGAAATGGATCATTTTTGAAACTTAACAACAATTAACCCAGTATTTGGGTAAAAAATGTATCTTTTTAAATACATTTAACGTAGAATTTATCTACTTTATTATAAGTACATCACCCTTATTGAGTAACTATTTTACATGAACGCCAAATTGCTCAAATTTACCATTCTGTTGCTTATGCTGTTCCCGATTTTTGCGGGAGCCCAGCAGGTGCATGTCTTGAGCGAAGCAGTAGAATTTTCGGGTAAAATTGGTTCCTCCCAACGGAAAACAGTAATCCTCCACAACGAGTCAGCACAACCTAAAACATTCCTTTTACGAAACATTAAGGGGAGTATAGGTTCGTCTCAAAAGATGCGTATTTGTCTTGGAGATCAGTGTTTTGACCCTAAAAAAGACTTGGCAAAGGTGATGTTAACCCTTGCTCCAGGGGAGATTTATACCGATCTGTTTTTAGAGTTTGAATTAGGTATTGCGGAGACTTTAGGTAGTTTCGATTTGGTGTTTGTAAATAGTGAAGCCTTACGAGATTTTTTTGTAGTTGAGGCAAAATATTCCGTTTCAAGCGAGTCAAAAATAGATTCTTCAAACAAAGATGTCAAGCTAGGGGATATTTATCCTAATCCTAGTAACCGGGTAGCGCAATTGGATTACACCGTCGTAAATCCAAAATCCAGAGCAAAAATCACAGTGACCAGTTTTATAGGCAATCCCATTGCGGAATATGAATTGGATCCTACACGAAATAGTTTGGTTATTCATGTAGCTGACTTTCAGCCAGGGGTGTATTTCTACACCTTGTTTGTTGACAATAAAAACGTGGTCACTAAGAAATTACAGGTGAAAAAGTAGGCTTGCTGCCAATTCTATTTCATTTGAAATCTTACAATTATCCCTTATATTTGCGGTCCTTTAATTAATGATGCGTCACTATTCGATCTTCTTTGTATTCGTCTTGGTTCTCCTTGGAGCCTGTGGACCTTTTGCCAAGTTGGAAAAGAGTACCAACTGGGAGGAGCTGTACAACGGTGCCAACAAATACTACCAAGAAGGCGAGTACAACAAAGCAATCATCTTGTATGAAAAGGTTCTTCCTGTCATCAAGGGATCTGAAAAGGCGGAAATGGCAGAATACAACTATGCCAACTGCCATTTTAAAACGGACAGGTTCATCGAGTCGGCTGGATATTTTAATACCTTTTTCAAAACCTACAACCGAAGTGCGCTGGCGGAAGAAGCTTTATTTATGCATGCGTATTCCCTGTACTTAGATGCTCCTGATTTCAATTTAGATCAACAGAGTAGCAAAGAAGCGGTCACGGCCATTCAGCAATTTGTGGGTAAATTTCCCGGTTCTGCCAGCTATGAGCGGGCAATGGACATGTTGAAAGATCTGGAGTCTCGATTTGAAGAGAAGGCTTTTAGCGAGGCGGAAATGTACTACAGGTTGAAGGAAGGGTTGTTCCCCGGCGACTTTTATAGGGCTTGCATCATCAACTTTCAAAATTTCGCCAAGGATTATCCGGAAAGCAAGCGTAATGAGGAGCTGGCTTATCGTCTGGTAGAAGTGGGCTATTCCTATGCTAAAAATAGTGTCTTTGACAAAAAAGAAGAGCGTTTGAATGATGCGCTGAAGTTTGCAAACAATTTTTACCGAAAGTACGCTGCTAGTGGGTATTTGGGAGAGGTGAAAAAACTAGAGACGCAAACCAAAGAAGAGATTCAGGCGTATTCCAAACAGAAAAAAGAGATTGCAGATAAGAAAGCTGCTGAAGAGGCGGTAGCAACTACCACTTCAAATTAATTAATATACACGCATTTAAACACTAATTATATGGCTGTTAATCCATCAATCATCACCAGAGACCTAGATAAAGTTGCTGATCAAACAGGAAATATCTATGAGTCAATCCACATCATTGGTCAGCGTGCCAAGCAAATTTCTTCAACCTTGAAGGAAGAATTGAACAACAAACTTTCTGAGTTTGCTTCTACAGTAGATAATTTGGAAGAAGTATTCGAGAACAAGGAGCAGATCGAAATTTCCAAGTTTTACGAGAGAATGCCTAAGCCAACTTCTTTGGCAATGGAAGAGTTTACGGAGGGAAAAATCCACCACAGATTTCCATCGCAAGAAGGAGCGGAGTAATTTCGAATGAATCTTAACGGCAAACGAATTTTAGTCGGTGTTACAGGCAGCATTGCCGCCTACAAAACAGCGATTTTAACGCGCTTGCTCATCAAATCTGGAGCAGAGGTACAGCTAGTAGCGACTACTTCTGCTCTTGATTTTATTACCCCTCTCACGTTAGCTACCCTCTCCAAACGTCCGGTACTGTCTGCTTTTTTTGAAAAAAGCTCCGGCCAATGGCACAATCATGTGGAGTTAGGCCTTTGGGCTGATTTACTTGTAGTGGCTCCTTTGAGTGCGAATACACTTGCCAAATTTGCTCTAGGCGGAAGTGATAATTTGCTTACCGCGACCTATCTCTCCTGCCGTTGTCCTGTGATGCTTGCGCCAGCCATGGACTTGGATATGTACCAGCACCCATCTGTTCGTGCCAACTTGGAAAAAGTAGCTGCTTTTGGGAATATTGTGCTAGATGCCGAAACAGGAGAGTTGGCCAGTGGGCTCTCTGGCCAAGGAAGAATGATGGAGCCGGAGCATATTTTGGAGCAGGTAATCCAGTTTTTTAATCCAAAAAAAGATTTTCTGGGCAAAAAAGTGCTGATTACTTTGGGTCCAACTCAAGAAGCACTCGACCCTGTTCGGTTTTTGAGCAATCATTCCAGCGGGAAAATGGGCTATGCTCTAGCCAAAGCATTTGAAGCCCAAGGTGCAGCAGTTACCCTGGTTGCAGGTCCCGTTTCCTTAAAGTTGGACGAAAGCCGATTCCATGTGCATCGCGTGACCACTGCAATTGAGATGTTTGAAGCAGCCAAGTCTTTGCATGCACAGATGGATGTGGTGGTATTTGCCGCTGCAGTGGCAGATTTTAGACCTGAAAATGCAGCTCTTCAAAAAATAAAAAAGGCAGGAGAGGAACTTATGCTTCGCTTGGTGCCAAATGTGGATCTCGCCTTTGAGCTTGGGAAAATAAAGAGTGCCAAACAGATTCATGTGGGTTTTGCCTTGGAAACAGAGCAGGAAGAAGCGAATGCCAAAGCGAAATTGATACGCAAGAACTTTGATTTGGTGGTGTTGAACTCAGCAACCGAGGCTGGAGTAGGGTTTAAGCACGACACCAACCAGGTTCGTATTTTTCATAAAGGAGGAAATGAAGTTCAGTCCGCCCTTTTGTCGAAAGAAGCGATTGCGGAACTTATTTTGGAGGAAGTCAAAAAAACAGCTTCTTGACGAGGAGCTAAAGATTTTTTGTAAGTTTAGTACATGAAAAAAGGGATACTCATCCTAGTTGGAATTCTTGGATTTTTGATAGAGAGCAAGGCTCAAGAACTGGATTTTAGGGTCATCATCAATAGCGACCGTTCTAGATTTCAAAGTACGGAGGTCTTTAGCCAGATGAAAACCAGCTTTGAACAGTTTTTGAATGGGAGAACCTGGACTTCAGATGAGTTTAGGCCTGAGGAGCGAATCAAAGGAAACTTGTTAATTACCATAAGCCAAGTGCCACAAATAGGGGTTTACAGTGCGACGGTTCAAATGCAGGTGGTGCGCCCAGTGTTTGGGACCAACTATGAGACGGTAGTGCTAAATTTTATTGATCGCAATTGGTCTTTTGAATACCAAGATTCTCAACCCCTAGAATTCAATCGAGTTTCCTTTTTAAATAACATCAGTTCCTTGCTTTCCTTTTATGCGTACATCGCGCTTGGCATGGATTACGATACTTTTTCGCTCAAAGGGGGCAATCCCTATTTCGAAGTAGCGAATGATATCGTGAACAATGCCCAGCAATCGGGTCGTGCTGGCTGGGTTCAAAACCCCAATGACCGAAGAAGTCGCTACTGGCTGATCAATGACATTTACATTTCAACAGTGTATGCCCCTATCCGAGAGGCATTTTATTTGTATCACAGAAAAGGGATAGACCAACTCGCGACCGCGCCAGAAGAAGCGTATAATTCTATTTTGGCTGCGATTCAACGCGTAGCGGAAGCCAATCGATTGCAGCCCAATGGGATTTTTACGATCAGTTTTGTCGATGCTAAAAGTGATGAACTGATAGCCATTCTCAAGAATGCTCCATTTGACATTCGCGAAAAAGCCGTTCCGCTACTCCTAGAAATTGATCCGAATAACGCCAGAAAATACAACGAGCTGCTCAAAAGCTAAAGCTTATCCTTTAGTTTTGTTGGAAAGCCATTCTTAATCCATGCTTACTTCACTTAAAATATCCAATTATGCGTTGATCGATCACTTGGCCATGCAGCCCAGTGCTGGATTGAGCATGATTACAGGTGAAACTGGAGCGGGTAAGTCGATTATGCTTGGAGCTGTAGGCCTTTTACTTGGCAATCGGGCGGATACCAAGGTATTGCTTCATGAAGGGAAGAAATGTGTGGTGGAAGGGATCTTTGACATTCGTTCCTACGGCCTACAGGAATATTTTGTGGAGCTGGAACTAGACTATGAGGACAGCTGCATTATCCGAAGGGAAATCAGTCCAAATGGCAAATCCCGATCTTTTGTAAATGATACTCCAATCTTATTGGATCATTTGAAGACCCTGGGAGAGAAGCTCATGGATGTCCACTCCCAGCACGACACCTTACTCCTGGGAGAAGGGAATTTTCAATTGGGGTTGGTGGATGCATTTGCCCAGACAGGAGTTGAGCGAACTGCCTACCAACAGGTTTTCCAAGAATTTAAGTCCTCCAAAAAAAGCCTAGAGGAACTTACAGGTCAGTCGAATAGGCTTAAAAAAGAGTTCGACTTCAATCAATTTCAATTGAATGAATTGAGTAGCCTATCGCTTGTAGCCGGTGAGCAAGTGGAGCTAGAGGCTAGTCAGCAGATCCTTGAAAATGCAGAAGATATTAAAGTAAAGATTCAGGAGATCCTTTCCCTTTTCCAACACGAGCAGTTTGGAGTGCTTCAGGGAATGGGGCATATTCAATCGAGTTTGCAGGGGTTGGAGCGATTGGCTCAGGCTTTTGGCAGTTACCGGCAGCGATTTCAGGAGGCTTTAATTGAATTAAATGATTTGGCAGAAAGCTTGGGTGACGAGGATAGTGTTGTTGAAGTGGATGCTGAAAAATTGGAACGTACCCGTGAGCGTCTCAGCAAAATCTATCTATTGCAGAAAAAACATGGCCTGCAGACTGTTGAGGAGCTCATGGCTTTTGAAACCCATTTGGCGGATCAGGTTTTTCAAGTGCAGCAGGTAGAAGATCAGTTGCTGGAGGCCAAAAGGGATCAACTTGAGAAGGAAAAGGCAATGCTTAAGGCATCCGAGGTTCTTACCCAAAAGCGAAGGGCTTGTTTCCCTTCTTTTGAACGGGCATTGGAGGAGTTGCTGCATGAGTTGGGGATGGAAAATGCCCGAATTCAATTGGAGAGGCAATCTATTGACCCCTATGCCTCGGGTGTTGATCGTGTTGAACTTCTTTTTTCGGCCAACAAAGGCATACCGTTACAGCCTTTGAAAAAAGTAGCTTCTGGCGGAGAGTTTTCGCGCTTGCTTTTTGCGATTAAGTACATGATGGCTGATAAAATGGCCTTGCCTACTCTTATTTTTGACGAAATTGATTCCGGTATTTCGGGAGAAGTGGCCCTGCAAATGGTCCGAATGATGCAGGTAATTGCTCAAAAACACCAAGTGATATGCATTACACACCTACCGCAAGTGGCTGCCAAGGGAGCAGTGCATTTCTTTGTTTACAAAGATCATAGTGCAGAAAAAACAATCTCCAAGGTCAAGCAATTGACTGAAGAGGAACGGGTACATGAGCTTGCAAAAATGATTGCAGGCGTAAATCCATCTCCTGCTGCTCAGGCAAGTGCCAAAGAGCTCTTGATGAATTGAAGGGCTAACTCCTAAATTTTATGTAGTTTTACCGCAGATTTAGAATTCAACCCCATTGCTACATGTCAGAAAATTTACTTAAAGGAAAAGTAGGAATCATTACTGGTGCACTTGATGAAAATTCCATTGCTTGGAAGACTGCGCTCAAAGTAAAGGAACAAGGCGGAAAATTTGTCTTGACCAATGCACCCATTGCCATGCGTATGGGGGCGATCAAAGAACTTGCTGAGGAGTGCAATACCATCGTTGTAGGTGCAGATGCTACCGTCGTAGAGGATATTGAAAAGTTGTACGCGGAGGCAAAAGAGTTTCTAGGAGCAGATTTTGACTTTTTGCTACACTCCATCGGCATGTCTCCCAACATCCGAAAGGGCAAAGCCTACGGTGACCTCAATTACGATTGGGCTATGAAATCCTACGATGTATCTGCAATCTCGTTTCACAAGATGATGCAGGTAGCCGAAAAAATGGATGTGATGAAGGAGTGGGGATCTATAGTTGGGCTTTCTTACATCGCAGCACAACGGATATTTCCTTTCTACACGGATATGGCAGATGCCAAGGCCTTGCTGGAAAGTATCGCCAGAGGCTATGGGTACCGTTTTGGTAAATTGAAGAAAGTTCGTGTCAACACCATCTCTCAATCTCCGACCAAAACTACTGCAGGTAGCGGTATTGGTGGATTTGATTCATTCTACAACTTTGCAGAAGCGCTTTCTCCATTGGGAAATGCCTCGGCAGATGCATGTGCTGATTACGTTGTGACCTTGTTTTCGGACTTAACTCGCATGGTGACCATGCAAAATCTTTTCCATGATGGAGGGTATTCCTTTACAGGGATTTCTGAAGAGATTATGGAAAAGTTCAAAGACTTGTAAAACGGTCAACGATTGACAGTCCACCGTCGACAGCAGTTTGTTTTTAAAGCCCCGTCCGTACGGGGCTTTTTTGTTGCTGCTTCTTAAAATAGAATTCATGAATCTCTAATCATTCACCCAACTAACCAAAAAAAAAAACTTTGAAGTCCGTTACAATTTGCTGTGGACTGTGGGCCGTCAGCAGTTGACAGTTTGCGTTAATCATAAAAACATTTTTTCATTTCTGGATTTCCCCTAACTTAAACAACTTAAGAACCCCAACTAGCTATGTTGAAAAAAATACTTTTCCTAGGTCTCGCATTGGTTGCTAGCGTCAGCTGGTCTATTGCACAGATCATGCCTTCCCCTGCAAGAGCAGAGGGAGAGGGCCCTTATGAGAAACTGATTATTCGTGGTGTGACGCTTATTGACGGAACCGGGGCACCCCCAGTAGGTCCTGTGGATATTGTGGTCGAGAAAAACCGCATTACGCAGATTCAGGCAGTCGGTTATCCTGGCGTTCCTATCAACGAAAATCGCCGTCCCAAAGCGGATGATAAAACGAAGGTGATGGACTTAACTGGACACTACCTTTTGCCGGGCTTGATCGATATGCACGGGCATATCGGAGGATCCGGACAAGGAACTCCTGCAGAATACGTGTTCAAACTTTGGATGGCGCACGGAATTACGACTGTGCGTGACCCTTCGGCTGGCAATGGACTTACTTGGGTGTTGGACCACAAGAAGAAATCTGCCGCCAATGAAATCACTGCTCCAAGATTATTGGCTTATACTTCCTTTGGCCAGGGAGCAAAAGGGCCCATCACCAATGCTGAGCAAGCAAAGGCTTGGGTAAATGAAAATAAGGCCAAGGGGGCAGATGGAATCAAGTTTTTTGGAGCGAAGCCTGAAGTAATGGAGGCAGCAATCTCAGAAAATAAGCGTATTGGATTAAAGTCTGCCATGCACCACCAGCAGTTGGATGTAGCGCGATGGAATGTGCTTCATTCTGCACGTGCAGGACTTACTTCCATGGAACACTGGTATGGACTTCCTGAGGCGCTATTTACGGACCGAACCATTCAAAATTTCCGATTGGATTACAATTACCAGAATGAGCAGCATCGATTTGCCGAGGCAGGAAAGCTTTGGCAGCAGGCGGCACCACCTTTTTCAGACCATTGGAATAAGGTGATGAATGAGTTGCTAGAGTTGGACTTTACTTTGGACCCTACCCTCAACATCTACGAAGCCAATAGAGACTTGATGCGTGCGCGTACCCAGGAGTGGCATGGTGTATATACGCTGCCTTCTCTTTGGCGTTTTTATGCTCCCAATCGTCAATCTCATGGTTCCTACTGGTTTGATTGGACTACCGAAGAAGAGGTACTTTGGAAGGAGAATTACCGTCTTTGGATGACCTTTGTCAACGAATACAAAAATCGTGGTGGAAGAGTGACCGCTGGATCTGACTCTGGATTTATTTACCAGCTGTATGGATTTGCCTATATCCGAGAACTCGAAATGTTGCGAGAGGCAGGATTCCATCCTTTAGAAGTCATTCGTGCTGCGACCATGCATGGTGCCGAAGCCTTAGGCTTGGATAAGGACTTGGGTACGGTGGAAGTAGGCAAGCTGGCTGATTTTGTCATCTTGGAAGAAAACCCACTTCAAAACCTAAAGGTATTGTATGGTACAGGTGCGATTCGCACCAGTGAGGCGAATGAGCCAATTCGTGTAGGTGGTGTGAAGTATACTGTGAAGGATGGTATCGTGTACGATGCCAAGCAGCTTCTTAAAGATGTTCGCACTATTGTAGATCAGCATAAAGCTCGGGAAAATGTACGCATTACCCAGCCAGGCTTGGATTGGTAAGCTGTTGACTAGTACTTGTAAATAAAGGAGGAGAGCTCGCTTTGTGGCCTCTCCTTCTTTTTTTTAGCAAAAGATGCATACAATTCCTCCATATATTTCTCTATAAACTATGCCTTATATCTCTCTTCCCAATACGAAACTATTCTACCAAGAATCTGGATCCGGATCCGAGACTTTGGTTTTTTCACATGGCTTACTTTGGAGCCACAAGATGTTTGCGGCGCAGGTGGCGGAATTTTCGAAGCAGTACCGCGTCATTGCCTACGATCACCGGGGTCAAGGAAATAGTGAGGTGAAGGGACCTTATGACATGGATACAGTAGCATTAGATGCTGTAGAATTAATCCGATCCTTGGTTGGTGGCCCAGTTCATTTTATTGGATTGTCTATGGGAGGCTTTGTAGGCATTCGTTTGGCTGCGCGCCACCCAGAATTGATCAAAAGTCTAGCCTTGCTGGAGACTTCTGCCAATGTGGAACCCCAAGAAAATCTGCCACAGTACAAGCTCCTTAATGGGATGGTGCGTTGGCTAGGAATAATCCCTCCTATAGCCAGCAAGGTCATGAAAATCATGTTTGCAAAAAGTTGGTTGGCGGATCCTACTCAAGTTGACTCCATTCGCCATTGGAAAAAGGAACTGGCGTCTAATAAAAAAAGCATTATTGGACCTGTGGAAGGGGTGATCTACCGCAAGGGGGTAGAGGAGGAACTTGCCAAAATTACCTGTCCTACCTTGGTGATCGTAGGAGATGAGGATGTAGCGACTACCCCACAAAAAGCAGCTTTTATTCATCAGGGAATTGCTGGAGCCAAGCTAGAAACCATAGTAGGCGCTGGTCACAGCAGCTGCATCGAAAAGCCAGAGGAAGTCAATCGATTGTTGAAGGATTGGCTAAAATGACAACAAACTGTCAACGGTCGACGGTTCACTGTCGACAGCCGAGTCGTTTGGTAACAAGTAGAGAATCTAAATTTAAATACGTTTTTCATATGCGGAACAATTGACTGTGGTCTGTCGACCGTCAACCGTGGACTCTTTGAATTTAAATAAGCTATTTATCAAGTGTTTAGGTACCCCCCGGTAATTTTTTAAACAGAACCTGAACCTTTTACCTACGATAAATGTATATACATCAATTGAAAAGGTTTACCTATGGGAAAGATTGAAGAGGCAATCAAGCAAGCGGAATTTAAAGACAGCTACAACAAGGCTGTGGTCAACTTATTGTACACCCACAGTTACTTGGTGAGTTTTCAAACTTCTGTATTGAAACCCATGGACCTTTCTCCTGAGCAATACAACGTCTTGCGGATACTGAGAGGTCAGCAAGGCAAGCCCGCTACCATCGCTGCCATCCAAGATCGGATGCTAAATACGATGTCTAATGCCTCAAGGCTGGTAGATAAGTTGAAGGCCAAGGAGTTGGTGAAGCGTGATGAATGCCCTGAAAATCGCCGAAAAGTGGATGTACTCATCACCGAAAAAGGGCTGCGCTTATTGGAATTTTTGGAGCCTCAAATTTCAGCGCTAAATAAAAATGTAATTCACCTCGGAGAGCAGGAAGTAGTTCTTCTGAATGAACTTCTAGATAAGCTCAGGGGTTGATTTTAAAAGTAAATTTTCCTGAAAACAACACATTCAACTTCATTTCTAAACTTAAACCAAAACAATTATGAGCACCACAAAATGGATCATCGACCCTACCCACTCCGAGGTAGCATTTAAAGTAAAGCACTTGGTGATTTCTACCGTAACCGGTTATTTCCGCAAGTTTGAAGGAGCAGCGGAATCAGCTTCTGAAGATTTTAATGGGGCTTCAGTTACCTTCTCTTTGGATGTAAATACCATCGATACGAATCAATCCGATCGAGACCAGCACTTGAAATCAGCTGACTTTTTTGATACAGCTAGCTTCCCATCAATCGCTTTTTCGGGGAAACTCGTCAATCAAGGAGGTGAACACCAACTCCAAGGGGACTTAACCCTTAAAGGAATTACCCAGCAGGTGACCTTGGATGTAACTTACGGAGGAACAGTAGCTGATCCTTACGGACAAACCAAAGCGGGATTTGAGATTGAAGGAAAACTGAACCGCAAAGACTTTGGACTAACTTGGTCTGCCATTACTGAGGCTGGTTCTGTGGTAGTCAGTGACCAAGTTCGCTTGCAGCTAAGCGTTCAGCTTGTAAAGCAATAAGACAAATACAAACTAAACCAACTCCAAAGGGAGCCTCTTTTTGAGGCTCCCTTCTTTATCCCTTTTTCCATGCAACCATTAGTCTTAGGAATTCACCACATCACTGCCATCTCTGGGGACCCACAGCAAAACATAAATTTTTATGCAGGCATATTGGGTCTTCGTTTGGTAAAGAAGACCATCAATTTTGATGCACCTGATGTGTACCATTTCTATTTCGGCGATGCGCTCGGACGTCCCGGTACAGTTTTCACCACTTTTCCATTTATAGGTGCACGCAGAGGGAAAAAGGGAGTGGGTGAGTTGACCTACACGGCCTTCTCCATCGGGATCACAAGCCTAACCTTTTGGGAAGATCGACACAAAAGATTTGGAATCCCGGTATCAGATCGTCTGACTCGCTTTGGGGAATCCATCCTCCGATTTGAAGACCAGGATGGCATGGGTATCGAACTAGTCGCAAATGCAGCCGATCAAAGAGAAGGATGGACTTATGGAGGAGTTCCACTCGAGCATTCCATCAAGGGATTTTACGGCGCCACTCTTGCCCTTCGAAGCAAGGAACTTACAGAGCGCTTACTTATAGATAGTATGAATTACCGATTCCATAGTCAAGAAGGCAATCGCTACCGCTATGGATTGGATGGTAATCCAGGAGAGTGGGTGGATATTCTCGTCGATCCCAATGGGCAACGGGGCGTACAAAGCGCAGGAACAGTGCATCATTTGGCATTTCGAACCGCAACAACGTCCACACAACTAGAAATGCAGCAACTCCTAATCAAGCAAGGCTATGGAGTGACGGAAGTTCGGGACCGAAATTATTTTTTATCCATTTATTTTAGGGAGCCAAGTGGCGTTTTATTTGAGATTGCTACCGATGTACCTGGATTCGCAATTGACGAGGATGAAGCGCATCTGGGAGAACTCCTAAAGTTGCCCGACTGGGCAGAGAAGAGCCGATCACAGATTGAAGCTGCTTTAAAGCCAGTTACCTTTCAACCAGAAAACTATGTCTAATTGGATCCAAACAGGTCTTCCCCTTACAGAATCAAAGAAGGCAATCCTTCTTTTGCATGGGAGAGGAGCATCCGCTGAAAGCATCTTATCACTAGCCTCCTACCTGGACCTGGATGAATTTTCCATTTTTGCTCCTCAAGCAGCTCAGCGAACCTGGTATCCGTATGGATTTATGGCGAGCGATCAAGGCAACCTTTCTGCTTTGAATTCGTCTTTACAACAAGTTTCCCTTCTATTTCAATTTTTGGTTGAGGAGGGAATCGCTCCGGAGCAGATTTATTTGCTTGGTTTTTCGCAGGGAGCCTGCCTTTCTTTGGAATTTGCAGCACGTAATGCTCAGAAATTAGGTGGGGTAGTAGCCTTCACAGGAGGCTTAATTGGAGAAAAACTAGAAGAAAAAAAATACAGTGGGGATTTTCAAGGGACGCCTATCCTCCTCAGTAGTAGTGCACATGACATGCATGTGCCTGCCCAACGAATTCATGATTCTGCCCAACAACTTCAGAAAATGGGTGCGGAGGTAAGTCTTAAATTTTTTGAGGACGATCTCCATACCATCCGACCTGAAGAATTGACTTGGGTCAATCAAACGCTTTTTTTGTAAGGTTTCTTGGTTAAAAAAATCCCTGGCACTAGCCGGGGTTTTTTTTGCTCCTATCCCAAAGCAGATTGTGGTACTTTTTACCCACTACTTCTGAATTGGCTAACGTAGGAGTTAAAAGGAATATTTTATCAGGGATCCCAGTTCAGGATCGAGCTCGATCTGCGCATAGACTCCGACTTCCTGCTGTAGTTCTTCTACGTGGCTGATGATTCCGACCACCCTGTTTTCATGGCGCAGTGCTTTGAGTGTTTCAAAGACTACCCGGAGCGAATTTTTGTCGAGCGCTCCGAATCCCTCGTCCAAAAAGAAGAAACTTTGATCAGCCTGATTCAGGGCTTTTACTTTTTCTGCCAAAGCCAAGGCCAGGCAAAGAGAAGCTTGGAAAGTTTGTCCACCTGAAAGTGTTTTAAGCAGTCGTTTTTTGCCGCCATTCAAGTAGTCCATCACCCAGAAGGTATTGCTGTCATCAATTTCCAAGCTCAAGCTATTTTTGGTAAGCATTCGAAATCGCTTGTTGGCGGTATTGCAGAGCTCACGCAAGTAAATCGAGCTTACATACCGTACGAATCCCTTACCGGCAAAAAGTCTATCCAATTCCTTCAAATTGGTTTCTCGATTTTCAATCAGTTCAAACTCTCCTAAAAGGCTTTGCTTTTCTTTCAGTTTTTGAGAAATCTCTAGGATCTCTTGATTCAGTAAGGTGACCTTAGATTGGAGTATTTTTTCGGTATCCTTGGCAGAGGCAGCCTCTTCCAATTGGGTTTGGAATCTTTCTTCTGAATATTCTTTGATCCCCTCCTCAGCATCCAGTACTTTAATTCGTGCATCGGTTGCGGCAACTTGCTGCTCATACGCGCGAATTTCCGCATCCATTTTTTCTGCATCCAAGTCCAGCTGGAAGAGCTGGATAAGCGCGTCTTTTTCTACAAATCCATGCTTCGCCATCGTATGGGTGAATTCCACCTGGCTGCCTGCAAGTCGATCTTTAGTAGTAGTCAGCAGGACTTCAAAATTCTGGAGATCGGCTAGATTTCTAGATTGAGCAATTTGTCTCTCTTGGAGATGTTTTTGAACACCTACTAAAGATTCCGCTGCATTTTCAATACTTTTTTCAACTAGGGCAATCGCGCTGCCGATTGCCTCTGCTTCCTTACTAACATAAGGACTACAAAATTCCGGATCCTTGATCTCCTGCTGTTTACCAGCTATTCTGGAAAGCAAGTCTTGGTTTTGGAGCTGAGCCTGTTGCAAGGTTTGTGCAGCTGCTTCCTTTGCGTTTCGTAGGTCAGCACTTTTCTTACGTAATTCATTGAGTTGATTTTGAAGTTGTTGCGTAGTTTGAAAAATTTCGGCCAACTCAGAAATTCTGTGGGCTAGCTCCTCCTTAGTTGCTACTCCACTGGCTTTTAATTTTTCCCAAAGGGCTAATTCTTGCTTTTCAACACCCAGTTTTTCCTGCTCCTTTAAATTCTGGTTTTTTTGAAGGTTGCTGAACTGGATTTCTTCAATACTTTTCTTTTGAATCAGCTCTCGAATATTTTCCAATTCAAGATTGCCTTGCTTCAAATCCACTTCTGTTTGTTGGAGTGCCGCTGCGGATGCACTTGCCTGCAAAGGGTTTGGATGTTCGCTAGCTCCACACAACGGACAGGGCATCCCATTTTCCAAAAGATGGGTATGCGAGGCCAATCCTTGAGTTCTGAGTAGTTTTTCACGGAGTATCTCTAACTGACTTACCCCCGTTTTTTGCAGCGCCAACCATTCTTCCAGGCTTTGATTTGCTTTTTCGGGCACTAGACTTGTGAATTCTGTCAAACGGTTTTTGCTAGATGCAAGTAGAGCCGCACCTTCTTGAAGGGCAAGCTCCAACTCCAATTTCCGTTGCATCAATTCCCCAAGCTGATTGCTTCCAGTTTTTAATTCGGCAAGTACCGAAGGGTCTAAATTTGGGAGTTCAATTCGTTTCCCTTCAATCAAATCGATCTCTTTTTCTAGGGATTGTATTTCCTTGTTTTGAAGTTCAATTGACGGCAGCAAGGCATTCAGATTGTCCTGAACCTGAACTTGCTTACTGGTCAATTCTTGGATTTCAAGTACTTTTTTCAGGTCTCGAATCTTTCCTTCGCGTTGCGGTCTCAGCGCGTTGATTTCTTTAAATTTAACTTCATCAGCTAAAAGGGCTTTGATTTCCTCGATAAAGGATTCTTTGAAGCGATTGCATTCGCTGAGGCTGACTTGGTATTTTTCCTGATCCTTTTGAAGGTCTAAGATCCGATCCCAGATGGGTCTGAGGTAGGTTTTGGCACTTTGGAAATTCCGATAAAGCTGCCGCTTCTCCTCTATTTCGGGCTGCTTTGCAGTAAGTATTGCTTGAGCCTGAACTAGGTTTTGAAGTTCTAGAAAGGATTTACGAGTCCCTTCCATCTTGCGAACTTCCTCAGTTATGGCCTGTAAGGCCTGAGCTGCTTGCAGCATTTCTTGGCTTAATCCAGTATACCCCTCTTGTTTGGCAAGTAAAATTTCAGAAGAAATCCCATCCATGCTGTTGATTAGGGCCTCTATCCGTATTTTTTCCTCACGAGCTTGTTTCAACAGGCTTCCTGTTTGAGGGGAAAGGTCGAACCGATCTAGGCCAAACAAATCTTGCATCATCTGTGCACGCTCTGTAGGCTTTTGGTCTATAAAATCCCGAAACTTTCCTTGAGGGATGATGATGGTTTGCTTGAAGTTTTCTCGGCTCATGCCAATGAGCTCCTCCGCCTTACTTGCGGTAGCCTGCCATTCTTGCCCCACTTTTTCATAAAAACCATGGCTTGCAGTTTCTATTTTTTCGGGGTCTTTCTTGTTTCGTTTGACGGTGTAGTGAGCCTTGTAGTTGCTCCCATTGTTTGAACCGGACTTAAAAAAAAACTTTAGGTCTACCTGATGGTGCTGTAAATTAATCATGCTGGACCGCTCACCCGAGTTGGAAACCCGCTCTGGGGTTCCGTAAAGGGCGATCAGAATTCCCTCCAAAATGGCAGACTTGCCGCTTCCAACGGAACCAAAAATCCCAAATAGACCTGCCGCAGTTAAGGTCTCAAATTCGATGACCTGCCGTTCTCTGTAGGAATACAATCCTTCTATTTCCAGTCGAATAGGAATCATGAGGCGGCGGTTTTGCTAAGTACTTCTTTAAATAAATCCACCAGTTGTGCATTGGGTTCTTGCCCTTTTTCACTGGTGTAAAAAAGCCGAAACAAGCTTTCCATATCTCTACTCAGGTCTTCAGCCCGTAGTTCATCCTGGTCCTGTCCAGAAGTTTGCCGTAGTTGCGGGATCAGGTTGACGATGCCATCGTGTGCTTTCAAGATGGCTTTTCGCGTGCTGGCATCGATGGACTCATCCGTGAGATAGGTGATTTCAACAAAGCAGGAGGGATGTGATTCGAGCCAAGTCAAGGTGTCTGGAAGGTTGTCAAAGCTTACCTTGTACAAGGGTCTGCCTTGTTTTAATGGGATAGGCCGGTACTGCACGGGCTCGTTTGGTTTGGCCTGGATCAGTACCACATTTTTTTCTTGATCTGCTTCTGAGAAGGAGAAGGCCAGAGGAGAACTGGAGTAAACTACTGGTCCCGGTGACTTGCTTACCGTTTGGTAGCGATGCAGGTGCCCCAAGGCAGCATACTGAATGGCAGGGGGAAGCTGCTGCGTAAATAAAGATTGTGTGCCTCCAACATGTAGGATTGGCCGCTCTGATTCTGGCTCTGCATCTGGGGGGGTCGTGCTCCCTTCCTCCACAAAAAAGAAGTGGCCCATAAACAGGTTGACACCTTTTTCATCGCAATAGCGATCCGCAAGCTGCTGCCAATTTTGTGCAAGTAATTCACGAAAAGCCTCTTCCCGATTCTCTTCACCTAGGTAGGTTCGGAGGCTTACTTCATTGGCATAAGGAGCGAGGAGGATGCGAATTGGAAAATCAAATTTTGGGAGGCGGAGTTCCACGAATCCTGAATCTGATTGGCTGATTTCCATTCCTCCATCCAAGGTGCCGCAGGGGATGATGCTGTCGTATCGGCTGTAAAAAAGAATACCCAATTCTCTGGCCAAAGGATCTGGTGCTTCCACAAACTGGCTGCTATCGTGATTCCCTGAAATAGCCACCACGGGTCGCATCCCATTTTTGGAAAGCCTGCGAAGCGTTTTATACAGGAGTTCCACCGCCTCATGGCTCGGGTTGAAGGTATCAAAAATATCTCCAGCCAAAAGCACTAGGTCTACCTCCTCTTGGTCTGCAATCTGACAGATTTCCTCCAAAACTAATTTCTGTTCGGCAATGCGGGAGTACTCTTGGAGTCGTTTGCCTAGATGCCAGTCCGCAGTATGTAAAATTTTTAGCATGAATTAGAGTGGGTGACTTGATGAGAACTTCGGTTGATCAATTGGAAGAATTAAAAAAAAATTGAATCAATGTTGAGCTTAATCACAATTTATTCCGAAGATAGGAGAACGAGTTGAATTGCACCAACTGCCAAAAACTGCTTTGACAGAAATTGGCATCTTTCTTGATAAAAATAGGTGAATCGAAAATTTCCATCATGATTTTCAGATACTTACTTGTATTTTTTTTCTTCATTCTTTGTTTTCAAGCAAAAGCGCAATCAGATTCCCTGTTTATCCAAAAAGGAATAGCCAGTTACTACGGTGGGAAATTTCACGGCCGCAAGACAGCAAGTGGGGAGATTTACCACAAGGATAGCCTAACTGCTGCACATAAAATTTTGCCATTTGGGACCGTTCTGAAGGTAACAAATCTGAAAAGAAATACCTCCGTAATCGTCCGTGTCACAGATCGATTGCCCATGAGCTCAAAACGGCAAATCGATCTTTCACTAGCTGCAGCAAGGGAATTGGAGATGCTCAGAGATGGAGTAGGCAATGTGAGAATTGAAGTGATAGACCTAGATCAACTCGACCAGCTTGTGGACTATTTCGCAGACAGGGAGCATCCTGGATTGCGAATAAGGCGGTATTATCGAGGGATTCCTACGCCGAGGAGGGAAATGGATTTGAAACTGAAACCACTCGAAACACCCCAATTGCCATAGAATACTTTTCTGTAAATCGGCCTTCCCCCTATTTCTGTTTGCTGCATTTCCTGATTGAGAGGTAAAATGAAATCTTTTGGCTTTTTTTGGCCATTTGAACCATCAATGGTTTGGTTTTTAGTAGGGTGGGTGGTATTCTAGATTTTACCGGTAATGATGTGGAGCGAAGGATAGTATGTCCTATCTGCTTATTTGGATTGATCCAAAAACTCCAAAAACCCTCTCAGTCCTAACACCCGGATATTTTTTGCCATGGGATAGTTTTCATCCTTAGGTACGATTACATGGAGCTGAGGAATGCCCAAGTCTTCCATAGCGATGTAGGTGCCTTTCGTAAGGATTGGGGCAGAACTGAACTTGATTTCTGCTGCGGCTAGCCATTGGTTGTTTCGGCGGATGAGCAGGTCGATTTCGGCGCCGTCCTGGGTCCGATAGAAGTACATTTCATCATCCGAATTCAAAACAGCAGCCACCTGGTTAATGATGAATGTCTCCCAAGAAGCCCCAAGCACTATGTTTCCAAATAAGTTTTCTATGGAGGAAATACCCAGAAGATTGTGAAGCATACCTGTGTCTCTAAAAAAAAGTTTGGGAGACTTTACCAATCTTTTTTTGATGTTCATGTGCCATGACGGCAGTTCTCTCACCAAAAAAGCCTCGATGAGGAAACTCAAATAGGTTTTGATAGTAGGGATGGTCAAACCCAAAGACTTCCCATAAGTGGAATAATTAATAATTCCACCGTTGGAAGAAGCGATCATCATCAACAATTTTCGGGTGATACTTGGATCAGCGGGTAGTCCATAGTTGGGCAAATCCCGCTGTACATAGCTGGCAATAAATGACTTATACCATTCTGAGGTAAATCGCTCGGTGTCTTTTAGAAACGGCTCCGGAAATCCCCCTGTAAGCCAAAGTTTATTTTGATCGCCTTGATTGATTTCTAGGAGGTTAAGCGGAGTCATCTCCAGGTAATTGATTCTCCCTGCCAAGCTTTCTGAACTTTGCCTTAATAATTTTGGCGAAGCCGATCCCAAAATTACATACTTTCCTGGCCTCCTGTTTTCATCCACCATCGAGCGGATTAATGGGAAAAGGTTAGGGACATGCTGGATTTCATCCAGAATGATTGTTTTGTCTTGGTACTCGGTAAAGAACAATTCAGGATCTTCGATTTTATTGAGATCTGAATTTTTCTCGAGGTCCAGGTAAATGGAGTCTGACGGATAGAAGGCTGTTTTAGCTAAGGTAGTTTTTCCTGCCTGCCTGGGTCCAATCAATCCAGTCACGGGAAAGTGCTGGATCGAAAAGTAAAAATCAGCTTCAAGTCTTCTTTGTATCATTCCTGCAAATCTAAAAATAAATTTTAGAAATGCAGGATTAAAAATAATACAATGATGTGAATAACAAGCTTTTTCAACTTTAGGATTAAGAAAAGTGAAATCTTAGTAGTGAATGCAAATTTGTAGCTTTATCTCTTCAAATCTAAAATTCAAGTTTTTAATTTGCAGGGATAAGTTTTTTAAAAATAGACGAACATAAAAAGAAAGGCCTGATAGGTTTTCAAAACCTATCAGGCCTGGATTGCGAACAAAAACTTGGGATATTTTCATATCCCTGACTTCTTCTTTTAATCTCCTATACCTCGACAACTTAAACCGTACTCGGCTCTGGGTGCTTCCAAGGCCCTCGGTACGGACGTCGTAGTTTAGCCGTAGCCTCGGGATCATTCACCACCGTCCTTGTTTTCGCATCATATTTTAGAGGACGTCCTCCAAGTTCCATGGAAATATTTGCCAAAATACAGGCAGCTGTGGAAATATGTCCTTCTTCTACATCGGCGATTGGTAATAAGTCCTTGTCGATGGCCTCTAGCCAGTTTTTCATGTGGAGACGAGTGGCAGGTGCCGCATTCAGTTCAATGCGATCTTCGGTGACATCTTCTGGATACTGCTCCCTTTCAAAAACACAGTCGAAGTGTATTTTCTCAGCTTTTGCATCGTAGGGAAAATAATCCGCTTGCATGGTGCTCCCTGCAAGCATCCCTTTTTCTCCATAGATTTTGAAAGCCCATGGATATGCTGGGTCGGGCGCATTTCCCCAGGTGCGGTGCTGCCACACCACATTCAGCTCGGGAAATTCAAAGATGGCGGTTTGGGTATCTGCAATGTTGGATTTGCCCTCTTTCTGCACATAAATCCCACCTGTGGCAGTGACTTGAGTAGGCCAGCCGAGCTTGAGCATCCAGCGCACGGTGTCCAACATGTGTACGCACATGTCGCCAGGAATGCCATTGCCGTATTCCATAAAGGTTCTCCACCAGCGGGTGTGGGGCAGTCCATCGTATGGGCGCAAGGGGGCAGGTCCAGTCCACAAATCGTAATTCAAAAAATCAGGAACGGGCTCCACCGCTGGGCTACCATTGGCACGCATGTGGAAGTAGCAGCATACTTCAGCATGACTGATTTTACCCAGTAGACCAGTGTCAATAATTTGCTTTTTCGCTGCAATCAAATGTGGGGTACTTTTTCGTTGGGTGCCAATCTGGCAAACGCGCTTGTATTTTCGTGCTGCCGCCAAGATGGCTTCTCCTTCGATTACATCTACAGAAATGGGTTTTTGCAAGTACACATGCGCACCTGACTTCATGGAGTCGATCGCCTGTAGCGCATGCCAGTGGTCGGGGGAACCAATCAATATGAGGTCACAAGCATGGGCCTTAATCAACTCTCGGTAATCTTCAAAAAGTTGCGGTACTTTTTTAGATTTTTGACGCTTGGACACGAGTTCGCCCGCTTCAGTCAACATTTTTTTATCTACATCGCAGAGGGCTACGACCTCCACATCGGCAACTTGAATCAATCGAAATAGGTCGGATTTCCCATACCAACCTGCGCCAATCAAGGCGATTTTTAGTGGTCCTGATTTGGTTCTGAAATCCATGCCCAATAAGCCAAAGCTTGCTAGGGTCATTAGCGCGCTGGAGCCCTTCAAAAAGTCTCTCCGATTCAATTCGTTCATAATGTGCCAATTTTGATAGTGGAATTTGAATATACAAAAACCAGCTATTTATGCAAATTGGTTTTGGAAGAATGGTAAAGCTACTCCCAAGAATTAAATAGGCTAGTTTCCAGGGTGATATACACGCTTGGCATTTTGAAGCACAATTTTCTTATCCAAAGTCATGGGCTTCAGTTTCCGCGCTACAAATCGCTCCATCTGGTCTGCATAGTGCGGAGAATCGGGACGGTTGCTCGCCCCATAGACATTGATGCTTTCCAATACAGGTAAGTCCTTTCCAAATCGTGCCATCAAGATGTAGGATTCTCCTTGGGCGGCTTTTCGCATTCCTTTTTCCCAAGCCGTAGAGCGGATGGTAGTGAGTACGTCGTCGATGCCCCAAAGAGGCAGGACTTTATCCCCGCGAACGAGCTTTTGGTACTCACCCAGCTGAACCAGCTCCTTTCCAAAATGAGTTTGAAAGTGTGTCTTGGCAGCCTGAAGACTTTGCACAGCTTCCTCCTCGGTAATCAAGGTATCAATGGACCTTCCTGTTTTGGTAAACTCTTCCCACCAGTAATAATAAACAAATGCAAAAAGGGCAGCTCCCTCACTGGCAACATCGGCTTCTTTATTCCAGGTGGCTAGGGTCGTAATTTGTGAGCCAAGCGCTGGGTATTTTTCAGGACTCAAGGTAAACAAGGATTGTAAATTGGTTCGGAAGGCCAGGTCTTGAGGGAGTGTCTGGTCGAATTTAATTTCATTGAATTGCTGCCAAGAAATTTTCCCTTCGGCGGGCATCAGCTCCCGAAAGCGCTTGGATCGGTTGTTGTCACGCAAGTCGAAGCCCATCTCTTTTGGGAAAGATGCTGCTGAAAGGGTGTCTTCTAAGGCTCCTGCTTTGTAGGGGGAATGGTTGGTGTTGTAGAGGTAGCCTATCGCCGGGTTGACCTGCTGCGGGAGTTCTCCAAAGGAATGATATTCTTTCCAAAGGACTGCGGAGCTAGTTCCTGCAACAGTTTCTTCATGGTCTATTCCAGGGCTGCGCTTAGGCAATAGTGCATTACTTACGTAATAAATCGTATCGTAGCGATCGGCATAGATGGTATTGAAGTTGGGCAGCTGCAGACTTTCCATGGCCGTTTTCCATTCGGTGAAGTTTTTGGCTTTGTTCATTCTCCACCACTGTTCCGGTGCTCCAATCCGATCCAAGGCACCCAAGCGGAAGGCGTAAGTTCCTTTTTCAGTAACCAACGTTGGACCATAGATCGACTTCCAAACGGTTTGCGGAACAGGGAGCGTGATCCAGTCCCAGAGTCTCACTTTCAGCCAAACTGTTTTTTCTTCCAGGCGAAGCCATTCTCCATCTACACGGTAGCGCATGGGGTCGTCGGCATCCACTTCGAGCTCAAATAAATCCAGTAAGTCGGGGGAGTTGACCGTATGTGCCCAGCCCAGGTGCTCGTTGACTCCATGGAAGATCATGGCGCCACCCGGGAAGAGTCCTCCCAGTGCATTCCAACCTTCTTCTGACTGGATGTGCGCTTCGTACCAGGCCACGGGTCCTTCCAAGGGTTGGTGGGAGTTGATGGCCAAAAATGCCTCTCCCGAATCCGTTCGTGAAGAGTGAATGGCGATGGCATTGGAACCTTTGGGAAGGGAGTCTTCCGCGATTTTGGGAACAGTGCCGTTAAAAATTGCTTGAACAGCGCGGTCAGCCCCTGCCATTTGGGCGAGGGAAAGGATGTAGGCGGAACTGATTTCTTGGGCAGTGATCGGAAAAGCAGGTGCATAGAGGAGTTCCTCAGGATGCTGGTAGGCATAGTCATTGAGTCCAGCAGCATAGCCTTCCAGCACTTTTTTGAATTCTGGGGAAAAACTGTCAGCATACTTTTCT
Source organism: Bacteroidia bacterium (assembly GCA_964202605.1). Lineage (GTDB taxonomy): Bacteria > Bacteroidota > Bacteroidia > Cytophagales > Cyclobacteriaceae > Algoriphagus. Next base: position 3,869 of record CAXNJN010000015.1, on the reverse strand, counting down.
TTGGCGATTGCTTTGGTGTCCAAGAGATGCACAAAAAAATCTATTGCAGCACCTTCTTCACCAAATACCCTGCCTGCCAGACCTTTTCCAGCAAGAACGGTTTTTTGAATGGTCTCAAAATCATCTTCGGCATGTGCCCAGGCCAATCCATAGGCGGCATCAGCATCTGATTTGCCAAAAATATGGGGAACGCCAAATTCATCGCGAGCGATTTGGATGTTCTTGGTATTCCAGCCTGAAGGTTGGTGGATGCGTTGACAAGAGATCAGGAGGATCCCGATCCCAAAAAGGAGGGCTGTGTTTTTCATGGGTGGTGGCAATCTCTTGGAAAGGTACCACTTCGGGCGAAAATTTCGAAGGGAATTGTTTGGTTGAGCTGTGCCTGTTTGGAGCCGTTCTTAATCTGAATTGACGAATAGGCATTGACCTAAAACAGAAAAAACCGAACTAAGTCGGTTTTATAAGTACTTGGAGGCAAGAAACTGCGACCTATTTGAATTCATAGGCTACGCCGGTTACTTGAGTAAGTAAGGTTGCTGGCGCATCGAGCGCTACCGCCGACTGTGGAGGTGTCGGTGTAACTGGGGAATTTTTTGCCAAGTAGCTTTTCATTGCTTGATGCAGCGTGAAGGCCGTATTCTTCGTTTCCTTGACGCCTTTAAAACGGCACAACATATCTTCCGGATCTCCATCACGTTCGCAGGCACAGATTTTATATACTTTGTTAAAGTCCAGGGCTTGGCCATGCACTTTAGCGGTTTGAACCCGAGATCCTTCCTGACCAAAGGCATTGAAGGTGATTTCCATTCCCTTAAACTTGATCACCCATCCGCCAAAACGCTTGGAGGCATCTGCCGCAAAGACATTGTTGAGCTCCCGCTCCAGCCATTCTTTGATTTGTTTGCCATTCACCTTCCCTGTTCGTATGGTGCTGTCCACGGGCAGCATGTCAAAAATAAATCCATTGGTGATCGGGATATTCCCAGTGTGGTCTGGAGTAGCCCGTGGAGGGCAAAAGCGGAATCCATTGGAAAGGAAGATGTCGATGTCTTGAATCTGCCAACTTATCGCATCTAGAATCAGGGTATCAATCGTGTTTTCAATTACAAAATAACGGTACAAAGGGAGGGTAGAATAGCCGACCACTTGTTCAATATCTTTCAGGTAGGGTCCTTCGTACTTTTGAATCAACGCATTCATTTCCTTCGATGCCTTGTATTTGGCGGCATCCACTTCCAATAGTTCGTAGCGGTCCCCTACTACCTTTCCATTTTCAATGGTTAATTCCAAATTGCCCACAAAAGACCCAAAGGCTCCCGGTTCAACTACTTTTGCGTACTTCGCTTGGATGGGTTTTCGTACCCGTTCGTGCGTGTCTCCACCCAGAATGTAATTGACCCCCTCACAAGCGGGATGGTTGGCCAGGTGAATTTGCTGAGAGAGTCCCAGGTGCGCAACGATGGCAATAAACGCGCATTTTTCTTGGTTGCGTAAGACATCTACGTAATGTACCAAGTTGTCCTCAGGCTTGGTGTAGAGGATCCCCTTGCTGTAGTTGGGCGATTGGCGTACAGGTACCAAATGGTCTGTATACCCCAAAAAGCCGATTTTAACACCATTGACAGTCCAGATGGAGTAGGGAGGAAAGATGAGTTCTCCCTTTTTGCCCTCACCCAAGTCATGGTACATGTTGGCACAAACCTTGGGCGCAGTCAAGGACCCCAGCAGGTGCTGCATGGACTTTTTGTAGTAGATCACTTCCCAGTTGCCAGGTAGATAAAGGTCATAATCCAAGGCATTCAATATAGGCACCATGGCCTCTCCAGTAGTTTTGACAGATAATTCGGAGCCCTGAAACATGTCTCCTGTATCTATCAAATAGCTGTGCGCCATTTTTTTGCGCTGGGTATCCAAAAAAGTTTTCAAGTGCGCGTATCCGCCAGTCTTGCGATAGACCGCTTTCCCATTTTCCCAAAACAACTCGTCATGGGCATGGATCTGGCAATGCACATCAGTCGTTTGTAGGATATTAAGAGTAAAGGAGGTTTCGCTTCCTTTTTTAGTAGTGGGCACAGGGCTAGCCGTGGCGAGTGCAGAGAGGCCAGTGCTGGCTCCGATAGCGCCAAGCTGTGCAATAAATTTTCTTCGTGATGATCTCATTGTATTTTGGGTATTTTCAGTTGCTTATATTTCTAGCAATACTTAGCGAAATCTATTGAAATATAGACAGGGTAGCTGCCATAACTTGGTGACTACTATCACATCTAGATTAAATACCAAAAGAAGTGCGGTCTGGTCCATAAAAAAGAATGTCCATTAATCACAAAAAATACGGTTGCTGGAAAAACATTTCTATTTTCATGTCCTTAAATAGAGACTACTTATGAAAAAATTACTTTTACTTATTCTCCTCTTTCCTGTTTTAAGCGCTCTAGCTCAAGAAAAAGAGGTACTTACTAAGCTGGATGCCAAGGCTGATTTCTATGGAGACCTTGCGCGTCAGATTTGGAGCAACCCAGAGCTGGGTTATTTGGAAACAAAAAGTTCGCTGCTTCTCCAAAAAACGCTCACCGATGCGGGATTCAAAGTTACTGCAGGTGTAGCGGGTATTCCTACTGCATTTGTAGCGGAATACGGTTCAGGAAAGCCGGTGATTGGCATCATGGCCGAATTTGATGCGCTACCTGGCGTTTCTCAAGAGGCAATTTCTGCACGTAAGCCGGTAGTAGTAGGTGGCGCAGGACATGCTTGCGGACACCACCTCTTTGGTGCTGCTTCGGTAGCAGCAGGGATCTCGGTGATGGATTGGATGAAAGCCAACAAAATCAAAGGGACCGTTCGCGTGTATGGCACTCCAGCAGAAGAAGGAGGAGGAGGCAAGGTGTACATGGCCCGAGCTGGTTTGATCCAGGATGTAGACGCCATGCTACACTGGCACCCTAGCTCCCAAAATGCAGCCGGAGCTACTTCCTCTCTAGCAAATATTTCAACCAAATTCCGATTTTATGGAGAAGCTTCCCACGCGGCAGCGGCTCCCGAGCGAGGCAAGTCTGCCTTGGATGCTGTAGAAGCGATGAACTTTATGGTGAACTTGATGCGAGAGCACGTACCGATGCAAACTCGTATGCACTATGTCATTACCCGTGGAGGAGAAGCGCCCAACGTGGTACCCGCTTTTGCGGAATCCTACCATTACGTACGTCACCCCGATGCTTTGGTCGTTCAGCAGATTTTTGACCGCATGATCAAAGCAGCCGAAGGTGCCGCTCTAGGTACTCAGACGCGCATGGAATACGAGGTGATCAACGGGGTGTACAACCTCCTTCCCAACGAGACCTTGGCGCGCATCATGCACAAGAATCTTGAAAAAATCGGAGGGGTAAACTATTCCCCTGAGGAGAAAAAATTTGCTGAGGAAATTATCAAAACCTATCCAGAAGGCGTAAAAGCTAGTCCGGAAGATGCTACCAAAATTGCTCCTTTTGTAGTGAGCGAGGAGGGTGGAGGTGGATCCACCGACGTGGGAGATATCAGTTGGCTGGTACCAACAGTAGGCCTAGGCACTGCTACCTGGGTTCCGGGTACTTCTGCACATACCTGGCAAGCTGTAGCCGCTGGCGGCATGAGTATCGGCCAAAAGGGAATGATGGTCGCTGCCAAAACATTGACATTAACAGCCATGGATATTTTCAACAATCCATCGGTCACTGGCCAAGCCTTGCAGGAGCTCAACACCCGAAGAGGGGAAGGGTTTTCATACAAGGCCCTAGTAGGAAATAGAACCGCTCCATTGGATTACAGAAAGTGAGCTAGTCCTTAAAATTGAAAGGCTGGATTTCCGCTGATGGAATTCTAGCCTTTTTTTTGTG
>CAXNJN010000014.1:0-47146 GCA_964202605.1 Bacteroidia bacterium | reverse complement strand
AATGGAGGAATGCACGAGTTCTTCATCATTTTGAAAATAGTGGGCACGATCTGGACCGGTGACAAGACAGATCTTTACTGTCTTCTCCTTGCTATAAAACTCTGTTTTCCGTTTCCAATCTCTGCAATGTTGAAGGAGCAATTCGTGAAGTTCGAAATCTTTATCTACGGCATAGCGGGCAATTGCCTCTTCGGAAATACCATCTAAATAGGTGCCGGGATATTGCTCGATGTCTACTCTTGGCGCATTGATCTGAATTGGGATCTGCATGTAGACGGCATACCCTACTTTGAGAATGATGTAGGGGAAGGTTCCATAACCGGGAGGGAACTTGGTGACAGTACCGAATGGAACTTGATTTGGGGTACTTGAGGTGTTGGACATGATAACGAGTGTTTAGGTGAAACGCGTTACCATCAAAAAAGGAAAGGGGGTGCGGAGGACTAACAGTTTTGGTTTGCACAAACCCTCATCGCTTTACCACCGTGGCGTTAGACTCGGTTGGTACCAGTAATACTGGTTCTTGATGATGATGTAAAGGTAACTCAAGTTTTTTTTGAAATGCAAGCGCTCTCACCAAGAAATATTTAAAAAGGCCTTTTTTAGACAGTTACTGTCAGAGTTATTCAATTCCTGTTTTTAGAGATAACAGAGGAGACATGTACCTCACAATTTTAAAGTCTACCTTTTTTTGGATATTCTTTTTTGTATAAAAAGCGCCTAAAAATGCAGCATAGGCCATATTTCTGCTTTAATTTTAGCAGAAAGTCGCACCAATCTAAAAATGCATTCAATTTCCATCCTTTACGTCCGAATCTCAACTGCCGACCAAAAGACCGACCGTCAGCGAGTTAATGAATCTTCATTCGACAAAGTCATTGAAGATACTTGTTCAGGAAGTATTCCCATGTTTGATCGAAAAGGAGGCATCGAACTAAAAAAGTTAATAGATGCGGGAGTAGTTGGTTCAATCTCGGTTTGGCAAATAGACCGATGCGGTCGAGACCTTCGAGACATCATCAATTTCATTTACTACACTTCCGAAAGAAAAGTACCCATCCACTTCATAAGTCAGGGATTAGTGACTTTGGATGATAAGGGAGAAGAGAATCCAATTTCAAAAATGATTATATCCATATTGGGCGTTGTTGCTGAAATGGAACGGAAACTAATTAAGGAGAGACAATTGGAAGGAATTGCGATCGCTAAACTTCAAAATAAGTACTTGGGAAGAAAACCTGGAACCAAAGAAGATTCACTTACTTTCCTATCCAAACCCAAAAATCGAAAGGCAATCCAATTACTAAAGAAGGGATATAAGTTAACTGAGGTTTCCTCCATTGCAGGGGTCTCACTCAATACCGTAATTAAGGTCAAAAAGATGATATTGAATTAAGTGGAGGACTTACTCCTGATTCAGTTCCTCTGAGTCAAAGATTCCAAGGAATTGTTTTTCCTCCTTTGGTCTTGACATAGACACATAGGATGGATAATTTTTTCCATCCTTTACCCTAAACCCAAACTTTCGGAAGAAGTTGGTTTGCTTGGAGATTGTGGTTACTTGGGCATTATCCCCTAATCCAACAGACCCAGTACATTCCAAAAATAGTGGAGGGATGTACCCAATAGAATCCATCAGAAACTGAAAGAATAGGTTCATCATCTCAGAACCAAGCCCTCCATTGAGATGCTGAGGGTTTACCCAAATACGACTTATTTCAAGCCCATCAGGCCCATAAGGGGAAAACCTAAAGTGGGAGCCATCAGGTAGTTCAAAAAAGAGATAATTATGAACCTTTAGTTTGTAACCACCTTTCATCTCTACAGCAGTGAAGATTTCATCCATAAGAATAGTTAATGGCAATCGAGTCTCACTGATTTCAGAAAAATAGGATTCGAATGAATCCTTTAGCCTTAGAAAAACCTCGTTGTCATTTATCTCTTCGACTGATACAACCTTAATCCCATTGGATGCTTTGAGTGAACTAATAATCTCAGCGTACTTATTCAATAATTGATTTGACATGTGAACCTCCTTTTTCATAAGTATAAAGGAGGATTCTAAAAAGTAAAGGGAGAGGTTAGGGCTAAAAGGAAAAACTATTCAATTGAGGATTTTTTCAATTCTTAAAAAGGTAAGTCAAGATCATCAAATTCATCAATTTTTGAAGGTGAAGGCTGTGGCAAAACATACCAGCCAGAGAGCTGTAAATAACATCTTTCTTCATCGTTATTGTTTGACCACCATCTTGCTAAAGAAACCCTTACCAATGTGTTTGCTGGAATTAATCCTAAGGCACTTTGAAAACCAACAAATGGAATATTTCGCCACCTAAACGGATAACTATATCTTACCTTTCCATTAAAATCTTGTCTTGTTAAATCCTTATCTGGTATCCAAAAACCAACACTACAGTTTGGAATTGTTCTACTTTCTGATATATAGCCACTACCACTACTCGTCCATTGTAAAAGGCCGTCAAAAAGAGTATCAGGATTACCTTTCCAAATTTTTACTTTTAGTTGTTCTCTAAGATAATCAGTCATTTGGCTGAAAGAGTCAAAAGTAAATTTATATGACATAGAATAAACTAGTATGTCTTCAATATGCGGAAGCCTTTTAAAATTCCTTTCTGAAAAACTTATGGTGTAGACTTGACCAATCTCAATTACTGTATCGATATTCTGATTATACCCTTCAGAATTTAAAATTCTCACGAACCTCCCAGTTGCTAAAACTCCTCCAACACAAACTGCATTTGCCATTTGTGTTTTGGATACAATAATTACATCAACATCTGTCATAAATGTGTTACTTCATATTCTAATTTTTCTAATTTATTAGAAACTAATGATCGATGACATGCTTCTGGTTTTTCTTCAACACAAAATAAGACTACCCTTTTCGCCCCAACATTATCTAACTGAAGTAAAAATTCATCAAAGTCGAAATTTCTTAAGATTTTATCTTTATACGCTAGAGTAAAAACCTGTCCTAATTTATTTCGATCTCGTTTTAATTCCCCATTTATCTCATCTGCCTCTTTTTGGAGATCCCTTATTTCACTTGTAGGAGCAAGTTCTAAAAAATGACCATATTTAATATCTAGCTCATTTAATTTTATTTGTAACCTGGAACTATTTACAAATGCATATTCAGAACCCCTAACGCCTCTGCGTTGCCTTATATCACAAAATGTATCTATTTTGCTATCAATTAGTTTTTTGAAAAAAGTTTGTTCTGAGGAATTATAAACTCCGATAGTAAAAAACTCCATATTAATATGATTTTCGTGAAGTGAAGTCTATTTCGTTCCCAAATAGGTCAATAGTTCCCTTACCTTTGGTTAATTCTGACATAACTATTTCTTGAGATTTAATTACTTTGTCGGAAACGATATGCTTAAGAGAAATTTTCTGTTTTAGGAGCTCTTGCCCAATAAGCTTGCTTCGATGACATTCTTCAGGTTTTGATTCACTACACATTACTGCAATCTTGATTTTCTTTTCATTAGCCTTAATTAACCTTTCAAGACCTTCTTTGAAAAAAAGTTTTTCTTTAATGAGGTCGTATACAACTTTACCATTATAGTCATAACAACTTCTGTCTTCTGGTAGTCCTCCTAAAACATCCCCTACAAAAACGTACTTTATTCCATTTTCCTCGATTTTAAATTTCAATTCATTTTGATTGTATTGGGGATTCCATTTCGAAAAAGGTTTAGACCTAATATCGAGTAGAAATTCAATTTTAAAGGATTTTAGTTCATCGATAAAGTCCTCGATTTTTTTATTTCCGTGCCCAATTGAAAATATTGTCGTCTCTTTCATTTTTCAAATTCGCATTATCCTATCTTAAATTTTTTATACTTTTTCTTTAATTATTCCCAAGTAGGTTAGTCTAGAAAAATTAGTGATATTTCGTGATTTGGCCTTAAAATACGATTTAAAGTAAATGAAAACTATTCAATTGAGGATTTTTTAAATTACCTAAATTCTATTCTACTCTTTCAAACACATTGTAATATACAAATTCCCAGAGTTCTCCCGAGCTACCCACACAGCCATTCAGTGTGTTCAGGCTATCGTACTTGCCTGCGAGTTGTTGGTAGTAGGTGGCTTTGTTTTTTGGGTCTCTTTCCGCCAGGCCCAGCAGCGCGTAGTAGCGCACATTGGGTGAGGGGTGTCGAAGGAGTAGAGTTAACTCTTCCAAACTAGCCTGCTGCTGCAGCTCTTCGTAGGCTTGGTACACCTCTGAAAAGCTCCCCGAAAAGCCAACTTGCTGGCTTTCGACTTGTTCCTGTATCGCTAAGTAGTGAGTCAAGTCATTCAACCGCAGGTTTCCGAGAAACTTGAAGTCGGGCTTGGTTCCCTCGAGAACTACCAAAGGTTTGCAAGTATGTGGGTACCTCAGGTGACAGGGAATATCGGGTTGTACTTCTTTCACTTGCTGGCACGAAGAGAGAAGAATAAGGAGAAAAAAGAGAGATTGATACATCTCCTTTTAACGGATTTTGCTCCAACTTATTTTAATCCATTCGCTATTTTGTGGGAGACAGCCGGCTCAAAAAAGTAATTTTTGAAAAACAATACTAAATCATTTTCCCCCGCGTTCTTTCTTTTTTACTTGCCCATGCTCACCCATTTAGATCGGATTTTGGATTGCTTTGCCCGTATGGATCGTACTGGCCTGGAGGAACACTTGTCTCCAGATTTTACCTATTACGAGGTATCCAAGGACAACTTTCTAGATCGTCTGGAGGACTTTTGGAAGGACTGGCGCACAAAAGGATCGTATTTTGATGCACTTGAGGTGATCCCTGGTTCCTGCTGCAACAAAGCCTGCCAAAATCACCTGGGGCGTACCGCCTACCAGTTCCGCTCCCCGGATGGCAGAAGTCTGGACCTACGGTTTGTACTTGAGCAGGATGCGCAGGAAAATTATTTCGTCAAAGACATCTATCCCTGTCATGACCTGCTGACTTTCGAGCGGATGGAAGGGGAGCAGAAGCCCCTGACCTTTTGGGTGTACGAAGACGATAAGCGCGGGACCGAACCCCCAGCAGACTATCCCTTCCTACTTCATGCTGCCCAACAAGGGCTTGCCGATTGGAAAGCCCTGATCAGCAAAGGGCCTATCCTGATTGATCAACTTCACGGCTGGCTGCGTGATTACGAAAACACCTACCAGGACTGTGGGGAATGGATCGACCTTGGGGATACGGTGTGGAGGTGGGATGGATTTCTGCAGTCTTACCACGATGTGGAGCTGTTTGTGTCCTTTGCGGAAGCCTTTGAAGCCGACATCCTCTGCTACTCCGTAGGGGGGTATAACGACCTGCCGGAGGAGCAACTGCTGCCCCTGATCTTGGATATCGAGCGGCGGATGGAGCTCCGCTACACGGTGATTCATGGCACGGATTTTGACATCTCCGTTTTCCCTGGCTTTGGAGAAGTTTGTGTCAACTGCCGAACCACCTTTGCCCTAGAAGGAACCCTACTTGCTGCTATTCAAGACTTTAGAAATTGGTTTCAACAGGAGCGAGCCAAATTGCTGGTTCAGTACTTTGCCCTGACAGCCGCCGAGCGAGATGCCTTTTTGGAGACCGCTGACAACCCGTTTGAGCTGTACCAGGTAGGAACCTTGCTTTCTTATCATATCCAAACCCGAGAGCGCTTTCGCAAGCAGGGAGTGTTTATCCCTTTTCGGTTGGGATCACATCTTTCACATAATTTACTCGAGTAACCTCGCTTACCGATAGTCCCTCTTTTTTGGAGTATTCCGCTGGAAACGCCAACGCAAAGTGCCTTTTATTTTTACGATTACCCCTTTTTAAGTACGCTTACCTTTTTCCATTTTCTAACCCTTTTTTTAAAACAAACACCCATGAACAACACCCTAAATCCCGCCTCCTCTGAAGCCATCCAGCCCAAGAAAAAAACCACCTACTACCACCTGGTCCTCGACCGAAGCGGAAGCATGGACTCCTGCTGGCAGGAAGCCAGACAGGTCATTGACAAACAGCTTTTAGACTTAAAGCGCATCCAAGAGGAGAATAGCAACTCGGCCCTGATTTTTTCCTACTGTGGATTCAACCAAGTACTTCGATTTGGAGAAAGCTTGATGCCCGTGGATCAGGCCAGCATCAACTGGGAACTGATCTATCCTGATGGGATGACGGCCCTCAACGATGCCATAGGAGAAAGTATTCATTACCTGAACGAAAAGGCAGGTGCTGCCTTAAGCGATGCGGATGCCGATGTGATCATGCTCATCATGACAGATGGATTAGAGAACTCCTCCAAGCAATATTCGCCAACAGCCATTAAAACCTTGATGGAAACTTGCGAGCAAAGTGGCAAGTGGAACTTCCTATTTCTAGGTGCAGGCTTGGAAGTGACCGAAGTCACGCATGCCTATGCCCGAGGCGATAGAAATGCGATGAGCTTTGCCAAAGATAATTTTGCGGCTTCTTTCAAAAAGGTCAACCATGAACTTGAAGACTTTGTCAAGCAGAAAGAACAGGCTATGAAAAAAACGCAATTCTTTAAGAAATAATTGTGAACTAAATGAGCTACAGGTTTTATTCGTTTTACAAAAGCGCAGTACTCGGCGTTCTACTTTTCTTCACGGGCTTGGCCGCCGAAGCGTCTTGTTTCTCAAGGCAACAGTTGTATACCCTGCAAACCTCCTCTTTGGAGGAAATCCAAATCTTTTTGAAGGCGGAAGGATGGGAGCTGGTAGAACCAACCTCGGTGGCTGAAGCGACTACTGGGGTTGGGTTTAAGAAGTCAGTGTTCACGAAGAATGGGAACGAAAGGGTCATGGTGTATACTTCGAGTACTCAGGGAAACCTAATTCACTTGAAAGTAGGGGATGCTTGCTTTCAAACCATTTCAAGTATCGAGTTTGGGCAGCTTAATCGGAAACTGCTGGTGGAACAACAAAAGGTCATCAAAGAATACCGAGAGGCGAATCAAATCGTACAGCTCGTGGAGCATGCGGGTAGCGAAGTGACAAACCCGGAAATCTTGATTTTTAACGAAGTACTGAAAAGTCAAGTGAAGGTACTGGGGCAGTCCGATCCTTGGGCAAGTCCGAAAGTGGGGACCTCCAATACAAATTCCGGTAGTAAATCCGGCAAGGAAGGAGTGTACGATGTGGTAGAAACTTTGCCCATTCCTTCCGGTGGCATGGCAGGTTGGAGTGCCTACTTGTCAGCCAACTTGGGGTATCCCACCACAGCGAGACGGAAGGGCATCGAAGGTACCGTCATTGTTGCCTTCGTGGTGAATACCGATGGGACTGTTTCAGATTTTGAACTTTTGCAAGGGATAGGTGGAGGATGTGACGAGGAAGCGCTTCGCATTGTAAGGAGTTCTCCCAAGTGGACACCAGGAATGCAGGATGGCAAGGCTGTTCGTACGCGGATGAGGCTACCAATTAACTTTTCGCTCAACTAAACGCTTTTTTTAGTACAACCCTTTGGTAGCCACTTGAAACTAGTTGACTTAATGATACTAATGGTATACGAAATTTCTCTACTTATCCTTGTCCTCTTTTTGGCGATTGCTCCTCATGTCCTGTGGATACGGTGGATCATTCGTGCGTTTCGAAAGCGGTATGCGGTAGGCCGGGTGATTTCAGTACTGAGTTACCTCCTTTTTCTTATTCCTTTTTGGATTTTGCTGAAAGGTGGGAATCGATATTACGGCCGTAGTGCAGCGGCCGAGCAAGTTGAAGTGTATATTCTTATCGGGATGGCTTTGCTTTCCATTCTTCTTCCAATGGGCTACTTCTGTAGTAGGTGGATCTATGATACCTACCGGGGAAAGCAAAAAAATTAGGTTAAATCCGATTGAGGTTTTCTTTGCTTCTTCCGGCTATCGGGGAGTAGCTGCAAATCATTTCAGAGCTAGACTACAAAAGGAAAATCATTACCAATCTAAGGGCGCATACGGTTTTTCAAATTTAACTCCCAATTTAAACCCTTGTTCTAAAAATATTCTTAGGGTTTCTTTCCATAAATCTCTAGGTAATAAAGCACTGAACTTTTATAGAAGCACAAAGCTCCAAGTTTGCGCATTACCCCGCCTGACGCAAAACCCTTGTTGTGCGTTCGCATTTTTATTTTCATTTAGGAATAATGTGTTTGACAATAAGGTCTAATAAAATTCTGGCAGTTTTTTTAATAAAAATATTATCCTTACAGATGGCCACAAGTTTGGGGGATAGCCAATAATAAAAGGCTACAAAATACTGTCCAGATTTTGTATTCAATAGATATTCGTCACGAAAATCCCGAAGAACTATCACTTGAGGGTGGTCAAAGTTTCCATAAGCCATTGTCGCTATGTAACAATTCGATTTTGGTTGAGATTGTTCTTTAAGTCTATTGAATTCTGCCTTAATGTTATTAAACCAGATTTTAGTATTATCATCAGTTTCAATTTTGTCGATTTCGCCAATTGTCAAAATACAAACATCAAATAAAGTATTGCCCAATCTCATGCCTTGTATGGGAACGTTCATTATTTTTGAACATGCTTTAACCCAATCAGTAATAAGATTGGTTGAAATTTTAATGATTTTATAAGATGCTTCTTTGTATAATTTGTCTTCTATTCCAACTTCCAATTTTAAAACAGTCAACTCTTTGGCACAACTCGTAACAAGTGTATGGATGGATTCGGGAATACCTCCATTGTTTGTCTTTTCGATTATAGAGATATGGTTAGATAGTAGATTCTCAAAATTTTCATGAGATTTTTTTGCAAGGGCAGAGTAGTTGAAATAATCAGGCTTTTTTTTCTCATCAAAGATTGTGGGTTTATTTCCTGTTGGTAAAAACTCCTTATACCTTGTCAAGTAGTAATAGTATAGATGTATTAATAAGTCTCTGTATTTTTTCGTATCATTTCCCTTTAAGAATCCAAGAATTTCAAATTGAGATATTTTGTCTTCGATAGTTTTGTTTTTATCGTCACTAAATAAACTGAAAGATTTATGTTCTTCTATTGCCTCCTTTTTTATTGATAAAATGAATTCTTTTTGATAATCATTTAATGTTTGTTTTAAAACATTTGCTTCGTTTTTTGCCCAATAGTCATTTAGAAAAGTAAATTCATCATCTACATCTGCATTAGTTGAAACTTGTTTGCATTTAAATTCAAAGTACATTATTGCTTCTGCCTTGGCTGCAAGTGGGATTTCTTTAAAATCATTCTGCTGGCAGTATTCTTTGATTTGTGTCTTAATAATATCACTTTCATTCGCTTGTGAAGTCACATATTCTTTTTTAGTTGGCTCGACAGCATTAGAAATAGCGACAGATGATAAATTTATGATCCCCTTTTTCTTTAATTCCCAAAAACATTTTGCTGTTGCATTTATATCAACAGCAGCATTATGGGATTCTTCAAAATTGGAGCGAAATAATTTATAGTGTAATTCTGAAAGTTTTGGCCATTTATATCCATAGGGTCCGTCAATGGCACAAAAATTTGTTGAGCTTTCCATTGTGCAAACTTTCCGTTTTGAAGGAATAGAGTTTTGCATCTTAATTCTCAAAAATTCCGCTCCGACAATTTTCTCATCAAAACTGATGTTATGTGCAACTAAATATTCGGCTTTGTTAAGGAGAGAATTAAACTCTTCAAGAACAAATCTTAATTCTTTCCCCTCTATCATTGCTCGTTCTGTAGAAATACCATGAATTGAAGATGAGTCAATAGGAATTGTGTATCCGTCTGGTTTTATTATATAGTCAGCTTGAGAAATGAGGTTGCCATCACTGTCTTGAAAGATATAAGCAAGCTGAACCATACGGGGCCAATTATTTAAATCAGTCACAGGGGCTTTCCAATTTTTAGGAAGTCCAGTCGTTTCGGTGTCGAAGAATAGTATCATTGATGTAAATGTTTTTTAAAGTGACGCACAACTTGTTTATTGATTCACTTTTATCTCTTGAAATTGGGTTTTTTAGCCGAATAGGCAAATGTTTGTCTCGTTTACTTTTCAAAGGCAGTTGAAAGGGCTCTGTTTTTTGATGACTTTTTTAATTAACGCGGGCATAGGTCTTTATATTTTGCAATACCGATATTAAAGCAGCATTATTGAAATGAAAAAAAAGGTTATCGGGTAGGACTGTTTTTTTTGACAATTCAAACATTAACGAAATCATTTTTTTGCACAGCAAGTTTCTAAGCAGGGGACCCTTAATTTACCGCTTTTGAACCTTAAACTCGACACTAAAATTTCGATAAAAAAAGGCCTTAATTGGGGGTTAATTTGAAAATCATTTCCAAGAGTTTCTAGTTTTTTTTGCAAGTTTTTTGCAAGTCCAATTTCACCACAAAATCTATTTCAAAAAAGGTTTAAAAATAAAAGGAAGGAATTGAAAAGAATTTCACCAACACTTTTCCAAAAACTTCGATTTTGGTGATTTTAAGAAGTTTTTTATTCAAAAAATTGAAAAAATAAAGACACAAAAAAAGCCGATCATTTCTGACCGGCTTGCTCCCCCTCCTGGGCTCGAACCAGGGACCCCATGATTAACAGTCATGTGCTCTAACCAGCTGAGCTAAGGAGGAATTTTTACCCCTACCGGGGATGGTTATGACGCACCCTTTCAGGAATCGTGTTGCAAATGTAGACCTATGGGATATTTTTTCCAAATGCTCCAGGCAAAAAAACTTGGGTTTTCTTACCCATTATTCACTTGTAATTCGAAATCAACCACTTAAACGGATAACTAGCAGCTAGGCCTTATCCTTCATGTCGCGCTCCTTCCATCACCACAAAGGCATGCAAGATCGCTGGAAAGACAGCCTGTATGCCTTCCGCCGCCCCTGCAGGTGATCCAGGTAGCGCCAAGACAAGTGTCTCGGCAATTTGCCCAGCAAGAGATCTGGAAAGCATCGCGGTAGGCATGCGCTGCTGCCCATAAGCCCGAATGGCCTCTTCAATACCCAGAATTCTTCGGTCCAACAGCGGTTCCAAGGCCTCTGGCGTGCAGTCTCGAGGAGAAAGTCCTGTTCCCCCCGTGAAAATTAGGAGATCGATGCCCTGCCCTACAAAAAAACGAGCCGCTTCCTGTACGGCCGACACCTCATCCGCGACGATGCGCTTGTCTACCACGGTAAGCCCGCCCTCGAGCAGGAGATCGCGAATGCGCTCCCCAGATTGATCTTCCCCCTTCCCTGCAGCCAAACTGTCGGAACACACCACAATGGCAGCATTTCTAGGACTGCCTAGCGCAGCGTTGCGATCGGACTTCCCTCCTTTTTTCTCGAGCAACTTGATCTGCTCGATGCTAACTCCCTTGTCGATGGGCTTGAGCATGTCGTATACCGTCAAGGCCACTACAGATGCTGCATGCATGGCTTCTACCTCCACACCAGTCTTGTAGATGGTATGGATCTCCACTTGGATATGGAGTTCCAGCTCCCCAAGGGTGTAGGACACCGCAGTATATTCGATCGGCAAGGGATGACAATCAGGGATCATGTCAGCGGTACGCTTGGCCGCGAAAAGACCAGCCACACGGGCACATTCGAGCACATCTCCCTTGGGAACGGTTCGATTACGGATGGCCAAAATAGTTTCTGGTTTGCTGACGCGCACGATGGCCTGAGCAATGGCTTTGCGCAGCGTATTGGATTTATGGGTAATGGGAACCATGGATAAGCAGATTGAAAAAGAAAGTTAGGATTTCTTCTTCACTATTCGTGAAGCAAGGATTCATAAGTCTACGGAAGGACTAGTCATGCTTGGACTTTTTTCGTTCTTCCAGTAGCCGCTTGGTGACTTCGGCATTGGAACCAAAGGCTGGATTTTTCTCCAAGCGATCCAGATAAGCGTCCAAGTAGCCTTGGGAGATTTCAGCGCTATCCCCATATTGTTTGCGCAGCTCCTCCAACTTCCGGTGCAACTCCGCCACTACAGGGGCATAGGCCGGATCCTGGTACACATTGCGTAGTTCCTGCGGGTCCTTGATTCGGTCGATCAGCTCCCATTCATCTACATCGTAATAGTAGTGCACCAATTTGTATTCTTCGGTCACGATGGCATAGTGCCGCTTCACCATGTGCACGGCTGGATATTCGTAGTAGTGGTAGTACACCGCATCGCGGGTCCATTGCTCGGGTTTCCCAGTGAGTAAGGGGAGCAGGGACTCTCCTTGCATGTCTGCCGGTGCGGAGATACCTGCTGCATCCAAGAAGGTTTGGGCATAGTCGAGGTTTTGAACCATCTCGGTGCTTTTGCTGCCAGGGGCAACTTTTCCTGGCCAGGCCACAAGCAGTGGGGTCTTGAAACTTTCGTCGTAGACAAAGCGCTTGTCAAACCAGCCATGCTCTCCGAGGTAAAAGCCCTGATCCGAGGTGTACACGATGATGGTGTTGTCCATCAGTTTGTTGGCTTCCAAGTAATCCAATACGCGCCCCACATTCTCGTCTACGGCGCGGATGGTGCCCAAGTAATCCTGCATGTAGCGTTGGTAGCGCCACTGCATCTTTTCTTTTTCTCCCATTTGGGAAAATGTCGCCTTTAAGGAATCATTAATTGGGCGGTAGTAGCGATCCCAAACTTCACGCTGCTTGGGTGTAAACCTTCCCAGTTCCCCGTTATTGGAGGTAACTGGGATGCCTAGGTCTTCCATTACCGAGGTGTAAATCTTCGAATCTCCTGACCAGTTCATGTGCTTGAGCAGGTTCATCTCCGCTTCCTTGGCTGCACGTCCACGACCAGAGTAGTCGTCAAAAAGCGTGGCTGGCTCGGGGAAGTTGCGCTGGGTAAATTCCTCCAAGTGCCGCTCAGCAGGTAGCCATTCCCGGTGAGGGGCTTTGTGTAAGTAAAATAGCAGGAAAGGATCCGTTGGATTCCGTTCCTTCTGCAGCCAGTCCAAGGTCATGTCGGTGATGATGTCGGTGACATAGCCTTCCACGCGGATTCTACCTTCGTTCTTGGTGATAAAGTCCGGGTTGTAATAGAATCCCTGTCCAGGAAGAATTTTAAACTGATCAAATCCCTTGGGATTGTTGCCGAAGTGCAGCTTGCCAAACATGGCCGTTTGGTAGCCTGCCTCTTGAAAAAGTTGGGGAAAGGTGATGTTGGTGGTATCGAAGGGGAAGTCGTTGTCGATTTTGCCATTGAGGTGGGAATGCTTGCCGGTGAGAATGGTGGCCCGGCTGGGTGCACAGATGGAGTTGGTCACCGTGGCATTCGTAAAGAGCATGCCCATCTTGGCGATGCGGTCAATATTGGGGGTCTCAATGAGACGATTGCTGTAGGCCGAGATGGCTTGGTAGGCATGATCATCGGACATGATAAAGATGATGTTGGGACGGCTTGGGTCCGGGCTAGTGGCCGTCTGAGCCCAGGCTAGACTGCTGAGCAGAAAAAGGGCTAAAATGGGCAGTATTTTCATATAGGCTATGAATAAATGAAAATGGAATTGAGATCCAATTCTACTCTGATCTAATCCACTCTTTTGGAACAGCTTCAACCTACAGAAAAAACATAAATAATCCGAGAGAATTTACGGGAAGGGATAGGTGGGAGTTGTTAGTCATGTAGTGCCCCGTACGTACGGGGCAAATATTTCAATAGGCCACCCAGATTAAATTAAAGATCTGCGCACCTTTTCCGCGTGAATCAGCGGAAAAAAAAGCTTACGCAGATACCCACAGAAAAAACCCGCAGATAAATTAGTTGATCCACCTACCTTCGGCAGGCAGGCCTGCCGAAGGCAGAACCTTTGCGGCCTGTCCGCCGCGGCGGACGAGTTAATTTTTTTTATGATCTGATAAATCATTGGGGTAAAAAAAGAATAAATCTGCGCACCTTTTCCGCGAGAATCAGCGGAAAAAAAGTTAACGCAGATATTCGCAGAAAAAACCCGCAGATTGATAAATCTTCTTTCGGTAGGCTGGCCTACCGAAAGAAGGCAGAACCTTTGCGTCTTGGCGGCTTTGCGAGATTTATTCTTTTTTTTCGTTCGCCGCAGCAAACAAGCCGCAAAGAGGAATCGAAGGAAGGATTTAAAACTTCAATGCAGCAGTCAGGTAGAAGGTACGTCCATCGGCAGGCATAATTCCTGGTCCTGGGTAGCCCCCCGCTCTGCGTGTGAAATAGCGTGCATCGGTCAAGTTATTCACCCCCGCTTTGAGGGAATGCTGCTTCCAGAAGTTCCAACTGGCAGAAAGATCTTGCACTTGATAGGCCGGAATTAAACCCACCGTAGCCGCTGCATTGGGAACTACCGTATTGGAAGCATCCGCAAAAGCCTCTCCAATGTCACTCAACTGCCAAGTCATGGAGAAGGTATCGTAGGTATAGGTCGCCCCAAATCGGTTGATCTTGCGCGGTGCATTTTCTACCTGATTTCCGCTAAGATTTCGCGTTAGAAGCTGATTGTTGCTTACCGAGGTCACTTCAAAATCCCCATAGGTAGCATCCACAAATGCGATAGAAGCAAAAAGGTGCAGGTAGCCCACTCGTGAACTCTCAAAGATCGCCGTGATGGGATCCACCTCCACATAGCCTTCAAACCCACGGCTGATGGAATTCCCCAGGTTAGTTCGGTACTGATAGATGCTCTTATCTGGACGCAGCTGAGCCACCGTGCCGATGCGGTCAGCATAGTTCAGATGGAAATAGCTCAAGTCAAACTGCAATGCTGGCGTCCAAGACCCGCGGTAGCCTAGATCAAAATTATATCCCTTGGAATCGGTCAAATTGGGATCAATGATATCTATGGTTGCTGGAGGAGTCAGATCCGAAATCAATACCGGGCGGTAGGCCTGAGACAGGTTGGTGTAAAACTCCGAATTCTCAGTCACATGGTACTCCGCACCCGCACCGAATAGCGCAAAAGAGCGAGTTCGGGTGATAGGGTCTAGAAACTCAGGGTTCCCATTCACTCGGTTCAACTGCCCTTGCATGGTGGATTGGATCTGCTCCAGACGGAAGCCACCCGTCATCAAGAAGCGATCGGTCATACGAAAGACTTGCTCAACAAAAGCGGCAAAATTGGTATTCGAAAAATCCAAATCTCGGGCAAAGGGTCCTACTGCCATGCTGTAATCCAGGTCTGAACCCCTGGTACCTAGCCCAAGCTGCTTCCGGTCGATGTGCCCATTGAAGTAGCGAAGTCCTCCGACGAGGGACTGCTCTCGGCCAAACAAGGTGTAGGAGGAGCTGAGTCGAACTTCTGATCCGTAGGTGGTGTAATAATCTCGGTCTACCTGACGGTTGCCCAAATCGTCCTCCACGTTGATCGGACGCATATAGCCCACACTATTGCGCTCTGCAAAAGTGCCAAAAGCCTTCCAGCTGATCTTCGTTTTGGGAGAAAGAAGGTACTCAGCAGTCAGGGCAGGAATGTACCAAGGCGTGCTAAACCAGTTTCGGGAACGCGTACTCTGCTGGGGATCTGCTTCAAACTGTGCATCCGTCAAACCTCCTGGCTGTTGCGTGTCGGCCGTCATGTAGGTCATTTCCATGCCTAATTTTAATCGGTTGCTGGCAGCGTAATTGGCCACCAAGTGGGTATGATGGGTATCAAAAGAACCATTTTCGCGCCAGCCCTCACCCGTACGCCGTTGGTAGTAGGCGGTGTAACTCCATTTTCCCTCGGTACCACCCAAGTAGGTGAAGGAACTAAATAGCCCGTTGCTCCCTACGGTATTGACTGTTTCTGCCGTAAAGCGGGTAGAGGGGTCTGGCTTCCGGAGTACAAAGTTCATCAAGCCCCCAAACTGGGACCCGTACTGCAAGGAAGAAGCCCCTCGTACGATTTCGATTTGCTCCACCACTTCCATGGGAGGGGTAAAGTAGGCCTCTGGGTAGCCCATGGGATCAGGAGTGATGTCGTAGCCGTTCATGCGCACATTAAATTCCCAAGATCGGTTGGGATTCAGCCCTCGGCTGGCCACGCCGAGTTGCACGCCCGAACCGTCATTTTCCCAGATGCTGATTCCGGGTGTCTTCGCAAAAATCTGTCGGCTATTGTTCATGGCCAGGTTGGCATTCAACTCACCGATGCGGATGATTTCATTTTTCTTCCCCGCATTGATGCGGAAATCTTCTACTTCCGGTAGGTGACCTTGTCCCAGGATCCCACGGCTGGCGCTGATACTAAATTCCCCAAGTTCAACAGCTGATTCCTGCAGCACAACCTCAATT
Source organism: Bacteroidia bacterium (assembly GCA_964202605.1). GTDB lineage: Bacteria > Bacteroidota > Bacteroidia > Cytophagales > Cyclobacteriaceae > Algoriphagus. The sequence goes on along the minus strand of CAXNJN010000014.1, from coordinate 30,957 downwards.
TCTAGTTGGGTACCTGTCTCCAGAACCAAGTCCTTTTTGAAGGGTTGAAATCCCACCTGGCTGACAAGCAATTGGTAATTCCCTGCAGGGATATCCTTCAAAATGTAGTGACCTGAGTTATCAGATTGCACTCCCCTGACGGTACCCTCTAGGTACACGGAAACACCAGGGAGGGGCTGTTTCTTTTCATCGACGATGGTCCCCAAAATGGAATTCTTCTGTGCAAAGCTGCTTAGAGATAGCAGCCAAAAAGCCAGCAAAAAGAAGAAAGTACCAAGGGGTTTCATATTCTTATTTAGACCTATTAAAAATAATAATGCAAACATAAGTCTAGGAGAAATACGAGTCAATTTTTATTTAGACTTTTTCTAATTAAAGATTTTTATGCAAAAAATATCACCTGAAATGTTGGGGAGAAAGGAGGATAGGTGTGGACTTGTCACAGTCTACTAATGGTTTCACCTTACCTTCTTATAGTGCCCCGTACGTACGGGGCAAATATTTCAATAGGCTATCAGATTAAATTAAAAATCTGCGGACCCTTTCCGCGAGAATCAGCGAAAAAAAAAGCTTACGCAGATATCCGCAGAAAAAACCCCGCAGATTGATTTATTTTAATTAAACCTAAAGATCTGCGCACCTTTTCCGCGAGAATCAGCGGAAAAAAAAGCTTACGCAGATATCCGCAGAAAACCCCCGCAGATAAATTAGTTCATAACCCTGCCTTCGGCAGGCCTGCCGAAGGCAGGACCTTTGCGCCTCCCCTGCTTTGCAGCCTGTCCGCCGCGGCGGACGAGTTAATTTTTTTTGAACGTTCGGCGAGGCGGAAGAGTATTTAACTTCCTGATGGTGCCCCGTATCTACGGGGCACAATAAAAAATATCCTTCATTGACCTTAAATCAGCGAATCCATTACCCTAAAATCCAACCGAAAACTTGATTTAAATCATAGTTTAATGCCTTTATTTTCTTGTAGTTAGCACAGGTTTACAAGCTTTCATTTTTTACAAATACACACCTACTCCCCTACTCACATGGAATCAACTACCTTTAAAAAAATCGGACTTTGGATGGACCAAAGTCATGCGCTATTCCTCGGCTACGACAAGGAAGAAGCTACCCTCCTCGAAGACTTTCCCTCACTCATTGTATTCCGGCCTAGAATTGCCGGAGAGGGAAGTGATACCACACTATTGGGACCATCCCCTGGTCCTGCGAGCAACAACGAGAAAAAAAAGAACAACATCCACAGCAACCAGCTCAATGCCTATTTCCACCAACTCGAAAAAAAACTGATGGACAAGGAGGAACTGCAACTCATGGGGCCCGGAGTGACCAAAACCCATTTTTTTCACCATTTACAGGGAAATAAACACTTCAGCAAACTAAAAATTGAGGTAATCGATGCCGACAAAATGAGCGAGAAACAACTCCTAGCTAAGGTGAAGCATAAATTTTCACCCTCGAGTTGAACCAAATTTCTTAGCGGTAGCAAGCCTGAAGAAAGCAAGATCCCTACTTTCAAAAAACGTGTTTTGAATGTATATTTCTTCTTCAAATCCACAGGCTTGTATGGCTAACTATCATTTTGCTCAGACCTCCATCTTTTTTCTGCTGCTAGCTTCTTTTTTTGCCTGCAAATCCGGCAGCCCTGAAGAAGTAAACTTGGAAAGCAGTACAGCGCTCCCACGATTTACACTCATCCCCACAGACACCTTTCCCTTCAATAACTTTGTGGACTGCAACATGGCCGAAGCCTGGATCGGGGATACGCTACGCATTTTTCCAGGAAAATACGGGGAGGATCCCGTCTGGGGCTATGCCACAGATCTAAAATTTGCTTCTGGTCCCAATGCAGATGTGGTCTTTAGCACCCCAGCAGCAGACTACATCGCCCCCAGCCTTCCCAAAAATGCACCCATCGGTCAGCCCGGTCTCCATGGAGCAGTATGGTTTGAAACGGTCTACCAAGACCAACGGGATCCCTCGGGCAAAACGCTCTACGCCATCTACCACAATGAAAACTACCCTGAAACCCTCCCCTTCGACCCAAAAACGGGGGAAGGCTACGTGGATAAAAACTGGCCCCTTGGCCTGACCGACCGCATCACGCCCGCAGCGGTTCCGCGCATCGGCGTCATGAAATCCAGCGATGGGGGTTGGAACTGGGACAATAAAGGCATCCTACTGGAAGATCGGCAGCCCCGCCTGATCCTCAATCCGCACAACAGTTCCAAAACCTTTGCTGGTGGGGTTGGGGATCCAAGTGCGGTAGCAGTGGGCGACTACGTGTACTTATTTTATGGGGAATACAGCTATCCCGGTGTCTATGATCCCGCCACCTACGACCCAGCTACTGAGCAATCAGGCCAGTGCATCAGCGTGGCACGCATCAAAATCACCGATCTGGAGCAGCCACGGGGAAAAGCAAAACGATGGGATGGAAAAGGGTTTAACGCCCCTTGGGATGACATTGGAACGCCCATTTCCTCCCTTCAGATTTCCAAAGAAAATGGAGGTGGCCCTGCCTCTTCCGAGAAGGGAGGCTTCCACTGGGGCCCTTCCGTAAGTTGGAATACCTACCTGGAATGCTGGGTGATGCTGATGGGGCATGTGGAAGGCCAAAAATGGATTGGTGACAAGCTCTACATCTCCTTCAACCCCCACCGCGAACTGGGAGAAGGCAACAATTCCCAAGGCTGGTCTACCCCTCAAGTGCTCGTGCAAAAACCAGGACATGTGATCTGGTATCCTTCCTTGCAGCCCCTCAATACCCCAGAAGATATTGCAGCCAAAAACACCAGCCTCAAGCTAGGCAAGCGTGCACGCCTCTTCTTTAAGTATTCGGATTTAGGACGCTATTTCTCCGAATACATCGTGGAGTTTGATAAGTAACTAGTAAAAAGCAGGCAGCATCCAATCGCCTTAGTAGGCCATTATTCCTTTAAAAGAAGGGATAATGGCCTCCGATGGCCAATCAAGCACTACTTCTTACCGATCACTTTCAAAAGGCGATGAAAGATTTCGGTGTTGTCATACACCCCCGCGAATGCACTCGAGCGAGCGCCATACGCAAATAGCGGAACCAATATTCCGGTATGGTCGTCGCTATGGAAAGCAAGTTCTACTTCCCGACGCTCCAGATCTCCTTGAGGAATAGACACCCCTCCTGTTTCGTGGTCGGCAGTTACCAAGACCAAGGTTCCCGGATGGGTATCTGCATAGCGAATGGCTTCCGCTAGGACACGATCAAAGTCGAGCAGCTCCGTCACAATCGTAGAAGGCGCATTGGAATGACCCCCAGAATCAATTTTTGCTGCCTCCAGCATCAGGAAAAATGGGGTTTTGCCTTTGCCCAGGTAGGAACTGGCTTGCAAAAAGGCTTGGGAAAGGAAGTTTCCCCGACCTGCCTCCATGGACGGCATCCCGCCTTCGCTTGCAAAATGTGCCACCCGCGGTCCCTTTACCTCCCCAAGCTCCTGCATGTTAGACACAAGCGTGAATCCAGCTTGGCTCAATTTTTCTTTTTTAAAGTGTTTTCCTCCACCACCAATCACCAAATTCAAGGCGCTAGCAGGTAAATAGCCCGCGATCGCTGCTGCTGCATCTCGCTCGGGATGATGGGCATAAAAGGCTGCCGGTGTGGCTCCAGTCAACTCGTCATTGGTCACCAGACCTGATTTAAATCCCTTCTGACTCAAAAAATAAGGAAGGTTGGGAATCGAATCCCCAGATGCATTGAGTCCAAGGGCTCTGTTATTTGCTTTTTGGCCGGTAGCCATGGCGGTAGCGCCAGATGCAGAATCCGTGGTGAAATCATCTGCCGCCTGCGTTTTGACCAAGCCTATCGTCCGGAGTTGGGTCAAGGTAAGTTCACCCCCATTGGCAACTATTCCTGAGGAAATCTGTGCCAAGCCATTGCCATCCCCGATGAGAAGAAGGACTTGTTTCACGGGAACATCCTTTCCATCCACCGCATAGCCAGGTGTGTACACTTCCTGAGGATTGGAATTGGCGTAGACATTCTTTGTTAACCCGCGCAAGTACTTGTTTGCCTCTGCCGGACGATCGGTGTTGATGTAATCGATACCCATTTCATGGAAGGCACGCCAGGCAGTTTTGCCGTCTGGAGAAGCCCAAAAGCGAACGGGACGATCAAAGGAGTGCACTAAATCGATAAATGCCTGAAGCTGCTGACGCTGGGATTCCACCATTCTTCCTTTGCCATTCCACAACGAAAATCTAGGGAAACTCAAACTCACCATTCCAATCTTCTCCCAAGGCAGCTCTGAAGTCAATTCCCTGCTCTGGTAATCAAAAAATATCCAAGAGGGGTACTTCACATAGTCGGCGGCTTTGGGCCTACCTCCTGAAATAATGAGTTTTAATCCAGTCGGATTTTCTGGAGAATAAAGAATAGGAGAATAAGGCTGCGTTTGCTTCACCAACAAATCAAGGGTGCTGTACGCCTCGGTTTTGATATCTACCAACAGATGAAAGTTAAACTCCTTAATCAAGCCAAGGTCAACTCCTTGCTGAATCGGCTTCAAGTACAAACTTTCGAAGGTGCGCTGCGCTTGAATGGATTCTCTTTCATGCGCAACCATGAGCCCTCCCTCCTGCAAAATCACGTCTACTTCAATAGAAGCACAGCCAGCACTGAATGCATCCCAAAAGGGAACAGGCTGTAAGTAGTCGTTGTGAGAATGGACCGCAAATGCAGCCTTATTTTGCGCATACCCGCCAAAAGAGCCGAGTACACAAACGAGGAATAGGAGGTTTTTGAATAGTTTCATTCCCAAATCTACTGGCAATTCGTTACCCCAAGCTACCCGAAATCAATAGTTAACAAAAGAATAATGTTACCCCCTAAACATGGTATCGTAACACTATGATGATGTAATTTTGACTTAATTCACACGAATTAATGGGAACTTGAAGGCTTAAACTCTAGGTCATGAAAAACATACTTTTACTCGCTCTTTCCTTCCTGTTGTGCTTTCCCATGCTTGCTCAAACCCTCAACCAAACGCAAATCATTGGAAGCCACAATAGCTACAAAAGTGCCATGGCACCCGAGATCCTCAGCTACCTCCGCGGCTTGAATGCCAATTCAGCCCAAGGACTTGAATACGAGCATGCCCCGCTAGAAAAACAACTCGACATGGGATTGAGAAACCTCGAGCTGGATGTTTTTCACGACCCTCAAGGCGGCCGATACACGCAACCCAAAGGGATAGAAATGATCAGAAAGGGAGGAAACCCCAACTTCACCTTTGATACAGAAAACAAGTTGGCCCTACCAGGACTGAAAATGTTCCATGTGCAAGACATTGATTTTCAGTCGCACTACCTCATTTTTGCAGAGGCCCTTCAGGCACTCAAAAAGTGGAGCAACGCACACCCGGACCACCATCCCATCTTTATTCTGGTCAATGCCAAGGATGCTCCCATCCCAAATACGGTTCGTCCACTTCCCTTCACTGCTACGGCATTGGACAGCATTGACTTGGAAATCAGAACGCACCTGGGCTTAGAAAAGCTAATCATTCCAGACCAAATTAAGGGAGGCTTTGCCTCCTTGGAGCAAGGTGCCCTCAACGGCAACTGGCCGAGCCTCGACCAAGCAAGAGGTAAATTCTTGTTCGTATTGGACGAAAGCGAGGAGAAAATCCGAACCTACTTAACTAAAAAGCCAGGCTTGGCCAATGCCGTATTTTTCGTCAACCTCAAGGAGGGCAACCCAGAAGCTGGGTTCCGCATCATCAACGATCCGGTGAAAAATGAAGCCTACATCCAAGAATTGGTTCGAAAGGGATACATGATCCGTACCCGATCCGACTCGGGCACAGAAGAAGCACGCACCGAAGATTACACCCAATTTGAAAAAGCAAAATCATCGGGCGCCCAGGTCATCTCCACCGATTACTACCTCCCGTCCAAGCTATTCAAATCCACGTACAAGGTGTCTTTTGAAGGAAACAAGTTTGAACGAGCAAATCCAGTACTTAACCCAGGTAAAAAATAACTTGAAACCTAAATTTTGGGTACCACTTGCCCTTGGGGCGGCACTCCAATTTCATGGCAGCTCCGTTTTGGCGCAGCGCTACCCACCGATTGCCTTTCTTGCGGACATCCACCTTCAAGAGGTGTATGCTGACTTAAATTCTGAAAAGTTTAAGGGTGTTCCCCATCCCGTTACTGGAAAATTGGCGACGATTCGGACCATGGGAAGTCAGCTCAACTCCACCCGACTCTTCAATGAGAATTACTTCGCGTTGCTTGCGGCCTTAGAGGAGCTGGCAAAGAAAAAAGTAAAACTAGTCGTCCTCCCTGGCGACTTTACGGACGATGGTCAGCCAATGAACGTCCGCGCCCTCCAAAAAATTCTCCAAGGGTACGCGAAAAAGTACGACATGCGCTTTTTCATCACCACAGGCAACCATGACCCGGTCTCCCCTTTTGGTGGCCCTGGCGGAAAAACGGATTTTCTGGGTACCCAAGGGCAAAACCAAGCGGTTGCCAGCAACGCAGCTGTGTTTCCTAACCTTGACGCCGCAATTACCAACCAAATCGATCACTGGGGCTACGCTGAAATTGGTGAAGCACTAGCCGATTTTGGTTTTTTTCCAGCCAAAAAAGACCTCTTTTGGACCCACCCCTTTGAATCATTCGACTACAACAATTACTCCTGGGACAAGGCAAAATCCGGGGCCTCCTTGGACAAAAGAACCTACCTGGTCCCCGGCACCCAGCTCCAAGTACCCGATGCCTCCTACCTCGTAGAACCCGTGGAAGGAATCTGGCTCTTAGCCCTAGACGGCAATACCTACACCCCTGGACCGAATACTAGCAACCCAAAACCGGAAGATTGGTCCGGCTCGTCCATCGGGGTCAACCTGAGTTCAAAAGTAAAATCCTACCAGCTCGCCTGGATTGAAAAAATAGCGACGGAAGCTAAAAAACGAGGAAAAAGATTGATTTCCTTTAGCCATTATCCCTTGGTGGACTTTCACAATGGTACTTCTGAGGAGATGAAAGACCTGTTTGGAAAGGGCAAATTCCAACTTAGCCGCGTGCCCGATCCGGCTGTGAGCGAAGCTTACGCCCAGACTGGCCTTCAACTCCATTTTGCTGGCCACATGCACATCAACCAGACCAGCACGCACACAACCCAAACAGGTGAGCAACTGATCAACATTCAGGTTCCTTCCCTTGCGGCTTTCCCTCCTGCATATAAAATCCTGGAAGAAAAGCGTCCAGGAAAGCTACATGTTCAAACTGAGGTATTGGAGGAGGTTAACCGGATGGATGAGTTTTTTGAGCTGTACAGCATGGAGCACCTTTGGCTTACCCGTACCAACCCAAAGGCCCTCTGGAACGAGGATATCCTCAAGTCTCCCGATTTCCTAGCCTACACCCGATTTCATTTGCAAGAGCTGATTCGATTACGATTTATCAAATCTGACTGGCCCGAAGACCTTGGAGTACTCATCAATACCCTAGATGCATCCTTACTACAGCTATGGGCTGCTTTACCTGCGGAAAAAAGGGAGGAATACCTCAATCAACTACTGCTTGACAAGCAAGCTCAGCTGGCTGATACGATCAGGGTAGGAAGTTTGATGGAAGATTTTTACTTAATCAAAAACGGTGGAGACCTGGGCAAGTCTTTGATCCCTAAAGAACGATTGGTCGTTTATTCGCAAGTCTTTGCAGTAAAAGAAGCAGGCGACAAGGAATCAAATCCACGTTCAAGGCAACTAGCCGACTTTTTAAGCATCTTTTCCCAGCTTTTACAAAGCTTGCCATCGGATGATTTTGTGATTGATCTCCCCAGCCTGGAGATCAAGAGAAGCCACTAATCAAAAAGATACCCAAGGGCAATAAAAAAAACCGATCGACACCTGTCGATCGGTTTAAAAAAATTAAAATCCCCTCGCTACTATTTTCGGTATTTAAATTAATACCCTGGATTCTGAACTAGATACCCCTTTTCGTTGGAAGAACCGTCGATAGCTCTCTGAGGAATTGGGAACAAACGCTTTTGAGGATTCGTGCTCGTCTTTCCAGTCCAAGTTCCCTCATACTTACCAAAACGGATCTGGTAGTTTCTTCTAAACGCTTCCCAATACAACTCAAAACCTGCTTCTCTAAACAAGATATCAGTAGTCAATGAAGTCAAAGGAGCAGGACGTTGACTTGGCCTTGCAGTTCTGGAAGTTCTCAAGGCATTGACATCAGCCAAGGCACCTGCATTGTCACCGTTTCTCAATTTAGCTTCAGCACGCATCAAGTAGATTTCACCCAAACGGATCAACACCAAGTCAACACTGCTTAAAACACAGCAATTAGGAGCCGTGCTGCTGAATTGGTACTTTGAGAATCTGTAACCTGTATTGTGCAAACTTCCTTGTTCTGTGAAGTCAACCTGCAAGTTGTGATTTACATAAGTTCTGTTAGCACCGCTGGTTCTTGCGTTGATCACTGGATAGATTCTTACTTTGCCATCAGGACACAAGATGATTTTTCCACCTGCGTCTTTTCTTGGACCCCAAAGGACACCACGTAGGATACCACGGTCAATTTGGAAAGACTTCGCATCTACGCAATAGTATTGATCCTGGTCATTTGCAGGAGTGATGCCTGTTAGGTTCTGTAGGTTTGCAGGAACCATCGTTTGTTTCATGCTAAAACGAGCATCTGCCACCGCTGGATCTACGGATCCGTAAGCGTCTACCCAAGTTTGGTAAAAATCTGTCGTCATCGCTGCCGCATCTGTACCACGGGTATTTGGAAATTCAGGTCGTGGAATCAAATCACCAGAGATAGACCAGTACTGCCATCTTTGGTGCTCCGTCTCCAATACACCACGCTGATCCATCGCAAAAATAAGCTCGCGGTTGGTGCTGTTGTTGTCACCGAAAATATCGAAGTACTCAGGAGAAAGTGCATACGGTCCAGCAACGATTTCGTTGGTGTACTTGATCACGTTATCCATATCTTCTTTTTTGAAGGTAGGAGTTCCGTAAGGATCACGATACACAGCGGCATTCAAATACAAACGAGCCAACAAAGCCTTTACAGAAAACTGGTTCAATCGACCAGCACCCTTGTCGCTCTTAATTACGTCACGAACAGAAAGCAATTCTTTTTCAAGGTAGCTAATAGCCTCTTGACCACGTAAAATTTCAGAATTTTCGTTGGCAGCATTTTTCTTGAATACCAAACCCCAGTTATCCAAGATCATCATGTTGATGTAGGCCTTCATGGCAACCATCTCGTAAACCGCATCTTGAGCAGCAGCATTACCTTCTTTCACTTCCAGTTTCATTCGCTCTTCTGCAGTCACAGCACGAGACAAACCTAGCGTCATGTAGGTCCAAGTATCACCTACCAAGCTATTGCCTGGCGTAGTGAGGTGCTGGTGTACCGCAATAAACTTACCACCATCAAACCAGTCTCTTCCGCCTCGGTAAGGAAGAATCGCTTCATCGGAAGCAATCTCCTGAAGACCAAATTGCGCTGTATGCAACCAAATCGCTCCTCTCAAAAAGCCGTATACTGGAGCAATTGAACCACTGACTACTTCAGCTTGTCCAGATCCCGTTAGGGATTCGTCGATAACCTCTTCTTCTAGCGTTGTACAACCAAAGAATGCGAAGAAGAACACAGTCAACGGCAACAATTTAACTACTAATGATTTTTTCATTTTTTATCGATTTTATAAAATCTTGGATTTTAATTAGAATGTAAGATTGAGACCGATCAAGAAGGTTCTTGCCTTAGGATAGGTAAATCGATCGATACCGAACGTTTGAATACCCCCAGAAGTGGAACCTGTATTTACTTCCGGATCAAAGCCAGAATAATCTGTCAAAACAAATAGATTTTGGCCGGTCACTGAGAATTGAATGTTCTGAAATGCATTCCCTAAGCCTACTTTGCTTGGCTGTACGTTGTAAGCAAGTGTAGCGTTATTCAATCGTAGGAATGATCCATCCTCTAGGTAACGAGTAGAAACAATGTTGGCGTTAGCCAAGGTCTCGTTAGGGTACTGCACTGCAAAGTCTGTGGTGTTGTTTGACTGAGCCAACAAGGCCTTAGGAAATAAGGTCATATTCGTGTGGTTATACACCTTACTTCCAGACATACCATTAAAGTTTAAGCCCAACTGGAAATCCTTGTAGTTGAAGTTGGAATAGAAACCATAGATGAATTTTGGTATCGCACTACCAACTACAGCTCGGTCATTGTCCAACACCTTACCATCCTTGTTTGTGTCCGTGTATACACTGATACCATCTTTCACGCCTTCAAACTGGTACATGTAAAAGGCGCCAATCGGCTCGTTGTTGATGTATCCGTTGATGGTAGCTCCAGTCTGTCCAGAACCCTGAGCAGCACCAGTAACCAAAACAGCATAAGGAGAATCCACTACTTTGTTTTGGATATAGGTCACGTTACCTCCAATATTGTAGGTAAATGAGCCCTTTGGATCAGAGTTGTAATCCAAGGCCAATTCAAATCCGTTGTTTACAATCTTCATGTCTGGGATATTGTTCCAGAACGTAGAGGTTGGTTGAATAGGGTCAGCTGGAACAACCTCCAAGAGAATGTTGGAAGACACCTTGCTGAAATAATCTAAGGTACCTGTCAATCTGAAGTTGAACAAAGCGAAGTCAACCCCAAAATCTAGCTGAGAAGAAACTTCCCACTGCAAATCCGGGTTGGCCAATCGTGTATACGTGATTCCGTAAGGATACTTGTCAATGGTCGTGGCTGCCGGATCAAGAGGATAGGTGTTAAAACTTCCAGCACCTGTTGCCAATCTGTTTTCAGAGAAACTTGCAAGTGTAATTTTTGAAGGAATTTCTTGGTTACCTGTTACACCGTAGCTGGCTCGAACCTTCAAGTTATTGAAGAAAGAGTTGGCCATGAAACCTTCGTTGGTCACGTTCCATCCCAAAGCAACAGAAGGGAAGTAACCATACTTGTTGTTGGATCCAAACTTGGAAGAACCATCCGCTCTAAACGTTGCAGTCACAAGGTACTTGCTAGCAAAGGCATAGTTCACACGGCCAAAGTAGGATTGCAATTCATTTCGTACCGCTCCAACACTTGCAGCAGTTGGGAATATTACGGTGCTAGTCTGATCTTGGTATCTTGGCTCGACGTTGTTGTTTACAAAACCCTGGAAAGAATAGGTTCTGCTTTCATCGCGCAAATCTTGGTAAGAGTGTCCAGCCAAGAAGGTCAAATTATGAGACTTCAAAGACCAGTTGTAGCTTAAGGTGTTTTCTACGAGCTGGTTGGTGTTGGGATCAAAGATCGCATCCAAGGCACCATTCGAAATATTACCTTCGTTTACTACCGAAGGAAATGGCTTGTACTGAATGTCACGGTTGGTAGCAGAATAATCCACACCAAAGTTCAATTTGTAAACCAAACCCTTCGCAAGCTGAAGAGAAGGAGAAATAGAAGCCAATATTCTATTATTGGTTGCCAAATCCTTATAGATCTCGTTTCTTCTCAATGGATTTAGCGAGTTGGTCGGCAACGCTGTAGGCTGTCCATTGGTGTACGCAGGAATCGTTGGATTCAAGGTAATCATGTCGCTGATCACTGAAGTAATCGCTGGACGCAAGTTCTCAGTACGAGAAGCAGTCAAGTTATAGTCCACATTCAACTTACCATTTAAGGCCTTCTGGTTGATGTTCAATTTACCAGAGTAACGCTTCAAGTTGCTGTTCTTCAAAATACCGTCCTGATCTTGGTAGCCCATTGAAGCAAAATAAGAGAACTTGTTATTGGCTGCACCGCTCATAGAAAGGTTTGCATTTTTGGCAACACCCACTTGAGTCAATTCGTCTTGCCAGTTTGTATTTCCATTCAAATCGACCAAGGTCCCACCTACAGCCTTTACCTGCTTACGGAAATTGGCCGCATCAAATACAGGAAGTTGGTTTGGAAGGGAAGAAACTCCAGTAGACAAATTCAGGTTTACCTGGCCTTGACCAGATCCTTTTTTGGTAGTGATTACTACTACCCCGTTGGATGCTCTTGAACCGTATACTGCTGTAGCACTCGCATCTTTCAAGACGTCAATGCTGGCAATATCAGCCGGGTTAATGAAGTTTAATGGGTTTGTCGCCACACCAGTTGAGGAGTTGTCCAACAAGAAGCCATCCACTACATACAAGGGCTGGGTTCCAGAGCGCAAACTACCTACACCTCGGATGATCACATTTTGGTTAGCACCTGGCTCACCACTTACAGAGGTAATGGCCACACCAGCCAATTTACCTTGCAATAGTTCACCTGGGTTGTTCACCACACCCTTATTGAAGTTTTCGCTTTTCACGGAGGAAATTGCTCCAGTAATGTCGGCACGTTTTTGAATACCGTATCCTACAACCACAATTTCGTTCAGCTCAGAACTATCTGGAGTTAATTGGATCGATAAGGTGGTTAGTCCATTTACTGAAACTTCCTTTGAATCGTAGCCCAAGTAAGAAATTACTAAGACAGCATCTGAGGCCACGTCAAGGGAAAATTTACCGTCTAAATCGGTAACAGTTCCAATGGTTGTTCCTTTTACCAAAATCGAAGCTCCTGGTAATGGTGCTCCTGTTTCATCGAGCACGGTACCTGTTACCATCCCGAATTTTTCAACTTCGGAAGTAACAGGCTTCAAACCTGTAGCTCCCTGACTCATCTGAGGCAATGCAAGCAGTAGAGCACCGCACAAAAACAGGCTCACTTTTACTTGTAGACCATTTGTAAAATTTTTCATCATGAATAAAATAGTTTAATGGATTTCATACAAAATTGAAACCTTAAAAACCATTCGTATTCACTTAAAAATTAATCTTCCGTGAATTTATAATTCCCTTTTTCCCGGTAAATTTTAAACAATTGTCAACTAATTTGGAGTTTGAGTACCTAGATTTAAAATTTAATTAATAGTAAGGTATTGTAAGGAATCACTCCAAAAGCGCAAGGGCTTTCCCAATTAAACTAAGCGGGACTGGACAATTTTTTGATCTAAAAAACCCTGTTTAAAAAATTAATATCGCTCCTGAACGATTTATTTTTCTATTCGAGAAAGTTGGTAACATACAGGTTACAAAAAAAAGCAGATTCACCTTCAAAACCCTGAGTTTAGAAGTTGATGGGTACTACTTTGTTCTGGATTCAAGCATTGCAGTATCCAAATAGGGTAGCCATTCCAGCGCTTGCCGCTCCGCATAGGAAGCCAAAAAATAGGATAATGAAGGCACAAAAGGTTCCGTTCGCAACTGCATGCCCATCTGCTCCAGTGTCTTGTCCCCCTTGAACACATTACAACGGTTGCAGGCGGTCACCAGATTGGTCCAAGAGGTCTTGCCTCCTTTAGATCGCGGGACGACGTGGTCGATAGTCAGCTGCTTAGCGCTGCCACAATACTGGCATTGGCCTCGGTCCCTGCGAAACAAATTGGCCCGGTTGAGCAGCACGCCTTTGTAAGGAATGTGTTTGTAATGCGCCAAACGGATGACCGATGGATAAGCAAAGCTCCGCGATACAGTTCGGATCTCTAAAAGTTCGTAGCTGGCAAGCAGCTGGGCTTTTTCCATCAGCAGCAAGACCATGGCCTTTTGTACCGGCACCACGGCAATAGGATAATGATCTAAATTCAGCACCAACACCCGCTTTTCCATCCCTTAGTTGACAAGTCTGTACATCTTCATCTCCACTTCAGTGGTTGTGCTATCCATCAAAAAATCCTCCCAATCTTCCAAATCAGTCTTCTGCATGCGATGATCCATCCAAAAGACTTGTTCCGCACCCAAATACAAGGCATAAAACGATTGCTCCTCCACGGAGTCCCAAGCCACCATCAAGTCTCCGGGCTCCACTTCCTCTGGAGTAATTAGCCTGCCTGGAAGTTTTCCGGTTGGCCAAGAATAACCCCCCATCGCAAAAATCAAGGGAAATACATGCGTGGCATCCATCCCAAAAATACTTCTTCCTCCCGCCTGAAAGGGCGCATTTATAAATCGCAAAGCCAAGTCCAACAATTCCTCTCGATTGGCTTTGAGCGCATGAGGCCGGTAGGTACCCGTAAATCCCAAATGATCCTGCCAATTGAATAATTCCTTTTCCGAAAAGTGAAGTCTACTGCCCGGCAGCAAGTACAGGTGCGCTCCCTGGTAATCAATTGCCGCAATGGGACTGGTCACTACCTGAAAATCTTGGTTGAGAAAAGTATCGTAAGCTTCAGCAGTGGTCTCCTTGATGGACTTCGCCCACACCCATCCTCCAGTAGCGCTGTCCTCGTGGTACACTTTAAACCATTCCCGGTCGGAGGTAAGGCCGGTAAGCAAGTAACACTCTCCAAAAAGTAGTTGGGTGACAAGTGCGGAATCTGTTTTGGGACGAATGTAAACAGGAAGTACGGTCTGCCTCACAATGCCATAGGCATCAATCAAAGGCCATTCTTTGGAGCTCCCTTTTTGCATCTTTTTCCTTCAGGTCCTGCCGTTTGTCGTGATTTTTCTTCCCTCGTGCCAAGGCAATTTCTAGTTTGGCCTGACCACGATCGTTGATAAATATACGAACAGGTATAATTGCTAACCCCTTTTCTTGGGACTTAGTTTGAAGTTTGACCAACTCTTTTTTCTGAAGCAACAACTTACGGTCCCGAACCGCAACATGGTTGTAGCTGCTCGCCATGCTGTAAGGGGAAATGTGCATCTGCCGAATGAAAAGTTCGTCCTCAAAAAATACGCAAAACGCCTCTGTCAGAGAGACCTTCCCCTCCCGAATGGATTTGATCTCCGTTCCTTTTAGCACCAAACCTGCCACATAGGTATCAATGAATTCAAACTCGAAGTTTGCCTTCTTGTTCCGGATGTTGATGATCTTTTCAAATCTACTGGACTTGGACATATTAGAATTTCATTTTGGCCAGTGGAGCGATGTCGTAGCCGACAAACTCTCCGCGAAGGTACTTGAAATGCGCAGCCATAGCAATCATCGCTGCATTGTCGGTGCAATATTCAAACTCGGGCACATACAGGGTCCATCCTTTACGCTGTGCCAGGGCCGAAAGTGCAGCTCTCAATCCTGAATTCGCAGATACCCCACCCGCTATCGCTACTTCGGTGATCCCGTATTCTTTCATGGCTGCCTTGAGTTTGATCAGCAGCATCTCCACCAAGGTATACTGTATGCTGGCACACAAATCTGCGAGATTTTCGGTGATAAAATTTGGATTCTCCGCCAGTCGATCCCGAAGAAAATACAAGACTGCCGTCTTGATCCCGGAGAAGGAATAGTTTAACCCCGGCATCCGTGTAACCGGAAAAGTAAAGGCCTTGGGATTGCCTTCTTTTGCATGCCGATCGAGCAAAGGCCCGCCTGGATACGGAAGCCCAAGTAGCTTGGCTGTTTTGTCAAAAGCCTCACCCACTGCATCATCCTGCGTTTCTCCAATCACTTCCATGGTCAAGTGATCCTTCACCAACACCAATTGGGTATGGCCTCCACTGACGGTCAAACAAATAAAAGGAAAGCTCGGCCACGGTTCTTCTATAAAATGAGCCAAAACGTGAGCCTGCATGTGATTGACATCGATCAGGGGAATGTCAAGGGCCTTGGCAAAAGCCTTGGCAAAACTTACACCTACCAGCAAGGAACCCATCAAGCCTGGACCTCGGGTCACCGCAATAGCAGAGAGCTCCTTTTTTGAAATTCCAGCAGTTGAAAGTGCCTCATGAACCACTGGGATTAGATTTTCCTGATGTGCTCGAGATGCCAATTCTGGAACTACACCCCCATATTTTTCATGAACTGATTGTGTAGCCACAATATTATTGAGTACTTTGCCATTGACTATAATGGAAGCAGAGGTCTCGTCACAGGAGGACTCAATAGCAAGTATAGAAATATCGGTTGTACCCATTGGAAAATAAGGCCAAAGTTACGGATTTTTTACACAAAGCTTTCCGAGTAGTGAGTTGGTCTGTCTTTTCCATTCTACTCCTACTCATCGCAGTCGGCATCTTCCTACAAACTTCCTTCGTTCAAAACTGGCTTGTCGACAAAGTCACGCGAACCCTAAGCGAGAAAACAAACTTTCGCACAGAAATAGGGACAATCAAACTCAGCTGGTGGGATGCGGTTACCTTTGAAAAGGTGCAGGTATTTGACCAGCAGGACAGCCTCATGATTGGAGCTGAACAGCTTTACGCCGACTTTTCCATTCTTTCCCTGCTCCCTCCAGGAGATCCACAGCTAGACCATATACGGATAGAAAAAGCGCGCATTCACCTGATCAACCACGCTGGGGATTCTACCTTAAATATCAACCGATGGATTTCCGCCCTTGGAGAAGCATTCGGCAGCACATCCACTAAAGCTCCTACAGCTCGATTTTTTATCAATTCCATGGAGCTTCGCCAATCGACATTTGGGTACACCAACCTTCAAGCCCCTCCCATTACAGAAGGCTGGGATTCCAACCGGATGGAATGGATCGAGCTTACGGCCAATGCAGACAACTTCCGGTTGGAAGGGCCCAATTTGGGGCTTGAACTTGGTAGTTTAACTGGAAAAGAACGGTTCACAGATCTCCAAATAACCAAATTTGAAACTGTACTCCGCTTTAGTCCAGAAGCATTGGAACTAAAGGATCTAGACCTACGGACGGAAAAAAGTCAAATCAAAAACTACCTCCTCCTCGAGCCAAAGGGTCCAAAAGGATATGGAGATTTTATCAACCAAGTACAACTCACGCTGTCCTTTGAAGAAACTGTGCTTGATCTCTCCGATATCCGCCGGTTTGCCCCTTCCCTACCTGCCATCGAAGATGCGCTGAATTTGAGCGGTACGCTTACCGGAACGATTTCCGACCTCACAACCGATCAATTTCTAGTTCGAATGGGAAAGAAAACTGCACTTTTTGGATCTTTTCAAATCGATGGTCTACCCCAACTTGACAGCACTTTTCTTCGGGTAGATTTAAAAAATTCGGTGATCACCGCCAATGACTTGAGTCCTTACCTCAATCCAGAGGCTCAAAAGGAATTGAATAAATTCAATACCATCCGTTTTGACGCGGACCTCACTGGCATGCTGAACCGCTTCACTACGAATGGATCCTTCAAAACCAACATTGGCAGCCTAAATGGGCGGATAGATTACGAAAGCAAAGACCAGCTGTCCACCATCACCTCCCGCTTGCGTATTGAAAATTTGGACTTGGGAGTGCTCCTCGAAAATCCTGAACTATTTCAAAAGGTTTCCCTTGAAGGAAGTATCCAAGCCAAGGGAAAATCATTGGAAACCGCACTGGTGGATCTCAATGCAAGTATTAGTGAGATTGGAATCAACAACTACAGCTATACTGGGATTCAAACTGACGCGATCTATGGGCTCAACTTGTTTCGAGGCAACCTATCCATAGACGATCCGAACCTCAAATCAAAAATCAAAGGATCTCTCAACCTAAACGAGGGTATTGATTCCGTGAATCTTGTGGTGGAACTAGAAACTGCATTTTTGGATCAACTCAACCTGGCCGATACACCACTATCCCTTAGCGGGAAGTTGGCGATGGATACCCAGGGAATTACGCTAGATGATGTGCAAGGAATTGCCAAAGTACGAGATCTAAAAGTGAGCTACCAAGATCGCTCCCTTGATGCTGGAGATTTTTTACTTCAGTCTGTTTTTACTGGCGACACTCGAACGCTATCCTTAAACTCAGACTATTTGACGATGTCTGCATCGGGGCAATACGAGCTTGAGCTAATAAGTAAAGATCTTCAAGTATTAGGCAATCAATACCTCTCCATCCTTCTCAACGAATCTCCACCCTTGGCTGACTTAAACGTAAATTTTTCCAAGGATTACAATTTGGATTTGAATATCCGAATGCGGGATATCAATCCCTTAATTCACCTCTTTGAACCGGAACTCAACATCTCTAAGAACACCATCTTGGAAGGGGCCTTTTACCAAACCACAGAAAATACAGTCTTCAACTTTTTCACCTCCTTAGATACAATCACCTACAAAGGTTATACCGCTTTTGACACCAACATTGACTTCAATACCTCCAAAATCATCAACAGTAACGATATTTTGGCATCCTTCTATGTGTATTCCAAAAAGCAAGAAATAGGGAATTCCCTTGGGTTTACCAACCTCGGTGTAGAGGCAATTTGGGACCAAACCAACCTAGACCTCTTGTTGAGCTTGGACCAGGACTCTACACAAAGTAAGGCGAGAATTGAAGCGGAAACACAATTTACAAATAAGGGCACCTTCCTTAAATTTAAACCCTCCCTACTTCGCGTATTGAATCGAGAGTGGCAGTTTGACCCAAGCAACCTCGTGAGTTTACAAGATGGAGCCATATCCTTCAACAACCTGCGTGTTGCAAATGAAGGACAGTCCCTTGGTTTGCAAGGGAAAATCAGCCCTAATCCAGAAGAAACCCTTGAACTTGAAATTAAAGACGTTTCGTTAGACCTACTCAATACATTCAGCACCGTGGATGTAGAAGGTACTGCCGATGGCCAATTTCAAGTAGCTTCGCTTCAAGATCAACCCACCCTAGCTGGCTCCCTTCATGTGGAAGGCCTAGGAATCAATGATTTCCCAATTGGAGAGATCGATCTCTCCGCAGCTATGGAAGCCGGGGACTTGCGCCTCAAACTAGAAAACTACTTCAATGGACAAAAGAAAATTGACATAGATGGAACTGTAAATCTAGACTCTCAAAATTTGGAATTCGACGCGAAACTCACCGAAGCCAACCTGGTGATCTTTGAGCCTTTTCTGTCCAACTACATTTCCAACTTGGGAGGAACTTTAACTGGAAACCTACAACTTCAAGGCAATTTAGATCGCCCCGAGTTGCTGGGAAGTGCCCGAGTGGAACAAGGCAAGTTGCGCATCAACTACATGAATACCTCCTACCAGTTGGACGGTAGCGTCCTATTCCGACCTACACAAATTAGTTTTCAAGACCTTGCCTTTCGGGATCTCAATGGCAACCGTGCCACCTTTGCTGGCGGCATCAATCACCAAGGATTCTCCTCTATTTACTTAGACATCAACTCACAGCTGACCAATTTCCAGGTCTTGAATACCAGCGCCAAGGACAATGAACTTTTCTTTGGAACGGCCTATGCTACAGGCACCCTCGCTATCAAAGGGAGTATGAGCAACCTTGATGTGACCGCTCGAGTAACCTCTAAGCCCAACACCCGAATTTCAATACCCCTGACTAGCTCCAAGGAACAATTCCAAGAGGATTTTATCCAAGTGATCAATGTCCAAGATACCGTGCGAATTCGAGCTCTTGCAGAAGAAGTCAAGCGATTGGAAATTGAAAATATCAGAATGAATTTTATACTTGATATTACACCAGATGCATTTACGGAGATCATCATCGACCCCAGAACTGAAGAAAGCATCCAAGGAAGAGGGAGAGGAACGCTCAACATGAAGGTAGATACCCAAGGTAATTTTTCACTTGCTGGCAACTATGACATCGTGGAGGGGAAGTACAATTTCTCCCTTTACAATGTGGTCAAAAAACAATTTATCGTTCAGCCTGGAGGGAGAATCACATGGTTCGGAGATCCTTACACCGGCATCATGAACCTGAAAGCATCCTACGAAGAAAATGTGTCGCTGCAGCCCCTGCTCAATGCGAATAGTACCGAACAGGAAAATAGCCAAATGCGAAGACGATTCCCCGTCAAAGTACTGATGGACCTCCAAGGGGAGCTCCTTTCACCAACCTTCAAATTTGGCTTCGACTTCGCTGCTTTCCCTTCTAGTGGAGATATACAAACCACCATTTCAGCCTTCCAAAATAGAGTAGCAGCAGATGAACAAGAAATGAACCGGCAGGTTTTTTCCGTCATCGTAGCTCAAACCTTATCCCCTGAAGGACAATTTTCGGGTGGGCCAACCCTCTCTTCTAGCTTGGGCAACCTGCTGTCTTCCCAAATCAACCGATTTATGGGGCAGCTTGACAAAAACTTAGAGGTTTCCATTGACCTGGCTACATTAGATCAAAATGCGCTAGAAAATTTCCAAATCAGCGTAGCACGAACCTTCCTCGATGGTCGCCTCCGCGTATCTAGAGACGGTGGATTTACAGGCAACAATGGAGCTGCCAGTGCTGCCTCCATCATCGGAGATTGGCAGGCAGAATACATGATCACAGAAGACGGCGTCTACCGCCTTCGGATCTTCAACCGCAATAATTTCAATACGTTTACCTCACTCTCACTCTCCCAGAACGTACTTTCTTACGGTGCTTCGGTATCCCAAAACGTATCCTTTAACTCCTTTAATGAACTCTTCAAAAAGTTGGCCCGAAGAAAGGCCGAACGCCTCAAACTTCAGGATTCAGATGATTTTTTACGGGAAGATTACGGCGCAAAGGAAAATTGGAAACCAATCAAGCTCGAAAATCTACCCCTTCAGGACGATTACATTCCGCCGGTGAAAAATGAAAAAATTCCTCCTAAGGAGAATTGATTTGGATTGAATCGGTCAACGGCTAACGGTCCACGGTCCACAGCAGATGGTAATTATTGATAAGAAGTGATGTATTACTAGAATTGACTGTCGTCTGTGGACTGTCAACCGTTGACAAGTTTTAAAAACAAATTTTTAAACAATTTCCTGCTCCTCGGTATTCTCTACCAAAAGTACGCTCATGAAAAAAATTAGCCTGTGCTGGTTTCGCCGCGACCTAAGAATAGAAGACCAAACGGCACTTTTTTACGCCTTGCAACAAGAAGAGCACCTGCTACCGCTCTTTATTTTTGACCGCCACATCCTAGATGCATTGGAGGACAAAACCGATGCCCGCGTTACTTTTATATACCAACAGATCGCCAGCCTGAAAGCATTTTTTGAAAAACAAGGGAGTTCCATGCTGGTCAAGTATGGCCATCCAGAACAAATCTTTCAGGAACTGGTACAGGAGTTTGAGGTTCAAACAGTCTACACCAACCGGGATTACGAGCCCTATGCACAATCTAGAGATGGCCAAGTTGAAGCTTTGCTTGGCAAGAAGAACATCCCCTTTCTGACCTTTAAGGATCAAGTGATCTTTGAGCCAGGGGAAATTTTAAATGGTTCCGGAGAATTCTACAAGGTCTTTACCCCCTTCAGTCGGAATTGGCTGGAAAAATTTCGGCAAACCCGAGTGCAGCCCCTACCGGAGGCCAACTGGAAAAACCTGTTTACCTGCAGCCCGCTTCCATTTATAACTTTATCAGAGATGGGTTTTGAAGCCTCCACCCTTGAAATTCCAAGTACCCAAGTTGAAGACGCCATCCTCAAAGAATACGAGGCGCAGCGCAACTTTCCCGCGGTGCGTGGCACTAGCCGATTGGGGATTCACCTCCGATTTGGCACCCTCTCCATCCGTAGCCTTGCCCTCAAGGCTGCTTCCCTCAACGCCACCTATTTGAATGAATTGATCTGGCGCGAATTTTACATGATGATCTTGGGGAATGCCCCACAGGTGGTCGATCGTGCTTTCAAACCCCAGTACGACCGCATCCCGTGGCGCACGAATGAGGAGGATTTTCAAGCCTGGTGTGCGGGTACTACCGGCTATCCCATTGTGGACGCAGGGATGCGAGAACTGAATGCAACGGGATTTATGCACAACCGCGTACGCATGATTGTCGCCTCCTTTCTTACCAAGCACCTACTAATCGACTGGCGCTGGGGAGAGGCCTATTTTGCAAAAAAACTACTCGACTTTGAATTGGCATCTAACAATGGAGGATGGCAGTGGGCAGCAGGAACTGGCACCGATGCCCAGCCTTATTTTCGGGTATTCAACCCCGAATCCCAAACCGAGAAGTTTGACAAAGAACTGCGCTACATCAAAAAATGGGTGCCCGAACTGGGGACTTCAAACTATCCCCAGCCGATAGTGGAGCATAAATTTGCCCGCAACAGAGCCATAGAAACCTACAAAAAAGCATTGACATGAATATAGGAGATCGAGTACGCGTCCTTCACGGCAAAGAAGAGGGGATCATTCGCAAAGTATCAGCAGGAGGACGGATCGAAGTAGAAATCGAGGATGGCTTTGTCATCCCTTTACTCAAATCCGAGGTAGTGCTCGTGGCGGAAGCCGAAAAAAATTACTTTGGCGACAGCGGCAGTACCCCTGCTCACGTTGACACACCACTACCCATTTCTGCAGCCAAGGACCAAGGCTTGTACCTTGCATTCGTCCCCATCAACGACCAAAGCCTAAGCCTCTACCTCATCAACGACAGCGCGCAACCCTACTTATCCCATGCGTCTGAAGTGTATGGAACCAACCACCGAACGCTTTTTGCAGGAGCCCTCGGAGTTGGGGAAGCTAAAAAAATAGACGACCGACTCCTCAAAGAGCTGGACGAATGGCCCGCTTTTCTGCTGCGCTTTATTCCCATTCAAGCCAAGTTGAATCGCGCTATCCCAGCCTTCGAGCGGCAACTAAAAATGAAGCCCACTCAATTTTTTAAACACCTCAGCAAGTCCCCCCTGATCGGGAAGAACGCCTATCTTTTTGGCTTGGAAAACACCACCAAGGAACTAGACATTCGAGGACTCAATGCCGAGCTGAATCAACTCACTCCCACACCTCAAGCCACAAGGGTACAGGCGCCTTCTGCCTCCATCGATCTGCATATCGAAGCCCTCCATCCCAAGCCGGACAGCTTAAGCAACTCCGAGATGCTGCGGATTCAATTGGAGGTCTTTGAAAAAAATCTCAACCAAGCCATCGCCGCAGGAATGGATCAGATCACCTTCATACATGGCATTGGAAACGGGGTTCTTCGAAAAGAAATTCACAAGCGATTGAGCCAACTTAGAAATATTTCCTACTTTCAAGATACGCAGAAAGACCAGTGGGGCTACGGCGCCACCTTGGTGAAAATTTCCTAAGAACCACTCAGAATGAAATCCCCTGTATTTCAGCTCTTTTCACACCAACACCAACAAGCAAAAGCACTTTTTCTAGAGCTAGGAAAAGAAATCAAGTCTTCCAAGGCCATTGCCCTATTGGAACAGTTGGAGTTTTTAGAACTCTATTCCGAGCTACTCGAGAAAATTCATTTCGAACAAAAACACCTGGGCTACTCCTTATTTTTTCCACTGAAAACCTTAAAGAAGTCCTTAAAAAAAATCCACCACCTCAAACTGGTGGAAATAGGACTAAAACAAAGAGAAAAGACCCTTTCGATCAGCTTCGAAAGCTTCAAAACCTATTTGAACGAGCAGAAACGGGGAATGCAAAAAGAAGCGTTTGACCTGATGGTAGGAAGTTCCTTAAAAATGTGGGAGGAGTACCTCGAAAAAGCGCATGAAGCTAGTAAAGTAATCAAGCCCTTGGTCCTCACTACCTCCATTCATCAATTGGTTCAAGAGGAACTCAGTTTCTTAGTCAAGGAAGTAGGCGCTCCCATTTCAACCCAGGGCTACCGAGATCTTTTTGAAGGGCTCCGAAAGGTGATCATTTTGGAAAATCTGCTGGTTCACCTCGGCCTGAATCCCATCTACCTTCCACAAGTTCACGAGGAGCTCGAGCAACTCAAAAACGGCTTGAAGCCTTGGTATGCCAACCACCTGAACTTGCAGAGTTTGACGCACTTTATCGGGCAACAGGAAGCCGTGTCTAAAAAATACCTGGACTGGGTGAAGGAACTGAAAGATGAAAAGAAAATGCTCACCTCCTCTTTAGAAAAACAAGCCCTCAGCCTACTTCGGAAGGTAGGAGGCTAAGTCGAGAAATCCACACTGGGCTTATCCGCAATGATCTCAGTAGTTCAAAATGAGCGTGAATCAAGGTTAGTCAACGGCTAAAAGTCCACCGTCCACTGCCGATTAGTTGTGTGACAGGGTTTAGAATCTAAAATTCATTACGTTTTTGTAAGCAGACTACAAATAACTGTGGTCCGTGGACTGTTGACCGTCAACAATGATCCGCGCCTGCCGATTTTATCAAACAAGAATTTAACAGCGGATCATTACATCTAAATTTTAGACAAGGCGTCCGCTAGGTCTTTTTTGAGGTCTTCGACATCCTCCACACCCACACTGAGTCGGATCAAGGAATCTACCAAACCAACTTTCTCACGCTCCTCCTTTGGGATAGAGGCATGGGTCATCGTGGCAGGATGGCCGCAAAGGGATTCTACACCACCCAAAGATTCTGCCAAGGCAAAAAGGTGGAAGTTTTCCATCACTACTTTCGCATCCGATAACTTATTGCCCACCAAAGTAAAGGAAATCATCCCGCCAAAATCGCGCATTTGGTCCTTGGCCACCTGGTGGTTGGGATGATCTTCAAAACCAGGCCAGTACACCTTGGCTACCTTGGGATGTGTTTTCAAATACTCAGCAATCACCTTTCCATTCTGGCAGTGACGCTCCATACGAAGATGGAGGGTCTTGATCCCACGAAGCACCAAGAAACAATCCTGAGGACCTGGAGTGGCTCCACAGGCATTTTGCAAGAAGACCAGGCGCGCTGCAAGTTCATCGTCATTCACGATCAATGCGCCCATCACCACATCCGAGTGGCCACCCAAGTACTTGGTCACGGAGTGCATCACAATGTCAGCACCCAGATCTAGCGGATTCTGTAGGTAAGGCGATGCAAACGTATTGTCCACCGCAAGCAGCAAACCATGCTTCTTCGAAAAGCGAGCCATGGCCTTGAGGTCGATGATGTTCATCATCGGGTTGGTCGGGGTCTCCACCCAAACCATCTTGGTTCGCTCATTGACTAGCGAAGAAAGCGCCTCGGTATCTGCCATGGACACAAAATGGAATTTGATTCCGTAGCGCTCAAACACCTTGGTAAACAAGCGGTAGGTGCCGCCATACAAGTCATTGGTGGAGATAATCTCATCCCCAGGGTTAAACAGCTTTACTACTGAATCGATAGCGCCCAAACCAGAGGAGAAGCAAATGCCATGCTTTCCGTTTTCTAAAGCGGCCAAACTTTGCTGCAAAGCCGTTCGGGTAGGGTTGTGCGTACGGCTATACTCGTAGCCAAGGTGATCTCCAGGAGATTTTTGAACGTAGGTGGAGGTTTGAAAAATAGGAGTCATGATGGCTCCTGTGGAAGGATCCGGAGCTACGCCCGCGTGGATGGCTTTGGTACCAAATTTCATCTAAAGTGAATTTAGGAGAATGGGTTTACATCGAATTCAAAACCTATTTTGGATCAATGCTCGTAATTCCAAAGCTAGGTGCTAAACTTGCTGGCTTTTACTTCAAAAGCGAGTCAAAGATGACAAAAAAGGACAGCATTTTCAAGGACTTGGGCAGCTACTTCCGCAGTCATCCTGGCACCACGCTAGGCTGGATCTGGGTGAGCTTTGTTCCCCTCCTAGGTTCGCTGTTTCTCAGCACACGGTACCAGGAACTGGAGCAGATTGCAGTGACGGGAATTGGGGAACAAGTCCTACTGATTCTCATCCTAACCCTCCTCGTTGGGCTAGCCTTCCTCCCTACCACCTTTACGGCGCTCGCCTCAGGCTTCTTTTGGGGATGGACCGTATTTCCTCACCTCGTGATCGCCTACCTCCTTGCCAATGTCCTGGGTTATTCGCTGGGAAAATGGCTCAATGCAGACTTTCGAACAATCTTGTATGCACGCCACCCGAATTTGCAGGAGGAAATCGAGAAACGAATCGAACAGCCCGCAGGATTGGTGTTTTTTGTACGAATCAGCCCACTCATTCCCTTTGCGATTTCCAATTTCTTATTTGCCTCTTTGGGAATTCCCCTTTCAAAAATCATTCGCTTTGGACTCCCAGGCATGCTCCCTCGAACGATCCTAGCATTCGCTTCAGGGATGGCAGCACAGTCTTTTTTGGATGCACAAGCCTCCCTGAAAGATCCGCATGATTGGTTGATCCTTGGGCTGCTACTTGTTGGGAGTATCTGGGGAATTTGGCATTTTTGGAACAAGAAAAAAATCAAATCATGATTCAAAGCATCGTCCCCAAGTTGCCCATGCGCAACAAAGCCATCACCAAGGCCTATTACCTGGAGCAGTTGGGATTTCAGCTAGCTAGTACACATGATTACCCCGAATACCTGATGGTGAAAAAGGATGCGATTGAACTGCATTTTTTCCTTTTCCCAGGACTGGATCCCCTCCAAAACTACGGACAGGTTTACCTGAGAACAGCAGAAATTGACCGCCTTTACGAATACTTTTTAGAGCGAAAAGTGGCAATCCATCCCAATGGACCCTTGGAAACCAAACCTTGGGGCATGCGGGAATTTTCCCTGCTAGATCCAGACCACAACCTATTGACCTTTGGCCAAGAAACCCGGTAAACGCCGACCAACGAAAAGTGGAGCTGCAAAAGTCAGCTTTCGCTAAATCTCAAACCCAACTAAACAGGATTACCGCTGCGCATTGCGCAAAATCCGTACCGCCGGATCACCCAAAAGTAGGTATTGGGACAGCTGCGTTAGGTTTTCAGGACTTGAACCGTAACGAAGCAAAAACTCCCGCTCAGTTCGAAGCATGGCTTCTCCAAGGCTGAGTGGCTTCGTAGCTGACCCAACTGCAAACAGGTGCTTGTACCAGATTTCTGTGTAGCGCTTGAGCAAAAGATCGACGCCCAAGGAAGTTGTTGAAAGTACCCCAATGGCTCCCTTCTTTGGCGTCAGCAGCCAATCCTCCCCTTGGCTGTAGCTTGGTCCAAAGGCATTCGCATATTCACAGCCATTGATCAATAGCAAGGGGTACTTCCCCGCATTGGAATAACCAAAGCTAGGGTCGGACACATAGCCAAAATCCAGTTCGTTGGAGGCCAAGGAGCCATGCCCAAAGTAGGTGATCAGCGAAACACCCGCGTTGAGGTCTTCACTTAAATCGATCCGCTGCACCTCGGCAACCGATTCTTTGGTATACGTAGTCACCTCCACTTCAGGTAAGCTCCTTTTTGCTAGTGCTGCAAAGCCTGCCAGGTAACTGCTGTGGCGTTCTAGCTCCGCAGGATTCATCCCACCTACGAGATGTAGGATTCGTTTAGACCCAGCTACCCCCGAGCTTTCCTGTTCAATCACTTTGTCCAAGTAATTGGAAAGATCCTGGGAGCTCTTGGAAGGAATACGCCCCACTGCCATCGCCGATAATTCAGGTTCGTCTGCCTTTAAACCCTTCACAAAATGGGTATCAGATGGCGGGAAACCAGCACTGGGAACTAGGTCTTGAAATTCAAAGGATTGGGGAGCGTTTCGGTAGAAGACCGAGGCATTATCTACCCATGCTTGTGCAAAAGGAGAGATGGATCTGCCAGTCAGCAGCAAGTACTGGGGTCGATGGATCGGCCAATAGAACTTTAAAAATGCATGCAAGGCCCAAGGGGTCCGCTCTCCAAATGCAAATTGATCGTATAATTCCTCCATTCGTAGCACCAAGGTGTCGAAACTGCCACCAGCCGTAGAGGCCCGATAGCTGGCATAGGCTTGAAGGGGGTTTGGATAAGAAAGACTTGGCAATTCGAGCTGTCCATGACCTACGATCAGGTAATTGGCAGGCAAGCTCTGGTAATCCCGAAAGCGTATCGCATGCATTGCTTCAACTGTAAATCTTCGAGGAGTAGGTCGCGCACTAACTTTACCTATGGGCACCGAATAGGTAAGTTGGGCAAAAGCCAATGAAAAATAATCTCCATTTCGAGCAGGATCTACTGCCAAATGAAGCTTGAGCTTTCCTTCATGGAAATCTTCTTGCTGAAGGACTAGGGTTTGCCGTAGCGATTCAAATCCAGAAAATTGGGGATTGGGAAGGATTCGAAGGACTTTGGAAGATGTACCCAACCAAAGTAAGGGTACATGCTCCTGTGGAGAGCGACCCACCCAGCCGAGTACTAAGGAAATGGATTGGAAATCCACTTTTGTAAAGGCAGAATCCAGTTGAAACTCCAGGTCTATTCCGGGAGCAATCACTGAACTCATCCAGCCCTGTCCCTCCTTAGATGTTGAGGAGCGAAGCCCCCATCGGGCCATTTTCCCTAAGGCATACTGATCAGCAAACACCTGGAGTTGTGCTACCTCAAACTGATCCGCGTCAGGGAGATGCACATCAGCTGAGGAGGTTAATTCCATTCGCTTTCCCTTTTCCCCGGGGGTATACGCCAAGAAAAAGGCAGTCGTATCTGAAAAGGTATTTACATAGGGATTCGGAATTGCAATCCCAGTACTAGACCATTCCCTGTTTTTTAACCCTAAAAAATCGAGGTAATCCTCCGAATCAAGGTGACCATCCAGCTCACCAGCTACCTGAAGAGCCACTTCCTTACCTCGATGGTAGAGCCTCAAGTAACGAGGGTCTACCCGTTTGAGTGGAATTCCTAGAACAGTCAAACTAGCAGCCGGAATGCGATAGATTCCATCTGCTGCAGTTTGAATTTTGTAATAAGTCAAGTCGTAGCGATACCATAGCGAATCTTGGCCGAGGGATAGGATCGGGAAACTGATCCAAAAAAGGAAAATAAAGGGGGATTTTCTCATCTAAATGTGGGGAGAGCGGAGCTGGGCTCCAGTAAAAAATAGGAGGACTTAATCGAAAAAATAAAGCACTACACAGAAAAATAAAGTCAAGGCATCACATCCAAAAATGGGGAGGTATTCTCAAGTAAAGATTTTAAAAAATGTACATTTTCGGTCACTTTATTGTGCCAAAGGTGAACAACCAGGAATTAGCTGGAAGGCCAAAAAAAATAAATCAAAAGAAAAATTAGGCAATAATCAATACCAAAATATAGACTAAAAATCCCTGTTAACCGATGAATGAAGCGATTTTTTGAAAAACAAAATGGTATGGAATACCTAGAATTAGGTTATACAAGGTACTCTACTAAAAATTTGGTACTACTTTTTCTTATATCTGGTAGCGCGTAAACAACAACCTGCTAGAGCAGCTGCTAGAGCAGGGCCCATTTACCATACTTATGAATCTAACCAACACTGAAGTACAAATGCGCAAAGGACTCCTAGAGTACTGCGTATTACACATTATTTCGAGGGGGGAAGTCTATACCTCTGATCTTATCGAGGAGCTGACGCAAGCTCAGATGATCGTCGTAGAAGGCACCTTATATCCCCTGCTCAACCGGCTCAAATCCGCGGCACTTGTCAGTTACCGCTGGGTAGAATCCGATGCCGGCCCACCCAGAAAATATTATTCCATCACGGAGGAAGGTCATGTTGCCTTGAAAAGCCTTGCTGCTACTTGGAAAGAATTGGTTCAATCCATCACTCAAATCACTAAAAAGAAATCCCCTTCTCCTTCGAAAAACTCATGAAAAAGACACTTAGCATCAACATCAGCGGTATTTTATTCCACATCGAAGAAGATGGATACGACACCCTCAAGAACTACCTAGAAAGCATCAATACGCATTTTTCTGGGTACTCCGACAGCAAAGAGATCATTTCCGACATCGAAAATCGAATTGCAGAAATCTTTCTTTCCTACTTGAAAAACAACAATCAGGTGATCACTGCAGAAAATGTGGCTCGACTGATTGAAAAAATGGGGACCATTGCGGATTTCAGCGCCTTGGAAGAAAAGCAGGAAGCTAATGAGGAAGAAGCTCCCGCTGCAGATGACTTCTACAAGTACGTGACTCCTCCGAGTTCAGCCGCTGGCGGATACAAAAAACTCATGCGGCTAGAATCCAAAAAAATCTTAGGTGGCGTTTGTGCTGGCATCGCCCACTATTTTGCCATCGATGCACTTTGGATTCGCCTGATTGCCATTCTCCTGCTTTTTAGCGGAAACATCAACATCCGCCCAAGCTTCTTTGACTTCAATCCCTTTGATTTCATCAGCTTCAATTTCGGCTTCGGTGCTTTCGCCATAGTGGTATACATCGTGCTTTGGGTGATCCTACCCGTGTCCCACGAAGTGGTGGAAGACAAGACCATCAAAAAACTGTTTCGAAACCCAGACGACAAGGTATTGGGCGGTGTCGCTAGCGGCCTTTCGGGCTATTTTGGAATTGATACCCCTTACATTCGGCTGGCGTTCGTATTCCTTACCCTCGCGGGTGGCACCGGCGTCTTAATCTACCTGATCCTATGGATCATCACGCCGGTAGCCAACTCCATTACCGAGCGTATCAAAATGAAAGGGGGCGAAATCACCCTGGATAGTATCGATTCTACTGTCAAGGAAACGATCAATCCCAACCCAAAGGCACCCGAATCCCCCGCAAAAAAAATAATCATGACTCCCTTCCGGATCCTCGGCCAGGTGATTGAAGCCCTAGGCTCTGCCTTTGGTTCCTTGGGTAGATTCCTACTTACCCTACTGCGCGTATTTTTCGGGTTGATTATTTTCATTTTCGGTATCGTGCTGGTAGGGGCACCCCTAGTCGCTTTCACACTATACTTAGGAATTATTGATCCCATCGTTCACGGAACTACGAATGTATTCCCCTTAGAAATGGTCACTGAATTGGTGTCAACAGGATTGGCCGCTGCCGTTGGGGGACTCCTTGCGATTCCTGGAATCGTGATCATCATGCTGGGATTGAGTGTCTTATCTAAGAAAAATTTAGTGGGTAGCAGATTTGGCTTAGTTGCACTTGCGCTATGGCTGATGTGTATCGGAACGGTAGGATTTCAAGTTCCCCGAATCGTAGCTAAGTTCAAAGAGGAAGATCGACTGATTACCAACACCCCAATTGCTTTGGGCCAAGGGGTACTTTTCTTAACCGTAGAAGACCGAGAAGAGGAAGAGTTTTACCAAGACGTCGTGCTTAAGCTAGAAGGAACCGAAGACAGCATCCCTTCCCTCAATCAGGAGTATTTCTCTCGAGGACAAAGCAAGAAACAGGCTCAGGAGAATATCAAAAAGATCGCCTATTCCTATTCAGTGAAAGATTCCGT
>CAXNJN010000013.1:0-47295 GCA_964202605.1 Bacteroidia bacterium | reverse complement strand
GACAAAGATCAATTTGGCCTGCATAAATTCTAGCTGCAGGTATTCCCAACGGTAGGTAAGCACCCAAAAGCCAAAGATTAGGGTGAGCACTGCCGAAGGCCAGGTGATGATGTACCACAACCTGTGCGCCATCAAATCGAGCTGTGGTTTGAGTATTTTTCGCTCCTGTTCGGATTTTTCGAGGGCTTCGGTTTGGTAAATAAATAACCGTACAATGTAAAAAAGGCCTGCAAACCAGGTGACAATAAAAATCAGGTGCAGTGCCTTGACGTATTCGAATCCCATTGTCAAAATTTTACGCTAAATTAAGGGCTTCACCCTACAAACCCTCGAAAATTTTTGAAAAGGAATCAATGGTTCACCTTTTTTATCGGCATCATCGTCCTGGGGGTGCTGGGCCTGATTGTCAAGGAAAGTTTTTCTGGCAAAGGGGTAGCTGACTACCAAGATAAATTTGAGGAGATCGGTTATTTCAGAAATGAGAACAACACGGGTCCCATTCGAAGAGTTTATGCCTTTCGAACCAAGGAGCAAGATCCTGAAGTACTTAAATCCTTTGCCAACTTACTGCCACATACAAAATATGGGCGTACCCTTGTTTTTTTTGTAGCTGAAACCTGGAAGGAACCGGTGGTGCTATCGCCAGAAAGTCCGTATTTTCCCGAACTGTTGCGTCCCCATCTTTTTGCGAAGTATGAAAAAACTCCGATGGGCGAACAACAACTTGAATTGGTCAGTCCATGAGAAAAAGGCGAACGCTAGCGGAATTCAAAGAAGGTATTTTAGCCGGTGACAGGGTACTCCTTGCGCAGGCTATTACCCTAGTGGAGAGTGGTCTCTCTGCCGATCAGGAGCTAGCAACCGCCCTTATTCAAGAACTGTTGCCTCATACAGGAAATTCCTTCCGGATCGGGGTGACTGGTGTGCCCGGTGTGGGAAAAAGTAGTTTTATTGAAGTATTTGGAGAGCGGCTTTTAGATGCGG
The DNA here is from genome assembly GCA_964202605.1 of Bacteroidia bacterium. Lineage (GTDB taxonomy): Bacteria > Bacteroidota > Bacteroidia > Cytophagales > Cyclobacteriaceae > Algoriphagus. The sequence continues at coordinate 46,311 of CAXNJN010000013.1, read as the reverse complement.
GCAAAAAAGTAGCCGTGTTGGCTGTGGATCCCAGTAGCTCTCTATCAAAAGGCAGTATCCTTGGGGACAAAACGAGAATGGAACGTCTGGCGCTAGATAAGCGCGCTTTCATCCGACCTAGTCCTTCGAGTAGCACCTTGGGAGGGGTAGCAGGAAAAACCCGGGAGGCAATTCTCCTCTGCGAAGCTGCTGGCTTTGATTTGATTTTGGTAGAGACTGTAGGGGTTGGACAAAGTGAAACGGCTGTGAAAAGCATGGTTGACTTTTTTCTTTTGCTACTGCTTGCTGGGGCAGGGGATGAACTACAAGGGATCAAGAAGGGGATCGTGGAGATGGCAGATGGATTTTTGATCCACAAGGCCGATGGGGATAACCTTGAGTTGGCGGCTCAAGCCAAGCAAGCCTATCAGAATGCGGTGCACCTTATTCCGCCTAGCGAAAAAGGCTGGGCTCCCAAATTGCTTCTGGGATCTTCGCTGACTGGATTGGGGATGGAGGAATTGGAATCGATTTTAGTTTCTTACCATGAGCAGATGAAAGGCTCAGGGTTTTGGGATGCGAACAGAGGACTGCAGCGACTGACCTGGTTGGAAGATCAGATCCATGAATTATTGGGCAGAGCATTTTTAAATCATCCCGCCGTGAAAGAAACCTTGGAACGTGAAAAGCCTGCCGTGCAATCTGGGCAGCTAAGTCCTAATATGCTCGCTCAACAGGCTTTAGCGCTGTTTTTATCCAAAAAATAGAAGGGAATAGGAATGAAGCTGCTACTCAATAAGAGCGCATCTTGAATTTCTTTTTCAGTTCATTGACTGCATTGCGGAAACTGGTATCCGTTTCCATGATGTCATTGACTGTTTGAATGGCATGAATCACCGTACTATGGTCACGGCCTCCAAAATGGTAGCCGATGGATTTCAAAGAATGGTTGGTGAAATCTTTGCAAAAATACATTGACACCTGTCGGGCAATTACAATTTCTTTTTTTCGGGTTTTATCCTTTAGTTCATCCACCTGTATGCCGTAGTAATCTGCAACCGCCTTTTGGATAAAATCAATTCCCACCTCAGTTTCAATATCCTTAATGAAATTTTTAATGATGGATTTTGCAAGCTCCAGGCTGACCTCCACCCGGTTGAGAGATGCATGGGCAATTAAAGAAATTAGGATACCTTCTAATTCCCGCACATTGGTATCTACTGTATAGGCGAGGTATTCGATTATGTTATCGGGAATGTCAATCCCTTCTGACTCCATTTTACGACGGATGATGGCCACACGAGTTTCAAAATCTGGCATTTGAAGATCGGCCGTCAGCCCCCACTTAAACCGAGAAAGTAGTCGTTCTTCCAACCCTTTGAGATCCCTTGGAGGACAGTCGGAGGTCATGATGATCTGCTTTTTATTTTGGTGGAGGTGATTGAAAATGTGGAAGAACATCTCTTGGGTTCGGTCCTTTCCTGCCAAAAACTGAATGTCATCAATGATCAAGACATCCACCTGCATGTAAAAGTTAGTAAAGTTCTTCACGTTACCATCTTTGATGGAATCCATGAATTGGTTCACAAACTTTTCGGAAGACACGTAGAGCACAAATTTTTCTCCAGGTCCATTTTTTATTTCGTTGCCTATGGCTTGTACCAAATGCGTTTTTCCCAAGCCTACCCCTCCATATACCATCAATGGATTGAAGGAGGTGATGCCAGGTTTGCTTGCCACTGCATAGCCTGCTGATCGAGCTAGTCGGTTGCAATCCCCTTCGATGTAGCTTATAAAAGTATAGTTCGGATTCAGGTTGCTTTGGGTAAGTAGCCCTGCATCTAAGGATTGCATTTCAAATGGGGTCTTTACCTCATTGGCATTTGGCCCACTTTTCTTATTGGAGGCATTTCCTTGTGGGAAGGACACCACATAGGGTTGATTGCTTGGATTGCCTTTATCCACCACCACTGCATATTCAAGTCTGCCTGCGGCACCTAAAGTGTTTTTGATTGCAAGTTTGAGCTCTTCCACATAGTTGTCCTCGAGCCACTCGTAAAAAAATTGGCTAGGAACTTGAATGGTGAGGGTGGAGTCCTCTAGCTTTACTGGGAGAATGGGCTTAAACCAGGTGGAATAGCTCTGCTCATTGACGTGTTGTTCGATAACACGCAAGCATTCACTCCATACAGCATTGGCTTCTGAACTCATTCTTAAGATATAGGATTCACTCTAATGTCAAAAGTTGACAAAGGGGGGGTCAAAATTGTGGAAAATTAACTTAAATAAAAAATCCAAGAAGGAAGGATTCCTGATTTTTAAATAATTTTATCAATTTAGGATTTGGCCATTCTAATAATTGGCAAAAATTTAAGATTTAGAACTCTAAAATAGAGTACTAAAAAGATTGAGTTCCGAGTTTACTACCAATGAAAATTCTGTAAATGGGTAATTAAAATCAATTGTCTTTCCACCTTCGTATTTGTTTTGCTCCTTCCGGAGCTTTTTGGCTTCAATTGGTTAAATTTGATCTCTCGCAAGTGTACAAACATTTTCATGGAGCAGGATTTATTTTCAGATTTTTCGAATACCACCAAGAAAGACTGGTTGCGTCAAGCCACGGCAGATCTCAAAGGTAAAGGAGAGGCCCAAGATTTGGAAAGCAGGCTCTGGGATACACTTCCCCTACAGCCCTTGTATGCCCTAGAAGATCTCGTAAATCCTGTGAAGCAGCGCAGGTTTCATGCCCCATCCGAATTTCCAGGCATGCCTCCGCGCCTCTGGACAAATGTGGTCACTGTGTTGCCGAGCGATACGAATGCGGATATTCTGCTTGCTTTAGAAAATGGAGCTGAGGGGTTGATTTTGCCTCTCCATGGAACAGAGGATCTCCAGGAACTTTTGGAGGGAGTAATGCCCCAGTACATTTCGATTTATTTGCTTCCGCTGGGAAACCCTGTTTCTGCTTTACAGCTTTTTCAAGGTTGGCTTGAATCGATAGCGGTTGCTCCAGCGCTGATTCAAGGGGGGATTTTATGGAGCCCATCCGATCAGGTATTTGATCATCAGCAGGAACTGGGCCTAGGCGTTGAGCTGTTGGAAGAGCTCTTGGAGTTGACCGAAGACTACACCCTATTTAAGGCGTTTTGCATCAAAACTTCCCGTTACACGGAGTCGGGGTCCCATCCATTGGATGCGCTTACTTTTGGGTTGGGGGAATTGGTGGAGATATTGGATCGGGTATCCTGTGCACCATCCTTGGTGTTTGACAGCCTATTTTTGGAAACAGCGGTGGGGGACCACCATTTTGGAGAGGTAGCACGACAGCTTGCTTTCCGGCAGCTGGTACGTGAGTTTGCCTGGTTGTATCAGGTTGAGTTAAAGGAGCAGGAGCTTATCCTTTTTTGTCAAACTTCTCACTGGTCTCAATCCATTTTGGATGCGCATACGAATATGATCCGACAAACCTACGAGGCCTTATCAGCAGTTTTGGGAGGAGCCAATGTGCTATGGGTGAAGCCTTTGGATGAAGAGAATGCTTCTGCTAGGGAGCGTCGAGTGGCTCGAAATGTGTCTGTATTATTAAAGGAAGAAGCGTATTTGGATAAGGTTCAAGATCCTGCTGCCGGTTCTTATTTTTTGGAAAATTTAGTGAGCGACCTAGTGCGCGAATCGCAAACCGCTTTGACTCAGTTGGAACAAGAAGGAGGCTGGTGGAAGTCCTGTCAATCCGGAAAGTTGCAGGCTCGTGTCAAAACGCAGCGCGCTAAAATTCAGGGAGAGCTCCTAGACAAAGCACAGGTAAAAGTTGGGGCCAATGCCTATGCTGCGCCCAGTTCCTTGACATACAATACCCCTTTTTCGCCCTTTGAGGAAGCTGCTTACGAGCTGAAGCCTACTCGGGCAACTTATTTGGTTGAAAGTGTAACCCTCGATCCGCAATGAGACCAGATTTTACCAATTGGAAGCCCAGTAGTGCCCAAAAGGCAGTCGAATTTCCGAGCAGCAGCTGGGAGGCCCCTGAGCAGGTAGTCATTCCCGATCAGTTTGTGGCGGAAGAAATTGCGCAACTCCGAGAATTGCATTTTACGGCAGGCATTGCTCCTTTCCTGAGAGGGCCCTATGCAAGTATGTATCTTCAACGGCCCTGGACGATTCGGCAATATGCTGGATTTTCTACTGCGGAGGAGTCCAATGCGTTTTATCGGCGCAATTTGGCAGGTGGGCAGAAAGGGCTTTCGGTAGCATTTGATTTGGCTACTCACCGAGGCTACGATTCTGATCATCCACGCGTTCAAGGTGATGTAGGTAAGGCTGGCGTAGCCATCGATACGGTGGAGGACATGAAGGTCCTCTTTGACCAGATCCCCTTGGATCAGATCTCCGTTTCCATGACCATGAATGGGGCAGTTATTCCCATTTTGGCATTTTTTATCGTTGCTGCAGAAGAGCAAGGCGTATCCATGGAGGCGCTCTCCGGGACTATACAAAATGATATTCTCAAGGAGTTTATGGTGCGGAATACCTACATCTATCCTCCTCAAGCCAGCATGCGGTTGATAGGTGATATTTTTGCGTTTACTTCCAAAAACATGCCCAAGTTCAATTCCATTTCCATATCGGGCTACCACATGCAAGAGGCAGGGGCTACGGCTGATTTGGAACTGGCGTACACCCTGGCGGATGGATTGGAATACCTTCGAACTGGCTTAAAATCAGGCCTAACCATAGATGCCTTTGCCCCCCGACTTTCTTTCTTCTGGGGAGTAGGGATGAACTATTTTATGGAAATCGCAAAGCTTCGAGCAGGGCGTTTGCTCTGGTCTAAGCTGGTGAACCAGTTTGGACCCAAAGACCCCAAATCCTTGGCATTACGCGCACACTGTCAAACTTCCGGTTGGTCCCTCACCGAGCAAGACCCATTCAATAACGTAACCCGAACAGCCATGGAAGCCTTGGCGGCAGTCATGGGTCATACCCAATCGCTGCATACCAATTCCCTGGATGAGGCCATCGCCTTGCCCACTGATTTTTCGGCGCGAATTGCGCGGAATACCCAGTTGGTCTTGCAGCAGGAGACAGGTGTTACCCAGGTAGTTGATCCTTGGGGTGGCTCCTACTATGTGGAGTACCTGACTGATCAGCTGGCGAAAAGAGCTTGGACCTTGATTGAAGAAGTGGAGAAATTGGGAGGTATGGCAAAAGCCATTGAAACGGGTCTGCCCAAACTTCGGATTGAAGAGGCAGCTGCCAAAAAGCAGGCAAGAATCGATGGAGGCAAGGATGTAATCGTCGGTGTCAACCGATACCGCGTTGCTGAAAAGACGGAACTAGAACTCTTGGAAGTAGACAATCACTCCGTTCGGGATTCTCAAATTCTACGACTGAAGCAGGTGAAAAGTGAGCGAAACCAAGAGGAAGTCACGCAGATTTTAGAACAAATCCGGGAGGCTGCAGCTTCTGGTGAAGGAAATTTACTCGCCTTGGCTTTAGTAGCAGCCAGAAAAAGAGCTACTTTAGGAGAAATCTCCTACGCGATGGAGCAGGCATTTGGGCGTCACAAAGCCCAAACCCAGTCTATTTCGGGGGTATATGCAGCAGAAGTGAAACAGCAGAAATCTTTTGTAGAAGCCCAACGACTTTCGGATAGCTTTGCGCTACTCGAAGGGCGAAGACCTCGTATCCTGGTGGCAAAAATGGGTCAAGATGGTCACGATCGAGGTGCCAAGGTGATTGCTTCTGGGTTCTCTGACTTGGGTTTCGATGTGGATATTGGACCCTTGTTTCAAACTCCCCAAGAAGTGGCTGAGCAGGCGGTAGAAAATGATGTGCACCTCGTGGGAGTGTCTTCTCTAGCGGCAGGGCACAAAACGCTTATTCCTGAGCTGATCTCCTGGCTACGCCAACTTGGCCGTCCAGATATTCGCGTGGTGGCGGGGGGTGTTATTCCTGCCAAAGACTATACATTTTTGAAAGAGGAGGGGGTTGTAGCTGTTTTTGGACCTGGAACAATCCTTTCCGAAGCTGCCTGTGAAATTTTGAATCAATTACTCCAGGAAGAATAACCGCTTGTTTGGAGCCGGTAATCGGACTGCAATCCGCTCAATTCTAGAAAAAGAAATTGGTCGGCCATTTGGCCGACCAAGAAAAAATGGGGTGCCTGACGAAAAATTAGGAGTCAGGAGCAGTTCAAAAAATCAATACACTAGAATGGCTTTGTTGGCTTCGCATTGAATCGTTCTTGGAGGACCGACCAACAGGCAATCTGAAATGACATTATTTTTTTCATTATACACTTTTTGTAACGAGGTAAAGCGCTCCACCAGGTCTAAAAGCTCACGTTCTACGCTTTTGTGGTAGGCGATGTACCGGGTAGGACCTCCACAGGCTTTATTTCCCATGGGGGTAAATTTCCATTCTGAAGCATTTGTGCAGGTCACAGACTCAGCAAGTCGGATAATTTCCGCCTGAGCGGACAGTAACTCTTCAGCAGTAACTAGGATCGGTTCAGTGGTCGCTAGTTCACAAGAGACGACAAAAAGAGAGATCAAAAAAGTGGCGATGCGTTTCATGATTTTGTTGTTTTTTTCTCAAAACGAAAGGAGTCGGGATTTCGCTACATAAAACTAAAAAAAAATAGTCCAATGCATGCAAGGGGCTAAATTGCCTATTCGACAGCAAGAAAAGGGAATTAAACTACGTCTTCTCCTCTAAGTTTGATGACCGCACCTTCTAACTGGTCTCCAATACGAATTTGGCAAGCCAATCGCGAAGTGGGAAAATACTCGGGCAGGTTTTCCAGTTGGTCTAGCTCCACATCTGTAGCATCTCCTAGGCCGGCTTGGCCTTCTAAAATTTCTACATGGCAAGTTGCACAAAGGGCCATGCCACCACAGGTAGCAAGAATAGGGTATTCGGAAGCCTTAAGAATTTCCATCAGGTTCAGTCCCATGTCTGTGGGTGCCTCAACTTCTTGGCGTGCACCTTGCTGGTCTTCTACGGTAAATTTGATTAAATCCATAAGGTCTTAGAATGCGTTTACCCCGTTCACGGTGGTGTATTTGAAACTTAGTTTTTGATCAGGGTAAACATACTTGAAGGCAGAGTGCATCATGATGGCTGCTTCATGGAAGCCACAAAGGATGAGTTTCAACTTTCCTGGATAGGTGTTGATGTCTCCAATGGCATAGATGCGCTCCACTCCTGTGGAATAATCGCGGGTATCCACCTCGATTGCGTTTTTGTCGATGCTGAGTCCCCAGTCGGCAATAGGGCCAAGCTTGGGAGAGAGACCAAACAAAGGAATTAAGTAATCCGCATCCAAGATCATTTCTTGGTTGTTCTTGTCTTCTAAAATCACTTTTTCAAGGCGGTCGTTTCCACTTGCTTCCTTTAAATTGGCAGAAAGAATCAAGTCGATTTTTCCTTCTTGGGCGAGATCAAATACTTTGGAAGCAGAATCAGGTGCGCCACGGAAGGTTTCGTTTCGGTGAACCAAAGTGACTTTTTCAGCGATATTGGCCAAGTAAATCGTCCAATCCAATGCTGAATCTCCACCACCTGCAATCACTACTTTTTTGTCGCGGAAGGTTTCCGGATTCTTCACCATGTAGTGAATGCCCTTTCCTTCAAATAGCTCTAGATTGGTCAAGACGGGCTTTCTAGGCTCGAAGCAACCCAATCCTCCAGCAATGATAATGACCTTGGCATGTACCTGGGTCTTGTCGCTGGTGGTCACGATAAAACTGCCATCCTCTTGACGATCCAGAAGATCTACACGTTCGCCAAGGGTAAAGGTGGGATTAAATGGTCTGGCCTGCTCCATCAGGTTTTCCACCAGGTCTTGCGCTTTGATCTCAGGATATCCAGGGATGTCGTAAATGGGTTTCTGAGGATAAATTTCAGAAAGTTGCCCACCAATTTGTGGCAAGGCATCGATGAGATGGCATCTCATTTTGAGAAGTCCTGCCTCAAAAACCGCAAAAAGTCCTACTGGGCCTGCGCCGATGATGCAAAGATCAGTGTGTATTGTGGAGGTGTTCATGGAGTAATTTAATGCGTTTGGTTAGGGCCTGGAATTCGTCTAATGAATTCCAAACTAGCTATTGGTTTCTTTGTTTGAATCGTCCAAATTTTGGTAGATGGTATTCAAGATGCGCTTGAATTCTAAGAAGTCCTTTTCAGTCAAATTTTCCCAGGCCTTCTCGCGAATATGCAAGACTTTGGGTCTCAATTCAGCAACTTTCGTAACCCCATCCGGAGTCAGGTGCAATTGAAAACTACGCCTATCCTGCGGGTGTTGGACCCGAATGATGTATCCTTTTTTGGTAAGCAAATCAAGAATACGGGTAAGCGTGGGATGATCCTTGAAAACTAGGTTTGCCAATTCGGTCTGGCTCAATTCTGGGTTTTCTGCTAGATTTTTCAAGACCAACCATTGATCTACGGTCACATCAAAGCCTCCTCGCTTAAACTGCTGCTGCGCATACTGCTTCACCTTTCGGGCCGTACGGTCCAACAAAAAGGAATAGCTAGCAAAGAGTTCTTGTGTCATAGCAATTGTTAGTGTGACAAATATATGTATAAATTTTTTTAATTTCTAAACATGAATATTCGCTTTGTAACCGGCAGCCAAAGAAAAGTAAGTTTGAAGGTTAAAAAAATGTGCTGTCCACGGTGGAATGTTGGCGTTCAGCTGTCAAAAATTATCCACTACTATCAAAATATGTTTTTGATTTTACCTGGTATCCCATTCAAAAGGTAGAGTAAAAAACTAGGCCTAATTGCCTAGTTTTTCTCCAACGGATGTGCTTTCAGTAATTCTTGTGGACTCCAGAATCCTTTCTTGTCTTTGACCTCTTCCCTGACTTTCTTAACGAGGGTTGCAGAGATCGGTGCCGCTTTGTTGCCAAAAGAGTTGCGAACGTAGGTAAGTACGGCAGCTATCTCTGTGTCGTCAAGCATGCCTTCGTGAGGAGTCATCGGAACCTGTCCAGAATAGCTTTTTCCTGCCACTTCCATGGGGCCCATTAAACCTTTCAATACCAATTTGATGAGTCGTTCGGGGCTGCCGGTGACCCATGGGGTACCTCGAAGTGGAGGGAATTCAGAGGCGGTCAAGCCTCCACCATCTGGCTGATGGCAGGTGCTACACAATCCTTCTCGAGCATAGATTTCCTTGCCTAGCACAAAGAGTTCCCGATCCGATCCGGTCAAAGAAGATTTGACATCTTCCTCCTTTTTCTGGGCTACAGAAAGCCCATTGAGGTGGGCGATGGCGGTTTCTAAGGTGCCAGGAATCCAGGTTGCATCCTTGGCTTGTTTTTCAGCCTGTGCTAGAATCGGAACTCCTTGTGCACGGGGTAGCCAAGAAGCCGCAGCAATGCCTTCCATCCGCACGCGTCCATGGGGATCTTGTACGGAGGCTGTCAGCAGTTGGGCTTGGTCAGGCACTTGGTGTCCCGAATAGCGGAGCACACGGGTGGCGGCAGCACGCACTTTGTAATCTTTGGAGGCAAGAAGCTCCTTGAGGAGCGAAGTATTTACCTTGTTGGCACCCCAGGACACCCATAGCGCTTCGAGTCGGTGGTGTTCGTAGTCTGGGTCTTTTTTATCCAGCGATTTCACCCATTTCTCAACGGCCGCAGTTACTGCAGCAGCATCTCTTCCTCTCAGTTCGCGACGGGTACGGTAGCGGCTTCGGTATTCAGGAAGCTTCAAATTTTCCAAAAGTGCGGGGATGGATTCTCCATTGACTTTAGCAGGAGTGACCAAAGGTCGAGAAGGGTAGGTGACCCGATAGATTCGTCCGTGCACATGGTCTCTCAAAGGATCTCGCGCGTTGTGCTGCATGTGTCCGATCAGGATGTTGTGCCAGTCTGCCACATACAAGGAGCCATCTGGGGCGATTTCCATGTCTACCGGGCGGAAGTTGCGGTCGGAGGAGATAATCAGGTCTTGTCGCCATTTAGTGGTGAATCCCACCGTATCCTCAAACATTTGGTGTTGCTTGGTTCCCAAAAATCCAATGGTATTGTTGATGATCAAATCGCCCTGAACCTCTTCTGGAAAATGTCGACTTGCGATAAATTCCAATCCTGAGGTAGGACGGACCATGTGGTCTTTTTCAATCAGGTTAGGTCCTTTGAAATTGCCATTGCCATAGCGAGGAAGCGTAGAGCCCGGTAGCATCCAGTTGACATTGGGACCGGAAGTTTCTGCGTAGAAGTTCTGTCCCCAACGGTCAAAGGCAATGCCCCAAGGGTTGGGGATGCTGACCTGGTTGACCCGCTCCAGCTTGTGGCGCCTGGGTTCGTAGCGGTAAAATCCTCCATTGGTTCCTCGAACAGGACCATAGGAGGTTTCCACGTTGGTGTGGAGGAATACCCCTTCTGCCATGTAGATCGCTCCACTTTCATCTGCCGCAAAGGCAGAGATGGCATGGTGGGTGTCGTGGTCATCAAATCCACTGAGGAGAACTTCTTTGCGGTCTGCCTTATCGTCTCCATTCTCATCTACGAGCAGTACCAGGTTATTTCCCTGAGAAACATACACCCCTTCGGCGGCAATCTCAAATCCAACAGGAATGTGCAAATCGTCTGCAAATGTGGTCTGCTTGTCTGCTTTGCCATCATTATTGGTGTCTTCAAGAATAATCAACTTGTCTGCAGGTCTTTTGTCCCCAGGCTTGTAGTGTGGGTAGCTGGGCATGGTCGCCACCCAGAGTCTTCCTTTGTTGTCAAAGGAGATTTGAACTGGGTTGGCTAGGTCTGGAAACGCTTCTTCGGAGGCAAATAAGTCTATTTTATAGCCTTCGGGAACCTTCATGGTCTTCAATGCATCTTCTCCATACAAATAGGTCAGGCTGCCATTAGCCTCTGGGTTGTAGTTGGTGGTCACTTCTGGCAGGGCCTTGGTTTTTGCATCCGCAGCTTGCAGGTCTTTTACTTTTCCTAGGTTTGCTTCCCAGATGGCGGTGTCGCGAATGGCGGTGAGTTGGCGGATTTTTTCCAATTCAAAAGGATAGTTGTCTGGGCCAAAAGGATCGTAGCGTCTGCCGAAGACATGGACTCCATTTGGGATTTTGTAGTCGTTGTTCCAAAACCAGTTTTTCTCCAGTACGGCCGTTTGGATCAGGTCTTTGTTGGCTTCCGCTTTTGGCGACGCCTTCCCAAAAACCTTGTCGGCTAGCAGAACCGCTAGTTTCTCATATCCTTGTTCGGTAAGCTGGCTGCCATCGATAGTCAAGGGCTCATCCGTAGAAGCGTACCAACTTTTACTCGGGGTGAAGGCGTCCACAAACACCACTTGGTACTTTTTGGCCACCTCTTCCATGGCTTCGGTGTAGCGCAGTAGGTTTTCGTTTTCTAATTTCCCATTGGGAACATCCTTGATCTCCGAAAGGTCCTCAAAGGCGATGGGAGACACGAGGGCAAGTTGCGGAGCTGCCTTCCCATTGTAGCGCTGGGCTTTGGAATGAAGGATCCAGGCTTCCAGTTCATCCTTGAAATTTTGAAGTTTGGCATCTCCTTGAAAAGATTCATTGAATCCAAAAAATCCAATCACCACATCTGCTTGCAGTCGGGTCAACCACTGATCAGGTTTTTCAAAAAATCCTTCTGACCCAGAGTTGTTGGCATATTCGTCTTGAAATTGTTCCGCTCCCGGAAACGCCCAGGGATCGTTTGTTCCAGATCGGGGCCGGAATCCAGGGGTATCACCTGGATCACATAGGTTGCGAATAAAAAGCGTGCTGTCTGGGTAGCGCAATTGAAGTTCTGTTTCCAAACCACCGTATTCCATCATTCGAGAACCTAGGTTATTCCCGACAAGGGCAATTCGAGTTCCTTTTGTCAGTTTTATAGAATTTTCAGGGCTACAACTTGAAAAAATAAAAGCAAGGACAACAAAAATTGAGTAGGGGGTTTGAGTCGAAAGTAATTTTTTCATATAGGCTAAATTCAATAAGTCTTAATTATAATCAGAATAGCTACAATATTCAATGCTTTTTATTTAGGGTTGTCTTTTTCACCCTATTTTTTATTCATAAAGTGTAAAAAGTAGGAATTAGAATCCTTTTAGTTCTCTGCTTAAATATAGTGTATACAATAGTTAGAATTAAAATAAACACGAACAAGATTGATAAAATGAGGGGGAATATCCTGTAGTGTCCTGCTTGTTATTTGTTGATTTTCTGAATTTTATACAGGATTCTACAGGATGGATACTTTTTTAATATTTAAGAGATTAGGGCATGAAGTATATTATTAACCTAAACCCATAAATATGAATAACCAATACCTATCTAGGATAAAAATCCAGTTTGTTGGATTTTTATTGCTTATGTCATGCATAAGCCAATTTAGTTTTGGACAAGTCCAAAAAGTCAGGGGGGTGATTACCTCTGAGAACGAACCAGTGCCTGGGGCTCTGGTAATGATCAAGGGTACTCAGCAAGGATCAGTTACGGACAATAACGGTAACTTTTCTATTGACGCTTCGGCGGGAGAAATCTTGGTGGTGAGTTTTATAGGGTATACTTCCAAAGAAGTGGCTGTGGTAGGAGGACAAACCACCTACAATGTATCGTTGGAATTGTCCACCTCGGACCTCAATGAGGTAGTAGTAGTTGGATACGGTAGCCAGATCAAAAAGGAGGTTACTGGTGCTATTCAGTCTATAGGTGGCGCTGAACTTCGTGATATGCCGGTATCTACTGTTGCGCAAAAGCTTCAAGGTAGATTAGCTGGGGTACAGATCAACCAAACTACAGGTCAGCCAGGCCGTGGAATGCAGGTTAGAATCAGAGGGCAGCTTTCAGTTTCTGGTGGGAGTGAGCCCTTATATGTTGTGGATGGATTTCCAATTACAGGAGATATCAACTCCATCAACCCAGATGAGATTGATGATATCTCTATATTAAAAGATGCAGCTTCAACCTCACTGTATGGTTCTAGAGCGGCTAATGGTGTTGTCTTGATTACAACCAAGCGAGGAAAGTCAGGACAAACCAATGTCAACCTAAATGTTTTTACAGGTTTCCAAAAAGTTCCGATGAGAGGTCGTCTTGAGATGATGAATGCAGAGGAATTTGCCCAGTTCAAAAAAGAGTATTACGAAGATGCGGCAAGACCTGTTCCTTCGGTTTTTCAAAACCCAGCTCAGTATAGAGACAAAAATAACGATTGGTACGATGCACTTCTGCAGACTGCTCCAATATCGAGTTACAACCTGACCCTTACTTCCAATAAAGATCGGATGAGTACTTCGGCAGTGGTGGGTATTTTTGATCAAACAGGGGTTGTGGTAAATACAGATTTTAAGAGATTTTCCCTTCGTTTAAACACTGATTATAAGCTTTCTGATAAAATTAATATTGGGGTGAATGTTGCGCCTAACTATGTGTTTGACAACACTCCTCGTTCTGATGGAGATAGAGGACAAGGCATTATTTTCAACGCCAATCACACTTGGCCGGTCATGCCAATCAGAGACGAGAAAGGTGAATTAACCTTGTTTAATAGGTTCCCGGCAGAGACAGGAAATATTTTTGCTTATCCAAACTGGGTTAGATCAGCTCAAGAATTGATAAACGAGACCACTCGATTGAATTTATTAGCAACATCTTATGTGGAATGGAAACCGATCAAGAATTTTTCTTTCAAATCCACTTTTAATGTCGAATTGAATAATTCAAGATTCTTCTTTTCTAATCCTTCTACGGCTACTTCAGCTATCAACCAAGCGATACCTACGGTGGCAGCTTCAATTCGTGAAACCAACAATAATCTCTCGTGGTTGAATGAGAATATAGCAACTTACAGAAATACAATTAATGATCATGCATTTGAAGCATTGGTGGGTTTTTCAAACCAAAGATTCCGGCTTGATCAGTACAGAATACAAGCAGATACCTATGCGGATGATCGAATCCTGACTTCTCAGGCTGCTGTTAATATTAACCGAGGAGGAACCTTTAATGCAGTGCAGGAATGGAGTTTAACTTCATTGTTTTCCAGATTTACTTACAGCTACAAAGGGAAATATTTGTTTACGGCATCTGCCAGAGGGGATGGATCATCCCGATTTGGAGTAAATGACCGATGGGGTGTTTTCCCGTCTACTTCTGTGGGATGGGTGCTTTCTGACGAGGAGTTTTTGAAAGAAAATCCAACCATTTCTTATGCTAAAGTTAGATCAAGCTACGGTATTACCGGAAACAATAACATTGGTAATTACACGCAATATGCCTTGATTAACAATACTGTCAATGTTGCTTTTGGCAATACGCTTACTCCGGGTGCAGCAGTAACCTCCTTGGACAATCCAAATTTAGGATGGGAAACTACTGCACAATTTGATTTAGGTTTTGACTTAGGTTTTCTAGACGACAGAATCACCTTCAATTACGATTACTTCGTTAAAAACACGACCAATCTACTCTATGCTGTTCAAATTCCTCAAGAATCAGGTTTTACTAATTTTAATGATAACATCGGTGAAATCAAATTCTGGGGACATGAATTCCAAATCAATGCGATGCCGACTAAAGGAGCATTTCGTTGGACGGTAAATGCCAACCTTTCGTTTAACCGAAATGAGGTTTTGGCATTGGCAGATGGTATAGATAGAGTCTATGGTTCATTCCACATCACTCAAGTTGGTCAACCTTTTGCTCAGTTTTATGGACTTCGAAAATTGGGTAATTATGCCAATGCTGAGGATTTAGCAAATTCGCCTAAAATCCCGGGTAGATCTACGGTAGGTAGTATCAAGCTTGAAGATATCAATAAGGACGGTGTGATAACCTTCGGAGGTGACCGTGATGATCGAACCATTATTGGTAACCCGTTCCCTGATTTCAGCTACGGAATCACAAATAATTTCAATTGGAAAAATTGGGATATGAGCATTGTAGGTTCAGGTTCTCAGGGTCAGGATCTTTACATGAGACACCTTTATTCCTTAGCCAATTTGGATGGGGTGTTCAATATGGTGAGAAAAGCTACTGATCGCTTTAGATCGCCATCTGATCCTGGAGAAGGGATTTTTGGTACCACTGTAGGTGGAGGAAACGTGACAGGTATTGAACGAGATTGGCCAAACAGCAATTTTGTTTGGGATGCTTCTTTCTTCACAATCCGAAATATTACGATGGGATATACTTTCACGAAGCTTCCAAAGGCCATAAGATCGGCAAGAATATATGCCTCTGCTCAGAATGTGCTAGTATTTACAAACTACTGGGGAGGTCAAAATCCTGAGGTAAGTATGCAAAGTAATGGTCTGGGAGATGGTGGAAACCTGAGCCCTGGGGTTGATTTAGGGCCATATCCTGTTCCACGTACCATCACTTTTGGTGCTAATATCAATTTTTAATCAGCGCTACTTATCAGATGTAGACTTACTAAATTGAACTAAATATGAAAAAATATAGCATAATACTTCTAGTCCTTTTGATGTCATTCACTAGTTGTGATGATTTTCTAACAGTTGTGCCAGAAACTCAGCTAAGCTCGGTGACTTACTTTAAGACAGAGAATGACTTCATTCAGGCAGTAAATGGTGCCTATGCACCGCTTAGAGCTTATTACAATGGTCCTGCTTGGACCTTAGGTGAGCTGCACTCAGACAATACCTTCTACATGCGAAATGTCTTGTTTGGTGCAGTTGAGAATACTGAGAATTTGGCAGACTTTTCGGTTCCGATTAGTAATGGGACAACACCAAATTCAAACGTTCTTGCAGCTTGGAGGGGACTTTTCCTTGTGATTTCTAGAGCAAATCAGGTTTTGGCTCCAATTGATGCCGTAGAATTCAATCAAGATTCCAAAAACAATGTGAAGGGTCAGGCGCTTTTCCTTCGTGCTTTTTCCTATTTTCATTTGGCGAGGTATTTTGGAAAGGTACCCTTACACTTAGTTCCCATTCCTGGTAGAGAGGGATCTTCATTACCATTGTCTGAAGAAGCTGCCGTTTTTGATCAAATAATCAAAGACTTGATAGCCGCAATACCCTTACTTCCTCAGAAATCCACTCAACTTGCTGGCCGAGTAACTCAAGGAGCTGCAAGAACCTTGCTCGCGGATGTATATATATATCGCAAGAAATGGTCCGATGCGGAACAGGTTTTAGCTCCGGTGATTTCTTCTGGGCAGTATTCGCTGATGCCTAGCTATACGATGGCGTTTTCTAAAAACTCTACGAATAAGAATAATGCTGAATCAGTATTTGAAGTACAGTTTCGCGAAGGTCCGGACGGTCTTCAAGGGAATTTCCTGTACCAACATTTGCCATATCCACTTTCAGTTGCTGAGGTAAGGACCTTGTTTAACACAAGCAATCCTCAGCCACTAGATGGTCAAGGAAATAATATCCCAACACCTGATATTATTGCTGCCTATGAAACTGGAGACACTCGTAAAGCTGCATCAATCATGACAATCACCGTGTCAGGTAGGCCAGGAAACAATAAAATCACTCCCATTATAAAGAAGTTTCAAGACACCCATGCTCAACACCAGAACCACGGGGTGAATTGGCCGGTCTATCGATATGCTGAAGTTTTGCTTTTGGCGGCTGAGGCGCTTAATGAGCAAGGAAAATCAGGCGATGCTGTAGGTTTGTTAAATCAGGTTAGAACTCGTGCAGGTTTGGCAGCTACTACAGCGGCAGGTCAGGCACAAGTAAGAGAGGCAATTTTCAAAGAAAGAAGAGTTGAACTTGCTTTTGAAAATAAGAGATGGTTCGACATCATTCGAACTGATCGTATTCAGGAAATTATTCTGCCTTATGGAAAAAGAATTGTAGCCAATCCATTGGAATACTATTTCCCACCTATTCCTGGTGCAATTCCAAGAAACAACGTATTTACAAACTTGAATAAATTCTTCCCATATCCTGCTGCAGAATCGGAGATCAGTCCATACTTCTAATGCGATTTATTTAACTGAAATAGCCCAACATCTCCCTTTTAAAAAAAGTGAAGGTGTTGGGTTATTTTCTTAGGAAACAAGAAAGAACTGGGTAGAAAAATTCTTGATAAAAAGTAAATTGCTTTCATAAGCAGTTTTAATTACCCTTAATTATTTCTCATCTTAGAGATTGGGAAATAGAATCAACTGTAAAACATCTAATTCAAAATAATATGTTCCTCAAAAGCACTTTAAAAAATCTCCTGATTCTTGGGGTTGTCCTAGCGGCAGTATTCGCCTGTGGCAAAAAAGAAGAAATCCGGCAGCTTACTGGCAATCCTAAAATTGATAAGCTAAAGCTTCCAGATGGATTTGTTGCTGAATTGCTCTATAGTCCTGGAGAAAATGATCAGGGCTCTTGGGTGGCTATGACCTTTGATGACAAGGGCAGAATGATCACTTCGGATCAATATGGCTTTCTCTACCGCTTGGAATTACCTCCAATTGGATCTGATACTACAGTAAAACCAAAAGTTGAAAAACTGGTAGTAGGAAATGTGGCCGATTCTCTCGTGGGCATGGGCTATGCACAGGGATTGCTCTATGCCTTCAATTCCCTATATGTGATGGTGAATCACAATCCAAACGAAAAATTTAGCCAGCCTACGGGGCTTTACCGAATCCAAGATTTAGATGGGGATGAGCAGTTTGAATCCATTACCCAGATTCGCGAGCTTAAGGGACAGCAAGGAGAGCATGGTCCTCACTCCATGAAGGTGACTCCTGATGGAAAGGGGATTTACTTGATCGCGGGTAACCATGTGGATGTACCTGAGATGAATTCCTACCGACTGCCAAAAGTATGGCAAGAGGACAACCTATTTCCATTGATCAAAGATCCAAGAGGCCATGCCAATGATAGAATGGCACCTGGAGGATGGATAGCTCGAATTAACCCTGAGGGAACAGATTGGGAATTGATTTCTGCAGGCTACCGAAATGCCTTTGATTTTGACGTCAACGAGGTGGGTGACATCTTTGCCTACGATGCGGATATGGAGTGGGATTTTGGAATGCCTTGGTACCGTCCTACTCGTATCAACCATGCCACGAGTGGGTCTGAATTTGGTTGGAGAACTGGTAACTCTAAGTGGTCTCCCAACTATCCAGATAATCTTCCTGCAGTACTCAACATCGGTCAAGGATCGCCTACGAACGCCATGTTTGGTTTTAAAGCTAATTTTCCAAGTAAGTATAAAAAAGCACTTTATACATTTGACTGGAGCTTTGGAATCATCTATGCCATTCACCTTACTCCAAACGGTGCTACCTATGATGCTAAAGCTGAAGAGTTTATTTCAGGTTCCCCACTCCCGCTCACGGATGGAATAATAGGTCCAGATGGCGCGTTTTACTTTGCGACAGGCGGAAGAAGACTTGAATCTGATCTGTATCGCGTAACCTACAAGGGCGAGCTGGATACCTATGTTCCTATGACAGAGGCAGATCTTCCAAAGGAGGCAAAGATCCGAAGAGAATTGGAGCAATATCATCGGGCAGGCGCTCCTGCAGAAGGGATAGAAAAGGCTTGGGCCCAGCTTGGACATGAAGATCGCTATGTGCAGTACGCTGCAAGATTGGTTTTGGAGCATCAGCCTGTGGCTTCTTGGAAGGGCAAGGCCTTGGCCGAGCCTGATGCCGCTAAGAAAATGCAAGCAATTCTTGCACTTGCTCGGCATGGTTCGAGTGCTGATGCAGCAGCCATGTTCAACAGCTTGATGCAAGTAGACTACAAGAAGCTCTCCTCCAAAGAAAAGCAAGACATCCTTCGGACCTTTGAAGTGCTTTTGGCTCGACATGGGTCCAATGCGGAAGCGGTTAAGCCACAATTGATCGCTTACTTGGATCCCCATTACCCAGCAAATGATAACCTGCTAGATCGCTCACTTTCTATCCTTCTAGTTCACTTGGATGCTCCTACTGCGGTTAGCAAAACCCTTGCATTACTTAAAAATGCCAAGGATGATCCTAACTATCAAAAGACCTTTACTGAATCTTCAGATTTGATTTTGAGAAATCCTCAGTATGGATTGGATATTGCCAATATGCTGGCCAATGTACCGCCTGCGCAAGCTACCTTCTATGCTACCGTTTTGGGTGGAGCCGATAAAGGTTGGACTGCTGCCCAGCGAGTCGAGTATTTTGGATGGATCAAAAATGCCCTCACTGCTTATAAAGGAGGACGTAGCTATGTAGGCTTCCTCGATCGTGCCCGAAAAATGGCCTTGGCTTCCGTGGATAAAGCGGACTTTGAAAAATACGATGAACTATCAGGAGGTAAATTACTGACTGAGAGCGGAAATGACATTATAAACTCCGATGTTCAACCTGAAGGCCCAGGTCGCCGCTGGACGCTGGAAGAAGCAGAGCCATTAGTTGCCAATTTGGTGGGTCGTGATTTGGTTAAGGGAAAAGCGATGTATGCCGCTACCCTATGTCAGTCTTGCCACACCATGCAGGGTGCAGGTGGAGCAATTGGCCCGGATTTGAGCCAGTTGGGAACCCGTTTTTCTGCCAAAGACATTTTGGTAGCCACTATCGATCCTAACGCTACCATTTCCGATCAATACCAATCTACGGTTCTCGAACTCAAAGCGGGAGGCTCAATATTGGGTAAAATCAATGATGAGGATGCGAAGAATTATTACATTTCTCAAAACCCATTTGCTCCAAACGACATCAAAACCGTATCCAAAAGCACCGTCGCGCTGAAGAAAAATGGGGAGGTGTCTATCATGATGCCAGGGTTGATCAATCGACTTAATGAGGAGGAATTGAAAGACTTGATGGCATACCTTATCTCAGGTGGGAATGCGAATCATGCCGTGTACAAGCAACCTACTGCACAGCGATGAAAATTCCCAATCTAAAGTCTTACCTTCTCCTCGAAGCATCTGCAGCTGTGATGCTCTTGGCGTATGTTCTTTTCTCAACTATGGGAACGAGTCAGGCGCCAATTCAGGCCAAGGATGCTCAAGATGGATTTACGCCCATTTTTGATGGCAAAAGCATCCAAGGCTGGGAATTTGATCCGGTTTACTGGTCCGTAAAAGACGGGGCAATTGTAGGAGAAATCACTGCAGCAACGCTTCTTAAAAACAACACCTTTATCATCTGGAAGGGGGGAGAGCTTGGAGATTTTGAGTTGAAGGTGGACTATTGGATTTCAGAAAATGGAAACTCAGGAGTGCAATACCGCAGCGATCGATACACGGAGTTGCCGTATGCCCTAAAAGGCTACCAGGCAGATATCGATGGAGCAAATCGCTACACGGGTCAAAACTACGAAGAACGCAAACGGACCACCCTTGCCTATCGTGGACAGCGCACACAGATCAATGCGCAACCGGACGACATTGCTGCTGTTGGTGGCTATGTAGCGAATAATGCCTGGAAGGGATTGTCCCTCGTGAATGAGTTAGGGGATCGCGCTGCCTTGGGGAATTTGATCAAAAAAGGGGAGTGGAACACCATTCATATTGTGGCTAAGGGTAATCTGATGAAGCATTATGTAAATGGTACGCTGATGAGTGAGGTGGAGGATGCCGATACCAAAAACAGAAAGCTGAGCGGATTATTCGGCTTCCAAGTCCATGTAGGTCCTCCCATGAAGGTGATGTTCAAGAATATTCTTTTGAAAAAGGGATAGGGGAGACTAGCCCAAGAATGGGTTTTATTCAAAAAAGCGAGCCTACTAAATTCTCTTTTCTACTTATATTAGAACCAGGCTTTTTTAGATAGTGGTTAAGCTGATTGGACACTAGGTAAAAAAGTTTGGGTTTTACGGTAAAAAAAATGACGCGGAAAGATCCCCAAAATTGGAAGCATGCCCTCTCCAACTCTCAGCAACTGGGAGGAATAGAAACTTCTGTCCTCGACAATGGTGCAGGGCGGGGAGTTCGTATCGCTTGGATCAATACGGGCACCGGGCTACGCTTCAAGGTGGTATTGGATCGAGGCATGGATATTTTGGATGCCTTTTTCAATGAACATAGCCTGGCTTGGATCTCTCATGCCGGCTTGACCGCTCCGCAACCTTTCTCCAATCAAGGCATTGATTGGCTTCGCACATTCGGTGGAGGATTGTTGACCACCTGCGGATTATCCAATGCCGGCCCTCCCAATTCGGATGAAAATGAATCCAGAGGCTTGCATGGCAATTATTCCAACCTAAGTGCCGAACTAATTTCCATCAAGCAGCCAGATATTTTTTCTGGAGACTTGGGGTTTGAGCTAATTGGCAAGGTTACCGAAAGCAGCACCTTTGGTCCAAGCTTAGAATTGATTCGACGGATCTCAGGAACCATCGGGTCGGCAGAAATTCACATTCAAGATCGGGTCACCAATCGAGGCAATTCCCCAGCACCACACATGCTTTTGTACCATATCAATTGTGGCTGGCCCTTGATTGATGCAGGAACACGGGTTGTCTGGCAGGGAGAAATGCAGCTGAGATCTGGAGAGACAGTGATTCGGCAAAATTCTCGAAAAGATGGATTTCGGCACTGCCCAGCTCCCATGGATAGCCATGCTGGCTTTGGGGAAGAGGTAGCCTTTATTGATCCTCTTGGAAATAAGGAACAACAAGTAATTTGTGGCTATGTCAACGACCAATTGGGCCTGGGATTAAAAATTTCATTCTCCAAAACCCAATTGCCGTGGCTTATCCATTGGCAGCATTGGGGAAAAAATGAATACGTGACTGCGCTTGAGCCCGCTACCAATCCTCCAATTGGACAGGCTGCCGCTCGAGCGAATCAGAGTTTGATTTTGCTGGAGCCTGGAGAAACTCGGATTTATGACCTAAAGCTTAGTATTTTGCTAGGGGATGCTGCTTGGGAATTTTCTTAACCCATCTCGAAATGACTTGCTGCTTGTTCAACGATTAAAAAAAAATAGACTATCACTAACCCAAAATACACAGGTATGAGTTTTGCCAAAAAAGCGCTCGAACAGGGCGAAGGAATTGTACGATTGACCCCCACCTGGGTTCCCCGCTCATTTTGCGTGCCCGGTCGCCGAATCAAATTGCATCCTGAAGACTATTACGCCTTTGGAGGCATGCGAGGTGGCATCGATGAACGTTGGTTTTCTTCGACCACCGCTGCCCAAAATGGTCCCCTCACTTCAAAAAATGAAGGTTTAAGTCACATCGCTTTCGAAGATGGGGGCAGTACCCAACTCTTTTTGCTCAAGGATGCAGTGGAGGAATTAGGGGCAGCACTTGTCGGTTCGCGCCTCTGGAATGAGTTCAAGTCCTGGCCCATGTATTCCAAATTTTTTGACAACATGGGGCCCTTGCCACACCACATTCACCCCTCGGATGAATTTGGCAAACTGACGGGTCAAAATGGAAAGCCGGAGGCCTACTATTTCCCTCCTCAGGTCAACAACCATGGGGGAGATTTTCCTTACACCTTCTTTGGTATCGCCCCAGGAACGAGCAAGGAGACGATCTTGAATTGTTTGAAGAACTTCAACAAAGGAGACAACAAAATCACAAATTACTCCCAAGCTTTTCGTTTGCAGCCCGGCACGGGATGGGATGTGCCTCCAGGAATGCTCCATGCTCCAGGCAGTTTGTGTACCTACGAACCGCAAAAAGCCTCGGACATCTTTGCGATGTACCAATCCTTGGTTAATGAAGCCATTATCCCGGATGAGTTGCTCTGGAATGCCTGCCCTAAAAACCGTTGGGGAGACTACGAACTCTTGCTTGAAATGATTGACTGGGATCTGAACGTCAATCCCAACTTGATGGACAACCACTACATGGAACCCAAACCGGTAGCCGATTCAGCAAAAATGCAGGCTGCGGGCTACCAGGAAACTTGGATTTGCTACCGATCTTATGACTACAGTGCCAAGGAACTGACGGTAATGCCAGGCCAGACTGTCACCATTACCGATGCCGCGGCCTATGGCATGATCATGATGCAAGGACATGGTAAAATGGGTGCTTGGGATATTGAAACTCCTTCTTTGATCCGATTTGGGCAACTGACCCACGACGAATACTTCGTGTCTGAGGATGCAGCAAAGGCAGGGGTGAAGATCACCAACCTTTCCAAAACCGATCCCATTGTGATGCTGAAGCACTTCGGTCCAAAAAATCCAGATTTAAAAATTGCCTAAAAATCAGTTCTCTCATCCCAGAAGAATTTGGCTCCTGAAAAAATAGAAACATTAACAAAAAACCCACTCACACACAAACATGAATACGCTTCCCAAACTCCACAATGCCACCTGGCCAGGATTGGTCGGAAAAGGTCCGGACTCTGAGCCGGTGATCCCTTTTGATACGCTGCTTGCCATGACTGCAGCCTCCGAAGTCAATGGTGTTAAATTTGATGGAATCGATGTGGGCTTACTTGCCCCCCATTTTGATCTGGATGATCCTGATGAACCCAAAAGACTGGCAGAGAAAGTAGCCAAGCATCAACTCAAGGTTGGCTCTCTGGTGGCGCCCATTTGGGCAGGTTCAGCGATGGGTACTGCCGATCAGCGAAAGACTTTCGTGGATATGGTACGAAAATCCTGTGAATTTGGGCAAAAGCTCAAGGAACTGGGGGTTCGAGATTATGGAATCGTTCGTATTGATTCCGCTGCGGGTGTTACCGATTGGTCAAAAGATCCATTGGCCAACTCCAAGTTGATCGCGCAGACCTTCCGTGAAGCAGCCGATGTAGCAGCAGGTTTTGGCGAGCGACTTGCGGCCGAAGGTGAAATCTGCTGGGGAGGAATGCACAGCTGGAAGCACATGGTCGAACTCCTAGAAATGACCGATCGGAAGAACGTAGGTTTCCAAGCCGATATGTCCCATACCTTTCTCTATACCCTGGGTTACAATGCTCCCGAGCACCGTATACTTCCTGTAAATGCAGATTTGAAGGACAGAGAAGCGATCAAGGCGGCCCTCAAAACGGTGACGGACGCGCTTCGCCCATGGACGATTGACTTTCACGTGGCACAAAATGATGGTTCTGTTTTTGGATCTGGATCCCATGACAAAACAGGCCGTCACTGCCAAGCTACAGATCCAAATGGGGTTTTAGATATCGCGCAGGATGCGGGCTACTGGCTACGGGATGCTGCAGGAAACTACAACCAAGCCTTGACGCACATCTGCTGGGATGGCTGCATGTTTCCCAACGCAGTCATGGAAAAGCAGCAAACTTGGAATGATATCCTCGCTGCGATGATTGCAGTTCGTAATGCACAGGGACATTGAGCAGATCTTCGCCCTCGGCCTTCCGTTGTTTGCAAAATAAATCTTTCTTTTCATGAATATCCACTTTAGTACCAGTAACCCAAAAAATAAGGTTTAAAGGTTAAGAAAATGTGCTGTGGACTGTGGACGGTCAGCTGTCGACGATTTCCGCAGAAACTAATACTCATTTTGAACCACTGGTGTGCTTGCGGATAATCATTTATCTTTTACTTCTAACTTACTAGAACCATGAGTACTAAAAAATTAATTCGTGTAGGTCTCATCGGTACAGGGCTGATGGGCAGAATTCATACCAATGGCTACAAGCGCCTGGCAGACTTTTTTCCTGAATACGAGTACCGACCCGTGCTACAAGCCTGCTGCTCCCGTAGAGAGGAAAATGCAAAGGCCTTTATGGAACGCTGGAACTATGCTTCCTACGAAACAGATTGGCGCAAGCTCCTCGCTCGTGAGGACATTGATGCCGTCGATATTTGTACCCCCAACGATATGCATGCCGAAATCGCCATTGCTGCGGCCAAGGCAGGAAAAATGATCCTCTGTGAGAAGCCCCTCGCTCGAACTGTTGCCGAAGCCAAGGGTATGCTAGAGGCAGTTGAAAAAGCTGGCGTAAAAAACACGGTGTGGTACAATTACCGACGTGTGCCTGCAGTTACCCTAGCCAAAAACATCGTGGAATCGGGTAAGCTGGGCAAGATTTTTCATTACCGAGCCAACTTCCTACAGGACTGGACCATCAATCCGGACTTGCCACAAGGAGGAGATGGCACCTGGAGATTGGATTTAGAATCCGCAGGTTCAGGAGTTACCGGAGATCTGCTAGCACACTGCATTGATACGGCCATGTGGATAAACGGTGGAATCAAAGATGTTTCTGCGATGACCGAGACCTTTGTAAAGGAGCGTGTGCATTCGGATACGGGCAAAAAGCAGGCAGTAGGAATCGACGACGCCTGTATTTTTCATTGCCACTTTGATAACGGTTCCCTTGGTCTTTTTGAAGCAACACGCTATGCCCGCGGACACAAGGCCTTATACACCCTCGAGATCAATGGGGAGCATGCCTCCATCCGTTGGGACCTGCATGACCTCACCCGCCTCGAATATTTTGACCACAGCGACGAAGGCAAGGTGAGGGGCTGGAGATCCATTCACGTTACCGACGGAGACCATCCCTACATGCACCGTTGGTGGATACCGGGAACTTCCATTGGCTACGAGCATTCCTTTATCCACCATGTGGCTGATTTCTTCCACAGTTTAGAGACTGGAGAGGCTTGTCACCCTACTTTCAGAGATGCGTTTGAAACGCAGAAAGTTTGCGAAGCAGTATTAGCTTCCGCACGAGATCGGGCCTGGAAAGATACCGGTGTGGACTGGATAGAGAAGGTGTAAACGGAAAAGTACAATGTACCAAGCACGAAGTAGAAATACGAAGTACGAGCTACGAGATTTAAACTAATGTTGAACGCCGATTGATGAATGTTGAATGAAGAAGTGAGAATTCGTAGAATATTCGAATCTCGTATCTTTAGGGAATATGGTCTCGTTTCTTGGTTCTCGGCTCTTGTATCTGAGTCTACTTGGTACATTGTACTTGGTACTTTGTACAATTCTTAAACCAAAACTACCCTCAAACTCCTTGCTCCTTGTGCTCCAATGACCAATGATTGCTCAATGTCTGCGGTTTTGGAAGGGCCGGCAAGGAATAGTCCAAAGCCAGAATGGGCAGCGGCTATTTTTCCATAGCCCTGATGCATGGTGTTTTCCAGCAGGTTGCGATCCAGCACAATCACCAGATGCTCGGTTGCGAAGGGTAGCGCCCTCAGTCCAAGCTGTGTATCTTCAAGCCAGATGGCACCGTTCTCCGCAACCCCAAATTGCCCGTCTAGGATCGCCACTTCCAAAGACTCCAAATCATGTGGGTCTTCCGGTAAAGAAAGGGTGGCAAGCTCGGAGTACTGGGCCGAAAGCGAGATCACTTTAGAAAAATTCGCAGCCGAAAACCATGCGTCAAATTCGCTTTTGGTCAATACCTCTCCCTTGTTGTCGGAGATGGACTGCGTAAACCGTTCCACCAAGTTTCCGGAATTGCTGAAACTAGGGATATTGGGGAGCGTTTTGGGTTCGAGAGACAGGCTTCGAATAGCGCTCAAGATTTTTTCTCTGCTGTTCATGACCTGTTTTTTTGATACCACTGTTGAAAAGATTCCTTGGGAGCATCTGGGAGATTTCTATTTTTTCCCCAAACATTCAAGGGATGGTAAATCAGGCTATTGGGAAGAGATTTAAGTGCATTCCGCATTAAGCTCCCCGAAATTTTGTAGGCTAGGGGACTTTTGAATATCCCATTGGCCAACTTCATGGATAGCCCTTTGGCGAAATCACCCTGCGTTTTGGTGACCTCCTGCCTCCATTCGTAGAGCTGCTCGTGAATGTTGATTTTCACAGGGCAGACATCGGTGCAACTTCCGCAAAGTGTGGAGGCAAAGGGAAGGCTGCTGTGTTTTTTAAGATCTAGTCCAGGGGATAGAATCGAGCCGATCGGTCCTGGAACGGTGCTGTTGTAACTGAATCCACCACTTCTACGGTAAATGGGACAGGTGTTCATGCAGGCCCCGCAACGGATGCATTTGAGTGAGTTCCTAAATTTCTCTCGAGCCAACTGGGCGGTGCGACCGTTGTCAACCAGGATGATATGGATTTCTTTTCCGGGCGATGGACTTCTGAAATGTGAGTTGTAATTGGTGATGGGCTGACCCGTGGCTGATCTTGCCAATAAGCGAAGGAATACCGCCAGGTCTTTTCGTCTTGGGAGGATTTTTTCGATGCCCATGCAGGCAATATGCACGTCTGCCAGGTGAACACCCATGTCGGCGTTGCCCTCGTTGGTGCACACTACAAATTCCCCTGTCTCCGCAATTCCAAAGTTGACCCCCGTGATAGCGACCTTGGCACCAAAGAATTTTTCCCGCAGGTGAACTCTTGCAGCTTGTGTCAGGTAGGCCGGATCCTCGTTGCCCTTTTCGGTGTGCAGCTTCTCGTGAAAAAGTTCGGAAATCTCACTTTTCTTCAGGTGAATTGCGGGAAGGACAATGTGGCTGGGGGGCTGGTTGAGAAACTGTACGATGCGCTCCCCAAGGTCGGTGTCCACCACTTCGATGCCCTGCTTTTCCAAGTAGGGATTGAGATGGCACTCCTCGGTAAGGATGGATTTACTTTTGACGACAGCCGTACAGTTTTGCTTTTGGAGGATTTCCAGCACTAGTCGGTTGTGTTCTTCACTATCTGCCGCCCAGTGTACGATGATTCCATTTTTCGTCGCATTTAGTTCAAATTCTTCCAGGTAGCTGGCAAGATTGGCGAGGACATTGTCTTTGATACCAGAGGCTAACTCCCGCAATTGTTCCCATTCGGGGATTCCTTTGCTGACTTTGTCCCGCTTGTCGCGAACAAACCATAACGTTTCATCGTGCCACTTTGATTTTTGGCTATCTTTTAAAAATTCAGCTGCATTCTCCGGATGTGTCATGACAGGGCCTGATTTAGGATTTCAGCAAGGTGCAGGAACTTTACCTCTTGTTTGGATCGGGTGGCAATGCCTTGCAAATGCATGATGCAGGACATGTCCCCACCGGTGATAAATTCGGTTTTATGGTGCAGGTGATCCTCTAGCCTGTCTTTTCCCATTTGGATGGAAAGCGCTTCTTCGGTTACGGCAAAGGTTCCTCCAAAGCCACAGCATTCGTCTGTTCTGGTTAACTCCACCCAGTCCAATCCTTCGAGATTTTCCAGAAGCTTGCGGGCCTTATTAAATGGGGGTTGATTGAGTTCTGATCCGGAGGAGAGATGCAGTCCACGCTGTCCATGGCAGGAGGAATGGAAGCTTACCCGGTGGGGAAATTTCCCTTCCAATCGCTCTATTTTCAGTACGTCGGTGATGAATTCTACGAGTTCGTAGATTTTATGCTCCAGGGCTTCCTGTTCTTTTTCTAGGCCAGAAATGGCTGGAAAGTGCTCTTTTACGTGCAGGGTGCAGCTTCCGGAAGGACAAACTACATAGTCATAGTCACTGAAGGTCTCTATAAAATGGCTTGCCGTGCCTACGGTATCCCGTGCATAGCCCGCATTGGCTAGGGGCTGACCACAACAGGTTTGACCCGAGGGATAGGTCACGTTGCAGCCTAATTTCTCCAATAATTCCAGCGTAGCAATACCTACTTGCGGGTAGAATTGATCTACGTAGCAGGGAATAAACAAGGCGACGGATGGGGAATTGGCTTTCATTTGGTTAAGTTAAGCTTCAGCGTTCATATTCACGAGCATTGCAGCCCCTAAAGCGGAGCCATTTGGAAAATCACTGGGGATAAGTTCTATGCCGGGAAGTTTTCGGCGCAGCAGCTCCAGAAAAATCGGGTTGGCATTGAACCCGCCATCTACAAAAAGACGCTGCACAGGCGCTCCCTCTAGTACGAGTTGGATGGAGGCTGCCTGAATCGTCGTCAGCTCGTGTAGGAAGGTGTAGTAGGCCTCTGTAAATTCCGAGAAGCTACTCCAATCGCTGCTAGGGCCATTTTCTATCCCAAAATTCTCAGGTTGGATGTAATGGAATCGAATTCTTTTTTTGGGCTGACCGCTTACTTTTTGGTACCAGGATTCTTCGAATTGGAGTTTCTTGTAGGTGCCTAGGGGAAGCTGCCAAAAAGCATACATCTCTTCCACTTGGTACTTGTGCTCCTCACCGATAA
Source organism: Bacteroidia bacterium (assembly GCA_964202605.1). Classification (GTDB taxonomy): domain Bacteria; phylum Bacteroidota; class Bacteroidia; order Cytophagales; family Cyclobacteriaceae; genus Algoriphagus. Next base: position 17,380 of record CAXNJN010000013.1, on the reverse strand, counting down.
AGAGACGAGAGATTTTGATGGGTTGTCCTGAAATGCTCAGAAACTGCAGGCAATCTTTCGTCAGCTCCGATTCCGAGAGCGGAGTCTTGTTGAATGGATTGATGCTGATCGCCCAGGTACCCGTAGAAAGGAGGGCAAAGGGTTCGGTTTCCTGTTTCAGGTAGGGAAGCAGGGCTGCCGAAGAGTCATGCACGCCAATTCCGCAGGGAATTCCTCCCAGCTCAGGCTTGGTTTTCAGAAGTGAACCTCCAGGCAGAATGGGAGCCATGAGGGCTTCTATTCCTTCTCGTTTTACCCATGCATGGTAATCCATTTTCTCAAAATCCCACAAGGCGGTATGGCAGCCGATGCTGCAGAAGTCAGAGACTGCTGTGCCTGTAAATAGCATACTCAGGTACTGCGGGAGGTGGAGGCTTCTTTGGATTTTCTGGAATACTTCGGGCTTTGCATACTTGAGAAAATAGAGTTGCAGGCCTGAATTCAGCATGGCTAGCGGAGGGGAAGAAGTCTCTTTGCAGAAGTTCAATTTTCCTCCGTTTTCGGAATAAAATCGATCTAAAAGTTCCTCCGGGAAAGGCTTCAGGTAATCGTAAAGTGGCGCAACAGGCTCTCCTTCGAGGTTAGTATGGACAAAAGAGGCCCCATGCCCTGAAATATTAAGCCGCGTAATTTCAAATTCGGTAGAATTCAGTGCCCCACGAAAAGTATCCAGCATCCAGGCACGAAGAGGGAGTACAGGTTCACTCGGAAAACCGTCCTCATCTGGAACAGGCTCTAGACGAGTGTAACTGTGGTACACTTCCTTTAGATTTTGGTCAAAGAGAAAGAACTTCTTGTTGGTTTTCCCGATGTCGAATACGGCTGTTACTGGGATTTTTGGCATTGGAATTACACGGACTATACCTTGATTTGGGATTGGATTAACTGATTAATTAGTAGGTAGTTTATAAAAGAATAAAGGGAAGGAAACCAGAAAGGATAAATGAAAAATACGAATTATTAAAGTGATTTTCGAATTGTTAGTTTAAATGGATTCTTTAAGGGTACTCGTTGTTCTAGCCCAAGTATTTGTCTAGCGATGGATTTTCCCATGTGAATAAAATCAGTTGAAACGGTAGTGATGCCATCTGATAGAATCTCTTTGAGTGGTGTATCGTTGTAGGATATGACACCAACATCTTTTCCTAGTTTTAAGAACTGCTCTCGTGATTTTTTGATGATATTCACCAAATCTGATTCTGATAAAACGATATAGCAGTCTCCTTGATCTAGTGGTTCGTGATCATCTATCCCATCTACGATTAGATTTTTAAAATCATTGAAGAAGCAAAATCTTTTGAATCCATCCATGATTTCTGCAGGATAGAACTCTCCCTTTGGGAAAACTAGGATAAGTAATTTATACTTTTTTAAGTGTTTAAGACCTGATTCAAGGGCCTCAAAAATATCTTTTGAGAAGTCTTGATAAATCCCTGGAAATTCAGCCTCATGACCTTCAACTGCTCGGTCAATAATTAGAAGTTTGTCTTTAGGAAATTTTTTTATCAGATCATACCCTGTTTCTGGATGCCCAGTTTGATCAAAAAAATGAGGTGCAAGCACATAGAAATTGAAATTTCCAAGGTTGATTTCTAACAAACTTTCAAGCAAATTTTTATTGTAATGATGAATTTGTAGGTCAACCGAAGCATTTGTCCCTAAATACTCAAGTATCGAATAATAGATAATTTTTTTATAAGAACTTAGTTTATTAAAGAGAAGAAGCACCTTAAGCTTATTCTCCATTTTGGTGGAGGAGATATAGAAACCTTTGCCTCTAACTGAGGAAATGATTCCACGAATTCGCAGTTCATTATATGCTTTTTCAACAGTATCTCTCGAAAGCAATAAATCAAAACTGGTTTCATTTATGGAAGGAATTCGTTCCCCAACCTTAAGTTTTCCATTTTCGATTTCCTCAAGAATTAGATTTACAACCTGTAGATATTTAGGGGTTCGAGAATTTTCGGCGATTTTTTCTGATTTTTCAAGTACCATATTATTTTGGGTTAGTAAGGATAGGTAGGTAATTGAATTAATACAAATCTTTCTATCTAGGAAAAGCTGCCGCAAGGCCACCGTCCACATTGAGCATATTCCCTGTTGATTTGTGGAGCAGTCCACCTACAAAAGCAAATGTGGCATCTGCTATATCACTTACTTTGACACTTTCCTTCAATAGGGTGCGGTTGGCATAGTATTGCGGTAGATCAGCTACTTCGATGCCATAGGCACGGGCTCTATCTTCTGCCCAGCCTCCTTCCCAAATATTGGAATTTTCGATGACTGCATCTGGGTTGACTACATTTACTCGGATTTTATCGGCTGCAAGTTCGGCGGCCATCAGTCTGGACATGTGCAATTGTGCTGCCTTGGCTGTGCCGTAAGCCACATTTTTGGGCCCTGCTACCAAGGCATTTTTACTCACAATATTCACAATGTCTCCTCCAAGACCTTGTTGCTTCATTAGGGTAACCCCCAGTTTGGAGAGGCGGAATTGTCCCATGACTAGTAAATCGTTGAGCCGCTCCCAATCTTGATCGCTATGGTCTTCAAAGGACTTGGAAATGGAAATTCCCGCGTTGTTGACTAGTATATCCAAGCCCCCAAATTGAAGGCTTATGGCCTGGCTAGCCTGGGCGATGCTGTCGTTATCTGTTACATCTAACTTGAGAGCAAAGACATTATCTTTACTGTATTTTTTTTCAAATTCTGCTAGTGTTTGATCAAGCCGTTCTTGGTTGATATCTGAGAGCACTATGCAAGCACCTTCTTGAAGGAATTTTTCTGCGATTCCTTTTCCAATTCCACCTGCACTTCCTGTAATGAGGGCAATCTTTCTGGAAAGCGGCTTTTCCTTGGGCATGCGCTGCAATTTGGCTTCTTCGAGCAACCAGTATTCGATGTCGAAGGCCTCCTGAAGTGGGAGCGATACGTAGCTGGATACTGCCTCGGCACCGCGCATGACTTGTATGGCGTTGATGTAAAATTCAGCCGCTACCCGGCTGGTTTGCTTGTCTTTGGCAAAACTAAACATCCCTACCCCAGGCCATATAATTACCACTGGATTTGGGTCACGCATTGCCGGACTGTTTGCATGTTTGTGTTTCTCGTAATACGCGGCATAGCGTTCCCGGTAATTCTGAAATGCGGCTTCCAGTTGCGTGCGAATTCCACTAGAGTCCGAGAGATCGGTAGCTGCAGGAAGGTCGAGCACCAAAGGACTGATTTTAGTTCGGAGAAAGTGATCTGGGCAGCTGGTTCCCATAGGGGCAAGGCGATCCAGGTCCTGACTGTTGCTAAATTCCAATACCACCTCTTTGTCTGTGAAGGTGCCTACCATTCGGGATTCGGAAGAGGCTAATCCGCGCAATAGGGGTGCAAGTTTTGCTGCTTGGCTTTTGCGTTGGTCTGGATCCAAGGCGTTGATTTTTTGACCTCCGAAAACAGGCCTTTTTTTGCCATAGTTTTCTGTTAAATAAGCGGAGGCAGTTTCAATGACTTCCAAACTATTCATGTAGCAGTCATAGGAAGTATCTCCCCATGTAAATAGGCCATGGCCTCCGAGCATGATGCCTCGAATGCCTGGATTTTTGTCCAAGGCGTCCCTCAGTTTGAGTCCTAAATCAAATCCAGGTCGCTGCCAAGGCACCCAAGCGATTGCTCCTTTCCAGAGGGTTTTGGTAATCTCTTCCCCATCCTTAGAAGCTGCAATCGCAATCGCAGCATCTGGATGAAGGTGATCGATGTGCTTGAAGGGTAAAAACCCATGTAGGGGTGTATCGATGGAAGGAGCCTTGGAAGCCAAATCGTAGAGGCAGTGTCCAAATAATCCTACCATTTCGTCCTCGTGCTCCAAGCCACGGTAGATCCCTTTTAAGGAATTAAGTTTATCTACATACAGGCCAGCAAGGCCTGAACGTGTCATGGTACCAATGTCTCCGCCAGAGCCTTTGATCCACATCACTTCCACCCAGGTTTTGGTCAAGGGATCTAGCTCTTTCGTTTTGCAGGAGGTGTTTCCTCCCCCATAATTTGTGATTCTGAGGTCAGCTCCCAATAGGTTAGATCGGTAGAGGAATAGGTCAACTTCATTGCCTTCCAGCTGCGAAGCTTTTTCTTCATTCCAGAGGTAGCTCACATGGTTAAATCGAGTTATTGGATTATTCATAAGGGAAGGTACTTCGTTCTTGAATGATGAAATATATTCTGTATTTTAATTTAAAGTATCCTGTTGTATCCTTAGTCAGCGTTAAGTAGAACCCATTTTTTTGTAGTTCGTGCCTTAAGAAAAAATCAGGTAGATGACCAACAATTGAAATAGCTTAAAAAAACTCAAAAACCAGAAGATTTTTTGATTGAAGGTTAAAAAGGGATTGAATTATCCGCAATCCTAACTTTGAATAAAATGACTAATAAACCACTGCGGATAATTGTTAACAGACGACGGTCCACGGTCCACAGCCCAATTCTTAAACTTCATGCCTTACTTTTCCAATAAAGTGGATCATCTTTAAAATGTAGTTGTGGTTGAAAGGGGGATTCGTTCTCAGCTTTCAAATAAAAAAAACTCCTGCCTAGATTGATCTAAGCAGGAGCATTTCTGAGATAAAAGTGTTTCTCGGGAAAGCTTAAAACTGATTTTTAAACTGCTCCATTTTTTGATCTACCAGGCTGTCTACCATAAAGGATACTGCGGTTGTTTCCCAAGCTAGGGTTACTTGTGCCACCTTGTTGTTTCCAGCAGAAATGTGGTACTGAAGACGCTCGGTAGCACCAACAGTTGCAGGTGCAGCTTTTACAGCCACCGCATCGTCTGCAGCAATTGCTGCTTCATCGATCTTGCCATCTTTCATGTAACTGTAGATGCTCTCTGCTTTTTTGTTGAGGTGGATGGTCCAGTCCCCTGTAGCTGTAGGAGTTACGAAAATAGAGTACTTGCCAGCAGCCAAGTTTTTGCCTCCTACACTTACTGCAGTGCTAAACTCGATGATGGTTTGGCCATTTGCTCCAGCTCTCCAGCTCTCGCCATACTTGATGATGCCACCAAATACTTTTCTTCCTTTCACTGCAGGAGAGGAGTAGTCGATGCTGATTTTAGTGAAGCCAACTACCTGGCTTACATGTGCGGCAGGGCTAGCTGAAGGCTGTTGAAGTTGTGCCTGAGCAGCAAAAGAGCCTAGAAGAACGAAGGCTAGGGTTAATAAAAGACTGTTAATGTGTTTCATGGGATATGGTTGGGTTATTTTGTTGTGAAGTTAACAAAAATTCAAACTCCTTTGTTCTTTGACCTAGGAAGAGAATATTTTTCTCCTTGAAAAGCTTAGCTTTTGGAGGTTTCCTTTGCGACATTGGATTCCTTTACAAGAAGGAGTAGCAATTTTTAGGGAATAGGGTAAATTTGACCATCCCGTAAGATTTTTTTTTATCTTCGAAGAGACAGTTCCTATTATCCCCTTTTCCTTTGTTGCCTATGCCTTATTTTTCCCTACGTGCCCTCACTAAATCTTACGATTCCCAAATAGCCTTGCAAGATTTTAATTTGGAGCTTTCCAAAGGTGAGTTTGTTTCCATCATTGGGGAAAGTGGCTCCGGCAAAAGCACCTTGCTCCGCATCGCCGCAGGCTTGTTAACGCAAACTGCGGGGGAGGTGCTGCTGGATGGGAAGAAAATTGAAAGTCCGGCAGAAAAGTTGGTGCCTGGCTACGACGAGATCAAACTGATCCATCAGGATTACCAGCTTTTTCCCAATACGACGGTGGAGGAAAATATCACGCGTCCGCTGTTGAACTACGAAGAAGGCTACCGAAAGCAGCGGGTGGCGCACTTGCTGGATCGACTCGGCTTGACTGCCTACAAGGACCGGCTTCCCAAGCAGCTGAGTGGGGGACAGCAACAGAAGGTAGCCATTGCACAAGCCTTGGCGGTAGAGCCGGAGGTGCTCTTACTAGACGAGCCCTTTAGCCACTTGGATGCGATTCAGAAAAGAAAGTTGATTCAGGAATTGAAGGAGCTCCTTCGAGAGATAGGCACCACGGTAATTTTTGTGACCCATGACTTGGATGATGCGCTGTGGCTAACCGACTCCCTAGTGGTTCTCCAAAAGGGAAAAATCACTCAAAAAGGAAATTCCAAAGCACTCTGTGAGCAGCCCAAATCCAAGTATGTGGCGCGCCTTTTTTCGTCGATCAATGCTCTTCCTGATCGAGAGCAAGCCTACATTCGACCTGCCGATATACGTATCCGGACGCGAGGTGGTTTCGTAGGGCATGTGGTAGACCAACGGTTTCTAGTGCACTACAATACCTTGCAAGTGAAGTTGCGTGAAGGAGGACAGATTTGGGAAGTGGATGATCCTGCGCGCAAGTACCAAATCGGGGACCGCGTGTACCTGCATATTCAAGAAGAAAAAGTATTGCTGCTGAAATCCTAGAAAAAGTTTAAAGTACAAAGAACCAAGAAATAGTTGAGGTTTAAATCTCAATTATTTTTGAGAAAATGGTAGTAAATATTCTTCGTGGTTTGAACTAATTTAATCCCAATCGAAATACGATAGAAATAAGTTGAAATAGAAGATTCTGCTGCTATTTCCATTTATTTCACGAAGCCTGCCTACCGCAGGCAGGCGAAGCGAAGTCCTTTTCTACTGTATTTCTACCCTAATTCCTATTTTCTTCTTCCAAATGCCCCTGCTCGATTTCTTTTTTGGTGGCTTTTCGTACTTCGATGACTTTGCCTTCAAAGTGCAGGTCAAATCCAACTAGGGGATGGTTGAAGTCAAGCAGCAACTCTTCTCCCATATTTTTCAAAACCTTCGCTTGCATGGGATACCCATTATCATCGACGAGAGGGAGAAAATTCCCTTCCTCCAGCATGGAGGAGCTGAAGCCTCTCTCCTTGGAAAACTGCTCGACAGGCATTGTCACCAAGAGCTCTTCATCCGCTTCTCCATAGGCTTCTGCTGTGGTTAAGGTGAAGGAAAATTCTTCTTTCAATTTCTTGCCTTCGAGTAGCTCTTCAAATTTTTCGGGCAATCCACTCTGTCCGAATAAAAAGTAAAAGGGATCGTCTGCTTCTCGAACCTCTACACTGAATGGTGCAGATTCAATTTCATCTTCCTCTTTGCTTACTTTGAGTTCGTAGGTAAGGCCTACTACGGTACCGGCTTTGATGTTCATTCGTTGATTTTTTAACTCGTGATTCCGTATTTCAAACGGATGAGAATTCGTTCTTTAAGGACCTGCCACTTGCTTTTTGCAGTGGATTGCTGCAGTTTTTTGGTGGAGCGGAACACAAAATATTGGTAGTCTTTTTCTTCGAAAAAGAGGGCGTACGTTTCCATTTTTTCCAAGTAAAAACCTGCTGCTCCCAAGGTCTGGACGAGAATTCCGGTATCCAAAGGCTGGTCGATAACTTGCAGTTTCTCCGGTTGATTCGCAATCATCCACTCCAAGTAGCGGGGTGTAGGAATGTGAACAAACAGCACCGAATCTTGGTGTGCATGCGCTTGAATATTTTTGAATAGGGGTGCATGCTGGGCCACAGGAATGTGTTCCAATACATCCGGGAACACAAAAAAGTCAAATGTTTTTCCAGGCAAGTTGAAGTCTGACATGTCTGAAACATCAAACTTCAGGTTGTTCTGCTTTTTCCAAAGCACGCGAGCCTTTTCGATACTTTCTGGAGAAATGTCCACTGCCAGCACCTCTCCTTGGGGCACTTGAGTGGCCAACAGGTGGGATACCGTGCCGATGCCACAGCCCACTTCCAGGATGCGGTGCTGCGCCTGCAAACCGGCTTGTTTCACCTTATCCAGGATACTCAAATGCCTGGAGTTGATGCCAGTTTTTTCTTGCTTCTCGGCAAATTGGTCGTAGAAGCGAACGACTTTCTCTTGTTCTTCAGCGGCTTGCATCTGATTTTCGGTAGGTGGTAACTAGTCCAGCAATCAACAAAATCACCAATGCATACTGGAAGATAATCATTGGGGTTTTGGTGGCGTTGTAACTTGTGGGTGCAAAGGTAAAGACTATTTCGTGAGTTCCTGCAGGAAGCTGAAGCCCTCGAAGCAGGTAGTTGGTGCGGAGAATGGGAACTTCCTTTCCATCTAGGCTTGCCGACCAGCCTGCTGGGTAGTAGATTTCCGAAAACACCCCCAAGCCTGCAGCGGTCATTTTTGCTTGGTAAGTCAGCTGATTTGGGGAATTCTTGGTTAGCACGATTGTCCCTGCTCCTGCCCGCTGCGCCCCAAACTCCTTGCTATTGATGGTGGCTTGCGCTTTGGTGTTAATCGTACCTAGTTTATCGATTTCCTCTTGATTTGTTCCTACAGACACAATTTGTGAAGGCACCCAAGCGGGGCCATTTGCTTCCGGATTTTCAAATACTGCATTGCTATCCGCTCCAGCGATGAGGTATTTGGTGTTCAGCATGTTGAGGATGCCTGTGCTGGCCCAATCAAAGTTGCCTTCCTGTGCCTTTTTAACGAATTCTTGCACTTCAAACTCCAGTCTGTAATCGACCAGATCCTGGTAACGACGAAGTTTGGCGCCATGGTATCCTCCTAGGCTATTGAATCGGTAACTGGTGCGTGCCCCCTGGGTAAGGCCTTCCGTGAGTGGCAACACTCGGAAGTAGCCCTTGTCGGCAGCAATTGATTTTTCTGCAGGCGTCTCTGCAAAAAACTCTCGGGAAGGGTTTCCTCTAAAGGATTCGCTGTTGAGGTAACGGCGGTTGATGGTCCACACATCGAGTGTAATCAAGGTGATTAATCCCAGTCCAAGGACTAGGTCTGTGATTTTCCCTTTGAGGTAGAAATAAATGGCGCCCATTGCCAAGGCCACAAAGATAAAGCTCTTCCATGCGGATGCAGCGAGTAGGTCCTTGCGATCTGCTTGGAGGGCAGTGACGAGCCAATCTGGATAATTAGCATCTCCGGCACCTTCAAAACGGAAGAAGGCGCCTCCAATCAGGGCCAGCAGCAGGGTGATTCCTCCAACAATGCCTCCGGAGATGAGTAGTGGCTTGATTGCTTTGGTCTGGGTCAACTTTTCCAAGGCAATCATCCCGAGTACAGGAATCGCAAAAAGTGTCATGCCCAAGGCCATGGATACGGCCCGAAACTTATTGTAGCCAGGTAAGATGTCAAACAGGGTGTAGTTGAACCAGGCCAAGTTTTTGCCCCAGCTCAGCATCAGGGAGAGGACAATGATAGATCCAAAAGTAATCAAGCTTGCACGTGGTGCGACCCGGAATCCTAGGATTGCCAGAAACACCAGAATTACACTGCCGTAAATGGGTCCGCCCGTGAAGGGTTGGTCTCCCCAGTAGGTAGGCGCACCTTTTACGAAATCATTGACTTGTGCGGGTTCTAGGCCTTGATTTCGAAGGGCTTTTTCGGATGCAGAGTCTTTGGGAAGTGGGGTGGTACTTCCTCCACCGTAAAAGTCAGGAACAAGGAGGGTCATGCTCTCAATGATGCCATTGGACCAGCCAAAAGCATAATCCTTGTCGAGTCCTGCACCAGCAGTTTCGATGGTGGCCTTTCCTCGCGTGGAGTAGGGGCTGTAATCCAAGGCGGTGGCGATTCTGCCCAAATTTCCACCTACACCGAGTACCGCACCCAAAGTCAATAGGGCGATCGTTTTGGATAGACTTGCAAGTCCTTCTTTTTTCCAATCAAAGCAAAGGCGGGTGAGCACATAGACCACCGCGATAATTAGGGTGTAGTAGGTGATTTGAAGGTGGTTAAACTTGAGTTGCAGCAGCAGTCCAAGTCCAAGTAGTGCTGCTCCGAGAAGTCGTTTGCGATCGAAGGCTAGGTGGATACCAGCCAAAATCAAGGGAATTAGGCATACCGCCCATATTTTGGCGTTGTGACCTGCCTCCAAGGAAAGTAGGTTGTAGGTATTGAAGGAAAAAGCAATAGCCCCGGCAACAGCGAAAATCGGGCGCACCCCATAGGAAAGTAGCAACAGGTACATGGCAAGCATCCCAAAAAACAGGCCGTTGATGGGGTGAGGTAGGCCTAGCGTAAGAATAGAGATGGCTAGGTTGGTGATATCTCCTGCAAACTCTAGGCTGATGAAGTAGGTGGGCATCCCACCAAACATTCGGTTGGTCCAGAGCGCTTGTTCCCCCGTAGCAGCACGGTAGTCGAGCACTTCCTTGGCGGAGCCTTCCCACTGCAGGATATCACCTTGGAAGATGATTTGGCCATCAAAAACAAGGGGAGAAAAATACCCCACCACGAGCAGGTAAAAGAAGGCGATGCCGAGTAGATGGGGAAGGATGTCTTTTTGAAATTGAATCTTCATGCAGGAGTTCAGCGATTTGATTCGCAAATTAAGGAATTCGAGGGAAAGGCCATGCCGGGTGTTGCTTCCTTTTTGTGGGGGTAGACGAAAGAAAATAGGGAGGTGATGCAATCTAGCCCCTGCAATCACTTAAATCAGGGGTAGTATTGTCGTGCAAAACTTCAAATTCATTACTTTTGAATGAAACAGCAGTATAGCAGCATGTTTGATAATTTAAGTTTGAAGCTTGACCGGGCGTTCAAGACACTGAAGGGCACCGGAAAAATCACTGAAATCAATGTCGCATCTACCGTAAAGGAGATTCGTAGAGCTTTGATTGATGCCGATGTGAACTACAAAGTAGCCAAGGAAGTCACTGATAAAATCAAGGACGAAGCGATGGGCCGCGATGTATTGATCTCGGTTTCTCCAGGTCAGCTATTGATCAAAATCACCCAAGAGGAGCTGACCAAATTGATGGGAAGCACCAAGGTAGACATCAAGCTCAGTGGAGATCCATCTGTAATTTTGATTGCCGGTCTTCAGGGATCAGGTAAAACTACCTTTACCGGCAAGCTTGGAAGTTTACTGAAGCGACAAGGGCGTCAAGTGCTGCTTGTGGCCTGTGATATTTACAGACCTGCGGCGATTGACCAGTTGAAGGTCTTGGGCGAGCAGATCGGTGTGGAGGTCTATGCCGAGCCAGAAAATAAAAATGCACTTCAGATAGCAAGTAATGCGATTGCCTATGCCAAAAAATCAGGCAAAAAGACCGTAGTAGTCGATACTGCAGGCCGTTTGGCAGTGGATGATGCGATGATGCAGGAGATTGAGGAACTTAAAAAAGCGCTCAATCCTTCCGAGACACTTTTTGTGGTGGATTCCATGACGGGTCAAGATGCGGTGAATACTGCGAAGACCTTTGACGAGCGACTCAATTTTGATGGCGTAGTGCTTACCAAATTAGATGGTGATACCCGAGGGGGTGCTGCCATTTCCATCCGCCACGTGGTGAATAAGCCCATCAAGTTTATCTCCACAGGAGAAAAGATGGAAAATTTGGATGTATTCCATCCAGACCGTATGGCCCAGCGGATCTTGGGCATGGGGGATGTGATCTCCTTGGTGGAGCGTGCACAGCAGTCCTTTGATGAGGACGAGGCCAAGCGCCTGAACGCGAAAATGCGCCAGAACAATTTCAACTTTGACGACTTCCTTTCCCAGCTAGAGCAGGTGAAGAAGATGGGAAATATCAAGGACCTCATGGGCATGATTCCTGGGATGGGTAAAGCCATGAAGGGATTGGATATCGATGACGATTCCTTCAAACCAGTTGAAGCGATTATTCTAAGCATGACTCCCAAGGAGCGGCAAAACCCTGATATCATAGATGGCAGACGAAGAAAACGACTTGCAGATGGCTCGGGTAGAAACATCACTGAAGTCAATAACTTGATGAAGCAGTTTGAGGACATGCGTAAGATGATGAAGCAAATGAATAAAATGGGAGGTGCCAAGGCAGCCATGGGCCGAATGATGCCTCCTGGAATGGGGAAAAGGTAACTATAGTATCAAGTAGCTAGTATCAAGACGCGAAAAAATGTACTAAGTACCAAGTACTATGTACAAAGTACCCTTCCTGAAGGTAAGCATATCCTTTAGTGGCAAAATTCTGGTCCAAATACGAATCCCTACTTTGTACCTTGTACTTTGTACCTTGTACTTCCATTCGATATTCTGCACTGGGCGTTCGACATTGGTTTCAATTCCGTATTTCGTATTTCGTATCTCGTACTTTCTATCCCTACCCATTCCTTTGAACCGCATTGCCCTAGACCTTCACTACCTCCCTTGCCTGGAGTACTTTACGGTGCTGAGAGGAGTGGATGAGCTATTTTTATTTCCTGGGGACCGTTACGAACGGCAGTCCTATTTCAACCGAACTTCTATTTTGCTTGCCAATAAGGTACAGACCTTGAGTGTGCCCATTCAAGGGAGGCGACCCCGAATCTCACTGGCTGAGGTTCGTATTGACTCCGATCAAAAATGGGTGAGTAACCACTTGCGAGGAATTCAAAGCGGCTATGGAAAAGCCCCATTCTTCGAATATTTTTTTCCCTATTTCGAAGAGGCCCTCAGTCGTCAGGAAACGCAGCTTTGGAACTTGAATTTGGAATTGCTGACAATCTGTCTGAAGCTGCTCCGCTGGCCTGTCAAACTAACCTTGGTTGGAAATGAGGGGCTTCCGGAGGATGTAATTGACCTTAGGGGGCAAATTTTGCCCTCCAGCACCTATTTGGATCGTGTTTTCTACCAACCAGTAGCCTACCCTCAACTTTTTGGCCTAGACTTTGCCTCTAACCTTTCTGTATTGGATCTCTTGTTTTGTATGGGAACCGAGTCAGATAAGCTACTTGGAAAATCTCAAAAAATTCAAGAACAATAACTAGAAGGATTGTGTTTTAAAAACAAATTCGGTATCATACGTACACATTTATCTTTCAATCAGAAAAGGGTTACATGGAAGCAAAATTTTCGAACAGAGTCAAAGAGGTAATCTCTCTCAGCCGCGAAGAGGCCCTTCGCTTGGGACACGATTACATTGGCACAGAGCACCTCCTATTGGGGATGATCCGAGAGGGAGAAGGGGTAGCTGTTTCCATATTGAAAAAGCTAGGCATTCCCATGGATGAATTACGGGCTGCAATTGAGCGGGCAGTAAAAGGTACGGCCAACCACAATGTGAAAAATATGGCCAATATTCCATTGACGCGGCAGTCTGAAAAAGTGTTGAAAATCACCTATTTGGAAGCAAAAATTTTCAAGAGTCAGCTGATTGGTACCGAGCACTTGCTGCTTTCTATCCTTCGCGATGAAGATAATATCGCCACGCAGATTTTAAATAAATTTGAGGTCAACTACGACAGCATCAAAGAAATGCTTGAAATGCAGTCCGATAGTAGCTCTTCACCTAAGGCTCGAGCAGAAGCTGAGGACGGGGATGAAGATGGATCCAAGCTATTTGGTTCTTCCTCTTCTTCTGGAGCCGGTTCCAACAAGCCTGGGGCTGAGAAATCACGCACGCCGGTTTTAGATAATTTTGGTCGCGACCTCACCAAGATGGCGGAAGATGATAAGTTGGATCCGATCATTGGAAGAGAAAAAGAGATTGAGCGTGTCGCTCAAATTTTATCTAGAAGAAAGAAAAACAATCCGATTTTGATTGGTGAACCTGGGGTGGGAAAAACAGCCATTGCCGAGGGTTTGGCTCTAAGAATCATACAAAAGAAGGTTTCTCGGATCCTATTCAACAAGCGGGTAGTGACGTTGGATTTGGCATCGCTAGTTGCTGGTACGAAGTACAGAGGCCAGTTTGAGGAGCGCATGAAGGCGGTCATGAACGAATTGGAAAAATCTCCTAACGTCATCCTATTTATTGATGAATTACACACCATAGTAGGTGCTGGAGGAGCTTCGGGCTCTTTGGACGCCTCCAATATGTTTAAGCCTGCCCTGTCACGAGGAGAGATCCAATGCATCGGTGCCACGACCTTGGACGAATACAGACAATACATTGAGAAGGATGGCGCTTTGGCCCGTCGCTTCCAGATGGTGATGGTGGATCCCACCTCCCCAGAGGAGACCATTCAAATCTTGAACAACATCAAAGACAAATACGAAGATCACCACAATGTCATCTACACCGATGCTGCCATTGAGGGATGTGTCAAGCTTTCCGATCGTTACATTTCGGACCGCTTCCTTCCTGACAAGGCTATTGACGTATTGGATGAAGCTGGAGCTCGTGTACACATCATGAACATAAATGTTCCTGAGGATATCTTGCGATTGGAATCTGAAGTTGAAAATATTAAGGCGGAGAAAAACCGTGTAGTCAAATCTCAGAAGTATGAGGAGGCGGCACAGCTTCGCGACAAGGAAAAGAAACTCTTGGAGCAGCTGGATGAAGCCAAAGTGAAGTGGGAAGACGAAAGCAAGACCAAGCGGTTTACCGTGGATGAAGACCATGTGGCTGAAGTGATTGCGATGATGACTGGAATTCCTGCCAAGCGAATTGGACAAAAAGAGGGAAATAAATTGCTCAACATGGGCGAAGAGCTCAAGGGAAGAGTGATTGGACAGGAAGATGCAATTAAGAAATTGACCAAAGCCATTCAGCGTACCCGTGTAGGTTTGAAAGATCCGAAGAAGCCAATTGGCTCCTTTATTTTCCTTGGACCTACTGGAGTTGGAAAGACTGAATTGGCCAAGACCTTAGCTACCTACTTATTTGACAAGGAAGATTCATTGATTCGCATCGACATGTCGGAATACATGGAGAAGTTCTCCGTATCCCGATTGGTGGGAGCACCTCCAGGCTATGTGGGTTATGAAGAGGGTGGACAGCTTACCGAAAAGGTGCGTCGAAAGCCGTATTCTGTGGTGCTTTTGGATGAGATTGAAAAAGCGCATCCAGATGTATTCAATATTCTACTTCAAGTGTTGGACGACGGTATCCTGACCGATGGACTCGGACGAAGAGTTGATTTTAGAAATACGATCATTATCATGACTTCCAACATTGGGGTGCGTGACTTGAAGGACTTTGGTGCAGGCATTGGCTTTGCCAATCGTGCCAAGGCCGACAACATGGATGAGATCATGAAGTCCACCATCCAGTCCGCATTGAAGAAGGCTTTTAGTCCGGAATTCTTAAACCGTTTGGATGATGTAGTCGTATTCAACTCCTTGAGCAAAGAGCATATCTTCCAGATCATTGACATCAGCCTGGGCAAGTTGTTTCACCGAATCACGGATTTGGGATACAAAATCGAACTTACGGAGAAGGCGAAGGATTTCTTGGCCAACAAAGGGTACGACCAGCAGTATGGAGCTAGACCTTTGAATCGTGCGATCCAAAAGTACTTGGAAGATGCCATTGCAGAAGAGATTTTGAAGGGTGATTTGTCTGAGGGCGATGTGATTATTGCCGATTATACGGATGAAGCTACTGAGCTGACGCTATCGGTAACGAAGAAGGAAAAAGCAGATTAATCGTTTGAATAATACGAAAAGAGCCTTGGGACTAGATGTTCTCAAGGCTCTTTTTTTTGTTGGATTTGCAGGGATTAAATTCCTTCAAACAAGACAAAGGATTCCAAGTAGGTCGGTAGGAGGGTGTTCCACCCCAGTTCCTGCCTGAGTTTGTAGGCCAGTGCCTCCCCACTTTTTTCTTCCCCGTGCACCACAAAGGTGTATTTCGGTTTCTCAGTAAATCCCTCCGCCCAGTCCATCAGTTCCTCCTGGTCCGCATGCGCAGAGAGCCCTTCGATGGGATATACCTTGGCGCGTACTTGAACTTCCTCTCCGTAGATGCGGATGATTGGATCCCCATCCAATAGTCTTCTGCCACGCGTTTCTTGGGCTTGGTAACCCACAATGATAACTCCATTTTTTTCATTGGGGAGGTGGTGGAAGAGGTGGTGTAGGATACGCCCGCCCGTGGCCATGCCGCTAGCAGAAATAATTATCGCATTCCCTTCATAGGTGTTGAGGGACATGGACTCCTCTTTTTTCTGAAAGTAATGTAGGTGGGGATGCTTGAATGCATGTTCATCTTCCTGAAGCATGGCGCCAAGGCGGTGATCATTGCTGAAGTCTAGGTACAGTTTCGTGGCATCGATGGCCATGGGGCTATCGGTGAAGATGGGAACTTTGGGAATTTTCCCTTTCTCCATCAATTGGTAGAGGTGGTAGAGCAGGAGTTGGGTGCGCCCTACGGCAAAGGCAGGGATGATGACCAATCCGCCCCGGTCAAAGGTATCTCGAATGGCGCGGGCCATTTCTTCTTCGGGCTTAAGCACCGATGATTTTCGGTCGCCATAGGTGGATTCGATCCAGAGGATGTCCGCTTTTGGAATTCGGGTGGGAGGGAATAGGAGTGGATCCTTGTATCGTCCCAAATCACCAGAAAATACCAGACGTTTGGTTTGGTGTTCTCCTTGAATCAGGAATTTGACGATGGAGGCACCTAGTATGTGACCGGCATGAAAAAAGGTAACCGTCACCGCAGGATGAATGGAGAAGGGGTTTTCGAAGGGTTGCGGTACGAATTGCGGAAAAACAGCCTCTGCATCCGCTTTGGTGTAGAGAGGTTGGGGGTCTTCGTGTCGAGAATACCCTTTTTTGCGTGCATATTCCGCTTCTTCCTCCTGTAGTTTCCCGGAGTCCAGGAGCAAAATTTTTGCAAGTTCGGCCGTAGCTTCCGTGCAATAAATCGGTCCTTTAAACCCTTGCTGAACCAATCGAGGCAAGTAGCCGATGTGGTCCAAATGCGCATGGGTGAGGACCACTGCTTCCAAGTCCTTCAGAGGCATCGGAAATTTATCCCAGTTTAGTTCTCGGAGTTTTCTCCCACCTTGAAACAATCCGCAGTCGACGAGGAATTCAAAATCTCCTAAGTCAATCAAGTATTTGGAACCGGTAACAACCCCGGCTCCTCCTAAAAATTTAGCCGTAACATCCATGATCTAAAAGTTTGTTAGAAGGTACAAAAAAAAGTGGCCCCGCACTAACGGGACCACCTAAATCAACCTTAATCTAAACTGTAAGTAGCTGCTTAGTTTTCCTTCAAGAAATAGGCATCCTTGAGTTTTGCTTTGCTTAGGCTATCCTTTTGCACCTTGGCGATGGAGTCGGCTTGGTCTTTTTCAGATTCAAAAGAATCCCAATCGCGTCGCTCTCCTTTGATTTCTGGGCACGTGAGGCAGGTAAGTCCTGCTTCATTGAATACCCAAACTGCCTCGGTGCGCACATCATCATTTTCGAAGCCGTTTTTGTAAATCGTGTTTTGTAGGATATCGAGTAGGCTTCGATCCATAATAAAGGGTTTGTCGTAAGGAATTGCCAAGGTTAGGTTTAGCTTTTGATCCCGAAACGCTCCCAAGGTTTTCAAATCAAATCCTCTTTCAAAGGTGATTACGGAATCTTTCACTGAATAGGAATAGGCGATCTTTTTGATATTCTCCTGAGCCTGTTTCTTGCTT
>CAXNJN010000012.1:0-49627 GCA_964202605.1 Bacteroidia bacterium | reverse complement strand
TTTTTGGCACAAAAATGCCGAGGACTGGCAAAATCCTTGTGCTTAACTCCAGAAGTAGCCAGTACACGACATTCATCTATCAAAAGTAGGCAATCCCATAGATTTCTATATTTTTTTTAGCTTTTGCTTGGATGAAAAAGTTTAGCTTAGTTTTTTTATACTGTAATCCCTTGATATGGGGTAGTTTGTGATTGATTTTTATGAAAATCTAATGATTAAAGTTTTGTTTGTGTGTTTGGGCAATATTTGTCGGTCTCCCATGGCCGAGGGTATTTTCAATGCCAAAATCAAGGGTTTGGGATTAGAAAAGACCATTCAATCAGATAGTGCGGGAACTTCAGACTACCATATTGGGGAGCTCCCTGATGAGCGTACCCTGAGCTGTGCCCAAAGACATGGGGTGGGAATCAAGCACCGCGGACGACAGGTGCAGCTGTCAGATTTTAGGGATTTTGCTTATATCATTGCGATGGATAGCAACAACCTAGAAAATTTACAGCAACTCAAACTTCAGTCTCGCTTTCCGAACAAAGAAATTTTTTTAATGCGAAACTTTGCCGCAGGCGAAACAGGTCTTGCTGTCCCCGATCCTTACTATGGAAAGGAAGAAGACTTTGAGGAGGTGTACCAAATTTTGGATACTGCACTAGATGGATTGATCAGCCACCTAAAAATAGCTCATCCCCAGGTTTTTAAAGCGTAGAAAGGAGAGTTGGGCAGGCTATAGCGCTACTAATTGTACTACCTCACTGAACCAAATTTGAGTTAAATACTTACTTTTTTGCCTGTTTTCACGGCTTGGTAGATGGCATCCACGATACGCATGTCTTTCAGTCCTTCCTCTCCATCTACTGGAATTAGCGGTTGCTTCCCATCCAAAATAATCGCCGCCATTTCGTCCATTTGGGTGGTTTGATGGGTCACATGGCTGTGCTCGAGTGGACCGGTATGAGTCCTAGCCTTGATGGGACCGTATCCTGTGGAGGGCTGCATTTCGGCAAAACCTTTGCTACCAGACAGAAAAAATTTATCCAAATAGTTGAGCGAGTAGGTAGACAAGCAGGAAGCAGTCGCGCCAGAGGGGAATCCCATCTGAAAGGTAATGGTCTCGTCTACACCTTCTTTAAATTTGATGGGATCAGTTTTCGTTTCCTGCGCCGTCACCCAAATAGGATCCTCACCCAATAGGTAACGAGCCCCGTTAATGGAGTAGATGCCAATATCCATCATCGCACCTCCTCCGGATAGGGCCATGTTTAGCCGCCACTGGGAAGGGTCGCCAATCACAAAACCACTGAGCCCTTGGAAAAACATCGTTTTGCCAAATTCTCCTGCCCGCTGCTTTTTGACAATATCGAGGGTATTGGCCTCAAAGTGCATGCGGTAACCGATCAAGAGCTGCACCCCCGCTGCTTTACAAGCAGCGATCATCTCCTGCCCCTCTTGGGCGTTGACAGCCATGGGTTTTTCGCAGATCACGTGCTTGCCCGCCTTGGCCAATGCAATTGTATGTTCTTTGTGCAAGGCATTGGGAGTAATCACGTAGACTGCATCGATGTCCTTGTTGTTTTTGATTTGGTCTACCGTTTCGTAGGAGTAGCAGTTCTGAGCAGGAATCGAATATTTTTGCTGCCACTGGGCTATTTTTGAAGGAGTACCGCTAATTACACCGACTAGCTTGGCTCTGGAACAATCTTTCATCGCATCGGCGACCCGAGAGCCATAGCTTCCAAGACCCATGATCGCGACACGCAAAACTTTGGGCTCTTGACCCAAGGCTTGGGCAATGCTATCTGAAAAAGGTAGGCTGAGCGCGAGCGTTGAAAGGCCCGCTTTCTGGAGAAATTGTCGGCGTGTGGACATGTAGATTAGGAGTTTATTTGAATTAAGTTAGCAAAACCCAGCAGCAAGTACTCCCTAAACCTATTTTTTTCTTCGAACGGCCTGATAAGAGGTTCGGGTGGTCTGTTCCAAAAGCACCTCATACCCTTCCATCAAGGCCGGAATGTCTTCTGCCCGGGGCTTGAGGATAGTCAAGAGATCCAACTCCTCGTTGTAACGGATCTCAAAGGTGGATTTGAGACTCTCCACTAGTTGCTCCAATTTAAAAAGCTGGGTATCCACCACCAGAGAAACGGTGATCGCAGAAAGTTGCAGCATGTTGGCCCGCAGCTTCAGCTCTTTCAGCCTCTCGTAAATGGCGTGAATGTGTTTTTCCTCGATAAAGGTAAAGTCGGTAACCTTAAAGCTGACCAGGACTTGATTCTTTTTCAGCACCAAGGTAGGCACCTCGTGTGCAGCTGCATGCTCGTGGATTTTGGTACCCGAAGCCTCCGGATCGACAAATGACTTGACAAAAAGCGGGATGCCCGCATTTGCTAGCGGCTTGATTGTTTTGGGGTGGATGACCGAAGCTCCAAAGTAGGTCATCTCCGCTGCCTCACGGTACCTGAGCTCTTCAAATTTTTGGGTGTTTGGAAACAGTTTGGGATCTGCATTGAGTACACCAGGGACATCTTTCCAAATGGTCACCGACTCCGCATCCAAGCTGCTGGCAAGAATCGCCGCAGTAAAGTCAGATCCTTCTCTTCCCAGTGTGGTGGTTCGGCCCTGAGGATCTTGTCCAATAAATCCTTGAGTCAAAATCGTTGTGTGCTCCAATAGGCCAGTCCATTGATTTTGGCAAGCGGCACGGGTCTTTTCCCAATCTATTTTTGCAAATCTAAAGTCCGAGTCCGTATGGATCACGGTTCGTGCATCCTGCCAAGAAAGGGATAATCCTTTAAAAATTAGGTATTCAGAGACGACAAGGGAAGAAAGCAATTCCCCGTAACAAATCAGCTGATCATATACCTCATCGTAATTGCTTTTAGAAATAGGTACCTCCAAGATGGGTTGCGCGGTATCCATCAGCTGTTCCAATTTGGAAACAACTGTGTTGGCATCCGGAAAAAGCTCCTGACAGACGCCTACATGGAAGTCCCTGATCTGCTTCCACTCGTTCGAAAAATCTTCTTGGCCCAACTTTTTAGCCAATACTGCCTCGAGCGCATTGGTTGTTTTTCCCATGGCAGAAACTACAATAAGCTTGTTGCTCTGAAGCCGAGAGTGGAGAATGGTATGGAGATTAAGGAGTGCAGCCGCATCTTTTACGGAAGCCCCACCAAATTTGTACACGTGCAAAGTCCTGTTCATAAGCAAAAAGGAGTCCCAAAATTCCCTGCTGCGAAAGTACGCAAAGATGAATGATCCTCCTACAAGTCAGGAGCTAAGGAAAAATCCCAGCACGTTAATCATCTCCAATCACCACTATTCAAAAATTGGTTAAGATTTGGAAGGAGATGTTTACATTTGCCATTCTAACTGTAAAATCCATGGCATTACGCTCCCTGTACCTCTCGCTAGCCATTTTGACACTGGCAGCCCTCACTTGGACCTCTTGTGGCCCGAAAGCACCCGTCATCGACGAAACCTTCGCAACCCAAACCGAAAAGTTGCTGATTAAGGTAGATACCCTTCATACCGGTTTGGAAAACCCTTGGGGCATGACTTGGCTACCAGACGGCACCCTACTTGTCACCGAAAGAAAAGGAGAGATCCTAGTTTTCAAGGAGGATAAATTTACTGGAGAAAAAATCCAAGGATTACCCGCTGTCCATAACGTCAATCAGGCAGGTCTCTTAGACGTGGCTGTACATCCCAACTATGCTGAAAATGGCTGGATTTACATTTCTTATGCGCAAAACTTTGCCGACAGCACTGCTGCGACCACCATTCTTCGATTCAAGTTGGATGGAAACACTGCGGTCAATCAGGAGGAGCTTATCGTAGCTGGTCCCGCTTGGAAAGGTGGCCGTCACTTTGGTAGCCGCATCGTATTTGATAAGGCAGGCTTCCTCTATTTCTCCAACGGTGACAAGGGAAACATCCCAATGAATGCGCAAAACTTGAACAATGCACATGGAAAAATCCACCGCATCAAAGACGATGGAAGCATTCCTGCAGACAACCCGTTCAAGGATTCCTTGGGAACCACCAGTTCAA
This sequence comes from Bacteroidia bacterium, assembly GCA_964202605.1. Lineage (GTDB taxonomy): Bacteria > Bacteroidota > Bacteroidia > Cytophagales > Cyclobacteriaceae > Algoriphagus. The sequence goes on along the minus strand of CAXNJN010000012.1, from coordinate 45,583 downwards.
TCTGGACCTATGGAAACAGAAACCCACAAGGCTTGATTTACGACAAAGCGAACGATAGAATTTGGGAAGTAGAGCATGGTCCAATGGGCGGTGACGAACTCAATCTCATCGAAAAAGGAAAGAATTACGGTTGGCCGGTAATCACCTACGGCATCAACTACGATGGAACACCCATCACCGATATCCAAGAAAAAGAAGGCATGGAGCAGCCCAAGCATTACTGGGTACCCTCCATCGCTACTTGCGGTGTGGCCGTGGTCACGTCTGACAAATATCCAGCATGGAAAGGTAACATCTTGATTGCAGCCCTTGCAAAGCAGCACATTGCTCGCGTGGAAATGAACGGCACCACCTATGTGAAGGAAGAAAAGCTGCTCCAAGATATCGGACGCGTTCGTCAAGTAGCAGAAAGCCCAGAAGGCTACATCTATGCGATCACAGAGGCAACCGGCTTGTTGGTTAAATTGCTTCCCATCCGATAAAATTTTCGGATCAACTTATTTAGAAGACCTTTCCAGTGAAAGGTCTTTTTTTTGTGCTCACCTTGTCCGTAAATTACTAGTCAAAATCAAAAAGAAATTTGACGCTACCTTCCAAACTCTTTCTGCCAATCAGGCGTTTGGGTAGTATATCCTTGACCTCGAACACTATGAAAACTTTTCCAATCGCTCTTCTCGCTCTTCTCGGTTTGTTATCTCCTTTTTTTTCATGCCAAGCCAAGGAGGGAGACCCAGTTCCTGATCCGGTAACTTCCCAAAAATTCGCTACGAAAACAGAGAAGATGAACATCAAGGTAGATACCCTCCACACGGGCTTCCAAAACCCTTGGGGCATGACCTGGATCGATGCGGAAACCCTGCTGATTACGGAAAAGAAAGGAGAGCTCCTTATTTTCAAAAAAGACAAATTCTCTGGTCAAAAAGTAACTGGACTTCCCGCATTTTATACCACTGGCCAAGCTGGCTTGTTGGATATTGCTGTCCATCCAAGTTATGCGCAAAATGGCTGGATCTACATTGCTTATGCCAAGCCTGTGGGTGATGGAGGAGCCACTGCAATCGCTCGATTTAAATTGTCAGGAAATGCTGTTGCATCCTTTGAAGAACTGATCGTCACTTCTCCGGAATGGAAGGGTGGAACTCACTACGGCAGCAGAATTGTCTTTGACAATCAAAATTTCTTGTATTTCAGCAACGGAGAGCGCGGCACACAAGACAATGCCCAAAACCTAAAAAATTCGCATGGAAAAATCCACCGCATTCATGACGATGGACGCATCCCTACCGACAACCCTTTTGTAAGTTCTGTAGGAGCGATTCCATCCATCTGGACCTATGGCAACCGAAATCCTCAGGGTCTATTTTTTGACAAAGCCAGCAACCGCCTTTGGGAAGTGGAGCATGGTCCTCGTGGAGGCGATGAATTAAATCTGCTCGAAAAAGGGAAAAATTACGGTTGGCCAGTCATCACCTACGGCATCAACTACAACGGCACTCCCATCACAGACATCACTGAAAAAGAGGGGATGGAACAACCGGTGAAGTATTGGACCCCCTCAATTGCTACTTGTGGGATGACCCTAGTGAGCTCTGATCGCTATCCTGCCTGGAAAGGAAATTTTCTGGTAGCTGCACTAGCAGGAACCCACATTGCTCGTGTGGAAATGAATGGAACAAAGCCTGTGGGTGAGGAAAAATTACTCCCAGGAATAGGTCGCGTACGGCAAGTAGCGCAAAGTCCAGACGGCTACCTATATGCGATTACCGAAGGCACGGGCTTATTGATCAAGCTAGTTCCTTCAAACTAAGGATTATCAATAGCTACACCTGAACCTACCTTGACAAAATTACGATCCGCTTTGTCAGCAGTTCAGAAAAATACAAGGTTTGAAGTTCAAGAAAGTGAGCTGTGGACCGTTGACTGAAAATTGTCCACCGCTAACTGGCAACGGACCACAGTTATTAGTGGTCTGCTTACAAAAACGTAATGAATTTTAGATTCTAAACCCAGTCAAACAACGAATCGGCTGTCGTCTGTGGACTGTGGACCGTTGGCAATTATCTGCAATGATTAACTCCTTATTTATCCTTGGATAGGATTGCGGATAATCCTATTAAACAAAATCCACATCCACACTGAATGGGTACTTCATTAGAAATTGAAGTGCTTCTTCGATGGATAGGTCCTCAAACAATACCCGATGTAAATTTTCGGTTATTGGGGCTCGGATACCTGCTGTTTTCAAAAAGGCATCCACAATACGTACCGTATTGATCCCTTCGGCAACTTCTTCCATGGTTTCGAGGATTTGATCTAGCGTCTCTCCTTTTGCAAGGCGATATCCTACCGTAAAATTTCTAGAATCCGGGGAATTGCAGGTAGTCACCAGGTCTCCTATCCCTGCTAGCCCCATTACGGAACTGACCGTGCCGCCCAGGGCTTTGCTCAGATGCGCCATTTCGACCATCCCTCGGGAAATCAGCAGCCCTTTTGCATTTTCACCCAAGCCCAAGCCAGCCAAAGCCCCTGCCGCAATGGCAATGATATTCTTGAGCACCCCACTGAGCTCTACCCCAATGATGTCGAAGTTGCCATACACCTGGAATTTTTCGGAACGTAGGAGCCGCTGTCCTTCTTGAATCACCTCATTGTATTTACTAGCAATCACCGTGGCGGCAGGCTGATCATTGCTAAGCTCCTTGGAAATGTTTGGTCCAGCCAAGCATCCCACGCGTACCGCTAGGGTTTCCTGGATGATAACTTCACTCATGGTCATGATCTGATTGCGACGGAGCTTTTTGACGGTATCCCAGTCCTCCCCTTCCGCTAGCTTCACCACTAAGCCTTTGGTACCATGGATGACAAGGTGGTAAGGGTGTAAAAATGGAGCGAACGTACGTGTTACTTCCAAGAATCCCGCAGAGGGAATCATTAAAAATAGAACCCCACAAGAGTCACAAAGTTCTTCAGGAGAAAAAGTAGCACGAATCTTTGGATTCAGTAATTTGCCAGAAGCGCTATGCTGCGAATTGATTTCATCTACTACTTCCTGTTTACGCGCATAGACCATCACCTCGTTTTTTTCTGCGAGCATGTTGGCAATCGCAGTGCCGAAGCTTCCTACTCCGATCACACCTATGGGGCGAGGTTTAGAAGAGTTTTTCAAGGCCATACCCATGTAATCTGTTGTGGTAAAAATAAAGCAAACTCATGTCCTCGGTCTCTAGATTGCCGTCCTTGTTTTTGATCAGTGGACGTTTGGCGTGGTACATTCCGACATTTTCGAGTCCATGGGTGATAATTTCATCCATAGATCGGGAGAGGTGGGGTGCCGCATCAATTTTTCCTTGTGCTTTTAACTCAAAAATCTGATCCAGTACCCGTTGACAGGCGGTTTTAAATTCTTCGTAAGCTACCACCAAATCCTCGTGAGGGAGACGAATGAGGTCAAACAAATCCATTTTGTCATTCTTTGCTTGAATCAATTCAAACGCTACAAAGGCAACCAGGTGGGAGCTAAACACTTGATTAATCTTATGGAATTCCTCCACAATTCGCTTGCCAAGCATCTGGGTATATTCTTCTTCCCGCTGCGCATCGACAGTTACTTTGCCGTTAGACATAAAATACTCTTCGGTATTCACTTCTCTTCCCCACTTATCCAGACTCTTGCCGTCCTGATCGACATAGTTGCCCATCACATCCATGGCGCGGCCTATGGAAACCGAGATGTCGGAACCTTTGGTGAAGAATTTGAAAAGGAATTTGGAAATCTTGTATGAGTTGGAAAACTCGTCGTTCTCCTTGTAATACCGCTCCTGACCTGTTTGGCTCAGGTAATCCTGAATCAGGCTAGGCGCCTCTAGGACAAAGTGGTAATTGATGGTAACAGGAACAATGAAAATCTTGCCAGAAACATCAGAAATGCCCTGCTCGAAATTTGCTCGCTGCGCTTCTATGGCAGTGCTGAGAAGTCCCAACTTGAGTTTGGATTCGATGATGCCACTTCTAGAGCGGGTGCCGCCTGGAAAAAATAAGCTGTGGCAGCCAGATCGAATTGCTTCTTTAGAATAGGTCTTGAGGGTCTCCAAGTACATCAGATTTTTCTTTCTTCGATCCACCTTGTATGCCCCAAGGGCATTCATAAAGTATGCGAATATGGAAATATTGAAGAGGTTGAGACCCGCCCCATAAATAAATGGCGGCATTCCCAACACTGAAATTATCCAGCCGATCAAAACGCTATCCAGGTTCGAAAAATGGGTTGGAACCATGATAATGGTTCCCTTGGTTGCCAATTCTCTGATTTGTGCAGTCTGTCCGGTAATCTGGATTTTATCCTGTAGGGTATATTGGTTGCTGAATAAGGAGCCAAAGCCCTTCACTCGTGCGGCATTGAGTAAGCGAGAAAACCCATAGGTCACCACACGACGGGTAAATTTGTAGTGAGTCGCTTTAAAATTGGAGGCAATTTCTTCGGAATAGCGACTGGTAATTTTACTCAATACGACTTTGTAGGCCTCCAGCTTCTTCGCTTTAGTGAGCGAAACCTCCGAGTGAATTTGAAGCAAGCTGTTTTTTACTTCCCCCCAGAAAGGGCCTTCATCATCGGGATCTACATCCCAAGGGTTTTGCTTGATCCGGAGCTTTTCCCGGTAAAGGGTAGTTTCCAGTTCCTCCTTTAATATTTCGGGGTTTTTTCCAATTAAATCTAAAATCCGTTCTTCAGAAAGTACGGCTACTTTATTCACAAATTCCTTCCGCTCACGGGCAAGCTTTACCACAGGCCATTCGTCCTTTTTAGGCAAAATAGGCGCGTATTGATGCTTGATGTAGTTCTCCTCCAAGTGGTAGTTCTATTTTTAAGACCCCCAAAGATAATCAAAAGGAACCGATGCAGCCTAAATTATTCGGGTAGGTCGACCCTTGGGCTTGACCTCAAAAAAATCATGACCACAGCTGTCGTCAGTAATCCCATCACCGCAGCAAAAAGGAGAGATTGCGTGATGTAATTCATCAGGTTAAAATATCCTTCTGCCTCCACTAAGGTCATCTTCCCAGAGTTTACGGTGAGCTGAATTACATTTGAAAAATAAGCAGGCGATATTATGCTATGGGAAATGTATTGACTAAGCGGGGTCAATAAGACCACGATTAGCGTAAGCACTAAACCAGAAAGGAACCCTTGAATGTAGCTCATATTCCCCGAGTAGGTCTTTCGCTTTTTTTCCAGAAGGGCAAAGACATAAATTAAAATTGCGATTGGAGCATAAAGCAGGGTATACACCGCATGCTGTTCAATCAAGCGATCGTGCCAACCTAAATTTTTCTCCAAAACCATCCAGGCAAGGCCCGAAAGGAAGAAGAGGATGCCCCATTTTACTTCAACACGGAACTTTTTCATAGTCAACTAGGGAAGTTTGGTGAAAGGATGGTATAAATTACGAAAAAATACAAACGTTTTGGCCCCTGGCTGGTTAAAAAAGGAACGAAGTAATCCCTTGCCCATGCCAAAAAGCGTGGTATTTTTACGCCATCCTTGATCGATGAAACTAGACCTCAAACAAATACAAGTCCCCATTGAAACTGAGATGTCTCAGTTTGAACATAAGTTCAGGGACTTTATGAAAAGTAAGGTCAAGTTACTCGACCACATCACCCATTACATTGTCAAGCGCAAAGGGAAGCAGATGCGCCCCATGTTTGTGTTCTTGACTGCAGGAGTCTGTGGCCAAATCAATGAATCTACCCACCGAGGTGCTGCCCTAATTGAGCTTTTGCATACCGCTTCCCTGGTCCATGACGATGTGGTAGACGATTCCAATTACCGCAGGGGATTTTTTTCAATCAATGCGCTTTGGAAGAATAAAATCGCCGTATTGGTTGGCGATTACCTACTCTCTCGGGGCTTGCTTTTGAGTGTGGAGCACAACGACTTTCACTTGCTACGGATTGTATCCAACGCTGTACGGGAAATGTCTGAAGGAGAACTTTTGCAAAGCTACAAGGCCAGAAAACTGGATGTAGATGAGGAAGTCTACTACCAGATCATCCGCCAAAAAACCGCTAGCCTCATTGCCTCCTGCTGCTCCGTCGGAGCTTCTAGCGTAAGTACAGACGAGGCAACCATTCAAAACATGTGGAATTTTGGAGAAAAAGTAGGCATGGCTTTTCAGATCAAGGACGATTTGTTTGACTATGGTGAGGATGAAATCGGAAAGCCTTTGGGGATCGACATCAAGGAAAAAAAGATGACCCTCCCGCTTATTTATGCGCTTAAAAACGCCGACTGGCTCGAAAAAAAGAAAATCATCTACCTCATTCGCAACCGCTCCGAGGATAAAAAGGCAGTAAACGAGGTGATCACATTTGTAAAAAAGAGTGGTGGCTTGGACTATGCCAAGCAAAAGATGACCGCATTCTACCAGGAGGCTCTTGCCCTATTGGAGCAATTTCCTGACTCCGCCTACAAGTCCTCCCTTCGCGATCTAGTGCTCTACTCCATCGAACGGAAAAAGTAGGAGGTAATTATCAGTGGTCCGTCAACTGTCAACTGTTGACTTTTTTTGTCAACGGTCCAACGTCCACAATCGTGGCGTTATGTGAATAGGTTTAGAATCCATACTTGGTACTTGGTACCTGGTACATTGTACTATGCACATTTTCCCTACCTAATCCCGCGTATAGTTGCCCACGCGGATGACATCTGCAAATACCCCTGCTGCAGTTACTTCAGCACCTGCACCCGGGCCGCGAATGATCATGGGTCGATCGTAGTAACGATCTGTGGTGAGCAAAATCATGTTGTCAGAGCCCTCCAACCCATAAAATGGATGTGAAGCTGGGATGGATCGAAGTCCGATTTCTGCTTTTCCATCTTCCAAAGTCGCCATAAACCGGAGTTTTTCACCTTTTTCTCTTGCCTGCTGCAACAGCTGGGCATAGGATGCATCTTCGGCTTTCAGAAGTTCCATAAATTCTTCCACCGAAACACCCTGACGCGCATTTTCTGGAACTAGGGACGACACCACTACCTGCTCCACTTCAAGGGGCTGTTCAGCTTCTCTTCCCAAGATCACCACTTTTCGCGCAACATCCATTCCACTCAAATCATCTCGTGGATCAGGTTCGGTATATCCCTTTTCTTTGGCCTGGGCCACCACTTCTGAAAATGGTGCCCCCTTCTCAAGCTCGGAAAAAATAAAATTCAAGGAGCCGCTCAATACCGCTTCAATTCGAATAACGCGGTCACCAGAGAGCATCAAGTCGTGTAGCGTAGTAATCACAGGAAGGCCCGCCGCTACATTGGTTTCGTATAGGAAGTGGACTCCCCTGGTCTTGGCGAGCTGCTTGAGTGCCCGATAGGTCTCCAAGGAACCTGAATTAGCCTTTTTGTTGGGTGTAACAATGGCAACTTTTGCCGCCAGCATTCTTGAGTAGCACTGGGCTACCTCTTGGCTAGCGGTGCAATCTACCAACACCGAATTGGAAAAATTCATATCCTCAATTCGTGCCATAAACTCTCCCAAGTCCATTTTTTCATGCTCCGAATTGAGTGAAGGTAGATTTTTAAGATCAAAGCCATCTTCATCAAAAGCCATGTAGCGGCTGTTCGCGATTCCATGGATTTGAATGTCCAACTGGTTTTCTCGGAGGAGTTTTTCTTTTTGATGGGCCATCATACGAAGGAGTGCATTGCCTATCAGTCCCGTACCCACTAAGAAAAGGTGTACTACCTTGTGCTCGGAAAGGAAAAAAGCCTCATGAAGTGCATTTAACGCTTTTTGTAAATCGGCCTGAGGAATTACTGCAGAAATATTCAGTTCGGAGCTCCCATGAGCGATGGCTGCTACATTGATGTTGTTTTGACCAAGGGCTCGAAACATCCTTCCGGATGTGCTCGGGTCATGCTTCATGTTTTCACCGACTGCCGCTACTAAAGCCAAGCCAGGGAGCAGCGTCACTGCATCCATTTCTCCAGATTTAATCTCATGAAAAAACTCCTGCTCAATCACTTCTTTTGCAAGTAAGGCTTCCTGAGAAGGCATGGCCAAGCAAATACTGTGTTGGGATGAGGCTTGGGAAATCAGTAAACTTGAGAGTTTTGCTTGGGACAACACCTTGAATATTCTCCCTAAGTTTCCTCCTGCTACCATCCATTCTGAACTTTGTAACGTGAGTAAAGAAAGTTCAGATCGGGAGCTAATTCCTTTGATCCAGCCTCCTTGGCGTAGCGTTCCATGTATTAGTGTGCCAGGATGATTCGGTTCAAAGGTGTTTTTGATATGAATCGGAATGTTCTTCTTCATTGCCGGCTGCATGGTCGCAGGGAAAATAACCTTCGCTCCGAAATGGGAAAGTTCCATGGCCTCGGAATAGCTCAGTTGCGGGATGGTAAAGGCAGCATACACCATTTTTGGATCACAGGTAAGCACCCCCGACACATCGGTCCAAATTTCCAAAGATTCGGCTTGCAAGGCTGCGGCCAATAGTGCGGCGGTATAATCTGAGCCCGACCGACCTAAAGTGGTGGTCTCTCCTTTTTCTGTAGCCGCAATAAATCCGGTAACTACCTTAATTCCTTGCTGCTTGGCAAAATAAGTTTGGATAAGAGCCGTGGTCTGCACCTCATCCACTCGAGCATGCCCAAAGCGATCGTCTGTGCGGATGATTTCTCGCGCATCCACAAAACAAGTGGGTATCCCCCTGGATTCTAGCGCTTTCGCCAATACAAATGTGCTAAGCCTTTCCCCAAAGCTAGCCACATAATCAAGAGTTCGCGGAGACTGTTCCTTGATCAGGTAAATGCCGTGGTACAGATCCTCCAATTCCTGACACCTCTGCCTGACAAAGTCCAATACTTGAATTTTTTGATCGCTCGGAAGAAGCTCCTCCACTAGGGCAAGGTGTTTTTCTTCTAGGGCTTGCAAGACCTCCCGGTACGCTAGATTTCCTTCATTTGCCATCTTGGCTAAGGAAAATAGTTGCTCAGTCACCCCTCCAAATGCAGAAAAAACCACAGCCATCTCGTCGCCTTGAAGTTTGTCTTCAAGTATGCGAAACACCTGTTTAATACTCTTGGAGCTTTCAATTGAGGAGCCACCAAACTTGATGATTTTCATAGCAATTGGGGAAAAATAGGATGAAAGAAACTGCGGCGGGCGATCTACTAATTAACCTCGCATGGGCGTGAATCCACCAAAAAAATCCCTGCCTCTCCACTTGAAAAAAAGAATTGGTTTCACCTTTCCAGAGGAAAAAAGTAGGCCAAAAACTAAATCAAGGATGGGGAAAACCATGAAACAGAAATTTAGTCACGAATCAAACAAGTAAATAGGTGAAATGCAAAGAAAATAGAAATAAAATAGAACTTTTATTGACGTTTTTTTATTTTTAGTTCAAAAAATTAAAATAAATACAATTCACATTTCTAAATGCCTGGGCTGCCATCACCTTAAAATTAGATCAGCGTAGTGATGGTTTGTGGCTTGCCTCTAAACTGAATGACTTCATTCTTTTTCTTGCCTACCAACAGTTCTCCAAGCGGAGAATTTTTGCTGAGTAAAAACACTTGCTTGTCGGCCACCTTCACCTGTCCTATACTTACTGCAAGTAAAAACCAATCCGTACCCAGTTGCAGGAGAGCGCCTTCTTGGATAGTTGGAGGCGTATCTTTTATCGCTTGGAGGCGATACAACTCCTCCAAATCCATTTTTCCTTGTTTGATTTGTTTTTCCAAGGAATTGAGATCCTGGGTCATGTTTTCTCGGCTGGTCTCATACTTGTCTCCTGCGCTATTCTTCTCTTCTTCAAGGATGCTCTCAATGATATTTTTACGCTCCTCTGCGAGAAGTGCTTCTTTTTGCTTTAGCTGTTTGATAGCAGTCAGGTAGACCGCAGATTTGAATTCATTCATACTAATTACGCTTCGCAAGGTTCTTTTCTTCGGGTATCGATGATGTATACAATTTTCCATCCAGAGGCCATTTTCACTAACTGGAAAGAATTCACTCCGCAGTGGGAGAAGGTGTCGTTGACATAAAATTTGTAGGGTGTCCAGGCCGATGCCATGTGCCCATCTACCCGAATGTGGTAGGAGAGAATGCGCTCGTCTAGGGTAGTTCCCTCAGGAGTACCTGCAATTCGTTTGACAAAATCAGCAACCGCATTGCTACCTACAGTAGTGCCTTCTGGTTTTTGTTGGACCGTTTGCATCAGCCCTTCGGGAGAGAACGCATCGGCTACCTTTGTGGCATCTTTCTGTCTCATGCCATCAAAAAGCGAGCGGATCACCGCTTCTACTTCCTGCTCGGCCGTTTGTGCAACTGCAGGAAAACAGGCTAGACTAGTCAAAAATAAAACAAGTAGTCCTACTTTTTTCATTGATTTAAACTCTTCCATACAGGGTAAAGGTCATGTTTCTTAAGGCGGGGGTATTTAAGGCGTAGTGCATTGCTTCTGCAATATCGGAAGGATTCACCCATTTAGAAAAATCTTCTAATGGCATGGCTGCTCGATTGCTTGGACTATCCAAAATACTGGGTACAAATACATGTGTCTGAATATCCGTTCCTTTCACTTCTTCTGCTACAAGTGCAGCATAGCCACTGACCAATTGCTTGCTCAACGCATAGGATACCGCCTCTTTTGCCTCTTTGGGTTCTACTGCAGTACGTGCGCCTACAAAAAATAAAGCTCCCCGCTGCTGCTTTTTTAGTAAGGGCAAAAAGGCATTGGCTACTGTAAATGCACTGAAGAAATTGAGCTGCATCATGCGGGTCAAGTCCTGTTGAGTAGTGGCTTCAAGGTTTCCAGAAGCATATCCACCCACAAGCATCGCGATTGCTTCCAAGTCACCAAATTGCTCTCCGTATTCTTTGACAAAATCAGCTACCGCTTGTTCGTCCGTTACGTCCACCTCATAGGTCACATCCGCCTCATTGGCCTGCTCATTTGCCTCAGGACGCACCAATGCAATTACATAGTATCCTTCTCGCTTAAACTTTTCCACCACAGCAGCGCCTAAGGTGCCTGCAGCGCCAGTAATTACAATATTTCTGCTCATCAGTCCGTCAAATCCTTCCTATATTTGCTAAAATAGGGTTAATTTTTCGATTGAACCATGAATCATCTCAAAAGCAGCATCCGGGTTAAAGAAAATGTACGCAAAACCTACTTTGCGGTTAAGCTCATTCTCTTGATTATTTTACAGGTTTTCTATACTGGAGATACTATCGTTACTCCATTTTTGGAGAAATACGAAATTTTAAACCACATGGTGCGGGCACTGATTTTCCTTTTTAGCGCCAATCTAATTTTTTCCCTGGGCCGCATCATCACACTTCGCATCTACCTGCAACAGCGAGAAGAAACCAAGGTGCAGCCCAACTTTATGCTCGGGATTGATCGAATTGAGTTTTTACTGAATCTAATTGCCATTCTCATTTCCTTGATGCTCGCTTTTGGCATTCAGCCTTTGGAGTTTTTGACAAGCATCACCATCGTGGCTGCAGCTATTGCCTTGTTGACCAAAGATTACATTACCAATATTGTGAATGGCTTGATCATGATGTTTTCGGATCAACTTGAGATTGGGGATAAGATTCAAATCGGAAGGCATACCGGCTTTATTCGAGACATTACTTTGATCAATATGGTATTGAAAAACGATGCCGGAGAAATCATCTTAATTCCCAACACGATGGCCTTGTCGGAAGATGTAGTCAATTTTTCTAAAAATAATACTCATCAGGTGATCTTTGATGCGGAAATCACCTCAAAAAATGAGATTCACCTCAACCAACTTGAAGAGGCGCTTCAACAGATTTTAGTCCAATATCCTGACGTGGTAGTTAAGGAAGGCGCCCAGCTCAATATTTTGGAACGAAGGCCCGAAAGCCTATTGATTCGGTACCAGTTTCCAATTAAATCTGGTGAGAAACCGACGGAGATTTTAGTGAAAAAAGCCCTCAACCAAGCCTTTATCGACTGGAACTATGCCCACAGACAAGCCGAACTACTTTGAACTCGTTTACCAAGTGGTAGGGGAAATTCCGAAGGGCCGCATCACTAGTTATGGAGCAATCGCCCATTACTTGGGGCTCAAATCAGGGGCCCGGATGGTGGGTTATGCAATGAATGCCGCCCATTCCCTCCCTGAGGTACCTGCCCACCGCGTGGTGAATAGGCAAGGTTTGCTGACGGGAAAATACCATTTTGCTACCCCTACTCGTATGGAGGAACTGCTCCTTGCAGAAGGAGTACGGGTAGAAAATGATCAAGTGCAGGACTTCCCAACTCTCTTTTGGAATCCAGAAATAGAGCTAGGCGTCTAGGACTTTTTGCGAAGTAAATAAAGCCCAAGAAACATCAGTCCTCCATTCAGGATGAGTGCCTCAAATCCAAAAGTATAGCCCCATAACCAGGCCTGAGAATTGGAGGTGATGAGATAGGTCAGGGAAGGGGAAAGTAACGCAGCTACAGGTACCCAGGCATCTTTAACTTGATAGCGGGTAAATAAGCCGAAGGAATAGAGCCCCAAAAGTGGTCCATAGGTGTAGCCAGCAAGGATAAACACCGAATTGATGACGCTTTGGTCATTGAGCCAATAAAAGGCAAGGATGAGCAAAAACATCAAAAACGTAAAGCCGATGTGCACGAGTTTGCGGACAACAAGACGCCGTTCTGGGGTATAATTCCGTTCAATTTGAAGAAAATCGTAACAAAAAGAGGTAGTTAATGCTGTCAGCGTAGAATCTACACTGGAATAGGCTGCCGCCACAATCCCAAGTACAAAGACAATTCCTGCAAAAGGGGTAAAATGATTAGTGGCCAACAGGGGAAATAAACCATCCGACTTGGCAGGTATAGCGATGCCTTTAGTTTCTGCATAGAGGTATAGCATCACTCCTAGAGAAAGAAAGAGCAAGTTGACTACGACTAGAATTCCGGTAAACCAGAACATGTTTTTCTGCGAATCTTTGAGGGTTCGGCAGGTGAGGTTTTTTTGCATCATGTCCTGGTCAAGCCCCGTCATCACGATGGTAATAAAGGCCCCAGAAATAAATTGCTTGAAAAAATTGGTTCCCGCTTTCCAATCCCAGTTGAAGATCGTCGAACGCTCGTCTTCGCTTATCGCGCTGATGTAGTCACCCAAACTCTTCAGTTCTAAATCCCTTCCAATTAATACCATGGTAATTAGTACGGAAGCCAGCATAAATGTCGTCTGAAAGGTATCCGTCCACACAACTGTCTTAATGCCTCCTCGATAAGTATAGAGCCAAATCAGGCCCACCGTAATCAACACTGATACCCAAAAAGGAATGCCCAATGCATCAAATAAAATCAGCTGAAGGACACTTGCCACCAAGTACAGGCGAAGCGAGGATCCCAAGGATCTGGAAAGAATAAAGAAAAAAGCACCTGTTTTGTAAGACCAAAAGCCAAATCGATCCTCCAAATAGCTGTAGATGGAAACTAAATTCAACCGGTAGTAGAGCGGTAATAAAACCTTGGCAATCGTAAAGTACCCGAGGGTGTAACCCAAAACAACTTGGAAGTAAAAGAAGTTAGAATTACCAACCTCCCCAGGAACAGAAATAAAGGTAACACCAGACAGGGAAGCACCAATCATCCCAAAGGAAACCAAAAACCAGTGGGAGTTACGGTCCCCTGTAAAGAAGGTGTCTCCGGTCACCTTTCGGGTGGTCCACCAAGAAATTAAAAAAAGGAAAACAAAATAAATTGAAATTACTACTAAAACGAGTTGCGGATTCATATTGTAAGCGTCTGTTGCTCGCTAAGTTGCCCATTATTCTTAATTTTGCAAAATGAACCACTTCAGCTCACCCCTTCCCCATCTAGAAGAAATTGAGGTCCTCCTCGAGGATCTCGTTGACCAGGAGGCACTTGACCTAGTTGTGTTTAATGACGATGTCAATACCTTTGAACATGTTACAGCGGTACTAATGAAGGTGTGTAAGCATAGCCATGAGCAAGCAGAACAATGTACCTTGGTCATCCATTACAAAGGAAAGTGTGCCGTCAAAAAAGGAACAAGGGAGGAGCTAAAGCCGCTCTGTGAAGCCATTATTGAGGAAGGTATCCAAGCAGCCATCCTCTAAAATCCCCCGCACGTGAACTTCCCCTCCAAATTGATTGAAGACGCAGTAACAGAAATTTCCAGGCTTCCCGGCATTGGAAAAAAGACGGCTCTTCGCCTAGCGCTACACTTGCTCAAGCAACATGAAGCACATACAGAAGCGCTTTCCTTGGCTTTGACCAGAATGAGAGCTGAGGTTTCTTATTGCAAAAATTGCTATGCACTTGCGGATGAGGCGCTCTGCTCCACTTGCCAAAGTCACAAAAGAGACCGCTCCTTGGTTTGTGTAGTAGAGGATATAGGCGATGTGCTGGCCATAGAAAATACAAATCAGTACCAGGGACTGTACCATGTGTTGGGAGGAGTCATTTCCCCCATGCAAGGCATTGGACCTGAGGAATTGACTTGTGAAAGGTTAGTGGAGCGGGTCAAGCAAGGAGAGATAAAAGAAATCATTTTGGCCCTTTCCGCCACGATGGAGGGAGATACTACTTCTTTCTATTTGGGCAAAAGGCTAACTCCCCTAGGTATAAAACTCACCAGCATCGCGCGAGGAATTCCTGTCGGAGGAGAACTGGAATTTACCGACGAGGTAACCCTCGGCCGAAGTATCCTTACCCGGATAAATTATTCGCAGGAATAAAGAATTCTTTTGGAAGCAACCCAAGAGAGTCTATATTTGCAAACTTCTAAGGGGGATTAGCTCAGTTGGATAGCTTGCCCCGTAGAATTACGGGGAGCACCATCGATTCGAATTCTAATGATAATAATGGGGGATTAGCTCAGTTGGCTAGAGCATCCCGCAGCAATGCGGGAGGGTCATCAGTTCGAATCTTAGAAGTATAAATGGGGGATTAGCTCAGCTGGATAGCTTGCCCCGTAGAATTACGGGGAGCACCATCGATTCGAATTCTAATGATAATAATGGGGGATTAGCTCAGTTGGCTAGAGCACTACGCTGGCAGTGTAGGGGTCATCGGTTCGAATCCGTTATCCTCCACTAGGCTGTCCAATCGGGCAGCTTTTTTTTATGTTTTAAGTTGTCCTTGTGGATTTCAACCTAGTTGACTTCGGATTAGCTCAGTTGGCTAGAGTATCCCGCAGCAATGCGGGAGGGTCATCGGTTCGTCCCGCCCCGCAATGCTGCGGGGCCTTTTTTTTATCTAAATTTTTTTAAACTATGTATTCCATCTACATCCTTTTTAGCCTGAAAACCAATAAGTACTAGGTAGGCTCTACTGATGACTTGAGAGGGAGACTCATCTGAAACCTTCTAGGTCTGGATAACATTTGAGGTTTCAAAAAAATCGCAACTATTAAAACCTTCGAGGTCTGGACAACATTTGAGGTTTCAAAAAACCTCGAATGTTTTTAAAACCTTTGAGGTCTCAAAAAATCGCAACTATTTTTAAAACCTTCGAGGTCTTGGAGACCTCAAAGGTTAGACATTGATTACCTACTCTCTTCTACACACCTTCCTCTTGACTCTTAAAAAAAACTACATTATATTAATAAAAATTTGATTTAAATGCCCTCGTTTTTTGGGAAAGCTTACAACTTTCATACATCCTTTTTTATGAAAATTAGGTACATTTTACTCTTTTTTTTAGTACTTCTTTGCACGACAGTACAGTCGGCCACTCCTATGCTTTTTCGGCTGGAAGTTTCTACCAATAAGTGGGCCTATGGAAACCGAGAATCCTTTTTGAATGGCATCATTAAAAGAACAGTACTTGAACAGCTGGATAGTATCTACAAAAAAACGCCTAGTACCTACGAGTTTCACTACTCGGAAGACAGCAAGACTCTAAAAGTGTTTATCCACTGCTCTCTTGATTTTTATTCGGTTGTAGAGGACAAATTGATTAAAGATTATCAATTTCAAAACAGAGGCTACACCTGTGGTTCCAGCTTATTTCTAAAAGAGGGAAACTATTACCTTTTAGGAGGAAAAGGGTTCTGGACCAATCATATTGATTTATTACGCTTTGATTCACCAGCAGGGTCCTGGGAGTTTACCCAAACCAAAAATCAAGTGCTGGATTATTTCCCTCTTGGGGTTTTTCACACCGAAAAAGGAACCACTGCACTTTTCGGGGACTATACTAACCCCCGTATCCCGAGAATAGAAAAAGAATTCCAAGGTTTTTTTCTAGACTGGAAACAAAAAGCCTGGCTTCCTATCCTTATCGAAACTCCTGGTTTGGATCTATCGGAAATCATCACTACCAACCCTAGCTATTTCTTGGAAGCGCAAGATTACGGCTTACTGGTATCCAACACCCAGCTACCAAACTTGGGTTGGTTTGTATGGGTGCTCGTTGAAAAAGCAAGTGGTAAATTATTTTTATACGAAGGACCAAAAAGCTTTGAAGCCATCAACTCTCCTTACAGAGAGGTGCTTGGAAATAAAATTACCTACTTTGATTTCGATGATGGGAGCAATACTGAGGGAAAAGAAGTAACCATAGACATAGAGGAAATACGGAAAAACTCCAAAGAAATCGGAAAAATTAATTACCAAGAACACCCTGTTCAGCAAGGCAGTTTTAGCGAAAAATACCTCATCCCCCTACTCATTTCTGGATTCATTCTACTACTTTTGGGATTTGGCGTTGCCCGGTACCAACACTTGCGTAAAAAGAGGAAGGAAGAAGTTTTGGAAGAAACTGAAGATTATAACCTATTGGACAAGCTCTTGGCATACGATGGTCAAAAGTTGAGCACCGAAGAATTTGACCGCATTTTAGGTATCGCTGAAATATCTAATTTTGATTCCAAGCGAATCAAGCGCGCTAGACTGATCAAAGGGATCAACCTCCAGTATGAGGAGAAAAAGGGTGTCTCCCTGATCACTCGAATAAAAAATCAAGAAGACAAACGATTTGTCTACTACCAAATACGATTTTAGTACATCCCAAAGGTACGTCCCTCCTCCTCATGCCAATTCACCGATTCCTTCCTATGCTTTTTCTCTTTCTTTGGAGCTGCAGCTGTGCCCCCGAAGAAATCGCTGAATTTGCCTTCAATGGCATGGAAGGGCTTATAGGAGATGGATTCCTTCCTTCTGAAGAGATTCGCGCCTTGGGAAAATTTGAAGGGATGAGCGTCAACCTCTCCACATCCACTCAAGAGGGTGTAGAAGAATCCATCATTTTCCTAAAACTAGAAAATGGGGATCCAAAAATCATGGCCGAGCAGCGGGAACTCCTCGCCCGCAACTGTGCCGAACTGTACCTTAGAGACTTTGAAAAAGCAGCGGATTACGAGAAAATAACGATACAGTTCGTCCAAACCGATTCCTATAATCCGCAGAATGTTTCCATGGAAGAATATGTCTTCGCTACCAAGGATTTTTAAATCTCGAACGAAGGAGTTTCGCTAGATTTGTGATCAACCCCAGTCAATACTCCTCGACTCCCTTTATCCATGACTTTTAAAGCCATTTGCTCCGATATAGACGGTACCCTCCTCAACTCAGAGCGCTCGCTTTCCCCAAACCTCATCTCCATTGTCTCCTCCATCTCTCCAGAGATCCCATTTTTTCTTGCAAGTGCTCGTATGCCTGCAGCCATGCGACACCTCCTTCAAGACCTGAATCGCCCCAAGGAACCCCTCATCGCCTACAACGGCGCATTGGTTTTGGACGCGGAAGGAAAAGAACTCGAATCCATCCCCATTCCAATCCACTTAGTCGAAGAGATTGTGCTCCTAGCCAATGACCTTACACTTCATTTGAGCCTACTTTATGGAGAGCAATGGCATACCTTGAATGAAGATTATTTTGCGCTCCGCGAAATTGAAAACACAAAAGTTGTCCCCTCTTGGACAGACCCCTTGGTAGTCATTGAACTTTGGAAAGGGAACAATCATGGAGCCCACAAGGTGATGTGCATGGGAGATGCTGCAAAAATCGATGCCCTCTACCAAACCCTTCTCCAAAGGCTGGGGACCCAATTGCACCTCTACCGATCCAAAGACACCTACCTAGAAATTGCGCCGAAACCGATCTCCAAAGCCACAGGCTTGAAAAAAATTCTAGACCATGGATATGCCATCGAGATGAATGAAGTAGTGGCCTTCGGCGATGGCTACAACGACATCGACCTACTTCAGCAGGTGGGCTGGGGAGTGGCAGTAGAAAATGCCTTTCCGGAAGTAAAGGCAGTTGCCAATGAGATCACCAAGCACCACAAGGAAGATGGCGTAGCGAGCACCTTGGCCCGAATTTTCCTAGACAAAAAATAAGTATCAAGTACCTGGTATCAAGTACCTGGTATCAAGTAGCAAGACGAAAAAAAATTCTAGTCCTAATACGAATTCCTACTTGATACTTGATACTTGATACTTGATACAATGAAGAGCCTTATCCGCACAGAAAAATTGCGGATGACTCCTTATTCAATTCCCTTGTCTCGCATTTTGACAAACTCATCGAATCGTCGGTAGATAGCTACTGTAAATCCGAATAACATCACGATCGTTCCAATCCAAAGCACATTGATGTAGGGCTTTACGATCGCCTTCATGACCACATAGTCTTTTTGGTACTGATTAACCTTAAAGACAAACTTGTTTTGATCTGGTAGGATATTTTCCAAGCTTATTTTAACCCCCAATTCAGAATCAACAACGGGAAGTTTTCCAACCTGATTGTCACGAATGATAAAGGTAGGCTCGAGCAATTTTTCAACATCGTAATCCAGAACACGGATTTTTGCCTTTACCGCTACATCCCCTTCTTTCAAAGTATACCCATCAATTTCTTTGAGCACTTCCCCACCATCGAAATAGGCTACAAAATCGGCCACATGAAATTGCTCCCCAGGGGCCACCTCATAGGTTTCATCTTCCTTCCACTCTGGATCCGCAAAATCATTCATCGCAGCCACATAGGTGTACAAATCCTTGTTGAGGTAAATTTTCGAATCTGGTGACGAAATCAAGCCACCCATCCCTTCGTTGAACTGGGACATGGGCGAAAGTGAAAACTGCAAGGCCTCGTTCTGTAGGTAATCAATTTTGAAGTAGTCATTCTCTTCCAAAACCAACTGTACCGTATCTCCTTTTTTGAAGTAGGCTTTGTAATCTTCCAAAGCTATCGCTTCATTCACCTCACCCGTGGCAGCCAAAATTTTGGCCGGCACGTATTCGGGGATTCCTACTGCTTTCTTTTGCCTGCCACGGTAGATGACCGTGTAATCCTTCATCTGGGTAGGCTTGTTGATCCAGAGCAACACGTGCTCCTTGTTCATTTCATCCTCCCAACTGTTGCTGTAGGTCAATCCAGACATATTCATCGAGATCACTTCCGAGTAGCCGGAGCTAAACATGATGCCGATCAAAATCATCCCCAAACCAATGTGTGCAAGCGAACCTCCCGCAAGTTTGAAGGTGGATTTTTTAAGCAGCTTGACCAAAATGAAGGCATTGGCTACTATCGTAAACATTCCCGTCAATACAATGATGATGTATTTCCAGTCGTATACTTTGGCCAAGACAATCACGAGGGTAGAAAGAATAATCGAAATCACATAAGGGGCCACTAAGGATTCGGTCAATGTCTTTCTGTCGATTTTTTGCCACCAGAAAAACTGTCCTACGGAAGTCAATAGCGCTAAGACTACCGCAAACCAAAGTTGAAACTTAGTGTAGAAACCTATTTGATCTGCTGGAGGAGCCATATTTGAAATTCCTCCAAAGCTTTCCACCAAGGCATTCCAAGCAGGAATGGAGGTAGGCAATATCACTTGAAAGGACATCAATCCCAGCGTCATCGCTCCCAAGAAAATCCAAAACTCACGGGAATAAACGGATGCCTCTCGTTCGGATGTAGGCAAATACTTCCAGGCTCGCGCAGCAAGAAAAATAGCCACCCCCATGAAAAATAGCAAGTAGATCAAGAGCTGTCCAGAGAGACCCAAATCGGTAAAAGAGTGTACTGAGGCATCCCCTAGGACCCCCGAGCGAACCAAAAAAGTAGCGTACAACACCAAGATGAAACTGAGAATCACCAAGACAATAGAGGTCTTCAAAGCAGTGGCACTCTTCTTAAACGTAATCATGGTATGAATAGACGCCACTAAGATCAGCCAGGGAACATAGACTGCATTTTCTACTGGATCCCAGTTCCAATAGCCCCCAAAGTTTAAGGTCACATAAGCCCAATAAGCACCCATGATAATTCCCATCCCCAAAATCATTGCCGAGAAAATCGCCCAAGGCAAGGCTGGACGGATCCATTCTGCATACCTTTTGGTGACTAGACCTCCGATTAGAAAAGCAAAAGGAACCAAGGTAGAAGCATAGCCTAAAAACAAAGTGGGCGGGTGAATGACCATCCAAATATTCTGCAAGAGCGGATTGAGGCCCGTACCATCTTTGGGTACAAAGTCCGGATTTAGGTCAAAAATGGGCGCTTGCGTAGCATCCCGAAGTAAAATAAAGGGCGAACTTCCAATTTTAAGGTCTCCGATCACCACTCCGAGAATCATGGAAACGAGGAAAGCTTGCACCAAGGAAAATACCACCATCACGGGCGCTTCCCAAAACTTGTTGGTATGCACCAAAATCAATCCAAGCACAACATTCCAAAATGCCCACAGAATAAATGCCCCTTCCTGACCTTCCCAGAAACTGGAGATCATGTAATGCACTGGAAGGGCCTTAGAGCTGTGCGAGTAAGCATAAAAATACTCGTAGCGCTGATTGTAGATGATTTCAAACAAGGACACCGCAATCAAGCTGGTGGAAAGCGCATGGATGTAAAAACTCACCCGACTAAATCTTCGCCAACTGTCCTTTTCCAGTTCATTGGCTCTAAAGTATTGACTGTACGCAAAAGCTGTAACCAAGGCACTCACGAAAGCTACCAAGGTAGTCAGGTGACCAAAATTGCCCACAAAGGTATTTATCATACGATTTTACTTGGAATAGAATTTACCATCAGATGCCCGCAGCTTGAACGTCTGTTTCTTGGTACTTGGAAGGACACTTCATGAGGATCTTGTCTGCCACAAAGATTTCTTGATCTCGGTAGGAACCAATAACCACTACTTGCTCGGATCGATGAAAATCCGCCGGCACGGGCTGATTGTAAAATACTTTTTGTGTGGTGCCTTCATTGTCCACCAACATAAAGGTAAAGGAGGTTTTATCTTCCCTGACTTCAATTCCTGCTACTTGTCCTGCATCATCTTTCTGTAGCTTGCCCACCACGTGGATGGCCTTATCCTCTCCATCCTGCTTCATCTCTAAGGCAGTAGTGAAACTCTCGTAGCTACTCGCATCACCAATCGAGCTGAGAATGATTGTAATTGCTACTGCAATAATTCCTAAGGCAATTATATGTCCCTTCTTCATGACCAATCCCTATTTAGTTTGTCCTACTTTTTCCAACTTGGAAACCCTACGGTCTGTTTGAATCACATAGGCCAGCAGGCCAATAAAAATCAACACAATAACCCCCACCAACACATATATTTTACCTTCACTTCGCATGAGGTCTGCCATTTCTACCTCATTGTTGCTGTAATCGGCAGCAGTAACGGCAATTTTTTCCTGGGCCTGAACCGCCGCGAAGGACAAACTCATCAAAAGAAATAGTGCTATTTTTTTCATCAATCAATCGTTAACAAGGTTTTCCTCCACTTCTCGCTCTAGCCTACGGATACGAACACGAATAGTTGCTATCCAAGTTCCCAATAGGGTCCAAGCAAGAATCGCAGGATAAAAAACAAGTCGGAGTTTGGAGTCCAAATCGTAGGCATTGAAGCCAGGATTCCCACCATTTCCTGGGTGAAGGCTATCGGTGAGTCGAGGCAATACAAATATCAAGGGAATAAAGGCAGCAAAAGCAAAAAGATTGTACACCGCAGCAATTCTCCCCCGCTGCTGTGCATCTGAAAGGCTGCCTCTCAAAATTAAATACGCAAAATACATGAGCAAGCCGATCGCAGAGGCATTCTGCTTGGGATCTCCACTCCAATAATCTCCCCAGGTAAATTTGGCCCAAAGCATGCCCGTTACGATCCCCAGTACGCCAAACAAAATCGCCGCATTGGTAAACTCTAAAGCCATGTCATCGTGCTTCAAATCATTGCTTCTCAAATACTTCACACTATGCCATGCTGCCACGAGAAGCATCAATATCATCCCAAACCACATGGTCACATGAAAATGGAGCGCACGGATGGTTTCATTCAGGATGGGAAGCCGAGGAACCTCCAGCAGCAAGCCACCGACGAGTGTATACAACAGTAGCCCTACGGTCAGAAATTTCCACCAAGATTGGCGCATAGCAAGGGGTTAGGATTTTCCCTTTAAAAATAAGGATATATTCTTGAATCCCCTTCTTTTTCCAAGAAAAGGAAGAAGGAAACTCGCAATTTCAATAGAAGTAAGCCCCCATTAATTTTGAGCGCCATCCCCCAATCCTGTCTGCTTTCCCAAATTCAATTCCTACCTTTGCGCCGTGGAACTTCAGAAAAAAGACATCCGTAAATTAAGTTTACCTGAACTGGAAGAATTTTTTCTCGAGCAAGGAGAAAAAAAGTTCCGGGCCAAGCAAGTGTACGAATGGCTTTGGCAAAAATCGCTGAAAAATTTCGATGAGATGAGCAATATCTCACTTTCTACTCGCGAACTACTCAAGACCCACTTTACGATCAACCACATTCGCGTGGACTTGATGCAGCACAGCAGTGACGGCACCATCAAAAATGCAGTCAAGCTCTTCGATGACAAGATCGTCGAATCAGTCCTTATCCCAACTACAAAGCGGATTACGGCCTGCATCTCTTCCCAAGTAGGTTGCAGTTTGGATTGTAATTTTTGCGCTACTGCCCGCTTGAAACGCATGCGAAATCTCAACTCTGATGAAATCTATGACCAGGTGGTTGCCATCAAGGACGAAGCAGAAACTTATTTTCAACGACCACTCACCAACATCGTCTTTATGGGGATGGGAGAGCCATTGCTCAACTATGCCAATGTGATCGATGCCATCGAAAAAATCACCTCTCCAGAGGGTTTGGGTATGGCTCCCCGTAGAATCACCCTCTCCACAGTGGGGATTCCAAAAATGATTCGAAAAATGGCCGAGGATGAGGTAAAATTTAACCTTGCTGTCTCCCTCCACTCTGCCATCAATGAGACGCGATCCCGTTTGATGCCCATCAACGAGGTGAACCCGCTGGAAGACCTAGCCGATGCCTTATCTTTTTGGTACGCCCGTACCAAGCGAAAAGTAACCTATGAATATGTCATCTGGGAAGGCATCAACGACGACGAGCGGCATGCCAAGGCCCTAGCCAAATTTTGTAAAATCATCCCCTCCAAGGTAAATCTCATTCAATACAACCCCATCGATGAAGGAGAATTCAGACAGGCCTCCCAAGAAGCCGTGGACATGTACCTCCGCGTGCTTGAAGAACAGGGGATTATTGCCAAGGTGCGCAAGTCAAGAGGACAGGACATCGATGCCGCCTGTGGGCAGCTTGCCAACAAGAATGAGGTAGCTCAACTCCAGCCTTCGGAAAATAAAACTAATCACACCGAACAACCCTAAGGCCTTCTAATCGGTTTAAGCTTCTAACACCACATAACTTTTTCTATGAAATACATCCTTTTTCCACTTTTTTTTCTTGGCTTCTTCATTTTTTCAGTTCCAACCCTAGCTCAAGAGGGACTACCCAAACAAATTCAAGACTACTTCAAGAGCTATCAGGAAGAATTTCCGGTAGAAAAGGCCTACCTCCACCTGGATAAATTTACCTACACGCTTGGAGAAGATCTCTGGTTTGCAGCCTATGTAGTTGCAGGAGGGGAGCAGCTCCCTTCCCCACTCAGTAAGACCCTTTATGTAGACTTGTTTGACGGAGATGGCCTACGCGTAGCTCAAAAAATTGTCTACTTGGAAAATGGTCGTGGAGCGGGTGATTTTAACTTTCCCAGCTTTGGAAAGACCGGCACTTACCAACTCAAAGCCTACACCACTTGGATGCGGAATTTTGGAGAAGAGTACTTTTTCACGCAGCAAGTGCAAGTAGTAGATGGCCTGGGCGGTACTTTTTTACCTAAAGTAGAAGTGCTCGACATTCGGGTTGAAAATGAAAGGGTTCGGTACAAATTGTCTCTCCAAGGGGTCAATGCAGCCGGTGAGCCCTTGAGCAATCGACCTATCAAGTTGCAGGCCATCGCTGGCGATGAGGAATTGTTCAGCCAAACCCTTCAACTGAATGCCCAAGGCACCACGGAATTTGGTTTTTCCATCCCCAATTCCCCCCATCCCTCCCAACACCTTGCACTTTCATTCGAAGAAAGCCCAGGGTACACCATCACTCAGAAGTTAAAGCTTCCTTATGCCTTGGAGGCTGCAGATATTCAATTTTTGCCGGAAGGTGGAAATTGGGTGATAGGAAAGAAATCAACGGTAGCCATTCGTGCAGTATATCCGGATGGTAGCCCCCTCCAGCTTCAAGGAAGTATAGCAGAGGAGGAAGGAACTCAGTTTACCACCAACGAAGCTGGATTGGGGAAACTTGAATTCAGCCCCAAAAAATCCGATTACATCGCAGTCATTCAAGACTCAATTTTTGGGGTGACGCGTAGAATCCCACTCCCAAAAGCCTTGGATAAGGGTCTAAGCATTCAAGTTCAAACCCAAAAAGATGGCACCTTTATCTCAGCAATAATCCAAGGCGAAGGCATCACAGGAAAGCTCCTGTTGGTGACCCATACCCGAGGATTGATCAATTACATGGCGGAAGGAACCCTTACAAATGGAGTCTGGGGCGTACGCATCCCAAAGAAAGCCCTTCCAAGTGGCATCCATACGATTGCCCTGCTCGATGAACAAGGTAGACCCCTACTCGAGCGACTGGTATTTGTTCAAAATAAGGATGAGTTAACACTTGAATTGTCTACTTCAAACGCATCCCTTCGACCCCGCGGAAAAGTAAATTTGGCCCTCAAGAGTTCGTTCCTCGATAGCATTGCCCCGGCAAGCTTCTCACTGTCGGTAATCGATCTGGATCAAGTAGAGGATCAAAGTGACCTTCAAGGCACATTATTCTCCCATTTATTGTTGACGAGTGATCTAAAGGGCGCTATCTATCGGCCTGGGAATTATTTTAGAAAAGATATTCCCAATGTTGCCGAGCAACTAGATTTGGTCATGCTTACCCATGGATGGACTCGATTTGATTGGGGGGCCGTTATCCAAAACCAATTGCCAGATCAGGGCTTTTACATCGAACAGGGAATTACCATTTCGGGAAAAATAAAGGAACAAAGCCCTACCAAAAAAGGATTAGGGGGAGGTAAAATCACAGCACTTGTAGGGGATGGAATTGAACTTCTTTCCACGGAATATGGTCCGGATGGCGACTTTTTGTTGACAGATCTTCGGTATCAAGATTCTGTAGCAGTAACACTTACTGCTAATGACCTTCGCGCTCGGAATTTTATAGATCTAGCTATTTCAGTACCAAAATTGCCATTTCTCCAACTGGGAGGCGTCTATCCAACCAATAGCATTTGGCCAGAAAGATTGGCTGCATCTGTCCGCAAGCGGAACCTGATGCAAGAGCTCAATGCTGCCCCAATAGATAAAGAGTTGGAGGGAATAACCGTTGAGGCGGAGACCCTCCAAGAGGAGCAGACCCAAGCCCGAAAAATCTATGGAGAAGGCGATGCGGTGATCAAGCCAGAAGAAATTCCAGGTGGCCAAGGATTTATCAATATTTTTCAGCTCATCCAAGGTCGTGTAGCCGGGGTACGGGTCACCTTTGATGGATTCAATGCCACGGTACTTATTCGTGGAGTAGGCTCGCTTCAAGCAGGGGTTGAGCCCATGTACATGCTCAACAATGTGCCAGTAGACGCGAACACACTCGCTCAAATCAGTCCACGAGATGTGGAAAGTGTAGAGGTATTTAAGGACCCTGCTCGCACGGCAATATTTGGTTCTCAAGGAGGAAATGGAGTTATCGCCGTCTACACCAAGTCAGGCGCCAGTACCGTCTACAGCAGCGTGGGAGGCACTTTAGTGACCAAGTATAGTGGCTATTCCACTCCTCGTGTATTCTACAGTCCCAAATACGAGGAAAATTCTTTGGCCAATTCCATGACAGATCAGCGTGCCACCTTGTATTGGAATCCACAGATTACTACCGATCGAGAAGGAAGGGCCTCCCTTACCTATTACAATTCTGAAACTGCAACGCGGCATTTGCTGATCCTAGAAGGCATAGATCAGCGAGGCAGGCTGGGCCGATTGGTCCAAGTTGTGGAATAATTTGGACTACGAAAGGGATTTGGTAGCTTCGTAAAAATTGCTCTTATGAAAAACTTGTTGTTCCTGACTTTCCTGATTTTTGGATCATTAAACGCGCTTCAAGCGCAGGAAAAAGGTGATTCAAGGCTTCATGTCTTGGGCCAATATGGATTGAGAATGGATGAACCTGGTATTGGAATTGGCTGGGAGTATTTTTTCGCTCCCCAATTTGGATTGATGCCGAGCTATACCCAAATTTTCCCAGCGGTAGGCAGGGCAAGCAACTTTAGCGCCGACCTACGCTATTACCTCTCGCAAGGCAAATCACAGGTCTATGTGGTCAGTGGCTACAGCTTGACTACTGAAAATCCACAACCCAACACAGCAGGCACCCGCAGAAAATTAAGTGGGGCCAATGTAGGTGTGGGAGCAGTGGTTCCCATCACAAGCTGGGTAGGGATCAGCTCAGAATTCAAATTCCAAAGCCAAGGCATACAGCAAACCTACTTTCGCTTCGGCCTGCAATTCCCAATTGGGAAATAAGGGCTAAATCTTGTCAACAGTTGACGGTCGACGGACCACACCAAAGTACAATGTACCAAGTACCAGGTACGAAGTATGGATTCTAAACCCAGTCAGATAACGACTCGGCTGTCGTCAGTGGACTGAAACTTGTCAACAGTTGACGGTCAACGGACCACACCAAAGTACAATGTACCAAGTACCAGGTACGAAGTATGGATTCTAAACCCAGTCAGATAACGACTCGGCTGTGGTCAGTGGACGGTTGACCGATTGCACTTACTTCTTGCTGTACTCAAAAAGTTTTCTTTTTTCCTCCTTCGTCAGCCCATCATACCCCTTATCGGCAATTTTGTCGAGGATTTTATCCACTTCCTCTTGGGTAAGCGTTTCCCTATTTACTTGCTTCGCTCCTTCTGATTTGGTATTTCCAGTAGTAGTCGAGGAAGTCCTCCTGTAACTTACCTTCGGAGCGCGTCTGTTGCCTAGGTTTTCAAAAAATAGCCCCACTTTTTGGATAGGGATGCCCAAGTCCCATCCCTTTCGCAAAGCGACAATGTAACCGTAACCCAACATGGCTCCTCCCAAGTGTGCTATTTCTCCACCGGCATTTTCGCCTATAGAGTTGGCAAAAGAAAGGAGCACATAAAATGCAGCGATGTAAACAATTTTGACTGGGCCTAAGAGCAAAAGAACAAAAGTAGTTTGTGGCGCAAGCGTAGCTGCACCTACCACCACAGCAAATACCCCTGCACTGGCTCCAAGCATAAGAGAAGTGTCCACTGCACCTGAAAAGTAGGGGGCAATGTTGTACATCAACACATAAAATCCTGCTCCAAACACCCCGCCCAGAATGTACAAGTTGGTCAGCTTCCTACTCCCCAAATACTGATGGACGAGTAGCCCAAAATAGTAGAGGAAAAGCAAATTGAAAAGGATGTGAAAAAGCCCTTCATGCAAAAAGAAGTAGGTGAAGATAGACCAAGGTTGTTTGGCTAGCGTAGCCAAAGACGCGGGCATCATGATCCACTTCAGCCCTTCTTTGTAGACTTCCCCAAAGCCGCTAAGTGTGAGTACTACACGCGAAATCAACAGGATAAAAAAAGCAATCAGGTTGATGGCCATTAGCTTGTATAAGCTATTGTCCCGACGGTTAAATGCATTTTTTAAATTATCCCAAAAGCTTGAATACATATCAGTAGAAGCTATTTCTATTTTTTTTCCAGAAGTAAACTAGGATCGCACCGACCACTAGACCACTAAGGTGTGCAAAGTGGGCCACGTTATCGGTAGAACTTGTCAATAGCACATTGTACACGGTGTAGAGCCCATAGAAAAATACCATGTACTTTGCCTTTATCGGTATGGGGGGAAATAGGAGAAAGAGTTGTGTATTTGGAAACAGCATGCCAAAAGCAATCAATATCCCAAATAATGCTCCTGAAGCACCGACCATTGGCTGGTTCACTTGTAAATTCAAAATCGTAGTTAAGGTCTCTTCCGCCCGCTCAATATTGATAGGGTCTTCTGGGTTTCTGCTGTACTGATCCACAAAATCAAACACTTCAGGGGAGAAGTAGCCTCGATTCTCGATAACTAGACGGTTAAAGTACTCCGGATCTGGATTGGCTTCAAAAGCCAATACCTTCTCCTCCATCGTGCGGTACTGCACCAAGGTATAGCCAGAGTAGAGCACTCCTGCTCCCATTCCAGAGACCATCCAAAGGATAAAAAGTTTTTTGGGGCCGAGAAACTGTTCCAATAGGGGACCAAAAATCAGGAGCCCGAAGAGGTTGCTGAATAGATGCCAAAAGTCGGCATGCATAAACATGTAGGAAAGAAATTGGAAGGGTTTGAAGTAGGAACTCTGAATATTGTAGAGGGCAAACCATTCGTTCAATGGAGGGAAGACAAAGGTAGCCACCAAAAAAACAGCGATGTTGATCAGCAATAGATTTTGAACGACCGGTGTGATGTTTCTAAACATATTATTTTGCGAAGAAGGCGTGAATGCTAGTTAAATCCAATTTCACGAAGGTTTTGTTTCCAGAAGGGGAATAATTTGGGTTTGGACAAGCAAAAAGCTGCCCAACTAAGGTTTCCATCTCTTGTGCATCCAGCTTTTGTCCCTTCTTGAGGCAGGATCTTTTGGCTAGCGAGCGGGCTAGATTTTCCTTTTTATCTAGGGAAAGCTCGTTTTTAAAATTTTTATACTGCTCAATCAATCCTTCAAAGAGTTCCTTTTCATTTTTTACTTGCGTTTCTGCAGGGATTCCTCGGATGACTACTGTGTCTTTGCCAAACTCATCGACTAGAAAGCCAAGGCTAACCAACTCAGGTAACATATCCATCACCAAGGCAAAGTCTGCTGGATTCAGGGTCAGTACCGTCGGAAACAAGCATTGTTGGGAAGCTCCTTGGGTCGTTTGCAGTTGCTTGAGGTAGCGCTCGTAGAGGATCCGCTCATGTGCCAGTTGCTGGTCGACGATAAGCAGTCCGGTAGACATTTGGGCCACAATATAGCTTCGCTCTACTTGAAAGGTCGTTCCGGTTCCTTCTTCAGCTTCTTGTTGTAAAGCCAACGACACCTCTCCTGCTGAAGCCCTACTTTGAAAAGTTAGTAGCTCTTGATCCTCAGCTGCAAAGCCAGGAGATTTTTGAGAGATGGACGCTGGAGAATCTCCTTCAAAAAGTCGCTCCCAACCCGAGACAGAGGCTCGCTGAAACTCAGGAGTATTGTAATTTTTGTAGCTGTATTCGCGGTCTAGATCCACAGACACTTGCGGATTGGTTGTCCAGTTTTCTTGAAAGTTGACATCCATGCTGAAATCCAGTGCTGGCATGACCTGATGGGCGCCAAGGGCTTGCTTAACCGCCGAACGAATCACTGCGTAGATGGTCCGCTCATCTTCAAACTTGATTTCTGTTTTGGTTGGATGAACGTTGATATCGATTGTCGCGGGATCAATCTCCAAAAACAAAACATAAAAAGGGTGTTGATCTGCCTGAATCAATCCCTCGTAGGCAGTATTTACTGCATGGTGGAGGTAGCTACTTTTGATGTAGCGATTGTTGACAAAGAAAAATTGTTCCCCCCTCGTTTTTTTAGCGTATTCTGGTTTGCCGACATACCCTTTGATGCTGAGATGGGGAGTTTCTTCCTCACAGGGAACGAGCTGATTTTGGATTCCTTTCCCAAAAATCCCCACGATGCGCTGGCTCAGTTTGCCAGGAAGAAGGGTGTACGTTTCCAAATCTTGCTGGTACAGGGAGAAGGCAATTTCTGGGTAGGAAAGGGCCACCCGTTGAAACTCATCCACGATATGACGCATTTCCACTGGATTGGATTTCAAAAAATTCCTTCGGGCGGGAACATTGAAAAACAAGTTTCTCATGGACACTGAAGTTCCAACAGGTACTGCTACTGGTTCCTGCTTTTTAACTTCGGACCCATCAATGTGAATCAAGGAACCTACTTCAGCTTCCTGGGTTCGCGTTTTAAGTTCGACCTGCGATACAGCGGCAATAGAAGCCATGGCTTCTCCTCGAAACCCAAAAGTGCGAATGGCGAATAGATCTTGTGCGGTACGGATTTTGGAAGTAGCATGTCGCTCAAAACTCATGCGTGCATCGGTGGGAGACATTCCCTTTCCGTTATCGATCACTTGAATCAGCTGCTTCCCTGCATCTTTGACGACTACCTGAATTTGTGTAGCTCCAGCATCAACGGCATTTTCAAGCAACTCTTTGAGTGCAGAAGCTGGGCGCTGAACTACCTCACCAGCTGCAATTTGGTTGGCAATCGCATCGGGAAGAAGCTGAATGTAATCAGGCATTTTTCCTTTTTTTGAGGAATTTCACCAGAAAATACGCACACCCACCTCCGATACCAATATAGGACATGTACCTAAAAATTGATGGTCCTAAGTAGATGTATCCAAAAACCGCCGAGACCATTCCCAAAAAAAGTAGGGTGCGAATGATTCCTGTGGAATTAAAAACAGTAGTACTTCGGGATTTCTCTCCTCGACGCGCTGAAAATGACCCCTTCAATGCCGTCCATTTGGGTTGGGAGGAATCGCCCTCCTCTTGGGCAATCAATCCTTCTTGTTCAAGTTCCTTTTTTATCCTCGAGGTACGCTCTTCAATTTCTTCCTTGATAGGATCATAATACCTAGGCTTGATTGCAAATCGCTGGTGAGAGGCTGTTTTAAATATGGAAGGGATTTTCATGTTTTTTCAGTTTTTCGAAAACGGTACTTGGATTTCTCATCCATGGGGTGAACTACCTTCTTGGATTTTGGTATTTAGTTGTCAGATAATTTCAAAGTCAAGTAGAAGTTTTACAAACTTTTGTATCTTGAACCTTTAGGCCTTTTTTTGGAGACTTATTCGGTGTGAAAGCCTTTAGTCTACCTTAAAAGACCTAAATCCCTGGGTAAATTTAGGTAAAAATACAGAATTAAATGTATTCTATTCCATGAGAACACTGCATTTGCTCAACCTTCTATGGCTACTTTTACTAGGGATTTTTTTACCTAAGAAGCAGGTCACTACTGAAGTTTTTAAGGATTCCCTTGATCGAAAAGAAACCGCCTCCCAGCAGCTTTGGGTGGATAGTGTGTTTCATGCCCTCACCTTTGAAGAACGCCTAGGGCAGCTCTTTATGGTAGCGGCCTACTCCAATAAAGATCAGCGACATGTGGATGAGATCAGTGCGTTGATCCAAAAAGAAAATTTAGGTGGTCTGATATTTTTTCAAGGAGGGCCTAACCGGCAAGCTCGCCTGACCAACTACTACCAGGCACAAGCCAAGACCCCCTTAATGATTGCGATGGATGCGGAATGGGGGATTGGGATGCGGCTGGATTCTACCCTCAATTTTCCAAAAGCCATGACACTGGGAGCAATCCAAGACCCTAATCTGGTCAAAGAAATGGGGGCTGAAATTGCCCGCCAGTTTAAGCTTTTAGGCATGCATGTCAATTTTGCCCCTGTAGTAGATGTCAACTCCAATCCCGAAAACCCTGTCATCGGCTTTCGGGCCTTTGGGGAGGACAAAAATCGGGTTACCCAACGGGCGGTGGCCTACATGAAAGGGCTTCAGGAAAATGGGGTCCTTGCCAATGCAAAGCATTTTCCCGGGCATGGAGATACAGAAACTGATAGCCACTTTACGCTACCCTTGATTGCTCATGAAGAAAAAAGAATCTGGGAGTTAGACCTGTATCCCTACCAAGAGCTATTCAAAGAAAACTTGATGTCCGTCATGGTGGCCCACCTGAATGTCCCAAGCCTCAATCAAGGATCAGCCCTATCCACCAGCCTTTCCAAACCCATTGTCACCGATTTACTGCAGCAGCAGATGAATTTCAAAGGGTTGATTTTCACCGATGCCTTAAACATGGAAGGGGTAGCCAACCGAAGTAAGCCGGGAGAAGTAGAGTTGCAAGCACTACTGGCCGGCAACGACATCCTTTTGCATTCAGATGATGTGGCCGAGGCAAAGGCACTTATTCTAGATGCTGTGGCTCAGGGGCTGATCAGCGAACAAGAAATCAATCGGCGGGTACAAAAAGTCCTGAAAGCCAAGTATTGGGCTGGTCTCCATTCATTTTCTCCGCTAGACACCTACAAAATTGCAGAACGCCTGACTACCTCAGCTACTTCGGAAATCATCGAAAAACTCTACAGTGAGGCCATCACGGTAGCCTCAAATAAGGGGGATTTACTTCCTCTAGGCCAGTTAGATCAGAAAAAAATCGCCAGCCTAAGTATTGGCGGTTCTGGCGATAATTTCAGCAGCTACCTCAACCGCTACACCCAGGTAGACCACTTTGAGATTGCGAAGGCTTCCGGTGAGTCCGCGCACTACAACCTGATGAAGCAGTTGGAAGACTACGAGGTGATCGTGGTGGGTTTGATGGGTGTCAGCAATAGCCCGCGGCGTGGATTTGGAATCGCCCCAGGGGACTTGGAGTTGATCCGTACTTTGGAAAAAAGACAAAAAGTGGTGACGGTACTTTTTGGGAATGTTTATGCAGCCAAATACCTGGAAGGGTTGGAACATGTGGTCTTTGCCTATGAGAATTCTACCTTCACCCAAAAGCTAGTGCCCCAGATTTTATTTGGCGCCCGACCTGCAAAAGGCATATTGCCTGTGACGGTAAGCGAACAGTTTACGCAAGGTGTAGGCGGGCTCTTGACCCCATCCAACCGCTTGGCTTATGGAAGTCCAGAAAGCGTAGGAATGAATGGGGAAAAATTGGATAAAATTGATGGGGTAGTGGCGGAAATGATTGCCTCCAAAGCAGCCCCTGGAGCCAGAGTCCTCGTCGCGAAGGCGGGAACGGTTATTTTTGATCGATCCTATGGGCATTTGGATTACGAAAAATCTGCTCCCGTGACCTCAGAAACGGTCTATGACCTGGCTTCTGTCACCAAAGTAGCCGCTACCACGCTTGCTGCCATGTTTTTACATAGTCGTGGAGAACTTGACCTACGTAAAACACTAGGAGATTACCTGCCTGAATTAAAGACAACGAATAAAGGAGGTATACTTCTCTCGAACCTGCTAGCACATGAAGCTGGACTGAAGGCCTTCATTCCACACTACACCAAAACCTTAAGTTCGGGAAAATGGAATCCCTCCTACTACCAAGATTCGATCAGCGAAGGCTACACCCTCCCAGTCTCCAATGGGATGTTTGCCAAAACAAGTTTGCGGGATAGCTTATGGAAATGGACCGTGGAATCCGAACTTTTACCCAAGCCTTATGGCTATGTCTATTCCGACCTGACCATGTACTTCATGCAAGCCGTGGTCGAGCGCATCGTAAACCAGCCTTTAGACGAATTTGTAGCGCATAACTTTTACGCTCCCCTTGGCCTGCAAACGCTTACTTTCAAACCATTTGAAAAAATACCGCTAGCACAAATCGCCCCCACGGAGAATGATCAAACCTTTAGGGGGAGGCAAATTCAAGGTTATGTCCACGATCCAGGTGCTGCAATGTATGGAGGGGTAGCGGGCCACGCTGGGTTATTTGGTACTGCACAGGACTTGGCGGTAGTGCTCCAGCTTCTTTTGAATAAAGGAAGCTATGGAGATGTGAGCTTACTCAAACCCGAAACCATAGCAGTATTTACCAAAAGACAGTCCAAACTAAGTAGGCGAGGATGGGGTTGGGATAAGCCCGAACCTGAAAAGGGAAAAGGAGGATCAGCGGGGAAGTTGGCGCCAAAAAGTAGTTTCGGCCACACCGGATTTACGGGGACCTGTGTTTGGGCGGATCCTGACAATCAGCTCACCTATATCTTTCTCTCCAACCGTGTCTATCCCTCTGCTACGAACAACACCCTACTTGATTTAGGAATTCGAACCCAAATTCATGACCTCATTTATGAGGCATTCAAATTTAAAGTAGGAGATTGATTAGTTTCCTTTAATCTCAATTACCTTGAATTCCGTTCGTCGGTTGCCTTGATGCTCTTCCTCAGTTTGTGCATTTTGGATTCGAAGCTGCGTTTCTCCATAGCCTTTAGCCACCAGACGATCTGCTGCAATGCCCTGCGAAACAAGATAATCCACAGCTGATTGAGCCCTTACCTGAGAAAGTGCTAAGTTGAAGTCATCTCCAGATCTTGAGTCTGTGTGCGAACTTAACTCAATACGAATGGCTGGATTATCCTTAAGAATTTTTACTAATTTATCCAATTCCAGCGCAGCATCAGGACGAATATCCGACTTAGCCAAATCGTAATATATATTTTCCAAGACAATCGCTTTTTCAAGGATCAGTTGATCCAAGATGATGGTAGTATCTAAAGTGATGTTAGTGACCTCCTGAATGAGGGTTGCAGGATCAGGAGTCTTTCCCTTGGTGGTATAGGGGAAGGATTTGGAGAAATAACCGTTTTTTGAGGCGATGATGTTGTATTCACTTTCGGGAGAAAGCGTAAATCGAACTCTACCTTGTGCATTGGCTACATCCCCGCCCAAGGGTTTCTTATCCCCACCATACAGTAGCACTCTGGCTTGAGGTAAAATGGACTCCTTACCATCCGCTTTAACTTCCTTGGTGTAGACATTGAGCAGCACATTGACCACTTTTGGCTTAGGCGTTTTGTCCTCAAAAAAGTAGATGTCATCATCCCCTTTGCCCCCTTCACGATTGGAAGAGATAAAACCCGTTTTTGGATAGTCTGCAAAGAAAATTCCAAAATCATCTTGATTACTATTGAAATTTTTTCCCAAGTTCGAGACTACCTGTTTTCCATCATTATTTTTCTCCGCCACAAAGAGGTCTAATTTTCCAAAACCTGGGTGTCCATCCGAGGCAAAGAAAAATTTTCCATCCTTTGCAGGATGTGGAAATAATTCGTTCCCTGCAGTATTTACAGTGGGACCTAAATTCACTGCATTACCAAAGTCTCCGTTGGCCAGCTTGGTCGCTTTGTATAAGTCCACCCCTCCATAACCACCTGGTCGGTTGGAAGCAAAGTAAAGTTCAGTTCCATCCACACTAAAAGCAGGGGTAGAATTCCACCAGGTATCCTCTTCATTC
Organism: Bacteroidia bacterium; assembly: GCA_964202605.1. Taxonomy (GTDB): domain Bacteria; phylum Bacteroidota; class Bacteroidia; order Cytophagales; family Cyclobacteriaceae; genus Algoriphagus. The sequence goes on along the minus strand of CAXNJN010000012.1, from coordinate 10,116 downwards.
AACGGCATCCAAATGGGTTGGGTAAATCCAGCCCCTCTGAAATAGGAGGCAAAAAGGGTGGTTTCGGGGTAATCTTTGGAGGAGGTGGAATTTCCTCTAGCATAGATCAAGGTATTTCCATCGGGACTTATTGCTAAAGCGGCCTGGTTGAGGCCCTCTTCATTTTGAAATTCAGGTAAGAGTTGCACACCCCCCGCATCTACTTTTAGCCCTTCCGCACGGGCGCGAAACAGCTGGTGGTAAGGAGTGCCCGTGGCTGCATAGAGACTAGAAGAGGCTCTACCTGAAGTAAAGTATAAATTATCCTCACTCAGTAGCGGCGCATAATCTGCACCTGCAGAGTTTAGTTCTCGGTAATTGACCAATTGGTAATTCGGGAAATACTCTCCAATCGCTGGCACCAAAGTAAGACCTTCAATTTCCTGCTTCACGCGAGCGAGCATGCGGTCGTCTGAAGTAAGCAAGGCTGCTTGATCAAACGCCTTTTTGGCCGCTTCAACTTGCTGATTTGCTTTGTGACTTTGTCCCAAGTGAAAGTAAGAAGCAAAAGTAGGTTCCACCGCTACCAGCGCCTCGTAATGTGGGACAGCCGCTTCGATGCGATTGGAAAGCCGGTAACTCTCAGCCAAGACCTGTCGAGCACGCAAGTTGCTGCTGTCTTTGGCTAAGATCTGATTGAAGGTACCTATAGCAACCTGGTATTGACCGGAAAGAAACTGTTCGTTTCCCTTTTCCAAAAGGCTTTTACACCCCCCTAGAAGCAGGAGAAAGCAAAGTGCTAGGTGAAAAAAAATCGGTTTCATTGGACAGCGTCTGGAGTCTGAGGTTGAATATGAGGAATTAATTTGAAAAATAGGAGGCCAGCCAACTTTTTCCAACAGGCATCCACAGGCTCTTTAGATCGGCTTTGGTCTGCAAAGCGGGTTGCACCACCTCAAGATCGGGAGTGATTTGTCCCATTGAAATTTTGGACTTTAGCCCCAGTGCTGGCAACACTTGAAGCACTCCATGCGCATCTTTTAGCGTGACTTTCCCCTGGTTGACCAAATCCAAATCAAGTGCTTGTTCTAACCCTTGCAGCGCGCGCACCGATGAGTCAATGGAGCAGCCAGAGGCTCCCAACTGACTTTCGTCTACCGCCAAAACTAGGAGTTGCTCGTGTAAAATTTCGAATGAGCTGGGCATCTCCTTGCCATGGGTTGCCCAACTGGCACAAAAATCCTGCAAGGTCTTTCGGATTACCTCTTGTTCGGCAACTGAAAATCTGCGCGAGGAGGCGTAAATCCAGATGCGGGAAGAGTCTGGTAATTGGTCAAAAGGTTGGTACATAAGTCAATTTGTGTCTTCAAGGAAAAACCCTTTCTGCATAACGACAAAAAGGATCTTTAGGATTCAAATCTAAAAATTAAATTCCCATATCCTTCGCAATCATCTCGGCAAGGTCATAGACTTTTACTTCCGCTTCCTTGTTTTTGTTTTTGATTCCATCGGTCATCATGGTCAAGCAAAACGGACAGCCCACCGCAATGGCTTGAGCACCAGTGGCCAAGGCTTCCTCTATTCGTTCGATGTTGATGTCTTTTTTTCCAGCTTCTGGCTCCTTAAACATCTGTGCGCCTCCCGCGCCGCAGCAGAGTCCTTTGGTACGGCAACGCTTCATTTCTACAAGCTCCACATCCAAAGCCTTGATCACCTCGCGGGGGGCCTCATAGACCTCGTTGGCCCGTCCAAGGTAGCAAGAGTCGTGGAAGGTGATTTTTTTTCCTTTAAATTCTCCTCCACCTTGCAGGGTCACTTTGCCTTCATTGATCAGCTGTTGTAGAAACTCGGAGTGGTGAATCACCTCGTAGTTACCTCCCAGAGCAGGGTATTCGTTTTTGATGGTATTGAAGCAGTGGGGGCAGGCGGTCACCACCTTTTTCACTTCGTAACCATTCATGACCTGAATGTTGGCCACGGCTTGCATCTGAAATAGAAATTCGTTGCCAGCTCGTCGAGCAGGGTCTCCCGTGCAAGCTTCTTCGGGGCCGAGCACTGCAAAACTTACACCTACTTTATTCATGATTTTTACAAAAGCCTGAGTGACGGCCTTGTATCGGTCATCGAAGGAACCGGCACAGCCTACCCAGAAAAGTACTTCCGGCGTCTGTGCATTGGCGGCCATCTCGGCCATGGTGGGAACAGTATAGGTAGACATGTTTTAGATAATAGACGTTAGACACAAGATGCAAGACCCAAACCGAGAAAAAGTTTCAACGGAAATCGGCCTTCTAGCATCCGATACTTCCTTATTTCATTTCCTCTTCTTTTAGTTTATCCGCCCAGTTGAAGCGATCGCTCGGACTAAATTTCCAGGGAGAAAAGCTCGTTTCCATATTTTGGAACATCGCATTCCACTGTGCAGGGGTCCCCGATTCCTCCATAGCCACATAGCGGCGCATCTGTAGAATAATGGATAAGGGGTCAATATTGATTGGACAGGCTTCCACACAGGCATTGCAGCTGGTGCAGGCATTGATCTCTTCTTTGCTAATGTAATCTCCCAAGAGTGACTTCCCGTCTGCTAGGCCTGGACCTCCAACGTCAAGGCTTTTGCCCACCTCTTCGGCTCGGTCGCGAACATCCATCATGATTTTGCGAGGGGAAAGTTTTTTGCCAGTCAAGTTTGCTGGACACTCGGAAGTGCAGCGACCACACTCGGTACAGGAGTAGGCATTGAGCACATTCAACCAGCTGAGGTCATTGATATCTTTGGCTCCAAAGCGGCCAATCTCAGTAGGAGCGGCAGAAGGATTTTCTACAGGGATAGGGATCCCCAACATCATGTTCACTTCCTGAGTCACCTCGGGCATATTCGTCATCTCACCCTTGGGCTTCAGGTTTGAATACCAAGTATTCGGGAAGGCCAAGAAAATATGCAGGTGCTTGGAATAAGTTACATACACTGCAAAAGCTAAAATGCCGGCAATGTGAAACCACCAGGCGAAGCGCTCTACGACTAATAAGGCACCAGTTGAAAGGCCCTCAAAGAGTGGTTGGAGGAAGCTGCTGAAGAAAAGAGGCCCCAGCGCGAGGTAATGCGCATCTCCTCGGCTAGCCAAAATCTGATCCGTGGCATTCATAGTTAGTATGGCAAACATCAGGATGATTTCGATCACTAGAATCAAGTTGGCATCCAGCGCCGCCCAACCTTTCAATTCCGGCTTGGTGAATCGCTCCACTTTCATCACGTTTCTACGCACCAAGAAAGCAACACAAGATACCAGGACTGCAACGGCTAGAAATTCAAATACATTAATCGCTACCGTATACACACCACCTAAGAGTGGAGCAAATAGGCGGTGGGTTCCCAATAGTCCGTCGAGCACAAACTCCAGTACTTCCAAGTTGATGACCAGAAATCCCACATAAATCAACAGGTGTAAAAATGCGGGGACTAGACGTTTGAACATTTTCTGCTGACCCAAGGCCACAAGAAGCATGGCTTTCCAACGGTTTTCGGGTTGGTCATTTCGGGTCTCTGCCTTACCGAGCAGGATGTTTCGTCGAAGAAATTGGATCCTTTTACCCAAGATAAAGCCGGCAATACCGAGAATTAGGACAAACGCGAGTTGTGGTAAAATGCTCATATTGATCGGATTAACTAGTTATTATAAATTTTGGGTCTATTTTTTCTGAAAAGGATTTGTAGAGAATCCTCATTTTTCTACATTTGCAACACTCAAAAGGATGGTGATATAGCTCAGTTGGTAGAGCATCGGACTGAAAATCCGTGAGTCGGTGGTTCGAGTCCACTTATCACCACAACCCTGGTCTATAAAGATCGGGGTTTTTTTTGCCCTAAACTTTCTTCCGCTACCTGTATTTTTCGCTCTCTTAGTTACGATTGCCAAAATATAAAATAGTCTGCATGCATACTATTTAAAGGATGAATTAAATTCATCCGGATAATTCCTGCCCAGATATCCTTCCCTTTTTGAAGCATCCCCGCTATCCAAAGTACTAAGAACTCAAAACTTCATCATCCCACACCACCCATTTTAATTTTAACACCAAAATCAGGCTGTATTTTATGCATTCAATAAGCAAGTACTAAGGCCCTTTGTTCGTACATCTTCTAAAAAATTTAGCATTTAGGTCCTCATTAGTAAAAAATAAAAAAATAATTTGCCACCCTTCTCCTTCCATACAATCGATTTCGAATGACCCAAATCCAACTAAATAATTTACGCATTATTCTGTAAAATGCTGTATTACAAAATTTAATTTGTTTTCTACCTGAATTTACAAGGCCCTGTACTTTCCGCAATCGTTCTCGAACTGATTTTATATTTTTTTTAATTTTTAATTACTTTTATTACGATATTTATATTTTTAATCCATTTTTTTTGAAACTTTTTCATTTTTAATGCCGTTTAGTATATTTGTATAGCAATTCGAAGCGCACCGATTTGCAGGCAGCCCAACTTACCTCTTGGCAAAAATGATTTGCCAGGCTCCTATCCTAGAATCTCAAAACCTACTAAACCAATTAAAAAAATGGAAAAATTATTCCTCCTGCTTTTCGTTGCCGGGATGGCAACAGCAGCAATCGCAAACACAGAAAATCCTTCGGTAGAAATCAGACAAACTGAAACTTCAAAGGTAGTTGTAACAGTACCTGCTTCCCCTCAAGGAGGCGTGATTGTTCGAATCCTGGATGGAGACAAGCGCTTGGTCCTTCGTGATCGGATCAATGCCACCGAAGCTTTTTCCAAAAGATATGACTTGGCGGCACTTCCTAAAGGAGATTATTCCATTGAAGTATCCGATGCGCAAGGCACCTTACGTACTGTAACTTTTTCTACACTAGAGAAAGAGCCTAAGACGGTATTTTCCAGAGTAACTCCACTTGGACAAAATCAATTCAGACTATTGGTAGCCAACTTGAATGCCGAAGCGGTAACCGTTCAGATCTTCGACGGCAACCAATTGATCCACACTGAACAAGTGGATCATCCCCAAGGACTTCACAAGATCTATACCATCAGCAAGCCTGGCTTCCCTGATGCCATCAGCTTTAGGGTGTCTACCGCCCAAGGATTTTCTTCTTTCGTAGCATACAACTAAACTAAACCAACGCTTACCATTACCCCGCTAAGGTCACTTGGCGGGGTTTTATTTTTTGGAATAACTCAGGATTAGCACCTTTTCTGCAACTCTTTTTCCCAAGCCAACTCCCTTAGCCAAAAAAATTGGATCTATTTTTTCCCCTTTAAATGGCCCTTCCCCAGTGATAGCGGAAGCACCAAAAGAAGCCTCCACCTCTTCCCCACCCATCACGACCATCCCCTGAATCAGCATAGTCCTCAAAATATCCAACATCACGCCCTCTTCACCGATGGAAACTCCTCCTCCCGTTGCAAAGGCTGCTCCCAACTTATCCTTCATTGGTCTTCCTTCAAAGGGCCAGGAATTGATAAACTCCTGCACAGCGGGAGCTATATTCCCATTGTAAACTGGGGAACCAACAAGTATGGCCTGGGCATCTATCAGCTGTTGCTGTGTTACCTCAGCGATCGGCAACAACACTACCTCCACTCCCTCCACTGACCTAGCTCCCTCTCCAATGGCTACCGCCAATTGTTTGGTGCTCCCGGATGGGGAATAATAGGCAATCAAAACCAGAGGTTTATGCTGCCCATACACTGAACTAGACAGTAAAAAGAACCCCACAAGCAAAGAAAGAATCAGCCGCATACGATTTAGTTTACACCCCCCAATTTGAGAAAAAAAATCCCCATCTCATTGCCGAGATGGGGATCAAACCATTTATTGGATTGATTTATTTTTTCCAGCTGGCCTTCCCGCCCTTGGCGGAATCCACCGTAACGCTGTAAGCCGATCCTGAGGAAACAATCCAGCGAACTTGAACCGCACCCATACCTGGGATATTTGCAACGGCCATTTTTTCTGGTGAATTGACCTGCTCCTTGTACTTCTTCATGTCGGCATCTTCCACCACAAAGCCTGCAACTACCTTCGCTCCAGAAAGCGTCACATAATCGGGACGCTCGATGCGGTACTTCAAATCTTGGCTGGCGTGAGTTGGCATCATGCGCTCGTTAAAGATCGTGGCCGTGATGGCTTTCAATCCTCCACCCAACTCTTCTTCCTTCACCTCGGTGATGGAAAGCTTGGGCGTGTGGTAGGCATGGTAAATGGTGAAGGCTGCATTTCGATGGGCATCCTGCTCCAAGAGAAATCCTGGATGCGCACGTCCAAAGGTTTTTTTGAAGCCTCCAATCTCAACAGTACCAAACTGCGGATGCTTGTATTCTTTGTAGTTGACAAAGGCATCACCAAAGGTCAACAGCTGGTCTACCTTGAGTTGCTCCTCCTGGTTGCCACGACCTGCTTCTTTGTTGAAATAGAGGTAAGAAACCATCAACTCATTGGTGTACGTGAAAATGCCTCGGTTACCATAAAACCAATCCAGCTCTCCACCAAATACGGAGTACAGATCCTTGTACACGGTCAGGTAACGGTACCCAGGGATCATTTCTTCCCCTTTCTTACCGATGGCATCGTAGATACGAATGTCCTCCCGGTTGTAGGTGTTGATATCTTCCTCAGCTCCCGGGCCTCGAAGAATCATCCCACCAGAATTGTGGAAACTCTGCGCTCCTGCAATGTTGGCGTGCTTCCAAACAAACTCCATCACCGCACGATTTTCTGGCAAGGTAAACGGATAGCGCATGGCGCCTCGTTGAATGTAATCGGGCTGCCAGTTCCAACCCCAATCGCGGTTGGGATCGTAGTAGCCAATTCCATCTTCATTGACTTCACCATCTCCATCGTTGTCGATGCCTTCTTGGCCGATCATTTCATACTCTCCTACCTGGTCAGCGCCTACTTGCATGAGTCTACGGGGATCCAAAGGATCTTTGATAAATCTACCTGTCGGAGACTTGCGGATCATCATGGTGATGTGACCATCGCCGTCCAAGTCATCCATTCGGTCCTCTCCATTTTTGCCATCGCCATCGTTGTCCAGCACAAGCATGCCAGAGCGGGGCGAACTAGCGGTATTGGGCTCCTTGAAGAAGTTATTTCGAGCATCCGGATTGATGGTAGGGGTGATGTAAAAGGTCTTGTCTTTGAGCAGCTGCTTCACAAATTCATTGTCGGCATGCATCTCGGTCAGGTACCAGGCGACATAGAGCGAAAATTCCCCTCCCTGCACCTCATTGGAGTGGATATTTCCATCGATCCACATGGCCGGCTTGTCGGTGTCCTTGCCTGTGGCGAAGTCGGTGATGGTCAAGGTCAAGATGTCTCTTCCCTCCACAGACTTTCCAATGGATTCGATTTTGGCAATTTTGGGATGTGCTACTGCGATTTTCTTCATCAAATCCCAAAGCCCTTCGGCGCTGTAATAGCGGTTCCAAGCAATCTCCACTTTGGGTTGGTGCGGCGTGCCGATGGCCCGAAAGTAATTTTCTTGTTGTGCGCTTACTTCAAAGGAACTTAGTAATAAAGCTCCCAAAGCCAAGGCAGTTACGGTATGTTTGATATTCATGATCTTCATGGCTTAGAATGTTACAGTTTGGGAAACAAAACCTGCATGTGGGGCACCCGCTTTCAATTGCACCGGACCCTTGCTACGGACGATCCAACTAAAGCTTGTTTTTTCAAATGCACCTAGCGAATCGACGAGCTTCACCTTGTCTCCAGAGATCAGTTGATCTGCAGGCACATCAATGTCTACCCGTAGCTTTCTGAGCCAACGCGATCTACTTCCCATTTCGGAGTGTGTAGGTAGCGGGGAATTATTAAATAGATCTATGGTGATGCGGGTGAGTCCATTTCCCAATGCCTCTGATTTGAGTTGGTGAAACTCTAGCTTAGGTTGCATTGCGGCTATCTTGAGGATAAAATCCGTATGCTGCTTGGCTATTTCACCCACTTTCTCAAAGGGTGGATTTACCATTCTGAAAGGCTTGATACCTCCTACTTCCACCTGTTGGGTGGGGAAATCTGGGTGCTTTATTGCAGTCCAGGGCACAAAAGTATCCTGCTTCAAGGAATCAGACCAAGCTAAGAAATTCGCTTCGGCATTGGTTTTACCCTTGTATTCAGGATTCCAGTAGGCTGGAGTGGAAAAACTGTAGCGTGCAAAGTGGAAATAGGCCCACTGGAAAAAATCCCCATCCGTACCTTGGTTAGTTTGTTGAAAGGCTTTGGCAGGAACCGTTTTGGTGTAGAGTTCAGATACCATTGCATTTGTGGCCTGATCTTTTTCCAAAATGGAAGTAACTACCCTCTTTTTTGCATCACCTGCTGAGTACTTCAGCGGGGCGCTGAGGTTGTTGGCAGGTGAAAAGGTCACAAATGCAAAGATGTTCCACTGCTCAAACAAGTAATCCAAAAGGGCTCGGCTTTCAAGCTGGGAAACTGCGATATCCCCAGCAAGGGGTTCAAACACGGGGAATTTGTAGGTGAGGGACTTGTTGAACGCAATGCCTTCGGTCAAATCTTCTGCAAATTTGCCATCCTTATCGCTATCTACACTTTCCTTAAAGACCCTGTATTTTCCAGCTTCACCTTTGGCTCTATCTGCTTTGACTAGGACTCGGTCATCTTCCTTGGAAGTAGTCCAGTCACCCATGGGATCTGTGATACGCATCCAAGTGATGAGTCCATCGCCATTTAGGTCACGGTATCCGTTGTCTCCGGCTACCCCATCACGGTCGTGGTCGATGGCGACCGCATTTCCTCGACGCTCGTACTTCAAGGCATCGTGGTACTGCGCATAGGCATCGGGGGATAGGTTGGGAAAAATATAAAAGGTCGACGCTTCCAAGGCAGCCGCATGTTCAGTGACTAGCTTTTCAGCAAACTGAAGCGCCAGCTCCACGCTCAGCACATGAAATCCCTCCACACCGCCGACTACTGCGATTGCGGGCTTCTGATCTTTGTTTCCAGTACCAATTTTCAAGGCATATATTTCCTTGCCTCCAGCGGTTTTGGTGAGTGTCTTCAGTTCTACAGCAGGGTTGGAACTGAGTTTTTGCAACCGCTGTGCGGTCTGACTGAGGGTAGGATAGTCGCTTTGGGCAAGTGCATTGCCGCAAATCGCTGTTGCCAACCCCAGTACAAGTAGCATGTATTTTCTCATAAGGGTAGTGTTTTCAAGTACCTGAAAAGGATATTTAATTGAAAAATGAATCGGCAGTTTAGCAAAAAAATGCGAATTGTGGCGGACAGTTTTTCGGAATTTAAATAATGAAGGCAGGCGGAAATGGGCGGGGATAAACGGCTCTTTGCCTGTTCAACTTGCTTAATTCCTGAAAAAACCCGTATTTCAAGGACAAATACCCTTGCCATGTATCAAAAACTTGCCCTCGCCATTGCCTTTTCTCCACGAATGGAGGCCTTGATTGTTGAAGCCAGAAAATTAATCCAAATTTTTGAAGGGGAGTTGATTTTGATTCACGTCGGCACCAAGACCCCCGAATTGGAGGCACAGCTTGATGAAATTCTGTCCCGGCATTGCGGAGATTTGGAGCGCATCAAAACGATTTGGAAGGAAGGCAAGCCTGCAAAAACCATCCTAAAAACCTGTGAGGAAGAAAAAGTAGACTTGCTGGTTCTGGGGGCTTTAAAAAAGGAAGGATTGCTCACCTATTACATCGGCTCCGTTGCAAGAAAAGTGATTCGGAAATCGACCTGCTCCGTATTGACCTTGATTGAACCCAAGATTGAAACCACTCATTTTTCGAAGGTAGTCATCAACGGAACCGTACTAGAAATTACCCCTCGTGTCATCGCCCGAGGCCTAAAATTCTGCCAAGCAGAGGAGTCTACCCAAGTTCATATTCTAACTGAAATCAAGTTATATGGCTTTCAAATGGCTACCGCAGGAGAAGGCACAGAAGCTGAGGTTGCGAATACCCGGCGGAAACTGGTGCAAGAAGAGATTAACTATGTGCAAGGAATCTTGGACAGCCTAGAACCCACCGATCTCAAGATCAACATCAAAGTGACTGCTGGGAAATGGGCAGTTGAGCTAGTGCGCTTTTGTGAATCTATCGAAGCAGATCTGTTGATCATGGGAGACGAACAAGGTCTTTC
>CAXNJN010000011.1:0-50656 GCA_964202605.1 Bacteroidia bacterium | reverse complement strand
CTTGAACTACCCCTTGTAAATTGTAGTCCGTTTGCCCATGACGGAGCAGGTAAATTTTTTTTAGGTTCAACTTTCTTTAATTTTGTCCAGCACCCAAAGAAACTGGTTTTAACCCAAATATTCATGGTTTTTCTTTCTATCCCCAGCCTTGAGCAACTAAACACCATCCGCGTACATACGATGGTGGACCATATCGGCTTGGAATTCACGGGAATAGGCGAAGATTTTTTGGAGGCAACTTTACCCGTCGACCATCGAACCATACAGCCCATGGGCTTGTTACACGGAGGTGCCAATGTGGTACTTGCCGAAACCTTGGGCTCAGTGGCTGCGTCCTTGACCCTAGATCGAAGCAAACAGGATTGTGTCGGACTAGAAATCAATGCCAACCACCTGAGGGCGGTGAAGTCAGGAAAGGTAAAAGGCACTGCAAGACCCGTACATTTGGGGAAATCCACCCAGGTATGGGAAATAAAAATTGTCAACGAGGCCGATCAACTCTGCTGCATCAGCAGGATTACGATGGCCATCTTGGATAAAAAATGAATGTAACGGAAGTAGTTAAGGCGATTTCTTTGGAGGAGGTACTGGATGTTTTCCTGGGGGAAGGCCTAGCTTCTGGTGGGTCCTTTGCGCTTTGGCGAAAGCCCCGAACCTCCCACCTCACTTTTATTCAAGACTTCAGTAAAAGCCCCAGACGCGTTTCCCTGAACTTGGAGGAGCTTCCTACTGGGTTTATCGTGCATCCCTTTGCTGACCAGGAAGACAAAAAAGCTTTTTTTATACAGGCTGATCGCTACGAAAAGTTGTCGCTGGATTCTCCATTGAGCCAAGAGGATCTACCTGACTGGATGCTAAGCCATCGAGAACCCGTTGACGGTCTGGAACTGAAAAAAAATATTTCCAAGCTCCTTGCTGGCAAGACTCAGTACTTTCATACTGCTAGTACAGCAGAACAGGGGAAAGAACATTACCTCCAACTGGTGGAGAAAGGCATTCAAACCATCGCAGGAAGTACCCTTGAAAAAATCGTTCCTGCCCGCACCAAGTTGATCCCTTTGCCTGAAGGCTTCGATTTAGGCAGAACTCTTGCCGCTCTCCTTTCGCAGTATCCTTATTCCTTTGTCAACTTTTTCCACATTCCTCAGGTAGGTACTTGGATGGGTGCGAGTCCTGAAACCTTGATTGAAACAGAAGGAGACTTCTTTCATACCATGTCTTTGGCGGGCACTCAGCCGGCTCAAGGCGATAATCCCTTGAAATCTGCAGCGTGGACGCAGAAAGAAATCGAAGAGCAGGCCTTAGTCAGTCGTTACATTGTAGATTGCTTCAAGACCATTCGCCTAAGAGAATATGAGGAGCATGGACCCAAAACCATCCTTGCAGGCAATCTCCTCCACCTTCGTTCAGACTTTAAGGTAAATATGCAAAGCACGGGATTTGCCAACCTAGGTAGCGTCATGCTCTCCTTGCTTCACCCCACCTCCGCCGTTTGTGGAATGCCTCGGAAAGAAGCACAGGCCTTTTTGAAAGCCTATGAAGGTTTTGACCGGAGTTTTTATGCGGGCTTTTTAGGGCCTGTTCAGATCGAAGGAGCAACTTCAGTCTTTGTCAATCTGCGAACAGCAAGCTTTCGGGATGGACAGGTGGTCCTTTATGCAGGTGCAGGGGTGACTGAGGATTCCGATCCCCAAAAAGAATGGGAGGAAACCGAACTGAAATGCCAAATCATAGGTAAGTTTATCCAAAATCCAGACGCTTGATCCTCCAGCCCATCCTTGATTTAGTAGCCATCTGTGCCGCTCAGGGCATTCGGCAGGTAGTGCTTTCGCCTGGTTCCCGATGTGCTCCCCTGACGCTGGCTTTTGCACGGCATCCAGAGATGGAGGTTCGAACGATTTCCGATGAACGGTCGGCCGCCTTTATTGCCTTGGGCATGGCCCAGCAGCTGAAGCAACCCGTAGTGCTCGTTTGTACTTCAGGATCTGCAGCTCTCAATTACTACCCGGCCATTGCAGAGGCATTTTTTCAACAGATTCCATTGCTTGTATTGACTGCCGATCGACCACCGGAATGGGTGGATCAGTGGGATGGACAAACCATCTTCCAAGAAGAAGTCTATGGCAAGCATGTCAAGAAAAGCTTCCGGTTTCCCGATTCCTTTGCCCACGCAGACCAGGTATGGTTTGCCCAGCGTACAGTAAATGAAGCCATTCACCTAAGTCGGCAATTTCCTGCTGGCCCTGTACATATCAATATTCCGCTACGGGAACCTTTTTACCCCGAGCCCGGAGAAGTATTCGAGTTTCCCAAGCAGCCACGGACGTTTCAAGTGGAATCCCCAAGCTTCAGCCTGAATACAGAAAGCTTGGCCAAACTTAAGCAAGAACTACAAAGCAAGAGACGTATTCTGCTAGTTCCAGGGCAGCAAGGTTCCGATCCCGAACTACTCCAAGTGCTGGAAGAATTGGCACGAGCAAAGCAGGTGGTCACCGTTGCCGATAGCATTTCAAACATGCAGGGAGACGGGAGCATTACTTTACACGACCATTGGATCGGGAATGAAGTGTTTCAAGAGGAACTGCGTCCTGATTTGCTAATCACCTTTGGGAAATCCATCATTTCCAAGTCACTCAAATTATTTCTGCGCAAGCAGCAAGTTACTCATTGGCACATCCAACCAGATGGGCAAGCAAAAGACACTTTTCAGAGCCTTTCACGGGTTTTGGGGTGCGAACCAATTCTGGCATTGCGTTGGATGCTTGAGGTGGTTCCTACCCAAGATTCCAGCTATTTCCAAAGTTGGCAAAACTTGGAGGCTCGCGTTTCTGGTGCTTTACCTAAAGTTCTTCGGGAAGTGGAATTTGGAGAATATGGCGCATTGGCTACGGTCCTAGATTGTATGCCGAGCAGCAGCTTGATTCATATGGCCAATTCCATGGCGGCGCGCTACCTAAATTTTCTAGGTAGGCGAACTCAGGAAATATGCTGCAATCGCGGTACCTCAGGCATCGATGGCAGCAGCAGCACGGCAGTTGGCGCTGCCTTTGTTCGCGAGGGATTGGTCACCTTGATTACTGGAGACATGGCATTTTTCTACGATCGAAATGCCTTTTGGCATAATTACCCCTTGGCAAATCTGCGCATCATCCTGCTCAATAACCATGCAGGAGGCATCTTTAGGCTAATCGACGGACCAGCGAAGCAACCCGAGTTGACCGAATTTTTTGAAACCCAGCAGGCCTTGACTGCGGTGCACTTGGCAGCCGAGTATGGATTTCACTATGCTGCTGTCACTACTTCGGAGGAACTGGAGACTGCCTTATCGGAGTTTTACGAACCTAGCCTTCAGCCAAAAATCATAGAAATAGCGAGCAGCAGTTCCAGGAATGCCGATATCCTAAAACAAATAAAAGGAAGCATTTCTGCTTCCTTCGTTTAATGATGAGGTTAATTTAGGTTCCTATTTTTTCTGAAAGACACGAATGTAGTCCACCTTCATTTCCTGAGGGAAAACCGTACTTCCATCGGGGATACCAGGCCAAATACCACCCACTGCGACATTTAAGATGAAGAAAAATGGCTTTTGAAATTCATTCAATTCCACCGGCCGAATGTCAATGACGTGGTATTGGACATTGTCTAAAAGCCAAACGATCTTTTCAGCATCCCAAATGATTGAAAAAACGTGGTACTCATCATTGAAAACTCCAAAGGGTAGGCTGGTTTTCCCCCCATAATTGGCATTGCTGCCGGCGTTGTCCCAATGGACTGTGCCGTGAATAGTTCCGTCTCTATTTTCCGCACTTCCTCCAACCAATTCCATGATGTCAATTTCTCCGCATTTAGGCCAACTGACCTCAGAGATATTTTCACCCAACATCCACAATGCAGGCCACATCCCTTGTCCTTTGGGAAGCTTGGCTCGGATGTCAACTCTGCCGTATGTAAAAAATTTCTTGCCTTTCGTAATTAATCGTGAAGAAGTGTAATTCCTTGTTCCTTGGTTTTCCTTTTTTGCTGTGATGACTAGGTTACCATCTTGTAGGGTGGTGTTTTCTTTTTTATAAAACTCCAATTCCTGGTTACCCCAGCCGCAAAGCGCCGGACATCCATCCCCTAATTCAAAAGTCCAGTCGGAAGAAAGTGTAGTGCCCGAAAACTCATCTGACCATACCTTATTGTATCCATCGTAGCTATCAGGACTTGTATATCCCGCATTTGGACCCTGTCCCAGTAAGGCTGCAGTCATGCTAATGGTCTGAGAAGCAACCACATAATCCAAATCTGTTGCATGGGCCTGTACATTCAATTGGAAATTACCCTTTTGGGTAAAAGTCTTGGAAGCCGTATTGCCATCCACCCGTTGGCTTACCTCCCCTGGAGTACCAAAGTTAACCTTATAAAAAGCCGCATCATCTGCTTTAAAATTCGCCTTGACTACCCCGTTAGCGAGGTATTCTACAGTCACAACTAGGTTATCCGGCAATTTGACCTGAGGCTCAGATTCACCTTCCGAACAAGAGGAAAAGAAAGCAGATCCAAAAAGGAGAGTAATTAGCGCAAGAAATTTATGCATAGAGATTATTATTTTGGCTCGAATATAAACTGAATATGGAATATCCGCAATCCTAACAGAAAGACCATTGGAGCATTAACTCCTGCGGATAATCACAAAAAAGTAAGTCCCACCCGTCTATTCAGACCTTCTTCAAAAATTTGAATAAGGGTTGAAAGCCGAACATTCACTTTGCCATTTTCAAGTTTGGAGATGTAGCTTTTTTTCGTTCCAACTTTTTCAGCAAGTTCATCTTGTGTCATGTTGGCTTCCTTTCGAGCTGCTTTTAGCATTTCACTCACAATAAAGAGCTGGGATTGCTCCTCAAATTTGCTACGTGTCTCAGTTCCAATTTTCCCATGCTCTAAGTCAAGAAGCGTGTCAAAATCGGTGATTTTTGGATGAGTTATCATTGATATAAGTTATCACAAGTGATAACAAAATCAAACCAATTCGCCTCAGATTTTTAAATTAAATTTAACACCCTACCCAAAACCGGATTTCGATTGGTTGTCTTCCAGATCATACTGAGTTCGGTAAATGCAGTAGTGCCTGGGATCACCATACCACGCACGGGCACGGCATAGCCCACCAGGAGCGAGCTGGGTACGATGGCTACTCCCATCCCATTGGCAACTAGGCGAAAGATTGTCAGTGCATGAACTGATTTGTGTTTGATTTTTGGGTGAAAGCCTGCTGCGCTGCAGATTCCCAAAATTTGCTCGTAATACTGGTTGGAATAGTCTGAGGAAAATAAAATAAAGGGAGCCTCTGCAAACTGTCCTAAGGAATGAAAATCGGCTGGTTGAAGCGGATGAGCCTGGGGCACCACCAGCGAAAAGGTATCGCGATGCGCTACCTTACGTTCGAGTCCCTCAGGCAAGGAAGCTACACGCACAAATCCAAGGTCCAACTTATCCTTTTGAATTCGATCAATTTGTTCTTGGTTACTCAATTCCTCCAAGCTCGTCGTGATGGCTGGAAAGCGGGTGTTTAGTTGGTTGAGTAGATCAGGTAGTACCTGGTTGGCCGCCGAACCCAAAAACCCGATGCGCAGCTCGCCTTCCCGACCTTCTGCAATCTCCTTGACTTGCTGTCCAGTAATCTTCAGGTGGTTGAGCACAAAATCTACCTCCTCTTTCAAATAGGTTCCGGCCGCAGTCAATTTGACCTGCTTTTTATCACGCTCGAATAGCGGCGCTTGCAATTCCTCTTCCAACTGCTTGATTTGCCGGCTTAGTCCAGGCTGGGAAATGAATAAGCGGTCTGCAGCTTTTCGGAAGTTTAATTCCTCTGCTACCGCCTTGAAGTAGGTCAAGTGTCTCAGTTCCATTGATGCTTTATAAGTATCAGTTACTAACAAATATAGTATTACTAGGCATCAAAAAGAAAAAGTAGATTTACAATTATAGGATTATCCGCAATACTACCATTGGTTTAACATTAGTGTTATTTACTGCGGCTAATTGTCCACAGACGACTGTCAACGGTTCACAGCCCACTTACTTGAACTTCAACCCTTATTTTCATGGGTTACTGGGGATAAAGCGGATAATCATAAAAACTAATTCAAAATCCTTCGGGGTTTTGAAAATTCAGTATCAAAATCCTTCGGGGTTTTACAAATTCAATATCAAAATCCTTCGGGGTTTTGAAAACCCCAAAGGATGATGAAGACATTTCGATACGGAGAAGACCGACTAACTGCTTCCATAGCTTTAGGCTTGGCGAGAAAAGAGATTCAGGGAGTCCTGAGCCTTGCTACGATTCAAAAAGTACAACAATCTGCGGCTGCTGTAGCGGAGATTGCAGCGGGTGAGCGGATTGTGTATGGAATCAATACCGGATTTGGACCGCTCTGTACCAGCAAGATATCGGCTGCAGATACGCAGCTCCTGCAGGACAACTTATTGAAAAGCCATGCCGTGGGAGTCGGTGAACCTGTGGAAAATGAGATTTCCACCTTGATGTTGGTGCTCAAAGGCCATGCCTTGGCCCAAGGGTATTCGGGCATTCGACTCGAGACCCTGGAACGCATTCTCTGGATGATTACCGAAGGAATAGCACCCCTCGTGCCCATCCAAGGATCGGTAGGTGCCTCTGGAGATTTGGCACCCCTCTCCCATTTGTTTTTACCTCTCATTGGGGCGGGAAAGGTGAATTACGGCGGAAAAGTTATTCCCGCTGGTATTTTGCTTGAAAAATTAGGAAAAGCACCCTTGACTCTGGGCCCCAAAGAAGGGCTAGCCTTGATCAACGGCACCCAGTTTATGGCTGCCCATGGCGTGAAAGTCGTGGAGCGGTTGCACAGCTTGCTTAGCCATGCGAACCTCACCGGGGCCATGATGATTGAAGGTTTGCTGGGGTCCATCGCTCCGTTCTCAGCCGACCTCCATCAACTTCGTCCCTATACGGGCAACCTCCACGTGGCGCAGACCCTTCACCAGCTGTTGAAAGACTCTGAAATCGTCGCTTCACATGCCAATTGTTCCCGTGTGCAGGACCCCTATTCGCTGCGCTGCATGCCTCAGGTCCATGGTGCAAGTTGGAATGCCTACCTGCACTTGAAGCAAACTCTTGAAATCGAAATCAATTCCGTAACGGACAATCCCGTGGTCTTTGATGCCCAGCATACCGTATCGGGAGGGCATTTTCATGGACAGCCGATTGCTTTGCCTTTGGACTATGCTACCCTCGCTGCATCCGAAATCGGAAATATTTCAGACCGACGCATTTACCTTTCCATTGAAGGCAGTACCCCTGGGGTGCCCAAACTCTTGCTCAAAGAAACTGGGCTGAATTCTGGGATGATGATTCCCCAATACACCACAGCTGCACTGGCTTCAGAAAACAAAGGGCTTTGCTTTCCTGCCTCCGCGGATTCCATCCCTACCTCCTTGGGTCAGGAAGACCACGTCAGTATGGGCAGCATCAGCGCTAGAAAAGCGCTTCGGGTGATTGATAATGTGGAAAAAATTCTAGGGATTGAGTTACTGTATGCCGCTCAGGCCATGGACTTCCATGCACCACTCCGTTCGGGTAAAATCTTGGATGCGGTGTACAGCAAAATACGCGAAGTAATTCCGCCTCTTGAAAAAGATCGTATTTTGTACGAGGACATGGAAACGGCCATCGACCTGGTGAAAGGAGGATCCTTGCTCGCACTTGCGCAGCAGGTGGCTCAAGAAACCGGTGCTCCTTACCAAACCGAATGGTCTACCCTTTTTGACTATTGATGCCCATGAAAAAACTAATCGGTCCCATTCGCCAAGTGCTCACCCTGGATCAGCTGCCGCTAAAAGGAGCCCTCCGCGACGAGCAACTCGAAATCATATTCCAGGCAGGAATTCTGGTGGAGGGAGCGCATATTGTGAAAGTGGGTTCTTGGGAGGAACTAAAACAGGAATTCCCCGAAGCGGAAATCCATGAACTAGACGGGGACTATGTTGCCCTTCCGGGAATGGTGGACTGCCATACCCATTTGTGTTTTGGAGGAAGTCGCGCTCGGGATTTTGCCTTGCGAAATGCAGGTAAAACTTACCTCGAAATCGCACAAGCAGGGGGAGGAATTTGGGATACCGTCACCCAAACGCGCAGTTTGGATCAGGAGACGCTAGCAGGCATCGCGACCAAACATGCCAATCGGCTTTTGTCCGAAGGGGTCACCACCATCGAAGTAAAAAGCGGCTATGGCCTTTCCGTTTCGGAGGAGTTGAAAATGCTTCGATCGATCAAACAAGCATCCGCTAAAACTGCTGCAGATTTGATTTCCACCTGTTTGGCTGCTCACCTCTGCCCCAAGGATTGGGCAGGGAGTCCTGCCGACTACTTGAATGAAATCGTCAGTCAGCTTTTTCCAGTGCTAAAAGCCGAAAAATTGTGTACCCGAATCGATGCCTTTGTAGAAAAAAGTGCCTTTTCACCGGAAGAAATAACTCCCTATCTGGAAAAAGCAAAACAACTCGGATTTGACCTAACTGTCCATGCCGACCAATTCTCCTGCGGAGGATCCCAGGTGGCGGTTGCGCTTGGGGCTCGTTCCGCGGACCATCTGGAAGCTTCGGGTGAAGTTGAAATTCAAGCCCTTGCCCAGTCCTCCACGGTAGCCGTGGCTTTGCCAGGTGCATCGATTGGATTGGGAATGGCCTTTACCCCAGCACGCAAACTCTTAGATCAGGGAGCCATTTTGGCCATTGCCTCCGACTGGAACCCCGGTTCCGCACCCATGGGAGACCTGCTGGCGGAGGCTTCGATCCTGGCCACCTTTGAGAAATTGAGCACGGCAGAAGTCCTTGCGGGAATCACGTTCCGCGCTGCAGCTGCACTGGGCTTGACTAATCGAGGAAAATTGACTACTGGTCAATTAGCCGATTTTATCCTCTTCCCTACTGCTGATTACCGCGAAATCCTGTACCAGCAGGGAAAAATGAAGCCGGTGGGGGTATGGAAAAGAGGAAGGATTGTACAAAGTACCATGTACTAAGTACAAAGTAGGAAATACGAGGTACGAAATACGGAATCTAAACTAATGTCAACTAGGGAATACCTAAGGGGGAATGAAGAAGCGGAAAATTGAAATACGAGGTACCCACCGCGGCGGGCAGGCGAATTACGATATCTTGTCAATGACGAATATCGAACGACGAGTGAAGAAGTGGGGAAACATTAAATAATGCCAGTACCAGGATTTCTAGCCAAGCAGATTTTAGTCTAATCTCTTGGTTCTCGGCTCTTGCTTCTTGATACTTGATACTAGCGACTTGATACTCTTCTAACGCCGAAAGTTGAGTTAAGAAAAAGAAAAATATACAATTCCCTGAATGCCCTACTTGGTACTTTGTACTTCGTACTTGGTACAAAGATAAATTTCTAAAAACATGCAATTTCGTGCCCAAATCCTCCAAGGAATACCAAGCCAATTGCCTCCAAAGAAGGAGCGCAATCCACAGGTTTCCCATGCTCCCAAGCGCAAAGACCTACTCAGTGCTGACGAAAAGAAATTGGCATTACGGAATGCCCTACGCTATTTCCCCAAAGAATGGCATGCCACTTTGGCTCCTGAATTTTTAGAGGAACTCCAAAATTACGGTCGCATCTACATGTACCGCTTTATGCCGGACTATGCCTTGATGGCAAGGCCCCTAGCAGAATACCCTGCCAATTGTGCCCAGGCAGCGGCGATCCAACTCATGCTTCAGAACAACTTGGACCCTGCAGTAGCACAGCATCCAGAGGAATTGATCACCTACGGAGGCAATGGAGCGGTTTTTCAAAACTGGGCCCAGTACCTGCTCACCATGCGGTACCTGTCCGAAATGACCGAGGAACAAACGCTCCACCTCTATTCGGGTCACCCCATGGGGCTCTTCCCCTCCTCCAAAGATGCACCGCGGGTAGTGGTGACCAACGGGATGATGATCCCCAACTACTCCAAACCAGAGGACTGGGAACGCTTCAACGCCCTCGGCGTCACGCAATACGGACAGATGACCGCTGGATCTTTTATGTACATCGGTCCCCAAGGCATCGTACATGGCACTACTATCACGGTCATGAATGCCTTTCGAAAGAAATGGGGCCAAGGCTCCCCCAAAGGGAAACTCTTCCTCACCGCAGGTCTGGGTGGCATGAGCGGAGCCCAGCCCAAGGCAGGTAACATTGCGGGTTGCGTCACCCTCTGCGCCGAAATCAACCCAGCGGCGGCCCATAAGCGACATCAGCAAGGATGGGTAGACGAACTAATCGAAGACCTAGATCTCCTCGTAGCGCGCGTAAAAAAGGCAAAAACTGACCTTGAAGTTGTTTCCATCGCCTACCTAGGTAATGTGGTAGACCTTTGGGAGCGACTGGATAAGGAGGAGGTGCTGGTTGAACTGGGATCAGACCAAACCTCCCTACACAACCCTTGGGCGGGCGGATACTATCCCGTGGGGCTTACTTTCGAGGAATCCAATCGCCTCATGGTAGAAGATCCACAAGCCTTCAAAGAAAAAGTGCAGGAATCCCTGCGCCGGGAGGCCGCATCCATCAATAACCATACGGCAAGAGGAACCTACTTCTTCGATTACGGCAATGCCTTCCTACTCGAAGCCTCCCGTGCTGGTGCCGCAGTTGTGGGTGAACAAGGAAATGAATTCCGTTACCCGAGCTATGTCCAAGATATTTTGGGTCCAATGTGCTTTGATTATGGCTTCGGACCCTTCCGTTGGGTATGTACGTCTGGGAACCCCGAGGACTTGCGTAAAACGGATCAGCTGGCAGCAGAGGTACTACAGGCCCTTTTAGCCGATGCTCCAGCTTCCATTGCCCAGCAATTGCAGGACAACCTCACTTGGATCAAGGAAGCAGAAAAGAACAAGCTGGTAGTTGGTAGCCAAGCCCGCATTTTGTACGCAGATGCGGAGGGTCGGGCAAAAATCGCCTTGGCCTTCAATGAGGCCATTGCCTCGGGACAACTGTCCGCTCCCGTGGTTTTGGGAAGAGACCACCACGACGTCAGCGGAACCGATTCCCCCTACCGGGAAACGAGCAATATCTACGATGGAAGCCGGTTTACGGCCGACATGGCGATTCACAACGTGATTGGTGACAGTTTCCGCGGTGCCACCTGGGTATCCATCCACAATGGTGGTGGGGTAGGCTGGGGAGAGGTCATCAATGGAGGATTTGGCCTGGTCTTGGATGGCAGCGAAGCCGCAAGCCGAAAGGTGCAGTCCATGCTTTTCTTTGATGTGAACAATGGCATCGCAAGACGGGCTTGGGCACGGAATAGCGGCTCCATCGAAGCAATACAGCGAGAGATGGACCGAAGCCCACAGCTTCAGGTAACTATTCCACAGCTCGTAGAAGATCAATTAATTGAAAGTCTAATCCTGTAATTTGGGCCTCGCCCCGAAAACATAAGAGAAGTCTATAATTTTTGTAGATTTGTAGATAAATTACCAAACCTATTGAGTCCCTATGAACCTACATCAAAACCCCTCACCTTCGCAATGGACAGGTAGAAATTCCAATTTACTGGAATACTGGCACCAAGTGATCCAAACCCTTCCCAACTTAGCCTTTGAAGCCTCAGCAGCAAAAAAGGTGGGCCTTATGGGCTACCCAGGTGAGGAAGGTGTGCGCCGAAACCAAGGCAGATTGGGTACAGGCGAGGGCCCTGCAGCAATTCGCAAGGTATTGGGGACTTTAGCATATCACTTGCCAGAGAACCTCCCCATTCTTGATTACGGTGACATATTTACTTGGGAAGGTGATCTGGAAGCTTCCCATCAAACCATTACCGAATTGACCTATCAACTCTTGAAGAGCAATCACTTTCCAGTTTGGCTAGGTGGGGGCCATGATTTGGCCTTTGCACACGGATCTGGTGTTCTCCAATTCGCTCAAGAAACTGGCAAGAAACTGGGGATCGTCAACCTTGACGCACACTTTGACTTGCGACCCTTGGTAGATGGAAAGGGACATTCGGGTTCTCCCTTCTTCCAGTTAGCAAGCAACCATCCAAGCCAGTTTCACTACCTCGCACTCGGGATACAGCGGGCAGCAAATTCCAAGTCCCTTTTCCAAACTGCTGAAAAATTGAACACCAAATTCTTGGTGATGGAGGAT
The DNA here is from genome assembly GCA_964202605.1 of Bacteroidia bacterium. Lineage (GTDB taxonomy): Bacteria > Bacteroidota > Bacteroidia > Cytophagales > Cyclobacteriaceae > Algoriphagus. The sequence goes on along the minus strand of CAXNJN010000011.1, from coordinate 38,487 downwards.
TTCCGTTTGCAACGGTGGGAATACATTGAGGAGCAAATCAGCTGGTTTCTGGACCAGGTAGATGCCCTATACTTGAGTGTGGATTTGGATGGTTTTTCATCCGCCTTTGCACCGGGAGTTTCCGCTCCGTCGCCGATGGGATTTGATCCCGAGGTGGCCTTTAAGGTTTTTGACCTACTGGGAAAAAGTAAAAAATTGATCTCCCTCGATGTGGTCGAACTCAACCCAACCTACGACCAGGACCAGGCCACTGCGCGGCTGGCTGCTCGCTGTGTGGAGTATATTTTGAGGAAGAATTTTGGGTGAGGTAGGGCGAGTGAATGAAGGTGTTGAAAAAAGGGAGTTTTCAATTTGTAATTAATCCCCCCAGCCCCCTTGTAAGGGGGAGTCAAACCAGCTGATCCTCAGTTATTGATTAAGCAATTATTTTTTTTTGGAATTAGATTACAAAGATTCCTTTTTATAAAAAATTATTTAAAGAGCCGGTGATGCGACTCCCCCTTGACAAGGGGGTTAGGGGGATTTCTGAAGGTTTAAAAAGAATGGATTTAAGCTGAAATTTTAAGCACTTTTTAAGCTAAAAAACTGGTAAAAAAAGAGCCTAACTTTCTGAAGTTAGGCTCTTTTTTACTTTATCTGAATTAAGGTATCCATTTGATTTTCTTAAAGTTAGGCTTTCTCTTCTCAAGAAATGCATTACGCCCTTCTTGGGCTTCTTCGGTCATGTAAGCAAGCCGTGTAGCCTCCCCTGCAAAGACCTGTTGCCCTACCATACCGTCGTCGGTGAGGTTCATCGCAAACTTGAGCATCTTGATGGAGGTGGGTGATTTGGCAAGGATTTCCTGTGCCCAATCGTAAGCGGTATTTTCTAACTCAGCATGGGGAATTACGGCATTGACCATGCCCATATCCATCGCTTCCTGCGCGGAATAATTTCTTCCCAAAAAGAAGATTTCTCGGGCCTTCTTCTGCCCGACCATTTTGGCCAAATAGGCAGATCCATAGCCCCCGTCAAAGCTGGTGACATCCGCATCGGTTTGCTTGAAAATAGCATGCTCGGCACTGGCCAAGGTCAGGTCGCACACGACGTGCAAACTATGTCCCCCACCTACTGCCCAGCCCGGAACGACTGCGATCACTACCTTGGGCATAAAGCGAATCAAACGCTGTACTTCCAAGATGTTCAAGCGGTGGTACCCATCCTCTCCTACGTAGCCCTGGTGGCCTCTGGCGCGCTGATCTCCACCCGAGCAAAAAGCCCATTTCCCATCCTTGGAAGAAGGTCCCTCTCCGGAAAGCAAGATCACTCCGATGGAGGTATCCTCCTGTGCATCGTAGAAGGCATCGTAGAGTTCAGCGGTCGTTTTGGGACGAAAGGCGTTCCGTACCTCGGGACGATTAAATGCGATGCGCGCGACGCCATCGCACTTTTTATAGGTGATGTCCTCGTATTCCTTGGCCGTAATCCAGTTGATCATGATCGTTTGATTTAAAAATCACATTTTTGTGCAAGTTAACCGAAGCGTTCGAAATTTGTTAGTACTCTAATTCCCTTTTGCTAGTCCAATTCGCGCATGTTCCAACTTCGCTACCAGACCCATCATTTAAGCAGCACCCAATCCGACCTTCCAGACTTGGAGGAGCTGCCTGAGTTTGCTCGGGAGGCCTTTAGCTTTTGCAAGGACTGGCTAGTTGGAAAGGATCGCTTTGTGCAGGCTACCTCTGGCTCTACTGGAGTACCCAAACTTCAGAAAATCACACGGCAGCAACTCGAAGCCAGTGCAACGGCTACTGGGGCATTTTTCGGGGTGGATTCGGAGTTTAAACTGCTCTGCTGCCTCAACCCTGCCTACATCGCGGGAAAGATGATGCTGGTGCGTGCATTGGTATGGGACTGTGAAATCATACTCGTAGAACCCAATGCAGCTCCTTTGGCATCGCAAGAGGAACCTTTTGATCTGGTGGCTATGGTACCCTTGCAGGTTGAAACCAGCATATCCTCCCATTCAAGCCTTGAAAAACTTAAAGCAATCCAAACGGTCTTGATTGGTGGAGCCCCTCTCTCGGATTCCTTGCAGGGGTCTTTGCATCAGGAAGGCATTTCAGCATGGCAGACCTTTGGCATGACGGAAACGGTCTCCCATATCGCGTTGGCTCCCATAGGAACTGGAGAGTTGCTTTACCAAACCCTACCTGGGGTAGAAATCGGTGTATCTGAAAATCAATGCCTTTGGATCCAATCTCCGATGAGCGGGTCCGAAAAAATACAGACCAATGATGTAATTGAACTTCGGTCAAAAAATACGTTCACTTGGTTGGGAAGAGTTGATTTTGTCGTTAATTCTGGAGGAATCAAGCTTTTTCCCGAACAGCTGGAGAAAAAAATCAATGCTTGGATGTCTGACAGGTATCCGGGCGTTCCCTATTTCTTTTTTGGAGAGGCTGATGAGCGATTGGGCGAGCGCTTGGTGTTATATGTGGAAGGAGAAGCATCCCAATTAAACCTGGAAGCGTTGGAAGAGGAGCTGAAGAAACTATTGGGCAAGTTTGAAGTTCCAAAAAAGATCAACATACTACCCCAATTTACGTACACAGAAACTGGGAAGGTCAACAGACCAGTAACCGCCAAATAACCATGAAATACCTCCTTCTATTCCTTGCCTTCGGTTTTTGTACTTTGCTATCAGCACAGACCACCAGCTCCATTCAAGTTCAAATTCAGGGGGCTAGCAGTGATAAAGGAATGATTCGCGTTTTGCTTTTTTCAGGTGGGAAAGGATTTCCTGATCAGGTGGGTCTAGCGGCGAAGAGTTTTTCCCTTCCTCCCAAAAACCAACAAGTGGCTTTTACAATTAGTGATCTGGCTCCAGGAACTTATGCGCTTGCGGTCATTCACGATCAGGATAGCAATGGTAAATTAAGCAGCAACGCGGTGGGCTATCCCATCGAAAAGTTTGGATTCTCCAACAATCCCAAGGTTTATTTCAGCCCTCCCTCTTTTGAAAAGGCGGCTTTCCCTTTGGGAAAAACCCCAATCAAGGTTGCCATTAGCCTACGCTAGTCTATATTCCGAAGCCAGCCCGTTATCGAAATTCGTTCTTTCTGGGTAGGCATGACCTCATGAGGGATCTCTTCACTCAAAAACACCACGAGTCTACCCCCTACTGGAAGTACATCTTCTATCCGTTCGCTTCCATCTTCCTGGGGGAAATACATCCGCAACTGTCCCCCATCAGCTTCCGTCCAGGAGTCGTTGAGGTACAAGATGACCGTTACAATACGATGGGGTACGGCATGAAACTGATCCAGGTGTCGCTTGTAAAAAGATCCAATCGGGTATCGAGCAAAATGCCCTTCAAAAGACTTTAATCCTAGGAAACAACGGCGGTTGAGCACCTGCTGAACTTCTGCTACCTTCTCCCAAAAAATTGCCTGCAAGGGACTCAAGGCAGTGGCATCCATCCAGAGCACCTCATCACTTCGGATTTCAGCACGAACCTGCTTTTGATCCCCTTTTCCTACGGCTGCTTTTGTAAATTGACCCTGATTCAATAAATCAGTTTGCTCCTTCAAAAGGGCCTTTCGAAAGGCATCGTCTACAAAATTATCCACGACAACGTAGGAGTTGCTGTATATCTCTTGACTGATGTGATCGAGTAAGTCTTCCATGGGGATCGGGATGGGAAGGCAAAATAACCAGTTAAATCCCTAAAAAACCATACTTTTGTGAAAAGCTATACCGATGAGTTTACATCCCACTACCACAGGACTTGTGTTGGAATACGATTCAGGAATTGTCCCCCCTCCGTTTAGTCATGTATTTCGGCTTGCCTTGGATTGGTCCAAGGGCAACTTAAGTGCCCAGCTTGACCTGCATTACACCGATCGGGAGGAACTCACGGAACAAGAAATTTTTGACGAGGGCTTTAGTTTGGAGGATGATTACCGGTACCAAGGCAATGTACCCTCGGTGTGGATTGGGCCAATCAAGCAACTCCTGCAGGCGAGTCGTTGGACCAAAAAAGGGATAGACGAGGGAGGAATTACCTTGACGCCCATGGAAGGAACCAAAAGCGAAGGATTAAAGATCCCGTCCAACCAAGAAGAGTGGCAACTGATGGCTCAGGACCTCATTCAGGCCATTTACGAGCTCGAAAAGAAAGAGGCTCCGCTGACTATTCAGTACAGAAAAGTAGAGCGAGAGCTAATCCTTGATATGAGTTTGACCATCCATTTCTCGAACAGAGAGGCAGTGATCCTCCGCTCGGATGTTTCCAAGAAGATTTCCTGGGAAGGCGCCATTGACTTGATGAAATTCGTTTTTATGCCCGACTACCGCTACGAACAAGCCAAAGATACCCCGGGGAATAAACGAGGGGCCTACATCGAATGTGGAGATGGCTTTTGGCACGAGCTGGGCAAAGGCGTGGTCAACAGCCATGCTTCAGTAGATGCAGTAGGCAAAATCAAAGTAGGCTTTGATCGCTTGCTGGATGCCAACTAAGTTTCCCTTGACAGCGGATCGGGTTTCCATACACGTTTGGGGAAAAAGAATATTCTTAATTATCATCAAGAACAGTTAAAGTGCTGATTGGATAGGGTCCTCCGCGGCGGACTAATCCGCTGAGGCGGACCTAACTGTTAATAGCGGCGGGTGCAGCCCGTGAGGTAAAAAATTGATTGATATTACCAATCCACCTCATCAAATCGAACCATCTTATTCTTGTGATTAATTTCCGGATATGTTCGACCCGCAGCTGCGGGTTGGATGATGGCGCGTGACCATTTTTCCCCGGGTATACCTACCTTCGGCAGGTGCACCCGGGGTTATGCAAGATTTGATCCGCCACAGCGGACTAATCCACCACGGAGGACTAATCCACCACGGCGGACTAATCCGCCACGGGAGACTGGTCCGCCTCAGCGGACCCAACTTTTAATAGCCGCGGGTGAAACCCGTGGCAAGTGAAATGGTAAGTTTTTTACGATCCGCCTGGGCGGATCGAACCATATTAACCACATGATTAATTCCTGGGTATGTTATTTCTACCGCGGGAGTTCAACTCCCCCCGGCAATCGGTTAACCAGTAATGCGCTTCAGGTCCGCATGAATATCACGAATCATTTCTCCTAGATCCTCTAAGTTCAATGGCTTCTTTTTATCCCCAGGGTTAGGAAAGTCCGTACTGATAAAGGCCTTGGCCTCCCATACTTCCAATACCTCCTCGGCACGCACTTCGTAAGGTTTGTAAACCTCGTTGTCTGAAACCAAAAATAACTTCCCGTTTTCCGCCAGGTAGTTGAACACCCGTTTGTAGACCACCCCTTCAGTTTGGGTGACCAAAACGTAGGTTCTCCCGCTCTTGATCTCTTGGAGCTGGTCCACATAGGTTCCGATGACAATCGTGCCCGAAATCAAAGGCAACATGGAGTCCCCAGCCAATTCGAAGGCACGGTAGGTCGCCTGCCGAGAAAGGTTGGGCAGATGAAACTGGGGTAGAGTCTCCATATACTCTGGATCCGCAAAGCCATTGAGGTAGCCTGCAGATGCTTTCTGAGTAACCCAGGTGATATTCTCCCGATCAGAATCGTCCGCAGCAATGGTCAACACCTGGAGGTTACGTGGCTGTAGGGCCATTCTGCCCTTAGCCTCAATGTCATGGGACAAAAACTCCTCCACTCCTACTCCAAGCATGTTGCACAGCGTCAGCAGTGTCGCCAATTTGGGCTCTGAGCGACCATCTTCGTAGGCAGAGATCATGGTGCGCTGCACATCCAATTGCTCGGCAAGCTCGGTTTGGGTGATGTTCTTCTGCTTTCTCAAAAAGCGAAGGTTAGCTGCTAGGTAACTCATGCGGAAAAAAGGTAAAAATGGTGATCGTCTTGACTTGGCGCAATGGATAAAAAAGGATTGGATTGCAGCAGGGATTCCCTTCTGCGTACCAAGCGAACCTTGATCTCCTCGAGGATATCTCCAACAGACTTGGTCTCATGCATCAACAAGTACCCGTACTGTGGATTTTCTTCATCTTCAATAAAAAACTTTACCTGACAATTGCCCGAAGAAAGGGCCTTAGTAGTAATGCGAATGGAAGCTGCTTCGTTCATGTGTGTCTCGTTTACAGGTGCTAATGTAGTAATGTTACTTTAATAAACATTTAAATGTGTTAAAAATAAACATATTTTGAGACAGTAATTGTCGTAAAAAGGAAAAATAGGCCTCAAACTAAGGGTTGAAATTCAAAAAAGGGTCGTATTGCTCGTTAAACCGAAAAATCAACCGCTCAGCCAATACTCGGAGATTCTAAACCTTTTCACTCCTTTCTTTGTACTTAGAAGTAGCGGATGGCAAGAACTCCAAGAGCACTTCTGTCCCGCGCCAACTATGAAATACCTTTTTCTTACGATTGCCTTACTTTTTGGAGTGCTTGGCTTGCAGGCACAAACCTATACCCTCAAAGGAACGGTCCGAGAGGCAGGCAAATCCGAACCGATTCCCTATGCCAATATCCTACTCCTTCGAGTTTATGATTCCACTCAAGTTGCCGGGACCATTTCTGAGGTAGACGGACAATTTGAGATCCCATTCATTAAGGGCGGAATCTACCTTTTTAAAATTCAGTACCTCGGATACCAAACCCTATTCAAAACCTTGGACATCCAATCGGATACCCAACTGGGAACCCTTTCCCTCCGGGAAGAGGAACAGGCCCTCTCCGAGATCATAGTTGCTGCTAGTCGGGCAACAGGCTCCCAAAAAAATGACACCACCCTCTTCAATGCAGATGCATTCCGCACCATGAAGGATGCAAGCGCCCAGGTTTTGATTGAAAAATTACCTGGAGTAATTTCAGAAGGGGGCATCCTGCAGGCACAAGGAGAAAACATTGCCCAAATCCTAGTGGATGGCAAACCCTTCTTCGGAACGGATGTACGGGCCGCACTTCAAAACCTTCCCGCAGAAGTCATTCAAAGCATCGAGATTTTTGACCAGAAAAGCGAAAAATCGCAAGTGAGTGGCTTTGACGATGGGGAACGCCTCAAAACAATCAACATCATCACCAAACCCAATCGAAGAAAAGGGCAGTTTGGGAAAACTACCGCAGGTATGGGTACCGAAGACCGGTACCTAACTGGAGCGAGTATCAATGCCTTCGATGAGGATCGACGCATTACATTCACAGGCCTTGCCAACAATGTCAACCTCCTCACCTACTCCAGCGATGCGGCCACCCAATCCCAATCCGATGGCAGACCCCAGGAAGGCATCGTCACCACCTCCATCCTAGGCCTAAATTACAGTGACCTCTGGGGACCTACCCTTAAGATCACTGGAAACTACAATTACACCAAAAATGAAAATGTGGGAATCGTCAACCGTGTTCGTGACTTTGTCACCTCCGACCAATCGGACATCAGCTACACCGAAAACGCGCGAGATACCCGAACCAACCACCGCCACGAGGCGAATTTGAGACTGGAATATACGCCCAACGACAAATTCAAGATTTTCTATATCCCACGGTTTTCGGCCAACCTAGAAACGGAAAATTCTTCTTTCCTTGGACAAACGGCTGACCAAACCAAGCCCATCAATGCCGTAGAAAATCAGCGGACTGGAACCTACCAGGACTATGACTTTGCAAACCGCCTGATCGTAAGCCGAAAATTTAATACCGCAGGCAGATCGCTTACCTGGAGATCCATCTTGAACCGAGGATGGAATCAGGATGATTCCGAACGATTGGCTACCAGCCAGTTTTTCGATCAAACAGGAACCCGAACCGAAGTATTGAACCAGCAAACCAGCAGAGGACGCCAGGGTAATCGCTGGGAAACAGGCCTTTCCTACACGGAAAAAATAGGCAAAAACGGGCAGATGGAAATCGAATATGAGATCGGAAACCGAACAAACGATTCCGACCAACGGGTATACAACAGAAATAAGGAAGATTTTGGATTCATTCAAGAACTGGACACCCTACTCACCAATGTCTACTTCAGCGACTACCTCACCCAAGAAACCGAATTGGGATACCAGTACAGCACGGAAAAATTAAAATTCCAAACGGAACTGCAGTACCAATATGCCAAACTGGACAACCGCCAGGAGTTCCCCAAGACCTTTGACTTGCAGCGGAACTTCTCCGCTTTTCTTCCCACCCTGCGCTTGGAATACAAATTTAGCACCAATACCAACCTTCAGGTTGATTACGACACCCAAACGGCTGAACCAGACATTCGCCAGCTTCAGCCTGTCATCAACAACACCAACCCGCTTCAGGTGCGTGTAGGAAACCCGGACTTGGATCAATCCTACAGTCAGGAAGTTCGCCTTCGCTTCCGCAGTCAAAATTCCGACTCCGACAAAAACTGGTTCCTATTTGCCAGCTCCACCCTCACCAACCGGTTTATCAGCAACAGCACCCTGATCGCTAGCCAACCGATAGACTTAGAAGAAGGCATCACCTTGCAGAAGGGGGCCCAGCTACTCAAGCCGGTCAACTTGGATGGCTTCTGGGAGATGCGCTGCTGGGCCAACTATGGGATGCCGCTGGAATTCATCAAATCCAAGTTAAACATCAATGCAGGGGGCGGAATGACCCGTAGACCAGGTCAGGTCAATGACCGCATCGGCTTTACCAACTCACAGCGCTTGAGTACCGGTATTTCCATCGCCAGCAGCATCAGCGAAAACCTGGACTTTAACCTTTCTTCGCGCTCCTCTTTCAACCGCTCGGAAAACACACTGAATACAAACCTAAATACGGATTTTTTCCAGCAGCGCTTCCGACTCAACTTCAATTGGATCATTTGGCAAGGCATCATCTACCGGCTTGACTTGAACCACCAGATCAACTCGGGCTTAAACGCAGGCTTCAACACCAACTTCTCACTTGTGAACATGAGTTTGGGTAAAAAAGTGTTCAAAAATCAGCGAGGAGAGGTTAGCCTCATGGTCTATGACCTACTCAATCAAAATGCAAACGTGCGTCGGAATATCTCTGACACCTTCATCGAAGACATTCAAACCAATGTCCTTCAACAATACTTTATGCTTTCCTTCACCTACAACATCCGCCGATTCAGCAAGGGAATGGATGAAGACTCCTACAATGAAATGTACAAGGATGAGGAAGGAGACTAAGGAATCATAAACCTAGGTTCAAATCTTCCTACCTACTTATTTTTTAAAATGCCCCTTGAGTAGGGCCAACTTATCCGCTATCGATCCTTCTGGTTCTGGTATAGGCCGTTTGACCTCCTGGGTAGCTGGCTTTTTCTCCGCTTTACTTCCAAAAGGATCTGCCTTTCTACTTAAAGCGATACGCTTGCGCGCGATATCCACTTCCAAAACGGTGACTTCAACCTGCTGGGCCACTTTGACCACCTCGTTGGCATCCTTGATGTAGCGATCGGCCATGTGGCTCAAGTGGATCAGGCCATCTTGATGCACTCCGATATCCACAAAGGCGCCAAAAGCAGTAATATTAGTCACGATACCCGGTAGCTTCATCCCCACCTTCAGGTCCGCCATGGAGTTGACCCCTTCTTGAAATTGGAATACCTCGAAACTGGCGCGGGGATCGCGCCCTGGCTTGGCCAATTCCTCCACGATATCTTGAAGGGTCGGAATACCTACCGTCTCGGAAACATACTTCTGGAGAATAATCTGGCTGCGCAGTGCTTCCGAACTCATCAAGTCCTGCACCGAGGCCTTGAGATCCTTGGCCATTTGCTCCACAAGTTCGTAGCGCTCGGGATGCACTGCAGATTGATCTAGGGGATGCTTCGCTTGGCGGATTCGCAAAAATCCAGCGGCCTGCTCAAAGGCCTTCTCTCCCAGGCGTGGTACTTTTTTGAGTTGCGCACGGCTCTTGAAGGGGCCAAACTCCTGGCGAAAAGCCACAATATTTTGAGCCAATTGAGGTCCTAGTCCAGACACATAGGTGAGCAATTCCTTGGAGGCCGTATTGACCTCTACGCCTACCTTATTTACGGCCGAAATCACGGTGTCATCCAAGGAATTCTTTAAGGCTTGCTGATCCACATCGTGTTGGTACTGCCCTACACCGATGGACTTCGCATCGATCTTCACTAGTTCCGCCAAGGGATCCATCAACCTTCTGCCGATGGATACTGCTCCTCTCACAGTGAGGTCCAGGTCTGGAAACTCGTTTCGAGCCACCTCAGAGGCCGAGTAAATCGAAGCGCCCGATTCATTGACGAGCACCACCTGTACCGATTTGTTCAATCCTAGGCTTTTTACAAAGGCTTCCGTTTCTCGTCCGGCGGTCCCGTTGCCCACGGCAATGGCTTGCACGCCAAATTGGTCTACAAGCGTTCGGATGCTTTGTCCTGCAGCGGCAGTTTGACGCTGTGGCTCATGTGGATAAATATTCTCGTAATGGAGGAGTTGCCCCTGTGCTCCCAAACAAACCAGCTTGCAACCCGATCGGAATCCTGGGTCGATGGCCATGACAATTTTTTCTCCCAGCGGCGCGCCAAGAAGGAGCTGCCGCAAATTTTCTGCAAATACGCGTATTGCTTCTTCGTCTGCCTTCTTTTTCGTTTGAAGGCGGATTTCCGTTTCAATACTGGGCTTGAGCAGGCGCTTGTAGGAGTCTTTGATTGCCAGTTTCACCTGTTCGATAGCTCCGCTACTGCCTGGCTTAAGAATTTCTTTTTCAAGGATGGAGATGGAGGCGATTTCTTCAGGAAGTGCATCTAGCAGCAGGAATCCCTCCTTTTCCCCGCGACGCATGGCCAGCACTCGATGCGAAGGCGCATTTTTTATCGGTTCGGACCAGTCAAAATAATCCTTGTATTTGGCTGCCTCGTTTTCTTTTCCCGTAATTACCTTTGAGGCAAAGACCCCCTCTTGCAAAAACAGGGTACGCATTTTGCCACGAACGTTGGCGTTTTCACTAATCCACTCCGCGATAATGTCCCGAGCACCTTGCAGGGCCTCTTCGATGGAGTTCACCTCTTTTTTCGGATCGAGGTAGTTGGCGGCTTCCTGCTGCACTTGGGCTAGCTGTTGCTCAAAAACCAGCACTGCAAGCGGCTCCAAGCCTTTTTCCTTGGCCACCGAGGCCTTGGTCTTGCGCTTGGGCTTGTAAGGAAGGTAGATATCCTCCAGCCTGGTCATCGTTTCGGCTTGGTCTATTGATTTTTTCAGTTCGGGAGTAAGCTTCCCTTGTTCCTCAATTGACTTGAGTATGGCCTCTCGACGCTTATCCAATTCCTTCAGTTGCTCGAGTCGATCCCGAATGGCAGCGACCTGCACCTCATCCAAGGTTCCCGTGGCTTCCTTGCGGTAGCGGGAGATAAAGGGCACCGTAGCACCCTCTTCGAGCAGCGCCACCGTAGCGCTAACTTGTTGGGGCCTTACACCCAATTCGGAGGCAATCTTACTGTCGTAATTCATGGTGAAAAGCGAAGGGGATCAGAAAGGCTGCAAGATAGTGTTGTAGGTGAAGAGAACCAGCTAAAATGTGTCTTTGGTCACTAAGATTCTGATTTTCTGGAGGTAATTTTATGGTTTAGTTTGTGGTCAATTGTTTAGGGTTGACTGTCCACAGCCAATTGTGGTGGTATGGCGATTTGAATCTGCGATTTTCGGTTGCCGTCTATCGTCTGAGTACTAGGGTTGATAAAAAAGAGGCTAATTAAAAACTTAAAAAATACCTACCCCAGCGCAGGGGACCTGCTGCAATAAAGAAAATGGATTGGAAAAAGGAAGTGAAGTCTTGGGGCGCAATTTTGGCTGTTTTTGCATTTTTATACTTTACCGGCCTAATCCCTGTCATTCAAGGGGCCTTGCAATCTGTCTTACTCGCCACAGGTTTGATGAAGCCCAGCATCGAGGTGCCTGATCTCTCCGACCAAAAATTTGACTACCGCGGGCAGTTTACTGATTTTAAAGGAAATACTATCGATCTGCAATCCTACCGAGGCAAAACCGTATTTATTAACCTATGGGCTTCTTGGTGTGGTCCTTGCCGCGCAGAGATGCCCCATATTTCCGATCTCTACGATGCAGTTAAGGATACGCCTGATCTCGAGTTTTTGATGATTGGATTAGACCAAAACAAACAAAAAAGTCAGGACTTTATGGAAGGGAAAAGTTGGTCCTTTCCGGTGGTCCATGCGAGTAACGGCTTGAATAACAGTTTGCAAAGCGAATCCATTCCCACCACCCTCGTGGTCAATAAGGAAGGTAAAATCGTGTTTTACCAGCAAGGAATGAGCAACTTCAACACCGAAGAGTTCAAGACTTTTTTACGAAGCCAATAAATTCCTGTCAAATCAGGTATTCACCTTCCAAACGGGAGCTCCCGCGTCCAAAATTTCTTTACCCCAGATCGGAAGTTCGGCTTTGATGCGCCCTACTAGTTCGTCGCAAGCCTGCATGGCTGCTTTCCGGTGTTTGGAAGAGGTAAAGACAAAGAGGCAGATTTCACCCACCTTGATTTCCCCGAGGCTGTGGTAGATGTGCATGCAAGTCAATGGGTACTTGGCGAAAATTTCTTCCCGAATCTCGAAAGCCTTTTCTAGGGCCATGTTTTCATAGGCCGTGTAGGCGATGGCAAGTACCTTCCCTTCAGGCTTTTCGTCGGCACGGATTTGACCCAAAAAAATAGAATGCCCGCCAATGTCTGTTTTGGTGGCATGATTGGCGATGGATTGGGCAATTTTCTCCGGAAGGATGGGTCCTTGAACGAAAATGTTTTTGGGTTTGCGTTCTTTTTCCATGGTACTTAGGATTTCAGCGCTTGGATGCCTCCACGAATGGAGAATATTTTTTTATCCGGATAAGTTTCCTGTAGGAGTAGCGCCGCTTTTTGGCTTCTCCCCCCAGTTTGACAGAAGCAGAGAATCTCTTCGGCCTCCTCAAATTGGTTCAGTTGGCTGGCAAGGATGGAATAGGGCACTTTTACCAAGCCTGTACATTCTAGAGGAGGTAATTCTCCGGGTTCGCGCACATCTACAAAAGCCACTTCATGCCCCATGAGCTTCATGGCCTCGTTCCAGCTAAGCTGGGCGATTCCCTCGGAGGCCAACTCGTAATTTCGCCTTTCAAAGTCTGACCAGGAAGTAGGCACTGCGGTAGTTGCGCTGGGCTGAATTTCCACTTCATAGCTTTGGGAGTTCAGGCTATTGAAATACAAGACTCGATTGGTGAGTGGCTTACCTAGGCCAGTAAGCACCTTGATGACCTCGAGGGCCATCAGGCTTCCGATGATGCCCGGGACAACGCCCAATACGCCTGTTTCTGCACAGTTGGGGATCTCGTTGGCAGCAGGAGGCTGAGGATACAGGTCTCGGTAGTTGCAGGAACCAGGACCTTGATTAAATACCGAGAGTTGTCCTTCGTGCTGGTGAATGGCACCGAATACCAGCGGCTTTTTCAAAAGCACACAGGCATCGTTGACCAAGTAGCGGGTAGGGAAATTGTCGCTACCATCGACCACCACATCGTAGTGGAAGATGAGTTCTTGTGCATTTTCTACCGTAATAAATTCAGGTATCGCCTTCCACTGAATGTCGTTGTATTTTTCTTGAAAGTAACGCACGGCTGATTGAGCCTTGTTTTTCCCCAAGTCCTGAATTCCAAAAAGCACTTGTCGATTCAGATTGGAAAGAGCAACTACATCCCCATCCACCACGCAAATTCGTCCGACACCCACGGCCGCGAGGTACAGTAAGGCAGGGCAACCCAGCCCACCTGCTCCAACCACTAGGACAGATGCATGCTTGAGTTTGGCTTGTCCTTCCGGTCCAAAGCCTGGAAGAATCACTTGTCTTTCAAATCTATCCATGGGTTAGCCTCCAGAAAAAGGGGGAAGTAGGGCAATCTCCTGCCCTTGGGAAATGTCAGTATCTGCTTGCAGGAGTTTGCGGTCCAGCGCCATCCGAAAAGTCATGCCCTTCAGCTCAGGAAATTGTGCGAGCAGCTGCTGCTTCAGCACCTCCGAGGAACCCGGATTCTCAATTTCAAGGGAATCTGTGCCCATCTTTTCAGCGAGCATTCCAAAGGCTTTGAGGTGGAGGTAGTGCGGCATTGGATGTAAAACTTTTTTAAAGATAGAAAAATTAAAGAGGTAAATGTACCAAGTACAAAGTACAAGGTACCAAGATCTTTGTACGAAGTACTAAGTACAATGTACCAAGATGTAGTATCAAGTATCTAATATCAAGACTTTATTCGTTGAAATCCTAGATTCTTATGATTCACGAATTTCCACTTCTTCATTCTTCAATCAGCGTTCAGCATTCGACATTAGTTTAAATTTCGTACCTCGTATTTCGTACCTCGTATTTCAACCCAATAGTCTCCGTAACCCCTACCCCATCATCAGCTTTACCGCTGCGAAAGCCAGCACAAAAGCCAAGAGGTAGGTAAGGAATTTTGGGGTCCATTTTCTAGCTCCGAAATAGGCGCCTAGCGCTCCGCCGGCCACGGTGAGCGGAAGTATCATCCACAGTTGGGGGGATAGCTCGACTTGAAACACGGAGGCACCCAAAAATCCAGCGATCGAATTCACAAAAATAAAGAGCGCACTCACCGCGGCGGTTTCTTTTACTCCCGTCCAACCAAGCAAAAGCAATATCGGGGACAGCAGGATGCCTCCACCTATGCCAATCATTCCTGACAACAGCCCAATACCGAGACCCAGGAGCGCGATCATCCAAGGCTGCTGCTGCACCAGCGACTTGGAAGACACCGGAAATAATCCGGCCAATCGAAACACAGGAAATAACAACAATACCCCCAACACCTGCTTGTAAATCCCAGTATCCAACAAAATCCTCCCTCCAACATAGGCCGCAGGCACAGAAAAGAGTACCAACGTCAGAAATAGTCGGGTGGGGAATTCGACCGATTTCCGATAGTTGAGATAGGAAATCAAGGATACAAATACATTCAGAATCAAAGCCGAGGGACGGATTTCCTGTGGGGCAAAGCCCAGCAGGGCCAAAATCATTAAGTAGCTACTCGCTCCCCCATGTCCCACTGCCGCATACATAAATGCCGAAAAGGGCATCAAGCCATACAGCAAAAACTCCCAGTTTACCCCTCCTAACTCCATGGATAAAAAGGTAAAGCTGTACCTGCCTCCACTTCAAAAAGTTGCTCCCCTACTTCTACCAAGCCATCGGCAATCCCAAAGGAAAGGAGGTTGAAGGATTCTTGGCCAGGCAAAACTTCCACCTGTCCGGCCACCAGACGCGCTTTAAGAAATACGGTCAACTTCGCCTGCTTTTGCCAGGATGCTGCTACCGGATATGGGCTTGACTGCTCCCAAGCGGCTGGATTTCCCATCCACTGACCTAGACTCGGCTTGACATATTGCATGAAGCAGGTCAACACAGAGGCTGGGTTACCCGGAAGCGCAAATACCAATTTATTTCCTTTCATTCCCGCCAAAAGTGGCTTACCTGGCTTTTGCTTGATTTTGTAAAACAAGGTTTCCACCCCGTTTTCTGCCAATCCCTCTTGAACAAAATCGTAATCTCCCACAGAGATGCCTCCGGTAAGGAGCAGCACATCAGCGGAGGCTAACGCTTCACCGATGACGCGGATGACTTCAGCCGAATCATCCTTCACCTTATAAACCTTCACGTCCGAGATCCCCAATTGACTGAGGTAGCCCAGAAGAGCCGGTCCATTGGCATTGTAGATTTGTCCAGGCTGCAAGGCTTGCCCCAACTCCACAACCTCATCGCCGGTAAGAATGATACTGACTTGAGGCGCTGCAAAAACGGAAACTTCTTCGATCCCTAATGAAGCCAAGAGTCCAAGCGTTCCTGGGGTAATGCGTGTGCCTTCTGGCAAAATCAACTGCCCCTGCTCACACTGTGATCCTGCACGACGCAAGTTCATTCCTTGAGTCAATTTTCCGCTATCAAAAAATATACGGTCTCCTTCTATCCGCACCCATTCTTGTTGCACGATGGTATCGGCACCTTGGGGAACTGGAGCCCCTGTAAAAATTCGAACGGCGGTTCCCTTTTCTAGCGTAAAATCTGGGAAAGCACCTGCCTGCACCACTTGAGCAAGCAGTCGACTTTCTCCCTCATCCTCCCAAGCAATAGCAAAGCCATCCATTCCCGAATTGTCAAAGGAGGGCACCTGCATGGGTGCGTATATGGGAACGGCAGTCCAATACCCAAGCGATTCTTGTAGGGGTAGCTGAACTTTTTCCCTGGCAAGGGAAAGACCTTTCAGAATTTCCTTGGCTTCTTGAACGGAAATAAATTCTTTCATTATCCTCCTATGTTGATCATGCTGCGGTTTTCGATGGCACTAGGGTTTGCCTGGCTGTAATCTTGGCTAAACTGCCCGCCCAAGGCCGCATGTTTTCTAGCGAGCGACTGCAGAATAAGGTGAGTTACCTCCTGTCCTTGACGAAGGGTACCGAGCAAATCGAGTTCCTCCTTTCCAAAGAGGCAGTTTTTAATCTTTCCATCCGCAGTAAGTCTTAGCCGATTGCAACTCCCGCAAAAATGCTCACTCATGGTGGTGATGAAGGCAAAGGTTCCGGCATAACCAGGAACCTGGTATTTTTTGGCCGTGTCGTGGGTTTTATCCTCCAACTTGACCACTTCTACGTCCTTTTTGACCCATTCGATCATCTGAGCGGCGGTGATTACTTGTTTGGCTTGCCAATGGTTGCCGGTAAAGGGCATGAATTCAATGAATCGCACATGTAAGGGAAGGTCTCGGGTCAAGCGGACAAAGTCGATCAGCTCCTCTTCGATCTGTCCCTGCATGGCTACTGCATTGATTTTAACGCGAAAGCCTTCTTGGAGCAGCAGCAGGATATTCGCCCAAACCTTCGCAAACTGGTCTCTCCGAGTAAGTTTGAAGAATTTTTCGGGTTGGAGGGTATCCAAACTCACATTGATGGAGCGAACACCCGCTTTTTTAAGGGCCTCTAGGTACTGTGGAATCAAGATTCCATTGGTGGTCATCGTGAGTTCGACGGGAAGTCGAGCGAGTTCCTCCAGAATCTGCCCAAAATCCTTTCGAACCAGAGGTTCGCCGCCGGTCAGTCGGATTTTTTTAACACCAAGACTCACAAAAATTTCAGCCAGCTTCACGATTTCTTGGGCACTCATCAACTTGGACTGCGGCATCCACTCCATTTCCTCCACCGGCATGCAGTAGCTGCAACGGAAATTGCAGTGGTCCGTGAGCGAAATGCGCAGGTAATCGTGAATGCGGCCAAAACTATCGTGAAGCATATCGCTATGTTAGGTATTATTGTACAAGGTACAAAGTACGAAGTACAAAGTATGAAGCCAAGTGAGAGATACGAAGAACATGCCTACCACAGGCAGGCCTGTCTGCGGCAGGTAGGCGAGATCCTGAATTATAGCCTATGCCTAACTCCAGTTAACCTTCCTTTGGTAGAATTTATCTAGCGTTTCGACCTTTTCCACGGCACTTACTTCGCTTTGTGGTAGGGGGTGGAGAAAATATAGAGGAGGCCTACACTCCAAATGAAATCATCCCCAGCAATGTTGGACTTGATTTTTTGGTTGACAAAACCTTGAAAACCGATGGGAAACCCGGGCTTACTCAAAGTAACGTTAGAGGTGGCATAGGTACCTGAATCGTCGTCCACCTTGAGGTAAAAGAGCTGGGGATTAATCCGCATGTTAAACCCTCCACCCACAGGAACACCAGAAATGACCGTATTAAAAGCAAAATAAGTGGAGTTATAAGGAGGAATAGGATTGAGACCATGCCCCCGCAAGTAGTAGAGACCCATACTAAGGCGATTGGAGATTTTATAGTTTGGGACCACCTCCGCGGCTAGAAATCGCTGGCTGACAAACATGGTTTCTTCTCTTCCATTGACCTTCACGGTACGTTCTCGAAAAATAAAGGCAGGATACCCTCCCACGGAAAGGGTAAAGCGCTTGTCTTTGATGACTTTATAGCGACCCCAAAACACGAAGGTCCAAGGCTTGCCATTCATCTCAAATCGAAGCATGGGTTCAAAGGAGAAGCGCTTCCCTGACAAGCTCAAATCAAACAATAGTGCAGGTCTACCTAGGGTGAGGGAGGGAATAATCGAAACTCCATTATTGGATGCTGTGATCACACCACCAAACTTCCCTGTAGGGGTAGTAGGGGCTGTATCCTGTGCCTTTAATGTAGGTGTTACCAGAAAACCTACAAAAATTAATATCAAAATTCCATAAAGAGATTTTTGAATTTTAGCTAAGGTAACCATCCGAACACCTGTAAATAACATGAAAACATTTAGTTAATGGCTACAAAGATGGGATTTATCCCTACAAATCCGAAACCATTTGTCAAATGAAAACTTATGTTTTTCAACTAATTAGTAGTACCTAGACCGGATACTTCTCCTTATTTTTCCATAACTTTCTGTTTGAATTTTATAAGATTTACGTTAGATATACCTTCTACCCTGTACTCAAATTTATTTCCTATGGCATCTTTCACCCTTAACGTCAACGGATCATCCCGGCAAGTTGATGTGGACCCGAATACCCCTATCCTTTGGGTCTTACGAGATCACTTGAGTTTGGTGGGCACCAAATTTGGATGCGGTATGGCCCAGTGTGGGGCTTGTACCATTCATTTGGATGGCGCAGCAATTCGCTCCTGCTCCCTTCCCGTTTCTAGCGTAGGGAGTTCCGAAATCACCACCATCGAAGGGCTTTCTGAAAGTGCAGACCATCCAGTGCAACAAGCTTGGATCGAACACGATGTGCCCCAGTGTGGGTATTGCCAAGCAGGTCAGATCATGACTGCAGCAGCATTCTTGAAAGAAAATCCTTCACCTTCGGAAGAAGAAATTGAAGCAGCCATGAACGGCAATATTTGCCGATGCGGCACCTATTTAAGAATCAAAGCAGCCGTAAAAACAGCCTCCCAAAACAGCTAACGAAGAAGCCATGTCCACCATAGATAAAAAATTAGACCGCCGGTCCTTTTTAAAAGTCTCCGCTCTCGCAGGGGGAGGCATGATGCTCAGCTTTAGTTGGCTGGCAGGCTGCAAACCTACCCCAGAGGCAGCTTTGGCACTACCAAAAGAATGGTTTGAACTCAATAGCTTCATCAAAATTGGAGAGAATGGGGTCGTTACCCTGTATTCGGCCAATCCGGAATTTGGCTCCAATACCAAAACCTCCATGCCCATGATCCTAGCAGAAGAACTAGGTGTAGACTGGAAAATGGTGCTTGTGGAGCAGGCAGACTTTTGGCCAGAGCGGTTCCAACGGCAATTTACAGGTGGAAGCCAAGGCATTCGCCAAGGGTGGACTCCACTACGAACAGCAGGAGCAACTGCCCGACAGCTGCTAGTCAATGCAGCTGCGCAAACCTGGAAGGTGCCTGCTGCTGAAATAACCACCTCCAATGGGTTCTTGGAGCACAAAGGAAGTGGAAAGAAAGCAGGCTACGGAGAACTGGCCTCCCTAGCTGCTACCCTACCTGTACCAGAGGAGGTTGCGCTTAAAGACCCGAAAGACTTTACGCTCATCGGCACTTCCAAAAAGAATGTAGATCTGGAAAAAATCATCACCGGCACCCCACTCTTTGGTATCGACCACCAGGTAGAAGGCATGAAATATGCAGCCATCGTACATCCTCCAGCTTTTGGGATGAAACTCGCCTCTTTTGATGCTTCATCCGTCAAGTCCTTACCTGGTATCTTGGATGTATTTTCAATTCAGCTATTTAAGGACGAGTACATTCGCAATTTTTTTGACACCGCTACCTTTCCCGAGTTGGTTGCCATCGTGGGTAATTCCACTTGGGAGGTCCTACAAGCCAAAAAATCACTCAAAGCTACTTGGGAAAAAGCACCAGAATCAGGCTTCTCCATGACTGGATTTGGAGGACCCCCATCGCAAGTCAAGGTGCCTTCAGGATTGGAAAGCACAGAAAGCCATCAGGCTAAAATGGCTGAATTCATCAGCAAACCTGGAAATGTCATCCGCAGAGACGGGGACCCTGAAGGTGCATTTAAAAAGGCAGCCAAAATCATTGAAAAAACATACACCGCTCCCTTTCTAGCGCACAATACCATGGAGCCGGTCAACTGCTTTGCACAGGTGACAGCTGACAAAGCGGAAATTTACGGACCTACCCAAGCTCCAGAATTTATTATAGGCACTATTGCATCTGCCCTTGGACTTCCCAAAGAGAAAATCAGCATCAAGCTGGCTCGAATGGGCGGCGGATTTGGATTGAGAGCGTACAGCCACCACCTGGTTGAGGCAGCCTTGATTTCTCAAAAGGCTGGCGTTCCCATCAAAATGGTATATAGCCGAGAGGACGACATGACCTATGGGATTTACAGACCAAGCTACTCTGCCACCTATCGAGCTGCTTTAGATGACAAAAATCAGTTGCTAGCACTCCATGTGAAGGCAGGTGGCATCCCTGAAACCCCCGTTCATGCCGACCGATTTCCCGCAGGGGCGATCGACAACTACCTGGCGGAAGGATGGCAAATTGCATCCAATATCACGGTCGGTGCTTTCCGCGCCCCAGGTTCCAATTTTATCGCAGCAGCGGAACAAAGTTTCTTGGATGAACTAGCCGAAGTGATGGGCAAGGACCCTATTGCCTTCCGATTGGAGTTGCTCAAGCGCGCCGAAACCAACCCGGTAGGTAAAAATAACGATTACGATGCGAAGCGCTATGCTGGGGTTTTGGAATTGGTCAAAGAAAAATCCAAGTGGAGTAGCCCTGCAGCTGGAGTACATCGTGGGGTATCCGCCTATTTCTGCCACAATTCCTATGTAGCTGAAGTGGTTGATGTGGTTATTAAGGACTCCAAACCTGTAGTCGAAAAAGTAGTTGCCGCCGTGGATTGTGGAATTGTAGTCAACCGAGATTCCGCCATCAATATGGGAGAAGGTGCTATTGTAGATGGAATTGGCAATGCCCTTTTCGGAGAATTGACCTTCAAGGATGGGGTACCCAATAAAAACAACTTCCATCAGTACCGCATGATTCGGCAACAAGATTCGCCGAAAGCCATCGAGGTGCACTTTGTGGACAGCAAAGAGGACCCAACAGGACTGGGGGAACCCTATTTTCCACCGGTCTTTGCCGCACTAGCCAATTCCCTCTACAAGGCTACGGGCAAGCGCTTTTATCAACAGCCCTTTGGGCCACAATTGGAAAAAGAAGGACTTAAGGTGTAAGGATTCCTTGGTGTAAAGTTGATCTTCTTAACCCTTCTTCTAGAATAAACTGCCTCTTGCAAAGGGGCAGTTTATTTTTATTTACCCTAGGCTAGTTGCATTAGAATCGATTTTTTTTAAATAGAAATGTTTTCTGTAAACAACAGCTTGTATTATTGTTGTTTATAAACAACATTTTGTATTTTTGTTGTCTAAAGAAAACAAAATGGAACGCTTAGTTCAGAATTCGAAACGAAAGAAAGGGGCAAAGCTGCCTGCCTTCACTCGTTACCTGTTTGAAACAATTGATTGGAATCAACGCTTGATTCTCATTTTAGGACATCGGGGAACGGGTAAAACCACCTTGATGCTTCAGCGAATGCAGCAGCTAGAGGACAAAAGCATTTTCCTAAGTTTGGATGATTATTTTTTTGAGGAGGTTCGCTTGGCCACTTTTGTGGAGCAGCTGTACACCCAAGGGGTTCGCACCTTCTTTTTGGATGAGGCCCACCGCTACCTCAACTGGTCTTCCGATTTGAAAATACTCGTAGATGCGTATTCGGATGCCTCATTTGTGGTCTCTGGTTCGTCTGTGCTGGCACTTGAAAAAGGCAAGGCAGACCTATCTCGCCGAGCAGCAGTGTATCACTTGGAGGGATTGTCTTTTCGAGAGTTTCTCAACTTGGAATTGGGTACAAATTTTCCAGTGTATTCCCTAAATGAAATTCTAACCCAACATACCATTCTAGCAGAACCACTTGTAGATCAACAGGATATACTATCCCATTTCGAACAGTATTTGACTTTTGGGTACTATCCCTTTTACCGAGAGAGCAAGGCACTCTATCCCACCCGCCTATTGGAAATCACGAACCTGGTCCTAGAAATTGACCTTGCTCCTTTTGAGGAACTCTCTTACAAAACGGTTCGTAGCATGAAGAAACTGCTGTACATCCTGAGTGAGTCAGTTCCCTTCATTCCTAACATTAGCAAATTGGCAGAGCGATTGGATACCTCAAGAAATACGGTGCTAAAGACCTTTGATTTATTGGAGCAAGCCAAACTGCTCTTGCTACTTCGCCAACAAACTCAAGGCGTATCTTTTCTTCAGAAGCCAGAAAAAATATACCTCCACAATCCCAATCTAGCCTTTGCTTTCTCTAATCAGGTTCCTAACCGAGGCAATTTGCGGGAAACTTTCTTTTTCAACCAATTGCAGGTGCACCACGAAGTAAGTTTGCCTAAACAGGGTGATTTTATGCTTGACCACAGCTATGTCATCGAGGTGGGTGGTGCACATAAGGGCAGCCAACAACTTGTGGGAATCCCAAATGCCTTTGTGGCAGCGGACGGTATCAAGACAGGCTCTGGCAACAAAATCCCCCTCTGGCTATTTGGGTTCTTATATTGACAGTTGGAATTATCCGCGTAAATAAAGTCTCACGCAGATTCTTTAGAAAAATTCCGCAGATCAAAGGAAATCTAGGATTGTCCGTAATCCTACTAATGGCTCGATAGGGATAGCTATTCACAGTACAATTCCTAACTATTGCGAAAAAAACAGCACATGAAATTCTTGGCCTGAGCAAAGGAAAGAAATCGAGAACTAGGTCCAGGGAGTGTACCGCTATGTTAGGAAAAACGACGGGAAATGGAACTAAAGTCTATGCCTAATTCCAATTGAACTTACTTTACTTTTTTATAAGGAGTAGAAAAAATATACAGCAAGCCTACATTCCAAATAAAATCATCCCCAGCTATGCTGGACTTGATTTTCTGGTTGAAAAGACCTTGAAAACCGATGGGGAATCCGGGCTTACTCACAGTAAAGTTAGAGGTGACATAGGTACCTGAATCGTCGTCCACCTTGAGGTAAAAGAGCTGGGGATTAATCCGCATGTTAAACCCTCCACCCACAGGAACACCAGAAATGACCGTATTTAAAGCAATAAAATTAGAGTTATCAGGAGGAATAGGATTGAAACCATGTCCTCGCAAGTAGTAGAGGCCCATACTTAGGCCGTCGGAAAACTTATACATCGGTGCTATCTCCATGGCTAAAAATCGCTGGCTGACAAACATGGTTTTTTCTTGCCCATTGACCTTCACGATCCGTTCTTGAAAAATAAAGGCAGGATGCGCTCCTACAGTAAGGGTAAAGGGCTTGTCTTTGATAGCCTTGTAGCGACCCCAAAAGACGAAAGACCAAGGCTTGCCATCCATACCAAATCGAAGCATGGGATCAAAGGAGAAGCGCTCTCCGGACAAGCTGAAATCAAACAATAGTGCAGGTCTACCTAGAGTGAAAGAGGGAATAATCGAAACTCCATTGTTGGTTGCGGTGATCACACCACCAAACTGCCCAGTAGGGATAGTTTTTTCTTGGGCACTAAGTTCAAAAAATGAGGTAAATGCCACTAAAATGAATAAAACAAAAGGTTTTAAAAAAGCAAAACACATTTCTTTTTTATGGATAGTAATGGTTTCTTGACTTGTTTGTGACATGAAGGATAGAGGTTTGAAGGACCAAAGATGCATAAATACCCTGGTAAACTGAAGCCATTTATCAAAAGAGGGAATTGAATTGATTTTTTATCCGAATCAAAAAAATAGAGCATCGGGCATAAAAAACAGCCCAAGAATTCTTGGGCTGAGGTAGCGTTGGTTTGGTATTCAAAAGTGTACTATTTTTTGAGGGTGCCGAAGGTAATTTTAACCGCAGCACCAATAACCGCTGGGTTTTGGCCTGTTCCAGAAATATCCTGCAAGGGATAGGAATAGAAGGGCATCAGCAGGTAACTCGTTTTTTTGTTCTCGTATACGCGAACATTCACTCCAAGGTTGGCCTGAGCAAAAGGAAGAAATCGAGAGCTAGGTCCGGGGAGAGTACTGCTTTGCGTCACTTGCACGGTTCTTTGGGTACTCAGGGAGTTTGCCAAATCTGAATCCGTAACCTGCCGCGTAAAGACTAGCTCCTGCTCCGTGACTTGGTTGAAGGTCAGCAAATTGGAGAATCCAGCTTGTAAAGAAATGGCACGTGAGGGACTGAGGGGAAAGCGAACATACAGGGGTAGGTCTACCTGCACTTGCTGCACCTGGGTAGTCTCTTGGATGGGGGAATTGACACCAACCAATTTGAGGGATGCCTGGCCTTCGGATGCCTGACTGAGGTAGTTGACTCCGATTCCTGAACCGATGCGTAGCTTGCCCGCCAAGGCCATATCGACCTGCATTCCCAAGCCAATTCGAGATCCTGAAGTCACCTGATTGGCCTCGCTGCTGTTTCCAAATCCAGGTCCAAGCCCAACAGCAAAGGCAAGCGGGTCTTTTTGTTGCGCGAGCAATGCTTCCGCTTCGGAAGGGATGATTTCCGTGAAACTTGGTGTAGTAGGATGGGTTGGGGCTACAGCCTTTTCCTCCACAAGGCTGGCAATGGGTGATACTGCTACTTGCGCTGAAGACGCACTTGTTGTGGGTTGTGGTGCTGCCCCTGTACCTGATTCCACTATTCGAACCTCCTCCTGGGAAGGAATTGCCTTGCTATCTACCAAAGGATTGGATTCCTGCTTGGAAGATGGGAAGATTCTCCTCCCACTATCGCTGCGCTTTTCAGTCGGTTGCTTGGAAAAGCTAGCCCCTGCTTTTCCCCCATTCGCTTGTGTTTCGGAATTGACCTCACTTTGCGCAGGCAACGCAGCTGATTCCTCTTGGGGGACTTGCGTTGCCAAGGCCAATTGCTGGCTAGCGGCTTGCTCCTGCTGCTCCCCAGTCCAAAGATTCCACACGAAAAAGAGTAAGGTTAGGGAAGCAGCAATGCCTCTAGCCCACCACCAAAAAGGAGGAATGCTCCGTTTTTGATTTCGGCGCGCCTCAAAGGCCTCCCAGGATCCTGGGAGGTAAGGTTGGGGAGCCTCTTCCTGCAACCTGCGCAGGCGCTCTGCTAATTGAGTACTCCACTTATCTTCCTGCATAGACGCTATAATGAAGGTGAATGAGTTGTCGCAGTTTGTGCTTGGCCCGAGTGAGGTACACCCGTGAGGAACTTTCACTGATGGACAATTTCTCGGCAATTTCTTTGTGACTGTAGCCCTCCACCTCGTAGAGGTTAAAGATCAGTTGCTGGTCATCGGGCAGCTGCTCAAGGAGGGCGATGATTTCTTGGTAGCCCAATTGCTCAATTGCATTTTCCTGCTCCACCAGTAGTCGATTTCCATCCGCCTCCTCGTGCAACTTGAACTTTTGATTTTTGCGGTAGTAGTCAATCGCCGTATTGACTGCAATTCTTCGCAACCAGGGAAGGATGACTGGGTTTTGTTCCAACTTATCTACCGAATCAAAAAACTTAAGAAAGGCATCTTGCACGATTTCTTGTGCCAGGTCTTCGCTTTTGACATAGGACCTACCAATACCCATGACGAATCCGTAGTATTTTTTAAAAAAATACTCCTCGTGCATCTTTGAACGACGCTTGCACCCCTCAATTAGCTCTTGGTCGGTCAAATTCAACTCTTTTGGTTAGGAATTGGCTATAGGTACTCGGCTTTAGTTGTTCGTTCTTTTGGGCTAAACGGAAACCACTCAAAAAACGCTACAGTTCTTCTAAAAATTTCTCCTCAATTTGGATCTACATCCACAATCCAGCGGACCGATCGAAATTCTGGGATGGCTTGTAAGTCCTCCAAAATTTTTCCTAAGCGCTCCTTAAATACGGATTGGGTATCCCCTTGGCGGTCCAACTTAATCAAAGACTCCAGCTGGTAGAGATTTTTGATCCGGGCAATGCTCCCCTTTTCGGGACCCAACACTATTTTCTTGAGGGGAAGATTTGCCATTTCCCGATGCAGCGCATGGGCGGCCTTCTCTGCCGTACCATAAACCGCATGTCGGGTGGTAATCTTCACGAGCTTCACAAAGGGTGGATAGTAGAATGCCTTGCGATCTTTCAACTCCAACTGATAAAAATCGTCATAATCCCCTTGGATTACATTTTTGTAGAGCTCGGTCTCTGGATTGCGCGTTTGGATGACCACATGGCCTTTGGCAGCTCTGCGACCTGCTCGACCTGCTACTTGGGTGATCTGCTGAAAGGCGCGCTCCCCAGAACGGAAATCAGGAAAATTTAAAATTCGGTCCCCATCCCAGATTCCTACCACGGTTACTCGTCCAAAATCCAAGCCTTTGGTAATCATCTGGGTGCCGACAAGAATGTCGATTTGCCCTGCGGCAAACTCATCTAGGACCCGTTGGTAACCATATTTGGAGCGGGTGGTATCCAAATCCATTCTTCCCATGCGCGCCTCGGGGAAAAGCAAGGCCAAAGACTCTTCGATTCGTTCGGTGCCCATTCCCTGGGTGCTGAGCTGATTACTCCCACAGGCAGGACAACTGGTGGGAATTTTCTCCTTGTAGCCACAGTAGTGGCAGCGGAGTTCGGAGGCAAACTGGTGGTAAGTCAAACTCACGTCACACTGCACACATTGCCCAGTCCAGCCACAATCCTCACACTGCATGAAAGGAGCGTAACCGCGGCGATTTTGAAAGATGAGCACCTGCTCCTGATTTTCTAGCGCACGCTGAATCTGCTCTCGCAGCACCCGAGTAGTATCCAGTTTGAGCAGGTTTTTTTTGCGGTCTACTCCGAGATCTGCCAGGTGGTACTCGGGCAAGGTGGCCTTCCCAAAGCGCTCCGAGAGTTTCACCAGCCCGTACTTGCCCTGTATCGCATTGAAATAGGATTCAAAGGAAGGCGTCGCTGATCCCAAAAGTGTGCGTGCTTGGTGCACATAGGCCAGCATGATCGCTGCATCTCGGGCATGGTAGCGGGGCGCAGGGTCAAACTGCTTGTAGCTCGGTTCGTGCTCCTCGTCCACAATCACCAACCCCAGACTATCAAAAGGTAGAAACAAGGAGGAACGTACGCCTACCACAAAGGAGAAACGCCCATTCAGGACCCCATTCCAGACTTCAACCCGTTCATTGTCCGAATACTTGGAGTGGTACACGCCCATACTAGATCCGAAGACCTGCTTCAACCTCCCCACCAGCTGCGTGGTCAACGCAATTTCCGGTAGGAGTAAAAGCACTTGCGAACCACTGCCTAGGGCCTCTTGGATTAATTTGATGTAAATCTCTGTTTTGCCAGCACCCGTGATGCCCTGAAGCAAAACCGTTTGCTTGGTTTCAAAGTGCCCCTTGATTTGATCCATGGCCACCTGCTGGGCTTCCGACAGGTCTGAAGCTTCTCGCTCGGCTGCTTCCTCTGGGATTCTGTCCACGAACTGGGTGTAGGATTCCAGAACCCCGTTTTTAATGAGCGTCTTCAAGGAACTTTCTGAATCGCCCTCCTCTAACACGCTGGCCTTGGCAAGGCCTTTGGCATTCAACTCAGGGCGTTGATGCACTGGGAGGTCGCGCAAAAACTTGAGCAGAATCGCTTCCTGCTTGGGTTTGGCTTGCAACTCCTCAAATAGCCCCTCCAAGGCTCCAGGTGCCAGGTAGCTCGCATTCAAGCGCAGCCTGGTCTCGATCTTGGGACTGTATTTTTCTTGAACTTTTTCAAAAATCAAAATAGCCTCCTTGGCCACCAGACTTTTTAGAATGGGATGGATGGCTTTTACGCCGAGGAGCTGCTCGCAGTCTTCGTAACTGAGTTCATCTTTGGTAGCTAAGGCTTCTAGTATTTTTTCTTCCCGCACATCCAAGGGATACGAAGAATTCTCCAAGTCAAACTCGGGATGGAGCTGAATTTTACTTTCGGAGGAAAGTCGAAGACCAGAAGGAAGGGCAGCGCCCATTACCTCTCCGATGTGGCAACAGTAGTAGGAAGCCATCCACACCCAAAATCGGATTTGCAGGGGATTGACACTAGGCTGCTCCTCGAGCAGGTCCAACACGGGCTTGGCCTCATAGGCTTGGGGAGGGCTGTGGTGTACCCGACCAATGATACCGGTGAGGACCTTTTTCTTCCCAAATTGAACTAAGACCCGACAGCCAATCTGCAGCAAAGGCTGGAGTGATTTGGGTACCTTGTAGGTAAACATTCGGGGAATGGGTACCGGCAAGATGACATCGACGAATTGAGATTCGCCTTCAGTCTCTGAAAAAGTATAGTCCGGAAATAGCGTGTCCACCAAATTAGTTCAACTGAGGTACCAATGCACGTGCTTCCTCGACGGTGGCCACTGGTCTGCGGCAACTGCGATTTACACATACGTAAATTAAGGCATTTCCATCGGCATCCCCCAGTTTTCCTTCCAGAAGAGGGACGCTAGCTGTCGGAGATTCGGACCAAGCGACTACAGCATTGGGCAGGTAATTTGCCAACAGCGCCAGAGCTTTTTCTTTTGCTCCTCTGCCCACAATGGCGATCTCTGCGGTAGGCACGAGGCTCTCCAGGTAAAAGTTGGCCCAATTGCATAAAAATCCAGGTTCCTTCAAAATAAGTTCCTTCATACCCCCCAGCATGCGCGCCGCAATTTTCCCATAATTCTCTTGGTAAGTAAGCAGGGAAAGTTGATGTAAGCTGCGTGCAAGGATGGAGTTGGAAGCAGGAATGACGTTGTCAAAGAGTTCTTTTTTGTTGGCGATCAATTTTTCTGCAGTCGGGTCGCTGAAATAAAAATACCCATCTTCTGCATCGTAAAAACGATCCAAAACTACCTCTGCTAGCGTTTGCGCAAAGCTGAGGTGACGAGACAATCCACTTGCCGAAAAGGCCATCAAAGAGGCTCGGATGAGGGCTGCATAGTCCTCCAAGAAAGCGGGGGTATAGGCCTGCCCATTTTTGTAGCTGCGGTACAAGATCCCGGCTTGAAAGAGTTTGACTTGTATAAAATCTAGGTTGCGCAGGGCAATCTCCAAATACTCCTCCTCTCCAGAGGCGAAGTAGGCTTGAATCAAACCGGCATCCAGCAATCCGTTCCAGCCCGCTAGCACCTTGTCGTCCTTGCCTGGATAGATCCGTTGGTTGCGGTGCTTGAGCAACTGCGCTTTCTGTGCATGCAGCTTCTGAAGAAAGTCTTCGAGGGGAATACCCTGGTCCTTGGCCACTTGCTCGTAGGACTCGACTTGGAAAAGGATATTGACTCCTTCCTCCCAGTTGCCTTCAGGGGTGATGGAATACAAACTGCTAAACCAGTCAAAATCCGCCCCGAGGAGTTCCTGAAGTTCGGCGGCAATCCAGGTATAAAATTTCCCTTCCACCCCTTCGCTGTCCGCATCTTGGGCAGCGTGAAAGCCCCCTTCCTCTTGCATCATCTCGGCTAGGAGCCAGTCTTTGGTTTCCCGTACTTTTTCCCAGTAAAAGGGATCTTGACTGACCTGATAGGCTTTGGCATAGAGTTCGAGCAGCTGCCCGTTATCGTAACCCATCTTTTCAAAGTGGGGGGCAAACCATTCTCCATCGACGGAGTAGCGGGCAAAGCCCCCACGCAGGTGATCGTAGATCCCTCCCATCCCCATTTTTTGGAGGGTAAAAAATACGGCTTTTTGCAGGTCGGCTCGTGCAGCGAGTAGCGCATAATCTAGAACAAAGTTCCAGATGGCTGGCATGGGGAACTTGGGAACACGGTTCATTCCTCCCCATTCCGGATCAAATTGTGCGGAAAGTTTGCTGATTACCTCCACCAATTCATCCGGGTCCAAGTCTCCTTCTCCGGCTTGGATTCCGTACTTGTCCGTTTCCTTGCGGTTGAGACTCCGTCCAAATCCCTCGGCACTTTCTGCCAACTGATCCGCATGGACGGCGTAGGCATCGGCAATGCTGCCTAGGAGCTGCTTCCACTTGCTGTTGGGGAAATAGGTGCCTCCATAGAAAGGCTTCTGGTTGGGCATCAAAAAGACGTTGAGGGGCCAACCTCCCTGAAGTCCCATGGCCTGCACGGCATCCATGTAAATATTGTCTAGGTCGGGGCGCTCCTCCCGATCAATTTTGATGCAGACGAAGTGTTCGTTCATCAGTGCCGCAGTGGCTTCATCTTCAAAGCTTTCCCGTTCCATCACGTGACACCAGTGGCAGGCAGAGTAGCCGATGGATACTAGGATGGGTTTGTTTTCTGCTGTGGCCCGATTCAATGCGGCTGGACCCCAGGGATACCAATCCACGGGATTGTGGGCATGCTGCAGCAGGTAGGGACTTTGGGAATGAAGGAGTCGGTTGGCGGACATGGAAAATTTCTATTTTGGGAAGCGGACCTAGCGTTCCAGTCTGTATTTCACGGCTTGGATTTCCTCGGAAAAATCAAATTCTCCGTGGAGCCGTTCCAGTTTACCCAGTAAATTTTGGAGAAACTTTTGATGTGCTTCAGAATCGGGATTGAAGGAACGGTGGGCCAGTTCGAGCTGTATTTTTTGAATTTCGGCTACCTTTTGCTGGGTTTCTGGTCCAAAACTAAACTGTTGCCATTTTTCCCAAATGTAGTTTTCCGCTTCTTCCGAGGGATGCACCAAATCAGCCGCGTAGAAGCGGTAGTCTCGGAGTTCATCCACCAAGATCTCGTACGCAGGGAAGTAGTGGACTGCCTCCAGATTTTGCTCCAGCCGTGCACATAGGACGCGCAACAGGCTTTTGCTCAACTGATTTTCAGCGATTCCTTCCTTGGTGTGGCGCACAGGGCTGAGGGTCAGGATAACTTTAAGATTAGGATGCTGCTGAGTTAGCATCCTCAAAACCGGTCTTAGCCCAGTTTCCAATTCCTTCAGGCTGGAAAGCTTCTTTTCAAAGAGGGCTGCAGGTTGTTTGTGACAGTTGGCCACTTTCCCTAATTTCCGATGGGTGTAGAGCCAGGCTGTTCCTAGGGTGAGTATCAGGTGGGAAGCCTTATTCAGGGAATGATACAGAAGCAGCATCTGCTGGGTATAGTTGGCTTCCAATTCGGCTAAAGTTGCACCTTTTACGTCAGAGTGGGACCCATAATGCACAAAAACACCTTCGCGCTCCACTACTCCTGCTGGATTCATGGGTGCAGCAGGAATGGCTAGTTTGAGGAGATCGGCCAGGTTGAGCGGATGAAAAAGTGTTCCAAAGGGGTTGATGAGGACCTCGAATTTTGCCGCTTGCATCTTGCTCCCGATGGTTTGCGCAAAGCAGGAGCCCAAGCTGACCACTTTGGAAGAGTGGCTGATGGGAAAAGGGGAAGCAGGAATGGGAAAATCAATCGACCAACGCATGGGGTGAAGTTACTAACTGAATGGCAATCCTCGAGGATAATTTTGTGAAAATCCCCCTAACCCCCTTAATAAGGGGGAGTCGCACCACCTGGCCTCCAAACTGATGCTTTTATTCAAAAATTTTATTTCTTAATTAATGTTTAATGGATGCAGAGATGTGATTCCCCCTTGAAAAGGGGGTTTGGGGAATTTCAGATCAATTAATCCCCCCTGCCCCCTTAAAGGGGGAGTCGCACCACCTGGTCTCCAAACTGATACTTTTTACTCAAAGGTTCTACTTCATAATTAATGTTTAAAGGATGCAGAGATGTGATTCCCCCTTGACAAGGGGGTTAGGGGGATTTCACTGCTCCTGATTTTTCCTCAAAATCATCCATAAAAAACCCTATCTCATTCAATACACTTGCCATAGAACGCTTTACTTCTACATCTGAAAATCGAAGAAAATATACTCCGAGATGCTCCAAAACCCGCTGTCTTTCCTCATCCTCTAGAATAGCCTCTTCATAGGCATGCGAATTACCATCTATTTCAATTACGAGGTCAAGCTTTCGACAATAAAAGTCAACTATATAATTCCCCAGCGGCTTTTGTCTATTGAAAGCATATCCCCGAAATTGACTTGCCCTAAGTTTTTGCCAAAGTAGGATTTCTGACAGCGTGGAATGACTTCGAAGGTCCCTTGAAAATTCCTTTAGGGTTCGGTTGTAGGGTAGGAAATGCATGGAGATAGATTAAAAAATGAAATAAACATTGATTTAAGTTAGAGAAAAATCTGGGTCTTTTCAACTAAACCCTTAATCCCCCCTGCCCCCTTAATAAGGGGGAGTCGCACCACCTGGCCTCCAAACTGATGCTTTTATTCAAAAATTTTATTTCTTAATTAATGTTTAATGGATGCGGAGATGTGATTCCCCCTTGACAAGGGGGTTAGGGGGATTCTTTTAACACCCACAAAAAAAAGACTCTCCTTATCGGGAGAGTCTTTTAAAAAATGAGTGGGTGACTTATTTTTTACTTGGTAATGGTGATGGTTTCGGTCACGACTTCTTTGCCATCGACCATCTTGATTTCCTTCTTCACCTCTTTGTTGATTAGCGCTGTTTCGGCTGCTTCTCCGTGAGGTTTTTCAGAAATGTGTGGTGCAATAACCAAGGCAACGATAGACATCAACTTGATCAAGATATTCATCGATGGACCAGAGGTATCTTTGAATGGATCCCCTACCGTGTCACCGGTAACGGATGCCTTGTGTGGTTCAGATTTCTTGTAGTAGATCTCTCCATCGATTTCTACTCCTTTTTCGAAGGACTTCTTCGCATTGTCCCATGCGCCACCGGCGTTGGATTGGAACATACCCATCAATACTCCTGAGACGGTAACCCCTGCGAGCATGCCTCCAAGTACTTCTGGACCGAAAGCAAAGCCTACCAAAATTGGAGAAAGCAAGGCGATCGCTCCAGGAGCAATCATCTCACGGATAGAAGCTTTGGTAGAGATTTCTACGCACTTCTCGTACTCAGGCTTAGCCTTGTACTCCATGATGCCTGGGATCTCACGAAACTGGCGTCTCACTTCATTCACCATGTCCATGGCCGCTCTACCTACCGCAGCAATTGCCAAGGAGGAAAATATAAATGGAATCATGCCACCCACAAATAATCCGGCGAGTACGTCTGCTTTGTAAATATCGATTGCATCAATGCCTGCAATGCCCACGAATGCCGCAAACAAGGCCAATGAAGTCAAGGCAGCAGAAGCGATGGCAAAACCTTTACCTGTAGCTGCAGTGGTGTTTCCTACC
Organism: Bacteroidia bacterium; assembly: GCA_964202605.1. GTDB lineage: Bacteria > Bacteroidota > Bacteroidia > Cytophagales > Cyclobacteriaceae > Algoriphagus. The sequence continues at coordinate 5,330 of CAXNJN010000011.1, read as the reverse complement.
GCATCCAAGATGTCGGTACGGCCACGAACTTCCTCAGGAAGCTGGCTCATTTCTGCAATACCTCCTGCGTTGTCCGCAATAGGTCCGAAGGCATCAATTGCCAACTGCATGGCAGTAGTGGCCATCATACCCGCAGCAGCGATTGCTACACCATACAAACCAGCAAATTCATACGCTCCATAGATACCACCTGCCAAAACTAGGATAGGAAGTACGGTAGACTCCATGCCTACTGCAAGACCACCGATGATATTGGTAGCGTGTCCGGTTGCAGACTGCTTGATGATCGAAAGCACTGGGCGCTTGCCCATGGCTGTGTAGTATTCGGTGATGATCGACATCAAGGTACCTACTACGAGGCCAAGGATGATTGCATAGAATACATCCATGTTGGTAAAGGCATAACCACGAATGGAAAGCGTCTCAGGAAGCATGTACTTCACGATAAAGAAGGAAGCGATACCGGTAAACACGATCGAAGACCAGTTGCCCATGTTCAATGCTTTCTGCACATCGCCTTTGTCATCCTTGATGGTTACGAAGGCCATTCCCATAATAGAGAAGATGATACCAAGTCCTGCCAATACCATTGGCAAAAGAATTGGGGCGATACCGCCAAAGTTGTCTAGGGATACGATTTCGCGTCCCAAAACCATGGTCGCAAGGATAGTCGCCACATAAGAACCGAAAAGATCGGCACCCATACCGGCTACGTCACCTACGTTGTCTCCTACGTTATCGGCGATAGTAGCGGGGTTACGCACGTCATCCTCAGGGATACCTGCTTCCACCTTTCCTACTAGATCCGCTCCTACGTCAGCGGCTTTGGTATAGATACCACCACCCACACGAGCAAATAGCGCGATGGATTCCGCTCCAAGAGAGAAGCCAGCAAGGACTTCAAGTGCTTTTTCCATTTCAAGTCCGTTGACACCGGCTCCAACCGATACCACGTATACTTGATAAAATATGATGAATAGGGAACCTAAGCCCAGAACGGCTAAACCAGCAACACCAAGACCCATTACAGATCCCCCGGTGAAAGATACTTTTAGCGCTTGCTTCAAACTCGTGCGTGCCGCTTGGGTAGTACGAACATTGGCTTTGGTAGCGATTTTCATTCCGATGTAGCCGGCTAGGGCAGAAAGGAATGCGCCAATCAAGAAGGAAATGGCAATTACGGGGCTCGAGGTAGGCACTAGTGTACCTGACCAAGCCAAAACGATGGCTGCAATCACGGCGAAGTAGGAAAGCACTTTCCATTCCGCTTTCAAAAATGCCATGGCGCCATCGGCGATGTAGCCGGCGAGTTCCACCATGTTTTCATCTCCTGTGGGCTGCTTGGTCACCCAGGCAGACTTAATTGCCATGATGAGTAGGCCTACAAGTCCCAGCGCAGGGACTAAATAAATCAGCGCTTGTTCCATAAACTAGTCGGATTCAGTGTTAGATTCTGTAAATAATTCGGCAAAGATACGATTAATCCCTTTTCTGCCAAGTTTGATAGACAAGGCATTTTTGGATTTTTTTAAGTGGATTCAGAATCCCAGATTTCCGCTTTACTGGCTAAAGTCAATAAGGAAAGCGAACTCGTTTTTCAGGGGAGTAAAATTTAGGGGGCGGCTGTAAAAATTTGAAGAAAATTCTAAATTTGCCCTCCACATCGGGGTGTGGCGCAGTCCGGTAGCGTACACGTCTGGGGGGCGTGTGGTCGCAGGTTCTCCCGATAAGTATCGGGACTGTCACCCCGACATGAAAAAAGGAGTTGCATTTTTTTGTAACTCCTTTTTTTATGCCTTTTCACCTTGATTTGAAATAGGCGTTGGACTTGGTTTGAGTTAAAAAGAAACTTTTTATCAGGTCCCTACTGAAATAAAAAAAAATTGAATTAATCTTGAATTGAATCAATTTGGAAGGCCACCTCGTTTCGGCGGTTGATTACATCCCAAGGGGCATTGTAGCCCATGTATAGCAGGGAACCCTTGGTGCGAATGTTCTTTTCTTGCAGCACCTGGGTCAAGATTTGGGCATATTTGGCTATTTTTTCGTCAGAACTAAATCCTCCGAAACGCAAGACTGCGAGCGTCATTGTCTCTTGTTTTACTAAAGAAACTGCATTGGAATTAGGAGTTGGCAGGTCCGATAGTTGGTACTGGCTGGGCATCACGAAAGACATGGATGCATCCGTATCAGACATATTCATGATGACAGGAGAAGTCATGGCAATCTTTTGTTGCTGCTGGTTTCCACCAAAAATGTAGTTGGCCACTACACCGAACCCCTTGTTTCCATTGGAATCGTAGCGCTTCCCACCCAATTTGGTTTGTGCCAAAATTAGTTGGGGATACTCCCTGATTTCGACCTCACCCAAGGTCTTAATTACTTTATAGTTCGGCGTCTCGATCCCTTTAAACCGAAATGAGAAAAAAGAGATCACTCCCCCTAGAATCAGTACGCTACCAGCAATCCAAATAATTGTTTTCATGTAGACAAAACTAGGAGATGAAAAAAATGTTTAAAAGGGAAATTCTCAGATTTTTTTTCCTCCTTTTTTTTTAACCCATACTGATTTAAACTCTCAAAACCTCCAGCCACTCAAATTCACCTTACTTTCTAGGCTTTGTTCGAGAGCATTGTCGAGTTGCGGGAAAAAATCAAGGCCTGTTTGCTTTTCGATTTCATCCACCGAAACTGCAAAGGCCTGCAAGGATCCGGAAGCACCCGCATTGGAGAGCACAAAGCCCAGCATCTTGGGTTGGGTGCCTTCTTTAAAAACAATTTTATAGTATGCACAAGGCACCGTGATGCTCTCCTTGAGGCTGCCGCAACTGCTCGACAGAATCGGGCCAGTGACTACATACAATCCGCTATTCCCCAAGGCCTCTTCCCGTACCCAGTCTTCCAACCTGGACCAAATCCCCCGATTGAAGGAGGCTGCCATGGGCGACATGTTGGACATGAAAAAGGTCTCCGACATCGCGGTCAAATTCAAAGACATGTCCGCAGCAGGACAAAGATGTCCTCGGTCGTAGCCCGAACCCTGGTAATCGGTGGATTTGACGGGATTGGAGGTTACCTTGGGATCTATCCGAAAATCGTCCGTACGTGCCTGCCCCCCAAGAATGCTCTCTGGGCTAAGGTAGTAATAGGAATACTCCGCCTGCCGGTGCGTGCTGGAGTAGGAAAGGGTGTAAAAACTGTGTTGAATTGTATATCCAAGCGAGGCTTGAGGGGTATAGTCCGCTGATTTGGAAGCACTCCTAGAAAGTGTGTCTTCCTCCTGAGCACAGGAACTGCATACAAAAAACAACACAAAGCCGAAGGTGTGTAACAATCGCATAAACAGGGAAAAGGAAGTGGGCAAGAAGGAGGGTGAGTCCTACACAAAACTAACCCATAAATTTAGATTTCCTCCAACTCCCTGTCTGCTAACTCCTTAAAATTCCTACTGTCCTACCTCCATAAAATTCAACACATCCTTGTATCCCTTGCTCCATGGAAAATAGAATTGGGTAATCATAGGAATATGCTTGGTTTTGGGGTAAAAAGAGTAATCTAGCTTCAGCCCTTTTTCTTCCACAGCCTTGCGAAAGCGCTCCACAGTCAACTTGATTCCTGGATAGGTAAGTTCACCTTCTAGAACCAACATCGGGATTTCCTTGGACTCCAAATAATAGATGGGCGAATAGGTCTTCCACACCGCAGGATCAGCCGTGAATGCATCGTAGTTGTCTTCCTTATTGTATTTTTCTTTGAGCTCGGTGAGGAACCAGTACCAATCCAAACCCGCAGGATCATTCAGAATAGCGCCTTTCAGGGGATTGATCATCCCCAATTCCTTCCAAGGTTCTTCCTTGATGGCTACCAAGGCAGCCAAATGCCCACCCGCAGAGTGGCCCGACACATACATATTCATCGGATCCCCTCCGTAGGAAGCGATGTTCTCCTTCACCCATTGGATGGCTCGTGCACTGGCTTTTTCCATGGCGGGCAACTGGTAGGTTGGTGCCAACGGATAGTCGATAATCACCGATACCACCCCTTTTGCCGCGAGGCGATTGCCCATAAAATCATAGATTTCCTTTTTGCCACTGTGCCAACTCCCTCCGTGAATAAAGATCAAGACGGGTGCATTTTTAGCATTTCTGGGAGCAAAGACATTCAAACTCTTTTGAGGAAGCGTAGCGGTAGGCTCCATATAGGAAATGTTTTTGTTTCGCTGGGTCTGTAGTACCCCGCAGGAACTCATCAGAATCAAGAATAAGAGGGCGAAAAGGAGCTGCTTCATGGAAGTGATTTTGTATAAAAAGCAAAAATGAGATCTGTTTGTTTTACTAACTAATATTAAATCGAAAATCCCGCTATTCACTGCAGGATTTATTATTTCATGTCATTAGGAGGTAACTGCTGGTTCCTGTTGGCTCAAGCAGTGGAAGGAACCCAATCCCCAAATGATGTCGCTGCTATCGATACCCACTACACGTCGTGTAGGGAAGCAGGTGGACAGGATATCCAATGCTTTTTGGTCGTTTTTATCTCGGAAGGTAGGCACCACCACCACTTCATTGGCGATGTAGAAATTGGCATAGGAGGCCGGCAGTCGCTGTTCTTCCCAAATCACCGGACTTGGCATGGGGAGTTCCACTACATTCAGTGGCTTGCCATTTTCGAGGCGCATTTGCTGCAGCAGGTGGAGGTTTTCTTGCAAGATGTCGTAATTCCCATCCGCTTTATTTTCTTCCACTACGGTCACTACCGTATCGGCGTTGACAAATCGGGTGATGTCGTCAATATGCCCATCGGTATCGTCTCCAAGAATGCCATCTCCTACCCAGAGGATGTGGCGCACGCCATAGTAGTCGCAGAGGTACTGCTCGATTTGCTCCTGATTGAGGTGGGGATTGCGGTTGGGATTGAGCAAGCAGGCTTTGGAAGTGAGCAAGGTGCCCTTTCCATTGAATTCCACCGATCCCCCTTCCATCACGATGCCAGGAGTGAAATACGGGATGCCCAAGTCTTTCGCGATGCGGATAGGAATCTGTTTGTCCAAGTCGTGGGGAGGGTATTTTTCTCCCCAAGCATTGTAGTTCCATTTAACGAGCACCTTGGGTGTGGGAGCAGTAGGATTGATCAAGAATGCCGGACCATGGTCACGACACCAAGCATCGTTGGTCGGAAAAAAGTGAAAAAAGATGCGATCCATCTTGGCCCCTGCTCGCTGCAGGTGTTGGATGGCTTGGTTTTTCATGGCTTCGTCGGCCACGTTGATGTGCACGCGCTGCCCTTGGGCTACCTCGGCTACAAACTGGCTGTAGGGGGCGTAGATGGTC
>CAXNJN010000010.1:0-52575 GCA_964202605.1 Bacteroidia bacterium | reverse complement strand
ATCATTGAACGTGGGTAGAAAAGGGAGTTTTAGCAAGCGGAATAATCCTTGGAGGTAGGACCTTCTTACGGAAAGGGAGTAGGTTGACTTTGGAGAGAGCGGGCCATTATTAGAGAGGGTGAGTTCGGAGGCGCCCACCGTCAGCTGGGTAGCCATGCGGTCTCTTCTTCCTTCTTTCAGTTGAATTTCAAAAAATGAACTTAGTCCATTCATTCTGTTGGCAGGAAATCCTCCCGTAATCAGGTCTACACTTTTGATAAGATTGACATTTAGAATGCCTACTGGACCACCCGAAGATCCTTGGGTAGCAAAGTGATTGATGACTGGGACTTCAATTTCGTCTACAAAAAAGCGGTTTTCGTTGGGCGCACCCCCACGAATCAAGATGTCATTTCGGAAGCTAGGCGTGCTCGCCACGCCAGGGAGCGATTGAATCACCCGAGAGATGTCTCGATTTCCTCCAGGATAGCGCTCGATTTCGTTGGTATTGAGCTTTCGTACGGATAGGGGCGTTTCTTCAGAGCGGGTAAATTCACTGCTGACCACCACTTCATTTAGTTCGGACGCGTCTTCTAAGAGGCTAAAATCCAGTTGAACTGGCTTGGCTAAACTTACTTGAATTTCAAATGCGGTCGAGGATTTATAGCCTACATAGCTGGCCCGTACATTGTAAAGTCCTGCAGGGATGTTGCTGATTTCGTAGTAGCCCTCCTCGTTCGTGATTGCTCCGAGGGCTGTATTGAGTAGCAGGACATTGGCAAATGGAACAGGCTGGTTGTTGATGGGATTGGTGATTTTTCCTCGGATTATACCTTGTCCCATACTAGTTAGGGAAAGGAAGAAGAGGAATCCAAAAAGACCAATAATTCGCATAGTGAGGTGTGGCTTAGTGCTTCAATTAAATGACTAGGTAGGGTTGGCTAGCAAACTTTATGCTACCTGTTTTTCTTTTACTCTCCATAGACGCCACCAAGGTGTGCCGGGAGAGTCGTGGTGCTCAAAGTGGTATCCAAAAAAGTAACAGCTCAAAAATGCCCAAAGATGGTTTTTGGACTGTGAGCTGGAATGATGCGCATTCGTTTTTTCGCCCATGTGGGGCAAATAAGTGCCGAAGAAAAACAGCTGTAGTGTAGAAAGCCCAGCGGGAACCATCCAGAAGAGGATCAAGTTTTCGGTGGGAAGGACGAGCTTGAGCAGGTTGAAAGTGACTGCCATCAGCAGAAACTGCCAGATGTTGAGGTACTGAAAAATAAAGCTGAGGTACCAGCGGAAAAACTTGCCTGAGGCATGGTAATCGGGGTCCTTATCTGTCGCCACGTAGCGGTGGTGTTCGTGGTGCTTGGGAAAAAGCTTCCAATAAAAGTTGTAGGAAAACAGGAGCGCTGCGATCCATCCGGTCACATGGTTTGCTTTTTTATTACTCGAAACAATGCCGTGCATCGCATCGTGTGCAGTAATAAAAAGACCGGTGTATAGGTGGGTTTGTAAGAGAATGGCGAGGTAGGTCAGTGGGTTTTCCCAAGAAAACTCCCAGGTGAGCAAAAAAGCCAAAGAAAGACCCCAAGCGAGAATGATGCCCCAACCAATCAAAAGACCTTTTGGATCTACGGATAATACGTTTGGCTTAGCCTCCATGTGGGGGAGATTAAAAGGTTAAAATGCGCTCCCGAACCTGCTCCATCAACCACAATGGGGTGGAGGTAGCTCCACAGATGCCGACACTGTCACCTGGAACAAACCAATCCGCTTCAATTTGGTCAGCGTTGGACACAAAATGTGTGCTTGGGTTTTTTTCTTTACACACGTTGTAGAGCACCTTGCCATTGGAGGACTTGGTGCCGCTTACAAAAATGATTTTGTCAAATTTTTCCGCGAAAGAACGAAGTTCTTTGTCTCGATTCGATACCTGTCTACAAATGGTATCGTTCGTATTTACCGTAATTCCGTTTTCACGAAGAATTTGATTGATCTCGTAAAACTTATCCGTGCTTTTTGTGGTCTGACTGTACAGGGTGATGTTTTTTGGAAGGTTGGGAATGTCCAATTCCGAAATGTCTTGAAATACCACGGCTTTGTTATTGGTTTGTCCCAAAAGGCCAATCACTTCTGCATGGCCATGCTTCCCATAAATGTAGATGTTGTCCTCCTTGTCAAAGGAGTTTTTGATGCGGTTTTGAAGCTTGAGTACCACGGGGCAGCTTGCATCGATGAGAGTCAGGTTGTTTTTAATTGACAGCTCGTAGGTGGAAGGAGGCTCACCGTGTGCACGAATCAACACCTTTTCATCTCTCAGTCCAAGTAAGGCCTCATGATCAATGATTTTTAACCCTTTTCTGGTTAGTCGGCTGACTTCTTCGTCGTTGTGTACGATATCACCTAGGCAATAGAGATAGCCTTGCTCCTCTAGGATTTCTTCCGCCATTTCTATGGCGTACACTACCCCAAAGCAAAAGCCCGAATGATCATCTATCTGAACCTGTAGGTGTTTCATGATTTGATTAACCGCGAAATGGGAGAAATTGTTTGCCTACCCCTAAGGTATTCAAAGATGCTGATATTCATCAAAAACAGGATCATGGAGTAGATCAGGTCTTCGATGGGGACAGTCCAGATTCGAATTCCTAAATTTTCGGCATTGTTGTAGATCACGACGGGCTCCTCGGTAAGTCCTCCCGTAAGGATGCCGTTGCAAATCATCAGCGGGATGAGGTGAACCAGGTAGGCAAAAATAAAGCGGCCCAAGTACTTTTCTTTGAAGATGAGGTAGTGGATGATTAAGGTTAAAGCTCCTACCAAGAAGTTAACTGAAGTATACCACTTGTCAAGGTGTAGAATGCCCATTACCAAGAGAAAAGGAGCCAATATCCATACAATCGCCTTTCCGAATGGGAGAAAATAATCTTTTGGAAAAAAGTAAATCAATACTTCATAAATGAATACGGATGAAAAAGGGACGATAAAGAAGAAAAGCCATTCTTCAATCGGGAGGTCTAGGAAGAACAAACCCAACACATACCGGGTGTTAAATTCCCACACGCCCAGGTTGGTAAACCATACGTCCCACACGATAAAGAAAGCAGCAGTCCCGAGCATGCCGGGGAAAAGGTATTTCCATTGGGAAGCATAGCGGATGCGGTGCTCAAAGGATTGGGCTAGGGGGTAGCTGATTGCAAAGAGGAGGATTCCTAGGTACAGATACTTTTCCATTAGGAGAGGCCAAGTTTGTTTTCCACATAGCTACCAAAGAGTAGGCTCAATTTTTTTGCATTGGGAATACGTACCCGTTGCCGAGTGATGGTCTCTGGTGGGAGCTTTTTTATCTTATCAAATAGCTTTTGATAGTAGAGGTAAGCTACCTTAACTCCAAGTTTGGCTCCTGCTGGAAGTCCAGCAATCCCAATCAAGGAGTCGTCGAAGTCTTTTTGGATATCCGCTTCGATGAGTGTTTTGACCGAGGCATCGAAGTGATTGAAATCTACTCCTGGGAAATAGACCCTTCCTCGTTCCTCGTAATCGCTTTTGATGTCTCGAAGGAAGTTCACCTTCTGAAAAGCTGCACCCAATTTGCATGCAGGTTCTTTTAATCGTTGGTATTCCGCATCATCCCCTTGGCAAAATACCTTCAAGCACATCAGACCCACTACTTCTGCAGAGCCGTAAATGTACTCATGGTATCGGGAGTCGTTGTACGTTTTGAAGTCCAAGTCCATCTCCATGGAGTGGAGGAACGCTTCAATTAGGTCTTTGTCGATCTGGTATTTGTTGACAATCAACTGGAAGGCATGCAAGACCGGATTGAGGGATATTTTGGCATCTATGGCCTCGTAGGTGTCTTTTTTGAAGCGCTTCAAAAGCGCTTGTTTGTCCTGATCATGAAAGGTATCTACAATCTCATCCGCATACCGCACAAAGCCATAAATGGCATAGATGGGCAGATGGAGGCTTTTGTCTAAGGTTTTAATCCCCAAGGTAAAGCTAGTGCTGTAGCGCTCAGTGATGAGCTTACTGCACTCCAAGGTGGTTTGATTATACAGAGAAACGGCGTCCATTGATGCAATATACCTGTTTGTTCACAATTTATTTTCTTTCATCACCTCTTTGGCCACCACCTGACCAGAAATAAGCGAAGGAGGAACACCAGGCCCTGGGACGGTCAATTGACCGGTATAGTACAGGTTGCTTACCTTTTTGCTCTTTAGGCTAGGCTTCAATATGGCGGTTTGCAGAAGGGTATTGGCTAAGCCATAAGCATTTCCTTTGAAGGCATGGTAGTCCGATTTGAAATCGTTGTGTGCATAGGATCGCTTGAAGACGATGTGAGAACGAATTTCCTGTCCGGAGATTTTTTCCAAACGATCAAGAATCATGTGGAAGTATTTTTCGCGCATCTCCTCCGTGTCTTCCAAATCAGGAGCGAGTGGAATGAGTAGAAACAGGTTTTCCATTCCTTCCGGAGCCACCGTTGGATCGGTGATGGAAGGGACAGAAGCATAGAATAGTGGTTTTTCAGGCCACCTTGGATTGGTGTAGATGGCGTCGGCATGAGGACCTAGAGGCTCATCAAAGAACAAGTTGTGGTGCCTTAGATTTTTAAGTCGCTTGTTTACGCCAAGGTAAAAAAGCAAGCTGGAAGGAGCCATCACGCGCTTGTTCCAATAGTCTTCGGTATAGTTGCTGTACGCAGGATCGAGCAGGTGCTTGTCCACGTGGTGGTAGTCAGCCCCTGCCACGATGATGTCTGCTTGGATCCGCTCCCCTGAACTCAGCACTAGGCTTTGCGCTTTGCCATTGGCAACTTCAATTTTTTCTACTTCTGAATTGTACTTGAACTGTACCCCTTTTTCTTCTGCCAAGGCGACCATCCCTTTGATGATCTCGTGCATCCCTTTTTTAGGATACCAAGTACCCAGAACAATGTCTGCATAGTTCATCAAGCTGTAAAGTGCCGGGATGTTGTTGGCAGTTTCTCCAAGAAAAAGAACGGGAAACTCCATTAGACGAACGATCTTGTCGTGCGAAAAATAGCTGCGTACATGCTTGGACATGGACTGGAAGATATCCATCCGAATCATGTCTAGCAGTAGGCGTGGAGAGGTAAACTCAAATAGAGAGCGGCTCGGTCGGTGCACGAGGTCGTGAATCCCCACTTCATACTTGTATTTGGCTTGGGCAAGAAACTTGTCCAAATTTTCGGCGGCCCCCGGCTCGATGCCCTCAAGCATTGCCTTAAACTCGTCTAAATTCGCAGGGATATCCAGTACTTCCTGCTCTCCGTAGATGACTGCATAGGAAGGATCCAACCGGATTAGATCGTAATAGTCCGAAGGGTTTTTGCCAAAATTTGCAAAGTAGCTCTCAAAGACATCAGGCATCCAGTACCAGCTGGGGCCCATATCAAAAACAAAACCCTGGTGCTCGAACTTTCTTGCTCTGCCACCAGGGGAACTATTTTTTTCTAGTAAGGTAACGGTACAGTTTCCCTTATCTGCCAGGTGTGTAGCTGCGGAAAGGCCAGCAAAGCCGGATCCAATTACTACCACATGTTTTTTAGACATAGAATTAATTTTTGTGCTTGTAGACCATCAGGTCTTCTTTCAATAGCTTTCGGGCAATATGGATTCTATTTTTAACTGTTCCAATAGGAATCTGAAGCTTTTCCGCAATTTCGTGGTATTTAAATCCTCTGAAATGCATCAGGAATGGAGTACGGTACACCTCGTCCAACTTCTGTATGGCCTGCTGAATGTCATCCATTGTGAAATTGCCAAACACACCGTTGTCAATTAGGGCATCACTGGAGTTGAGGTAATGGAGATTGTCTGTCGTGTCTACAAAAGTACCCCTTCTTACCATTCTTTGGTAATTGGTGATGAAAGTATTCTTCATGATAGTATACAACCAAGCTTTCAGGTTGGTGCCCTCAGTGAACTTATCCTTGTTGGTAAAAGCTTTAACCATAGTGTCCTGAAGCAAGTCATTGGCATCGTCCACGTCTCGGGTAAGCTTCATGGCAAAGGGCTTAAGTGAGCTAGAAAGCTTTTCTAGCGAGTAGCTAAATTCTAGAGTAGTCATGGTGATTGCGTTTTGTTTAATCAAACGTAATAACGTTTAAACAAAAATCAAAAAATTTGTCTAATAAATTTTCAAAAAAGTTAAACAGAAAAATAAAAAATAGAAGTTAAGGACATAAAAATGGGCCTATTTTAATTTATAGGCCCATTTTTGCAAAATGATTTTGTTTAAACAATAAGTCAAATTGTTTAACTATTTCTCCTGATAAACTTGATCAAGTTCCTCCAACAGATCTTTGATGTCTCGGATGTAACTCATTTGACTCACATTTGCGGGGAAGCTTAGGTCTTGGCCTAGCACTTGGTAGCCCGTGACCAAAATGTGGGCGCTGGGAAATTTTTCGGACAGCGCATGAATGTAATCCTGTACGTATTCGGAAGAAGGAGAACTGGTGATAGCGGTAAAGAGGTATTCAGGCTGGTGTAGCTTATAAACTGATAACAAATCGTCATTGGGAGTACTTTGGCCTAGATAGATGACTTTATGTCCTTTGGATTTGATCAAATAGCTCGCGAAAAGGATGGAGATTTCATGGAGCTCTCCTTCTGGAAGAAAGAGCAAGAATTTTTTTCCACCTTGCTTTTGGACCTGTCCATCAATCGCCACAATTAATTTTTGTCGTACCAGATTGGACATAAAATGTTCCTGTGCTGGATTGATCGCACCAGTTTGCCAAAGAATCCCAATTTTGGACATAAAGGGATAAATTACATTGAGCATGGTCTGCTCAAAACCGAGCTTCAGGATATTGGTGCTTAATATTTTGTCAAAACGATCTTCGTCCATTTCAATCATACAAATCGTCAGGGCATGGATCTGGTCGTCATGAGTTAAGGATCTATCGGTAAGCTTCATGACTTCCTCGCGTAGCTCAATGGAAGACATGGAAGCGATTTTGCTAATCTTCACCCCGTTATCATTGAGCAAAGCCACATTTAAAATGAGCTTCAAGTCATCGTCGTCGTAATAACGGATGTTGGTGTCTGTTCTTTTCGGCTGCAACAGGTTGTAACGCTGCTCCCATATCCGTAAGGTATGTGCTTTGATACCAGACAATTGTTCGAAATCCTTTATTGAATAGGTGCTCACTTTTCTTTCAAGTTAAAAAATTCTTTGGGAACTAAGAATAAACCAAAAGAAACTGCATCCTCCTTTTTGTTGGTTTTATGATGCGCCTGATGCGCTTTGTATATGCCTTTTAAGAATGGATGCTTTGGTTTACTGAACCAGGTAAGACGTCTATGGACCAGTACGTCGTGGAGTACAAAATAGAGTCCTCCATATAAGGTGATCCCTATACCCATCCAGAAACGAAAATCCAGTGACTCTGCTCCCAGAAAAATCAACACAACAGCAACCCCTCCAAAAAGCAGTGAAAATAAATCGTTCCACTCAAAGAAAGTCTTGGAATGCTGGTGGTGGGTCTTGTGTATCATCCAGAGTGGGCCATGCATCAGGTACTTGTGAATAAACCACCCGGAAAATTCCATGGCGGCAAATCCAAGAGCGATATAGATGATAGATAGCAACATTGAAGGGAAAACTATGAGGGAAAGTATTTTGTTCTAAATCATGGCAAAACACCTGCCATTCAAGGGAGTATGGTAAAATTTAAAAAGGTGAAAAATAAAATCCATGTGATTAACAGGAAGGTGGATAGCGGGTTATACTTTTCAAAATTGGCTTTTCTCCAGATCAGCTGTATGAGAAACGAAACACCAAACCAACCCAAATAATTGCTCAAAGGGATAATCTCCCACTTCCATGCCCAAAAATCTAAGGATACCGCCACAGGCTCTAAAATATAATCCAGCGCGGTCATGGCTGCTGCTCCTAAAAATGCGGCATACCAGTCGTTTGGAACTTTATGAAAAACTGATCCAGTAAGGTAGCTAATTATAAACCAATTGACCCCGATAACGATTGGAACTTCCCACAGCTTCACACCCAGAGTAGATCCATACACATAGTCTCCATACAAATACCCGGTATGGATTCCGATCAGCTCGGAGCCAAAACCTATCCAGAATGCCGCTGCAGCAAAAATTGGAAACGCCTCGGTCCATCCTCGGTGGTATACCAAAATAAGTACCATCGTGGCCAACAAATGAAAGGGGGTCAATTCTAAAAATAGCTCCCTGTACTCGGGCAAGCTTAGCCCAATTGCCCCAACCACATGCAATGCAATCAAGATGATTTTCCCAATCCACACACGAGATTGCGGTGTTTTTCCTTCGTGGGTACCTAGTGTATGCATAGTTGACTGACCTTGAGAGGTATTCTGTTTGGGATTTCTAACTTTGTGGTTAGAAAATTGTTCCAAACAAAAGTAAGTAAAACCCAGCGCTCAGACCATGATCCTCTACAATATAACCTTTAACCTTAGTCCGGACATTGAAGAAGACTTTCTCTCCTGGATGAAAGAAACTCATATTCCGGAGGTTCTTGGCACGGGCAACTTTACCTCCCACGTGTTTTACCGACTTGTGCACCATTCGGAAGATGGCTCGGTCAACTACTGCATTCAGTACTTTACCGACACGATGGCCCAGATGCTGGACTATGAGAAAACCCATGCTCCAGGCCTACGTGCAAAAACGCAAGCACGCTACCAAGACAAGGCCATTGCTTTTCGTACCTTGTTGGAAACGGTTTAAGCTATGTCCAACGCAATCAAACTCTTTGTCAGCCTCCTACTTCCCCAGATTGCGGGAGGTTTAGGAGCATTTTTTACGATAAGCTCTGTACAGAGCTGGTACCTTACGCTCAATAAACCTTCTTGGAATCCCCCAAGTTGGCTCTTTGGTCCGGTTTGGACGACTCTCTATGTCCTGATGGGAATTGCCTGCTTCCTGATCTGGAAAAGTGAACACCCACGCAAAAAGCAGGTATTGACCCTGTACTTTCTACAATTGTTTCTCAACTTTCTTTGGTCTCCTGCATTTTTTGGAGCCCAAAATCCGATGCTAGGGATTTTGGTAATTCTCCCGCTCTGGGGCTGCATTCTCGCTTGTATTTTTTTCTTCCGAAAAATCAATACTTGGGCAGCAATCTTGATGGTGCCTTACCTCATTTGGGTAAGCTTTGCCACCGTATTGAATGCGACCATCTGGTGGTTAAACCCATAAAAAAAGCCAATCAGCATTGCTGATTGGCTTTTTTGGTGCTTTTTAGAAAGCCGCGTTAAGCAGGCTCCCAAAGGAAATAAATGTTGAAGTCTAAGCAATGTGCCGTCGACCGTGGTCTGTTAACGGTTGACAAAAACTTCCTGCTACTCCTTCACCGTCGTAGTCACCTTAGGCACCTCCTTGGTCCATTGACTTGGATCTAATTTCCGAGGCGTAGGCAGCAACTCATCCAAAGTGTTGCCGTCGTATACCCTTCCATCTTTGACCACGTGGGTGATCGTGTTGGTATTCCGGATATTTTCCAATGGGTTTTTATCTAGGATGACCAAATCAGCCAATTTTCCTACTTCAATACTTCCCAGTTCCTTATCCAAACCAAGAGATTCTGCTCCCAAGATGGTGGCTACTTTGAGCGCATCCAAGGCACGCATGTCTCCACTTGCGATGGACCAAAGCTCCCAGTGGTAACCCAATCCTTGCAGCTGACCATGGGAACCTACCCCAGCCAGACCGCCTTGCTTGACGATGGAATTAACACCTTGTGCATGCTTTTGGAAGACATGATCTTCTGGCGCAAACCATCCGCCCAAACCACCCGCTCTCCTACGAGCTTTCTCATTTAGCTCGTTGTATGGCGTAAATCGGTTGAGCTTCACGTCGTGAAGTGGACTTTCGGTAGTGTAGTAGTAGTTTTCTGCCCATGGGCCACCATAGGCCACCAACAAGGTAGGCGTGTAGGCCATCTTACTCTTAGCGATTGTTTGCGTCACGTCGCTGTAAAGTGGAAACACAGGGATGGAGTGCTCGTGACCAGGATAGCCGTCAAAGAGCTGGGTCATGTTGAGCTTGTAGTCCAAACCTCCTTCGGTAGTAGGCATCAACTGCTGCTCCTTTGCTGCCATAATCACCCACTGACGATGCTGTCTGTTTCCAACCAGGTACATTTTGATGTACTGCGTATTGTAGTACTTGCTGTACTGCTTGAGTACAGACTTCGTTTGCTCCAAAGACTTCAAGTTGTACATCCAGTAACCCACTCCAGGACCTGTGGAATACACTCTTGGACCAGGTACTACGCCTGCTTCTACCATGTCTCCGTAGGTAAGTACGTCGGTAGTGGCGGTTTGTGGGTCACGGGTGGTAGTTACCCCATAAGCCAAGTTGGCAGCATAGATCCAAACGGAGTTTTTATGCAATCCCCAAGTAGGCCACATGTGCGCGTGGGTATCAATAAATCCTGGGGTGATGGTCTTGCCTGTAGCATCGATCACGGTAGCTCCTGTCCCATCCAAGGTTCCGGTTTTGCCAACAGCCTTAATTCGGTTGTTTTCAATCAAGATATCTCCTTGCTCGATGACCTCATCACCTTTCATGGTGACGATGCGCGCATTTTTGAGTAGAATACTTCCCTTTGGCATGTCCTTGGCAAAGAATACTTTCACCTGGTGCTCCATTGGGCTGTAGGTTTCTTTCTTTTTAAGATCAGCCTTGTGGAGGCTGTCTGCCTTGGATTTTTCCTTGTCGGCTTTGAAAAGAGCCTCTATTCGTATCTTATCTGCTTTTGCAAGGGAATCGGCTAGTTTTACTGCTCCTTCACCCTTAGCCTTCAAAGTGCTTACGCTATCTGCATCCATGCGAATCTTCTCTTTTTTGGCCGTTTTGACGGAATCTTCCACAAATTCTACTTTCGACAAATCGTACACCCAGTGTCCATTTCCTAGAGACCAGTGTACTTTCTTGCCATTGGCTTCCCAGTATGGCCATTCTCCACCTATCTCGGTTAGCTGACGGGATGGGAAGCTACTAGCGCTCGGCTCGGACACGTTGATGGTAGGCACCTTGCCCGCTGTAGGGATGGTAACCACGTAGACGTTGTTGTTGATTTGTGCCAAGGCCTGGTTGCCTACAGGCGCCATGTAAATGGTGCTTGCACTGGATGCCATCATGTTGGGTTCTCGGGAATTAGATCCTTCAGGGAGCATGCAGTAGTTCACTGCATCTGCATTGGAAAATGGCTTGCCCATTACATAGCGCACATCTGCAGGAGCATGATCGTGCTCAGCATGTTCTGGTTCTGTAGCCGAACCAAAAGGAGTGATACCGGTAATCCGAGCTAATATCTTCTCATCTGTTCCATCCCACCTCACGCTTAGGAGCGAACCTCCAGATCCGTTGAGGAAGATGCGGCTCGTGTCTTGGGTAAAGTGCGCATTGCCGTAGTTGCCGGCATCCATAATTTTACGGAAAGTTCCACCGCTTGCAGGTATCCACACGAGCTCACCTTCAGAACCATCTACAGAGGGACCTTCCGCCTCAATCAAGGCTCTTTTTGGACCCTTAAAAACAAGGATTCTATTTTTTGGTCCCCATACAGGACCGGAATAGTAGGCATATTCGTTCGAAACCTTGCTTACGACACCCTTGTCTCCGAGGCTAGCTTTGTAAAGGCTGCCTCCATTTTTTTCTTCCCAAGTCACAAAAGCCAATTGGGTGCCCTCTGGATTCCAGGTAGGCATGGCTTCTGTAAACTCATTTTTGGTTACTCTTTTAGGAGCCCCATTCGGGTAGTCCATTACATACAATCTGTTGAGTACGGTGAATGCCAATTTCTTCCCATCTGGAGAAGGTACGGCATCACGAATCTGGTTGGCCAGCTTGTGCGTGCTGTCTTTGATGGCGTAGTTGAAGTACAAGCGAGGGCCCATGGCTACGTTGACGTCTGCCTGGAAAGGGATCTCTGTGGCTGCAGTGCCATCTACAGGCATCTTCCAGATTTTGCCTCCATAGGATGCCACTACAAACTTGCTGTCTGGCGTAAAGGCCATCGCAGGAAGCACGCCTTGAGGGGCAATGGACTCCTGCTCGTCACGCTGTACGGGGTAGGCCAGCCATTTTTCATCACCATTTTTTAGGTTGCGGATGACCAAACCGGTCTTATCCTGCCATCTAGTGCCATACACCATCCAGTTGCCATCCTTACTCAAGGTAGGGGTGAAAGCAGAGCCGTAGCGGGACGTGATGCTGGTGATTTTTCCTTTGTCAAAATCGTAGTAACCGACCTGATACTGTGGAAGAAGCGCATTGTAATTCCAAGCGCCCGTTCTCCAAGAGAAGTACACCTTTTTGCCATCAGGGCTTACAAAAGGATCGATGGTCTTCATGGTAGCTGGGGCATCGTTGAGCTGTATGCCTCCACCACCATCGACGTGGTACATCCACAATTTGGGTACTCTTCTGCCTTTGGAAACCACGATGTAGTCCCCGTCTGGAGTCCAGTGTGCACCTGGCACATCCCCGTTTTTGTCCTTAGTTACCTGCACCGTGTCCTTTTTGACTAGGTCGATGTACCAAAGGTTGTCATTTCCGGCACGGTCGGAAGTAAATAGAAGCTTGTTGCCATCCGGAGAATAACGAGGATGGGTTTCGTAGGCCATGCCTGAGGTGAATGGCGTGGCTTTGCCCCCTTCGATAGGGAGGGCGTAGATGTCACCCATGAGGTCAAAGGCGATGGTTTTTCCATCTGGGCTGATGTCCAAACTCATCCAGGTACCTTCGGCAGTGGTGAAACTTACCTCACGCTCAGGCTTGAGGGGAAGGTCCTTGAATTTGGGATAGCTTTTGAGTGAGTCAGATTTGACGCTATCGGATTGGATGGGTTCGGAACCTAGGCTAGGGAATAGTGATTCCGAATTTTTAGGCAACCAAGCGGCCATACTTACGGTTGCTCCTAAGGCAAGAAGTAAGGCTGGATGAATTATTTTTTTCATAGAAAAATGGATTTAATTCAATTTGGAGTACTATATAGTTTGACGTTTAAAATTGGATTTGGCCATCAAGTTAATTGAAAGAAGTCAAATTTGAGTATACAAAGTATAACTATTAGGTTGGGATTTGTTCAAATAATTCATGAGTGCATCTTCCTTTTTTAATTTGCGTGATAGACTATTCTAACATATTAAAGCATCTTGATTGGGAATTCGAGGGTTTCTTTGACTTGGGTCTATATATGCTAGTAGGTAGTTTATTAAACCTACTTTCGTTTTGAAAAATAATTTAAAAAATTGCTGGTTTTTGTTAAATTGAGGGAACAGTTTTTACCTTAAGCCAAATGATTTATGCTGTCTTATATTTCTTTTTTTAGCCTTTTGGGGTTTTTTTCTTTTTCTAACACTAAAGAAATCACTCCAAAAATTCTCTTTTCAGGGTTCATCTATGAAACGGCCCCCTTTCCTTCATGCCATGCTTCTACCCTTGTAGAAACATCAGATGGCATCCTAGCAGCATGGTTTGGAGGGACCTATGAGCGTCATCCAGATGTAAGTATTTACGCTTCGTACAGAAAAAATGGAGGTTGGTCTATCCCGGCAATGGTAGCCGATGGAATAGAAAATAAGGTATTCAGAAATCCAACTTGGAACCCAGTTCTGCATCGAAAAAAGGATGGAAAAATAGTTCTTTTCTACAAAGAAGGCCCTAACCCTAGAGAATGGTGGGGGCACTACAAGGTTTCTGGGGATGATGGGAAAACTTGGTCTAAGGAAACTCAACTACCGCCAGGATTTCTTGGGCCAGTTAAAAACAAATCGGTTGAACTTCCAAGTGGAAAACTTCTCCATCCCAGCAGTTTTGAAATCAATAATAGTTGGACTTCCCATGTTGAAATATCCAATCCAGACCTTACTAGCTGGAAAAAAATAGACTTAAAAGGGCCGTTTAATGCTATTCAGCCTACTATTCTTTTTCATGCAGATGGAAAGATCCAATTACTTTGCCGTACGCAGGAAGGCGTAGTCGCACAGGCTTGGTCTTCAGATGAGGGCAAATCATGGACGCCATTAGAAGCCACAAACTTGGAAAATAATAACTCTGGAATCGATGGGGTGACACTTTTCAATGGATATCATCTCTTAGTTGTAAACCCGCTGAAAAAAGGAAGAAACAAATTAGTTCTTTTAGGCTCCAGTGATGGCATTAGCTGGGAAGAACTGCTCATTTTAGAGGATGAAAAATCAGGAGAATTTAGCTATCCTGCCATCATTCAAGCCAAAGACAGTACGATTCACCTGAGCTATACTTACAATAGAGAAAAGATTAAATACATTCATTTACGCCTTTGATATTTTTAAAACTTTAACCCTATGACTCAATCGACACCATTTCGGGGAATTATCCCTCCTATGATTACCCCCTTAAGGCCTGATTTTTCTCTTGACATAGCTCATACCGAAAGACTAATCGAGCACTTGATTGATGGAGGTGTTCATGGGATTTTTATCCTAGGCACTACAGGAGAATTTGCGGGATTAAGTTCAGCCGTGAAAAGCGACCTGATTCAGATAACCTGCCAGCAGGTTAAAGGTAGGGTTCCGATTTTAGTTGGGGTGACGGACTGTTCTTTTACAGAAAGCGTAGATTTGGCTGCAATCGCACATAAATCTGGAGCAAAAGCGGTAGTTGCAGCCCCACCATTTTACATGAATATTGGACAGGCAGAGTTATTCCACTACTATCAAAAATTAGCTGATGTTGTAGAATTACCACTTTTTCTATACGATATGCCCTCGCATGCCAAAATCAGTATTGAGGTGGAAACGGCTGTCAAACTTTCCAAACACCCCAATATTATTGGAATCAAGGACAGTTCTGGAAAAATAGAAAACTTTCAGGCTCTTTGTGATGCGTTTAAGCAACAGCCAGAATTTAAAATCTTTGTTGGCCCCGAGGAGTTCTTAGCAGAAACGCTTAAAATAGGTGGGGATGGAGGAGTAACAGGAGGAGCTAATCTTTTTCCTAAACTGTATGTAGCACTGTATGAAGCTTTCGAAAAAAAGGAATACGATGCTGTCAAAAAATTCCACGAAACCATTCTTTTCCTATGCAGTAATCTGTACCAAAACGGAACCTATCAGTCAAGTTACCTCAAAGGATTGAAGGCAGCGATGTCTTTTGAAGGGTTATGTGAAGACAACTTTGCGCCCCCACTTTTCCCCTATTCCTCGTCGGAAAAATCAACACTTTCTTCTAAATTTTTACAGGTAGAAGAAAGAGTTCTACATTCTTTTAATTGAAAAAAATAAATTGCCTTGAAAACTAGGCAGGTAGCTCTTTATTTTCTCCCAAAAACGCTAATGGGGCAATAACTAAAAATAAGAGTTTGTCTTCCTAGCACCTTACCTCACAAAAGCCCCTATCTCAAAATGCAGATTCTAGACCTCGCTATTTTTCTAATTTACATGCTGGCAATTGTTGGGTTTGGAATTTCTTTTTCATTCAGAAAGAGGACAGCACAGGATTTCACGACCGGAGGAGGTAGGCTTCCTACTTGGGCCATCGGAATGTCAATCTTCGCTACCTATGTGAGTAGCATCAGTTTTCTGGCTTTGCCAGGAAATGCCTTTTCAACGAATTGGAACGGATTTGTTTTCAGCTTCTCAATTCCTTTGGCAGCGTGGATTGCAGTAAAATATTTTGTCCCTCTTTACCGAAAACTACAATGCGAATCCGCCTATTTCTACCTTGAGCAGCGGTTTGGAGCCTGGGCGCGGATCTATACTTCTTGTTGTTATCTCCTGACTCAGCTTGCCCGTATGGGAGCAATTATGTATTTACTTGCTTTACCAATGAATGCTTTATTAGGATGGAGTATCCCCAGCATCATAGTCTTGATCGGGTTTAGCGTAGTAATTTATGCGATGTGGGGAGGAATAGAGGCAGTTATTTGGACCGATGCCGTACAGGGAATCCTTTTAATCTTTGGTGCTTTAGCTTGCGTAGGAGTCATCTTCCTTGGAATTCCTGATGGCCCCGAAGCTGTATTTAGGATTGCAGCGGATGCAGATAAATTTAGCTTGGGTAGTTTTAAACTAGATTTTACAACTTCTACCTTTTGGATGATTTTGGTCTATGGCTTATTTATTAATCTTCAAAATTTTGGGATTGACCAAAGTTATGTACAACGCTATTTGACAGCCAAAAGTGAGGAGGAAGCTAAGAAAGCAACTTGGTTGGGAAGCCTACTTTATGTGCCCGTTTCCTTTGTTTTCTTTTTTATTGGAACCGCATTATTTGCGTACTATGAGTCATTTCCTAATTTGCTTCCTGAGGGAGTAGTAGGAGATAAAGTATTTCCCTATTTCATTGTTAATCAACTCCCCGTTGGAATGACCGGCCTGCTAATAGCCTCGATATTTGCTGCTGGAATGAGTACAGTTTCTACGAGTATCAACAGCTCAGCAACGGTGATCCTATCTGATCATTTTAGTAAATACATACACCCAAATCCATCGGAAAAGTTGTCGCTCCGGGTATTGAGAATTTCCTCACTTGTGATGGGCCTACTCAGCATATTGGTGGGCCTGGCATTTAATGGAGTCAGCAATACTTTAGAGGGGTGGTGGGCCCTATCCTCGATATTTAGTGGTGGAATTTTGGGCCTTTTTCTTTTGGGATTAGTATCAAAAGCCAAAAATCCTCAAGCTATTTTTGCTGTATTTTTCGGAGTGTTGGTGATCTGTTGGATGAGTTTATCGACTATTCTTATTAGAAATGGATTACCACAAACGTTATCCAATCCCCTTCACACGAATATGACTATTGTGATTGGGACGGTGACGATATTTTTACTGGGATTTGGTTTGACTTGGGTGGGAAGAAAATTAAGAACATGATTAAAGTTCAGTTGCCTTCTTTTTTAAGGGCAGTTTTTTAAAATAGGATTATCCGCAATTCAGCCTATTGATCAAAAGCGATCGTTGGTAAGGGCGGATAATCTTCGACAGCTCCCTGTCCGCCGTCCAGAGCACATTTTTTTGAACTTCAATCCTTCTTCCTTTGGCTACTAGTTAAAGAGCGGGTATACAGGTTTAGAAAAATAGATAGCTTAAAATGGAATTCTTAAACAGCAATCGGAGGCTTCATAAAAGACGATTTCATTGATAAGGAATAATCTGCTATTTTGTATAGCTAAGAACTAAAACTAATTAAACTACCCAAAATCGATGCACTACCGAACCTTAGGAAAAACTGGTTTAGAGGTTTCCATCTTAGGATTTGGAGCTTCTCCACTGGGGAATGTTTTTGACCCGGTAGATGAAAAGGAAGGGATTTCCGCTGTCCACTATGCCTTAGATCATGGGGTTAATTTTTTTGATGTGTCCCCATTCTATGGGCTGACATTGGCGGAAACTCGGCTTGGGAAAGCACTGGAAGGATCACGGAAAGAGATCATTCTCGCTAGTAAGTGTGGTCGCTACGATTTACAGCATTTTGATTTTTCTAGAAATAGGATCATCCAAAGCATTGACGAATCCCTAGGTCGATTAAAAACGGATTACCTCGATCTTTTTCAATTGCACGATATTGAGTTTGTAGACAAACAAATCATCCTCGAAGAAGCAGTTCCTGCCATGCTGGAGTTGGTAGCATCTGGCAAGGTTAGATTTTGGGGAATTACTGGTTTACCTGTCCGCTACTTAGCGCATATTGCCAGAGAAACGAATCCCGATACCGTTCTTTCCTGGGCGCACTACAACCTGCTCGAAGACGAAATAAACGATGAACTAGTACCCCTTTCAAGAGAAATGGGGTTTGGTTTGATGAATGCTGCTCCGCTATTGCAGCGTGTGCTTTCAGATGGAACTTTGCCCCCTTGGCACCGCTCCCCTCCTGAGGTCAAGGCAATGCAGCCGATTCTGTTGAACCTATGTAATAGCTATGGGGTGCGGTTGAGTGATGTGGCTTTGCGATATGCCATGAATCATCCCGATATCGCTACTACTCTTATTGGGATGTGCGAACTCGAGGTTGTCAAGCAGAATGTAGCTGCTTTGGATTTTAAAATACCGGAAGAATTGCTCGAGAAAATCGAAGGCTTACTTGCCCCTGTGAAGAACAGGATGTGGTTTGAGGGTAAGGAGGAGAATAATTTGTGAAGTAAAAATAGGAAGTAGCGGAGACGAGTTGACTCTAAACTCAATTTCAAGAAAAGTTGAAAATTGAGGAAGAGGTACGGTAAACATTCGCCAGTAATTTCAGTGTAATTCATCAATACTAACGCTTTAATAAATAATGAAAGCTCTTTTTCTTACCCAAGTTGGAAAATCTGAAGTCTTTGAAATTGACAAACCAATTCCCAAATCTGGTGAGGTCCTGCTTAAAGTAGAGATGGTTGGATTTTGTGGAGGTGATATGAATGGGTTCAAAGGACTTTTTCCCCTACAGGAATACCCCAACATTTTGGGACATGAGGTGGGGGCTGTGATCGAGGAGCTTGGAGAGGATGTCCCATCCCATCTTCAAATTGGTTCCAAGGTTACCCTTTACCCGTATCTGGCTTGTGGCACTTGTGTGGCTTGTCGAAAAGGGCGACCCAATGCCTGTAAAACTAATAAAACCATGGGGGTGCGTCGTCCAGGCGCCATGACCCGTTTTGTTTGTGCTCCTTGGCAAGATCTTTTCATCTCCGATCAGCTTAGCGTTCGAGAGCTTGCCCTTGCTGAGCCCCTGACTGTAGGGTTCCATGCTGTAGCTCGTGGACGGGTAGATTCCCAGGACATTGTGGCTGTTCTGGGTTGTGGCATCGTAGGTCTTGGAGCTGTTGCTGCTGCAGTGAATCGGCATGCCACTGTAATCGCAATAGACCTCGATGACACCAAATTGGAAATTGCCCGAAAAATCGGGGTTACAAACACCATCAACCCAAGCAAAGAAGGTCTTCATCAGAGGCTTCAAGAAATCACGAATGGGGACGGCCCCGATGTCATTATAGAAGCAGTGGGCAGTCCTTCTACGTATCGAAGCGCGGTGGAAGAGGTGGCATTTCTAGGACGGGTGGTCTGCATTGGCTATGCCAAAGCGCCAGTCGAGTTTAACACCTCGCTCTTTGTCCAAAAGGAAATCGAAATTCTTGGATCTCGAAACTGTGTGGGAAAATCAGATTTTCCAGAAGTATTGTCCTATTTGGAATCTAAAAAATTTCCAGTCGATGATGTGATTTCTAAAGTGATTTCCATTGATGAAGCACCCGAGACCTTGAAATCTTGGGCAGAAAACCCTCAAGGAATTATCAAAATTATGATTGATTTTAACCGATAAGAAATGATCAAATCTGCCGTTACCATTGCATTGGTTCCTCAGATCAAATCTGGGCCCTGGATTTTTTGGGAGGACTTGGAGCAAAGCATGGAAAAAGCCGCTGCCATGGGCTTTGATGGCATTGAGCTATTTACCCTTTCTGCCGATGCGATAGACCCAAATCAGCTGAAAGAATTAATACAAAAATACAAGCTTCAAATCGCCGCTCTGGGAACTGGTGCCGGAAAAGTAATCCATGGCTTAACGTTGACTGATCCTGATCCAAAAATCCGAGAAAAAGCTATTTCCTTTATTTCAGAGATGATTTCCTTTGGAGCAAAGTTTGGTGCTCCAGCGATTATTGGTTCGATGCAAGGAAACGTACTGCCCAATGCCGATCGGGAAGAAGCATTCACTTGGCTAGCGGAGGGTCTGGAGCGTTTGGGACAAAAAGCAAAGGAAGCCGGCACTTTTCTGATCTATGAACCGCTCAATCGATACGAAACCAACTTGATCAATACACTTGGAGGTGGAAGAGATTTTATTGAAAGCCACGGGCTAAATAATGTCAAATTACTGGCGGATCTTTTCCACATGAATATCGAAGAAGGCAGTATAGATCAGGTGATTCGAGAACATGGAAAGTACATTGGGCACATCCATTTTGCAGACTCCAACCGCAAGCCAATCGGGATGGGGCATACCGATATGCCACCTATCGCAAAGGCGATCCTAGAAATCAACTATTCGGGGTTTGTTTCCGCCGAAGCTTTCCCTTTTCCCAATCCGGAAGCAGCCGCAGAATTCACGATTCAGGCGTTTAGTAAATACTTTAGAAACCAGTAATTTATTCCACTTTAACCCTTTAAAAGATGCAACGCTTTTGTCTTACCCTTGACCTGATCGATGATCCCGAATCCATACGGATATATGAAGCTCACCATGCGCCTGGTGCCGCTTGGCCCGAAGTTACCCAGCACGATATTGATTGTGGGATATTGAATATTGAGATATTCCGAACAGGTAATCGGATGAGCATGATCTTAGAGACTGATGATGATTTTTCCTTTGAAAAAAAGGGAAAAATGGATGCGTCGATACCGATCATCGCCAAATGGGAAGCACTGATGTGGGGTTTTCAAAAGCCAATCCCTTGGGCAAAGCCAGGTGAAAAATGGGTGTTGATGGATCGAATTTTTAAATCTGGACTCTGAACTGATTTGAAGCGTGACAATTTAAGTGCTGAATCGTAGTGTAGTGCTTGACAACAAGATGCATGGACGCTGGCGGGATATAAATTTTTAACTAATTCTTTTTTTAACATTTATAGGGTTAAATTAACAGACCAAAACCACCGCCAATTGAACTGATGATGAAAAGAATTCCATTTGGATTAAAGCTCCTACTTATTTTCTTAATTATCCAGGGTTGTACTCCAGGTCAAAAAGAAACTGAAACTTCTGCTGATTTTATCCTATCCGAATCTGAGTTACCAGACTATGAAAAAAATGTTGACCACAAAGGTCTCCTAACTGCATTGGATGATAGGCAGGATGAATCCATTCGTACTGGTGAGCATATTTACAATAATATATGTTTCAATTGCCATGGAAATCCCGAACAAGTAGGCTCTCTACCTAATGCCTTTAAATTTTGGGAAGGCAAATTCAAAGTTGGGATGGACCCCTATTCGATTTACCAAACCCTCACTCGAGGATACGGTTCCATGCCTCCCCAGGTCAATTTGACCCCTGTAGAGAAGTATGACCTCATCAATTACCTGAGAGAGAATTTTTTGAAAGAAAAAAACCCAGAGCAGTATTTCAAGATTGATTCCACCTACCTGGCTAGCCTTCCACTCGGAACTTCTAAGGGTCCAGCTCCAAAAGAATTCAAGCCCTGGGCGGAAATGGACTACGGTAACTTTTTGATCAACACCTATGAACTCGTGGGAATGAATGCTCCTGAGAGAGAGCGATCCTCTGGCCCTTCACCGCTAAAGGATGAAAATTTGGGTAAGGCTAATTTTGCGTATAAAGGGATTGCAGTGAGAGTGGATCCCGGAGAAGGGGGAGTTGCCGCAGGGAATGCCTGGATGATGTTTGACCACGACCTAATGCGAGTAGCAGGAGCTTGGACTGGGGAAGGCTTTATAGATTGGGAAGCTATTTTATTTAATGGGAAGCATAATATTTCCCCGAGAACAGTTGGCGACATGCATTTTGAAAACTTGGTTGGTCCCGCTTGGGCAAATCCAATGACAGGAACCTTTGACGATCCTAGATTTTTAGCGAGGGACAAAAGGAGGTTTGGCCCATTACCTCGGGAGTGGGCGCATTTCAAAGGGCTTTATCAACACCGCAACCGTGTGATAATCTCGTATACGGTTGGTACCGCGAAGGTTCTTGAATCATTTGGGATGGAAACGCTAGCTGGACAGCCAGTTTTCACGAGAACCATGACTATTTCTCCTTCGAATAAACCTTTAAAAATGAGAATCGCTCCAACCGGCACCTCAGTTGCGATTGTTGGATCAGGTGCAGTTTTAAAAGATCAGGGAGGATTTACACTGATGGAACTAGGGGCGTCCCAACCTCTAAAGATCAAAGTATTGATCGGCAAGCCTGGAATGAAAGGATTTAAGGAATTTGCAAAAACTTCCAGCATGCCGGAGGACTTAATTCCACTTACTAAAGGTGGGCCTGCTCGATATCCCCAAAAATTATCTTCGGAGATCTTACTAGGAAATCAGGAAGGACCCTTTCAGGTGGACATGATGAATCCTCCTTTTGATAGCCCTTGGAAGAATCAGTTCCGATTGAGTGGCCTTGACTTTTTCAAAGACCCAAACAAAGGAGTAATCAGTTCGACTGATGGAGATGTATGGCTTGTGGAGGGCTTCACCACTAATTCCAAGAAACTTACTTGGCAAAGGATAGCTTCAGGCTTGTTTCAGCCCTTGGGCATCAAAGTAATCAACGAGGAAATATTTGTTACCTGTAGGGATCAGTTGGTGAAATTGCATGATTTAAATGGAGATCGAGAAACGGACTTTTACGAAAGTTTCAACAATGATCACCAAGTCACAGACCACTTCCATGAGTTTGCCATGGGACTTCAGGCGGATAAAGAAGGGAACTTTTATTATGCCAAAAGTGCCAGACATGCAAGAGAGGCATTGGTACCCCAGCATGGAACCTTGATCAAGGTGAGTAAAGACGGACTGAATACCGAGATCATAGCCACCGGATTTAGAGCGGCAAATGGAGTATGCCTCAATCCTGATGGGACATTTATTGTCACGGATCAAGAAGGGCATTGGAACCCGATGAACCGGATCAACTGGGTGAAAAAAGGCGGGTTTTATGGGAATATGTTTGGCTACAATCCCCCTTCGGATAGTACGGATTTGGGAATGACACCCCCTTTGGCCTGGGTTGAACGAGATAGAGATCAATCTCCCTCCGAGCTCCTATGGGTCAACAGCAATAAGTGGGGGCCTTTGAACGGGAAACTCCTAAATCTCTCCTATGGCTATGGAAAAGTTTTTGTAGTGCCGTATGAGAAAATAGGCGATCAGGTGCAGGGAGGGATTTTTGAGTTGCCTGTACCGCGATTCTCTACTGGGGTGATGCGTGGTCGATTTAATCCTGGCGACGGGCAATTGTACTTGTGTGGTCTGTCGGCTTGGGGTTCCACCCAACCACAATTAGGAGGGCTTTACCGAATCAGGAAGGTGGATCAGCCGCTTACCATTCCTGTGGGCATCAAGGCTACGACTAAAGGAATTGAGCTAAACTTCACTGATGCCTTGGATGCAAAAAGTGTGGCTGACGTAGCCCACTACACTGTAAAAACTTGGGATCTTTTGAGATCCAGAAAGTATGGTTCCAAGCATTACAATGAACAAACCTTGGCAGTCACCAATGCAACCTTAGGAAAAGATAAGAAATCCATAAAGCTGACTATTCCTAATATCAAGCCTACATGGGTGATGGAAATTCAATACCAACTTAAGGATGAACGCGGCAAATCTTTAGACGGACTGGTTCAGAATACGGTCCATCAATTGGGAAAAATTGAATAAGCTGATGTATTTTGCTTTTCACCGATAGTTGTCGAAAAACCAAATACATATTCCACATGGAAGAAAAGATTAGAATTGTCACAGCTAGATTGAATGGGAAGAACATGAAGTTTGTTATGAGGCATTTGGCAATGATGATTTTGATTTTTCTTTCAATTTCATTCCGAATGTTAGCTCAAGTTAACAAGCCGAATATCATATTTATCTTGACAGATGACCACAGATGGGATGCGTTGGGGTTTGCAGGAAACAAGCTAATCCATACGCCTGAAATGGATCGATTGGCATCTGAAGCCGCCTATTTTCAAAATGCTTTTGTGACCACCCCGATTTGCGCAGCTAGCCGAGCAAGCATACTGACTGGCATGTATGAGCGCTCGCATGGGTACACCTTTGGGCAAGGAGAAATTAAGCAATCGAATATAGATTTCTCTTATCCCAAGTTATTGAAGGAATCGGGCTATTGGACAGGGTTTTTCGGAAAATTTGGAGTGGACTATAAAGGCTTCAACCAGCTTTTCGATGTGGGTGAAAGCTATGATCGAAATGGTTCCTTCAATGACAGGAGAGGCTATTTTTTCAAAAAGATTGGTGAGGACACCGTTCACTTGACGAGGTACACGGGTCAAAAAGCAATAGATTTTATTCGAGAATCTCCAAAAGAAAAGCCGTTCATGTTATCGCTAAGTTTCAGCGCGCCTCACGCACATGATCCCGCAGAAAAGCAATATTTCTGGTCTCAAGAATTCGACACCTTGTATCAAAACTTGGTGATCCCCGAACCCTTGTTAAAAGAAGATTTATACTTCAAGACTTTACCAGAATATGTGCAGACAGGAGAAAATAGGACTCGCTGGTATTGGCGTTTTGATACCCCAGAAAAGTACCAGAACAGTGTGAAAGGATATTATCGAATGATCTCCGAAGTAGATGCAGAACTAGGAAAAATAAGAAAAGCACTGGAGGAAAATGAAGTAGCAGAAAACACCATTATAATTTTAATGGGAGACAATGGATACTTTCTGGGAGAAAGACAACTAGCAGGGAAATGGTTGATGTATGAAAATTCATTAAGGGTGCCGCTAATTGTGTTTGATCCTAGAAATCCTGTTCATAGAAACGTAGAAGAATTAGCGCTAAACATAGATATACCAACTACTATATTTGATTTTGCGGGTATCCCCACACCGGCAGTTTCGCAAGGAAGAAGTTTGGTGCCGGTCACTATTGGAGAGAACCTTCTTGTGGACAGATCTGAATTTATAATAGAGCATCTTTGGGAAGTTGATATTATAGCTGCAAGTGAGGGATTGAGAACCACAAGGTGGAAATACTTCAGGTATCGAAATGATTTGGAGCATGAAGAATTATACGACTTAAAAAATGATCCTCAGGAGATTAATAATTTGGTAGCAAATAAAATTTACCGGAAAAAATTAATTGAAATGAGAACCAAATTTGATTTAATGGCCAAAGACCTAGAGTCAAAAAAAACACAATAACCGTCCCGTTTAGCTTGGAAAAAATGGGGACAGTTTTAGATCAGAAAAACAGAATACTCCCCATTATTCAACCAATGGGACGGTGTTGTTCATTTAAAAATTATTGAAGATTAATTAAACCGAATTCGGCTACCTCAAACTGATCTACCATTTGAATCACTACACTTGGAAAAGATGTTCATGGCCTTCAGCAGGTAGAAGTGATCATGGTTTAAGTTTTAAAATTAAGGATAGTCCTTTAGTCCTATTTTTGATAAATTTAGCACTAGTACGTTGTCTCCATTATTCTGAAAGCCATTAGCCGAAGCCCAACCTATGAAAAGATTCTTCCTCCCGTTATTTATCATCTTTTGGTTCAATGCCCAAGCACAGGAAAATTTGGCTACACCAGATCTTCCAAACATTGTTCTCATCTTCATGGACGACATGGGTTATGGTGATTTAGGGGTCTATGGCGGTTATCCTCAACAGACTTCACATCTCAACCAGTTGGCCGCTACCGGAATGCGCTTCACTAATTTTTATGCTGCTCAAGCTGTATGCAGCGCCTCCAGAGCAGCCCTTCTTACAGGCTGCTATCCCAATCGCTTGAGCATCTCTGGAGCCCTGATGCCTTGGTCTACCGTAGCTCTCAATCCAACTGAAGAAACATTGGCCTCCTTGGTGAAAAAGAAAGGGTACAAAACAGGCATGATTGGAAAATGGCATTTGGGGGCAAAAGCGCCCTATCTGCCTACCTCCTATGGATTTGATTCCTATTTTGGTTTACCGTATTCCAATGACATGTGGCCAGTGGGATTCGATGGCAAACCCGTCACCGATACTGCAGATCGAAAATTCAAATATCCCCCGCTGTATCTACTGGAAGGAACTGAGCCGGTAAAGCTTATACAAACCCTCGAAGATCAGGCCCAACTGACGGGAATGTATACGGAGCGAGTAGTTGAATTTATTGACCGCAATAAGGAGAGTCCCTTCTTTTTGTACCTCGCGCACTCCATGCCCCATGTGCCGATAGCGGTTTCAGAAGCTTACAAAAACAAAAGTGGAGCGGGGCTTTTTGGAGATCTTTTGCTTGAAATCGATGATTCCGTTGGGGAAGTGATGCGCGCCTTAGAAAAAAATGGGTTAACCGAAAAAACACTCGTCATCTTTACAAGCGATAATGGACCATGGCTCACCTTTGGCAACCATGCAGGTAGCAGTGGTGGCTTACGTGAAGGCAAAGGATCTGCTTGGGAAGGCGGCGTGCGGGTACCCTGTATCATGAGTTTTCCGGGAGTAATCCCTGCAGGAACCGTTTCGAATAATCTGGCAACGACCATGGATATTTTCCCCACTTTGGCAGCGCTAACAGGGACAGATTTACCTAAGCAAAAAATTGATGGAGTCAATATTTTACCCTTGCTGCAGCAGGTAGCAGACGCAAATCCGAGAGACCATTTTGTCTACTATTACGATGCCAATAGTCTGAAAGCTATCCGACAAGGAAAGTGGAAGCTTGTTTTCCCACATTTGTCCCAAACGTATTTGAATACCACGCGAGGCAATGACGGTTTTCCAGGAATCTATAAATCCGCAGAAGTCCCTTTTGCCCTTTATGATCTCTCCACGGACCCAGGGGAAACTTTCGATTTGGCCGCGCAGCATCCAGCAGTAGTAGAAGCACTTACTACCTTAGCAAACGAATATAGAAAGACACTAGGCGACGACTTAACCAAACAGCCGGGAACTGAAAAGCGGCCTGCAGCGAAAATAAATTGAAATTCCAATTGACTAATTTCTTGCCCCAATCTTTTTAGCGGGGTTTTCTCAGCACGAGCGGACTGTTTTTCGCTAGCTATACTCCAAAATACCAAAAGGGGTTTCTTGATTTTCTAAAAGCAAAAGACCCCATTTTTTGTCAATGCTCTGACAACCTTTTGGCCAAAAAGTGTATCTTAACCTATGAAACAGCAACTAATTTTTAGACGGTTCTTACCAAATTTTTAAAATCAAAGGATTGGATCGGAGGGTTGAATTTTGGAATCAAAACATCAGTGGGCATGAGCAATTTAAAATTATTTGAAGGCAAACAGGTGCGGACTTATTGGGATGCCAAAGAAGAGCAGTGGTACTTTTCTGTTATTGATGTAGTAGAAATTTTAACCAATAGTCCCAATCCCAGAGATTATTGGTTTAAAATGAAACTAAGAATTAAAACCGAAGATGGACTTGAACTGTCGACAATTTGTCGACAGTTGAAACTAAAAGCCACCGATGGCAAAATGAGAGAAACAGACTGTACAACTACGCAAAATTTATTACGGATAATCCAGTCCATTCCATCTTCTCAAGCAGAACCCTTTAAACAATGGCTTGCTAAAGTAGGCTATGAACGAATACAAGAAATAAACGACCCAGGTCAAGGAATAGATAGAGCCAGAGAAAATTGGCAAAAACTGGGCAGAAGCGATAAGTGGATTCAGCAGCGAATGAAATTGAAACTCAATATTAACAGGGGTTTACAAGGATGGAAAAGCAGCTTCCCATAAAACAACACGAATGGCATAAAAAATCCTCCCTTGAAATATTTTCAAGGGAGGATTAGATGATTGATTTAAGAGCCCTTTTTACTGTCCTACCAAGAAGATGGCGTTGCTCAATATCAGCTTGCCACTCTCCCAGAAGCCTCTGAAAATTGGGTTATCCACAAAGTAGACTACTTGTCCTCTTCCCTGAGACTCCGCGCCGATCACGAGGGATTGACCCATCTGGGATTTGATTTTGTAGCCGATAAATCCTGTTCTGTAGGCGTCATTCGAAGCAATAATCCCTGCATTCGCTCCTCCATTGAGGAAGGCAAATCGGCTGGAGTTGTTTTTGAGGGTGTAGAATTTGCCTCCTGTGCCGTATCCTAGCGGATGGGTTTCGTCCATCTTGATCTCATAGATTGCACCGGCTGTGCCTCCTGCAATTTCTAAGCGCTCTCCTTCAGTATAGGGCTCCAAGCGCTCTTTTTTAGCAAGTTCCTGGCCAGCTTTCTCGGCGGCTTTTTTCTCCTCTTCCGTATCAAAAGTTTTCAACTTGAAGCCTTCCTTGTTGGCAAAGAGATTGACCGAGCCATCGATGGCAATTACTTTTCCTCCAGCCTTCACCCAGTCGTTCAACTTGGTTTGGGCATTCGCATTTAGGGAGGAGCCAAATACCGAAGGGAGGATGATCACATCGTATCTACTCAAATCAGCATTGCCCATCGATGCAGCATCTAGGCTAGTGAGCGGATACTTCAGGTCTTTTTCGAAGAAGTGCCAAACCTCTCCAAAATTGAGGGAGGAAGTGCCAGTACCACCTACAAGTGCCACCTTAGGAGCTTGGATCACGCGTACGGTTGGGGAGCCAAAGTCCTTGCCTTGGTCCACATAGCCAGTACCCGTGGTGCTTAGCTGAATTCCAAGTTGTGCGGCAGTTTCCCGAACGGTTTGGTCAAAGTTGGCCACCCATTCGTTGCCTCCTTTGGTGATCATGAGGGTTCCGGCTGGATAGGATTTAGCCTCCACAGTGAAAGGGTATTCGGCATAGCGCACGCGAATTTTCTTGTTTAGCAGTGCTGCAAGGAATGCCGCATCGCGGGTACCCTGCCAAGGAGCCAAGTAGGCTACTGGGGTGCCTCCTTGTGCCAAGGGGGTTGGTGCTGCTTTTTCATAGTCTCCACTTGGATCGAGTCGGGTGTCTAGTGCAAAGGCCTTCAATCCATAAGCATACGGCATGGCCCAGCTCGTGATGTCATAGGTGATCGAGTCGTGGAGAGCCGGATTGGGCTCAAATAGCACTTGGGTCAACACGGATTTTGGCTGATAGGCAGAGATGACGATGTCTTTATCGCTCGTGGAAAACGGAACGCTTACTTTTCCACTTTGGTACTCGTAGCCCTTCAGGCCTGTTTTGGCAGTTCCTTTTCCATAGCGGATGCCATTTTTATCCAAAAGCTCAAGCAATTTGGCGACTTGGGCAGGGTTGCTTTCGCCCTTGATCACAAAGCTTTTGTAGGTGCTTTTTGGAGCGGTGGAGTTGGTCTTGAAGTAGCGCTCAAACTCGCTTACCAATCGAGGCGAATGCGCGCTCGTCATTTCCACCGCGGAAAGCGCAGCGGTGTAATGTCCGGCAATTCGACTACTTAAGGTGACGGTATCGCCAACGGCGTTGTAGCCACCGATGCCTGCACGACCTCCTCCGCCTTGCTCAATGGTCATGCCGATGGCGCCATTGTACATGGGATAGGTATCGCCATAGGAAGGGTACAATAGGTCAAAACGTTCCTTTGTAAAGTAGAAGCGACCCATCTGGTCGAAGTATTTGGCAGTGTTTCGACCAAAAATTTCTTGAAACTCATGTTGAAAGGAAGTAAGCTGCTCGTGCAAAGGTTCTGCAGCGGGCGCCATGTAGAAGGGATTGTCGATGCCCTGCTCGTGAAAGTCCAGGTGAAGCTGAGGCATCCATTGCTGGTACATCTTGAGGCGCTGCTGAGATTCTACTTGAACTTGCCAAGCCCAGTCCCGGTTTAGGTCAAACAGGTAATGGTTGGCACGCCCACCTGGCCAAGGCTCGTTGTGTTCCAGGGACTGGAGGTCTGGCTGTAGCTGGGTATGCATTTTCTGGTTGTACCAGTTGGAATAGCGGTCTCTTCCGTCGGGATTGATGGCGGGATCGAGGATGATCACTTGGTTTTTCAACCAGGCTTGCACCTTTGCATTGTTGGGATCGGCTAGGGTGTGAAAGGTGGAAATCGCCGCTTCCATGCCTACGGATTCGTTACCATGGACGTTGAAGGACATCCAGTTGATGGGAACTTGGGTGCTAGGGGTTCCTTGGATTAGTCCGGTTCGCTTGAGGTTGTCCGTGCGGATTTGTTCGAGTTGCGCCATGTTTTCGGGGCTCGAAAGAATGGCAAGGATTAGCGGACGCTTTTCGTTGGTTTCCCCGTATTGGATTAGCTTGATGTTGGGGTTTTGCGCAGCGACATATTCAAAGTAGGCGACCATGCGGTGATGTGGCGTGAAGCGGTCACCAGGCTTGTAACCTAGAAATTGCTCTGGAGTCTTCAGCTGTGCAACTGCGGTACCGAGTACCAAGCAAGCCAAGCAAAGGGAAAAGAAGATCTTTTTCATATAGAAAATGGGTTTCAACTGGAAAGTTACATGCTTTTGGCAATTGGAGGGTCACCGAGCTAGGGAAAAGTGACGAGTGGGGGAATCCACCCTTTTGGAGAAATGCAAAAAAAAGGCAGGCCCATCACAGGCCTGCCTTTTTTAAGTGGTATCAGAACGCTTAAGCTACTGCTGTTGCGGTCACTTCAATGTTTCCACGGGTAGCCTTGGAGTAAGGGCATACCTGGTGAGCTGCATCTACCAATTTCTGCGCTTCTTCTAGAGAGGCTGCCATTGGGATTTTTACTTCAATGTCTACGCCAAGGCCAAAGCTTCCAGGGCCATAATGACCGAGGTGCGCTTTCACTTTGATTTCAGAGTCTTTCAAGCTGGTGGTACCTGCCACCGCTGCCAAAGCACCTCCAAAGCAAGCTGCATAGCCCGCTGCGAATAGTTGCTCAGGATTGGTTTTTCCTCCTTCGCCACCGATTTCTTTTGGCATCGCCACGTCAAAGTCAAGCATGCCATCTTCGGTGCGTACGTGGCCTTTTCTACCTCCGGTGTTTACCGCTACGGCGGTGTAGTCTACAATTAGTTTTTCCATGATTAGTATGAGTTAGTTGCTGTTGAATTCCCTGAATTCTTGTGGGCATTACGCCTCAAAAGTAAGCAGGTATTGGTCAAACTAGGGAATCATCTGCAAGGTTTTGTGTCTGAAAATTTTAATTCACCTTTTACTTGAGGGAATAACCCCTTTCATAGGCATAGTGAAGTTTTGCATTGACTGCAGCGTCAGTGGATAGTTGTGTTTGGGGATCCCAGGTGATGGTACGGCCTAGCTCGTGGGCAATGTTGCCAAGCGTGCAGGCCGTGCAGGTGCTGTGTCCGATTTCTACTGGGACGATGGGGTCCTTGCGCTTTCGGATGCAGTCGATAAAGTCGATGTGGTGTGCGCCGAAGCCAAAGTTTTCGGGTTCTTTACCGAGCTGTAGCTCTGGGATTGAGCTGTCGTAATTGCCTCGAGAAACTTTGATCCAGCCTTTTTCTCCGATAAACTTCACGCCTTGTCGGCCTTCGTCAAATTTGGTGATTTGCATTTCTACCCCATCTGCATAGCGATAGCTTAGTGGCTGCGTAGTCGATCCAGGGATGATGGTGGTTGGACCATTTCTATCCTTGCTGAGTCCCCACTGGGCAATGTCGATCATGTGTGCGCCCCAGTCGGTCATCAGGCCTCCACCGGTTTCCTTGAACCAGCGCCAAGCTCCCCAAGCAGTTTCATTTTTTTCTGGAGAGAGCGAAATTCCTGGGTTGAGGAGGTCATTGAAGGATAAGGAAGGAATTGGTCCTAGCCATTTTTCCCAATTCAAGCCTTCAGGGATGGCTTGTGCTGCCAAGTCGTAAGGCTTGGGATGGGGATTGTCTCCTACGTGAACGAGCACCTGGGAGATTTTGCCCAGTTGTCCACGCTGCACGTGCATGGCGGCAGTTTGGAAGTTTACTGCGGCGCGCTGCATGGAACCCACGGCCAAGACAACTCCGTTTTCGCGAACGGCTTGCACCAGGAGTTGCCCTTCTTTAATGGTGAAGGTCAGTGGTTTTTCGAGGTAAATGTCTTTTTTGGCTTTGCAGGCATCAATGGCCATCAGCGCATGCCAATGGTCTGGAGAAGCAATCACCACCGCATCCACGTTGGGATCTTGGAGGAGCTCTCGGTAGTCCTCGTAGAGTTTGGGAGCAACCACTGGTTTACTTGCGTCCGTTAGACCTTTTTGAACGCGAAGTGCAAATCGCTCTCGCTTGATCGCATACACATCGGCTCCGGCGACTACTTCCACGCCGGGGATGCGCATAAAATTGTTGAGCAAGCCCATGGCTTGGCGTCCTACCCCAATGAAGCCTAGTCGTACGCGCTCGTGGGCAACTTTAAAAAGAGGGGTTGGTGCAGTTGAGGCAAAGGAGAGGCCAGGAAGGATGCTTATTCCTGCGGAGGTCAAGAGGCTGGCGCCGAGGAATTTTCGACGTGAAAAAGAAGCAGACATAGGAAATTATGGGTTAGGGTGTCATCGAACTAAAACTACTTTAAGGTAGTGGAAAATCTTTTTCTTTTCTCAATTTCTGTGGGGATTGTGATAAAAGGAGTCATTCCCCCCTCGAGTGGCTATGTATTTTTTCAGCAGTTGATGCCCTAGTTCTCCCTAGTTTTTCCGAGCTTTCGATAGAGAAAATCAATCGAAATGACTATTCAACAGTTGGAATATTTGATCGCCGTCGACAAGCACCGCCATTTTGGGCAGGCGGCTGCCGCCTGCTTTGTCACCCAACCTACGCTCAGTGCACAGCTGAGCAAATTGGAAAAGGAGCTGGGGGTAGTCTTGTTTGACCGGAGTAAAATGCCAGTCATACCAACGGAGTCGGGCGCCAAGGTGATTGAGCAGGCCAAGAAAGTGGTGACGGATAGCAGGGGGATATTTGAGTTGGTCGCCCAACTGAAGGGGGATATTTCAGGGACGATCAAGCTGGGGATTTTACCTACGCTTGCGCCCTATCTGCTGCACTTATTTATCCGCAAGTTTCTGGAGAGCTATCCCGGTGTCAAATTGGTGGTGCAGGAGCTGGTCACTGAGGAAATCCTCAAAAAATTAAAAAACGACGAGCTGGATGTGGGGATTGTGGCGACCCCATTGGAGATCCCGGGGATCCTAGAAAAGCCCCTATTTTACGAGAAGTTCTACGCTTATTTTTCCACGGGCCACGAGCTACTTGCCCAGCAGGAGATTGTGCCGGAGCAGATCAAGAAGGAGGAACTCTGGGTTTTGCAGCAGGGACATTGTTTCCGGGATCAGGTGCTCAACTTTTGCGACCAAAGCCTGTCTGGCCATCAAAACTTCCATTACGAAAGTGGCTCCTTGGAAGGCCTTCGCAACATGGTCAACCGCTACAAGGGGCTCACCCTTTTGCCCGAGCTGGCTACTTGGGAACTATCCAAGGAGGAAAAATCTCGGCTCCGACCATTTGTCGGAGCATCTCCAACGCGGGAGGTGAGCTTGATTTTAAATCGCAGCTTTATGAAGCAAAAATTGGTGGAGTTGCTGTTTAAAGCTATCACAGAAGCGGTCCCCTATCCGATGACCTCCAAGGCACATGGGAAGGTGGTTCGCTTTACTTGATGCGTTTGAGCCAGTAGCGTTCTGCCAAGGGCCCTACTATTTTTTGCCCTTTGGAATCGAGCTGAATCAGGAGCGAGTCTTGCATGAGGTATTGGCTGGGATAACCCCCGATCTTTCCTACCAGGATTAGCCTTGTTTCACTTGCCAACTTTTCCCACACCACTTTTCCTGTGAATTCCTCTTCCAGCGCATCGTTGCGGCCATGGTACTCGGTATGGAGTACAAAAGTGCTGTCTTCCCTGAGCCGAAGCCTAGTTTCTATCCCATCTCCCTCTTTGAAGGGCAATTGACCAAAATATGTTCCTGCCCAAGGATGGTTTTGGGCGGTGGAAGAAATGGCCTCTTGCTTATCCTCAGGAAGATTTTGAGAACGCATTTCCGAGGAACTAGGCTTGCTTGTGCACGAAAATAGCAGGAGCCCAAGACTCAAATTGAGGACCGATTTCCAGGAATTTAATTGCCACATCCCACTTTTTTTGAATGTCCTAAACCCCAAACTGATTCAGGTGATGGTCGAGGTGCTTGTACAGGAGGTTGTTCCATTCCTTGGCGGTCATGGGACCAAAGGAGGGGGATTCCTTGCCTTCAAATCCGGCTGCCCCTGTAGCAAGGGTTTGCTCGAGAAAGGCAATAAGCCGTCCCTTTTCTTCCGCAAAATTCTTTGCGTTTTTAATTCGGAAGGCAGGAGCCGTGGGGAGATTTCTTTTGTAGGGGACTTCATTCACCACTCCAGGTTTGACGAAGGCTTTCAATAGAAAACGCATCAGGGGATTTGCTTTGGGATGTTTATTCGTAAAAGCCATCTCGTAGGCCACGTTACAATGAGCCAGCATTTGGTCTACCGACATTTTCCCCCACAATGCGGGGCTAGTCGGCTGAAGCTGTTCGATTCGATGGATCAATTCAGCGGTAACTGCTGGATCAAATACATTTTTCATGGGTGTTCGAGTTAATCTAAAATAATGCGTTCTGACTTGGGGTACTTTACTTCGTAGCGTAGGGAAAGCTTTTGTTGTCCTCCAGGAGGCAAGGTGATCTCCCAAGTCACGATGCCCGTGAGGGGATCGAGTGTGCCGCCACTGAGTTCCCCCGTGGTCAC
This sequence comes from Bacteroidia bacterium, assembly GCA_964202605.1. Lineage (GTDB taxonomy): Bacteria > Bacteroidota > Bacteroidia > Cytophagales > Cyclobacteriaceae > Algoriphagus. Next base: position 18,320 of record CAXNJN010000010.1, on the reverse strand, counting down.
GGTAATGTTGGAATTGACCGAGACTGGAATTTGGTCCTTGAGCTGCAGGGTCACTGCTTGGGATTTGTTGTTTTTGAGGCTGATCTCATAGCCACGGCTTTCGGTGATGTTGGATCCGACACTGCGTTTTTTGGAATACTGGTCCACTTTCTCGCGCTGCATCACGATGGATCGGTCTCGACCCATGGAGATCTGAAGGGTATCTTGGAGTGCAGCTGGGTTAAGGATAGATCTTCCCACGAAACCCTCTTCGAAATACAGGTTGCTCTCCCCCTCTAGGAGGTTGTACTGGCTCCAATCGGAGATTTCGGCCAAGAGGAAGGCGTCCTTATCCAGCTTTGGGATGGCGGTATAGCGGTAGACTGCTGGGATCTCGTAGGTTTTCAGGTCAACGAGTGTTCGCTCCCCATTGGTTTTGATGGAGTAGGGCTCGGCCACTTGAATTTCTACGGTGGTTTGATTTTCGACGAAGGAAGTCATTAAGGGGGCGGCATCCATGGAGCTGTTCATCGGCTCTACTGCCAATGTTCTTTTTTCCGATTGCCTGCCATATCCTGTTACCACTACCTCAGAAAGCGCTTGGGTATCCTCCAGTAGGGTCACATTCAAGTTGGACCTGCCTTGGATAGGCAGGTCCTCCATGCGCATGCCTATAAATGAGAAAACCAAGGTTTGTGCGGTGGTGGGCAAGGTAAGTGAATATCTGCCTTCCATATCCGTGGTTGTTCCAATTGTGGTGCCTTTGACCAAGACGGTTGCCCCAGGAAGAACTTGCCCTCGCTCATCCAGGACCACCCCACCAATGCTGCCAGGGGTCTGTGGTAGTGCAAACTTATTGACAGTAGTATAGCGGGCATAGTTGAGTTCCCACTTGTCTAGGATTGGGGCCTGTCCATTCTGGTTGGGGTTGGCATTGGAAAAGCGAAGTTTCACGTTTTTCCAATCCACGCCGGTATTCTGGAATACTTCTGCTTTGTACTGCAACTGAAGGGCATCCGTAATGGATTTGACACGCACATCGTATTTGGGATACCAACCCGCATTGGCGACCAGGTAGTTGATTTGAAAGGTCCCTTGCCCAGCCACAGCTGCTTTGACCCTGATGCGGATCTCGGCGGTGGACTTGTTTTGACTTTCGCGCATCGCGCTGATTTGGTTTTGGAGGCGCTCAAGTTCCTTGTCTCCCTCGCTGATTTTGGATTTGACCTGAAGCTCTTCGCTGGTGATTTTGGTTAGTTCAGCATCGAAAAAATCCAAAGCAGCCCGCAATGCGGCCATGGTAGGACCTGACTGGGAGCTACCCAGATTCTTATTAGCGGAAAGCAAACTCGCCTTGTTGGCCAGAATTTGCAGTCGGTTTTGTGCTAGGGTTTGGGATTTTTGAATGCCTTCAATCTGGGCTTCGAGGGCGGCTACTTTTTCACCCACTTCTTTTTCACTGAGAAAATCCATCCGCTTGTTCACTGCTTGGATGGTAAAGTTGCCCTGCCCCTTGAGTTGAATGCTTTTTTCATCCAAGTAGGGCGAAAGCCCTTTGACCAGAAGTACCGATTCCCCGGCAGGGATGGAGCCAGTTGCTGTTTCAAATACTTGTGCTCCGGACAAGAAAAGGGTCACTTCTTTAATTTGACTTGTCAAGGAGACTTCCTTGAGGTCTTGGGCTGAGGCTTGCAGTACGCTGCCGATCAGGAAGAAGGAAAAAAGTAGTCGTTTCATAAGTTGTCTTTGAAAGATGAATCAAACAAATTATTTGTAGAAACCCAAGTGAAAAGGCTTCTTGGGTTGAAGACGCAGAAAATCCGCTTGGGGTTCGCGGGTGTTTGTTAGTTTTGTAGGGTCAAACCCTGCCTTCATGACTTTATTTCAAAGTATACTCATTGCCATAGTCGAAGGACTTACCGAATTCCTTCCCATTTCCTCCACAGGCCATATGATTTTGGCCTCCACGGCGATGGGCATTCACGAGGATGAATTTGTAAAAACCTTTGAGGTATTTATTCAGCTGGGTGCTATTCTGGCTATTGCCTTGATGTACATCAAGCGCTTTTTCCGGAGCCTGACTATTTACTTCAAGTTGATCACTGCCTTTTTGCCTACCGCGCTGGTGGGCCTACTTGCTTATGATTACATCAAGGCCTACCTCTTTAATCCCGTGGTGGTATCGGTTTCACTAATCCTGGGGGGTGTCATCCTGATTCTTATTGATAAGAAAGTACTTAAGCAAGAAACTACCGTGGTGGAGGTGGAAGACCTTTCCTACAAAAACGCCTTTTTTATTGGCCTCTGCCAGTGCTTGTCCATGGTGCCGGGCACTTCCCGCGCAGCAGCGACGATTATTGGAGGGGTATTCAATGGCTTGAATCGAAAGCAGGCCACGGAATTTTCGTTTTTGCTCGCCGTACCTACGATGCTTGCCGCTGGGGGCTACGACCTACTCAAATCGGATCTTGCGTTCAGTAACGAGCAGTTGGTCTTGTTGGGAGTTGGGTTTGTAGTGGCTTTTGCTTCGGCTTGGGGAGCAGTTAAACTGTTTTTGACTTACGTTTCTACCCATGGATTCACGGCCTTTGGTTGGTACCGAATCGCCCTTGGAATCTTATTTTTAATCTTTATGTGGGGTGCGGATTTGTAGGCTTTTTGAAAATTGTCAACGGACGACGGTCAACAGTCCACAGCCTGCCTTTTTGAGAAAATAGGTAACTAAATCACGAAAATTGAGTAGTTGACAATCAGCAAATTAAGACTCAAAAAGCTTGGGTTAAATGTAAATCTCGCCTTTCATGAAGAGGACTGCTTTCCCTGTTATCTCAATCCTTTCGCCAACCTTTTTACATTTTAAGGTACCTTTTCTTGATGAAACTTGCTCAGCAATTAGTTCATCCTTATTTAGCGTATTTGCCCAATAATTTGTCAATGTCGTATGGGCAGAGCCTGTTACAGGGTCTTCATTTATTCCGCATTGAGGTGCAAAAAATCTCGAAACAAAATCACAATCTTTCCCTTTTGCAGTTACAATTAAACCTCTTGCATCCAACTTTTCGATTAGTGAAAGTTTTGGTTTTAAATTTTCAATATCAGTCTGATTATCAAATACTAACATAAAATCACTTTTACCTTTGAAAGCTAAATTTGGTTTTATGTTTGTTGTATTTATCAATTCATCAGATAATGTAATTTCCTCAACCACATCGATAGGAAAATCTAACGTAAATGTATCTTCATTTACGAAAACTGGCAGATTTCCACTTTTAACAGAATAAAAAGGAATAATGTCACCTTTGAAATTTTCCTGATTCACCAAGACATATGCGGTTGCAAGTGTAGCATGTCCACATAAATTAACTTCTGTGTTTGGCGTAAACCAGCGTATTTCAATATGTTCATCTTTTACAACATAAAATGCAGTATCAGATAAATTATTTTCCGCAGCAATCTTCAGTAACAACTCATCCTCAATCCATTCATTTAATGGACAAACTGCAGCTGGATTGCCTTCAAAGACTTTTTCAGCAAATGCATCTACTTGGTATATCGTAAATTTCATGTACAAATATAATAATTGATGCAACCAACCTAACTCACTGATAAATTTAGAAAAAGCCATTCGGCGCGTCGAATGGCTTCTTTAGTGCTGCTCTCCTACTATAACTCCTGAACTAAAAAAGCCCTTTTTCATTTCGAAAAAGGGCTTTTTAGATTTATAGGTTAGATGTGCTGTGGACTGTTGACCGTTAGCGGTTGACAAATTTGACCGCAACTTCCATCTCCAATCCTAACCTCCTTACTTCCTGTTTTTCACATATTTTTCTAGCCAGCTGTCCATTTCCCACAGGGTGTGGAGGATGGATTCTTTGGCAGCATAGCCATGGCTTTCGTGCGGAAGCAAGACCAGTCTAGTGGTAGCCCCATGTCCTTTGAGGGCATTGTAGTAGCGCTCGGATTGGATGGGGAAAGTCCCTGAATTGTTGTCTGCCTCCCCATGAATGAGGAGTATTGGAGTCTTGACCTGATCTGCAAAAGAGAAGGGAGACATGTTGAAATATACTTCAGGTGCCTCCCAATAGCTTCGCTGCTCGTACTGGAATCCAAAGGGAGTCAGGGTGCGGTTGTAAGCGCCACTTCTAGCGATGCCTGCGGCAAAGAGCTGGGTATGGGAAAGCAAGTTGGCGGTCATAAAGGCGCCATAGGAATGTCCTCCTACTGCAATGCGGCTTCTATCTCCAACACCCATTTCTACCACCTTGTTGATGGCTGCTTCTGCATTGGCTACAAGTTGCTCAATAAAGAAATCGTTGGGTTCCAGTTCTCCCTCCCCTACGATAGGCATTTCGGTTTGGTCCATGATCGCATAGCCACGGGTCACCCAATAGAGTGGAGAGCCCCAGCTGAGGCGGGTAAAGGTGTACTTGGAGCCCCTCACCTGTGCTGCATCGGCTGCGGACTTGTACTCTCTTGGATAGGCCCACATGAGCACAGGAAGTCGTCCATCACGGCTAGGATCATATCCTTCGGGGGTGTACAAGACGGCGGAGAGGTTGAGGCCATCTTTCCGAGGGTAGGTGATCAACTGCTTTTTAATTCCTTTGAGCGTAGGATAAGGGTCTGCAAAAGTGGTCAGCTGCTTCGGAGCCACGCGTTTTTTGGTGTTCACCAACCAATAGTTGGGACTCATGTCGGTGCTCTCCTTCAGGGTAATCAATTGGGAGCCTTCCTTATCGAGTACTTTTGTTACTCGTTCGTAAAAGGGAGCTTGGGACCGCCACAAGATTTTTTGCTCCTTGGTGCTGGTATTGAAGGTGGATAAAAATGGCATGCTTCCCTCTGGGCTACCCCCTTCGGAGGTCATAAAAACCAAGTTTCCATTTCTTTGAAGTACTTTTCTTCCGTAGGCATTGTCGATTAAAACTGGGCTGCCTGGATCATTGTATAGGTCGTCAGAGGAGCGCTCAATGATCGTTCGAGGAGTTTGACTTGGAGCTCCGGGCTGGAACACGGATACTTTTTCGGTGCGGCTTGCCGACCAACGCTCGCTAAGAAGTGCAAACGAATCATCCGACCAGCTGATGCCTCCAAATCGTAGGGTGGTTCCCACTAGTTTTTGTTTTTCGCCTGTAAAGGGTGCTATTAAGGTAAACACGATGTCGCGCTCGGCCACTTTAATTTTTGGGTCTCCTTTGTCTTGTGCTTCGGCCCAATACAGGGTGGCAGGGACATCTGCTCGCCAGTTCACATTTCGAATTCCGCTGACGGTGGCATCAAATCCGGTGGGCCTCACCTCATCTAGCGGAAGTTGAGCCAGTGTTTTCAAGGTTGCGCCCTGGCTGCTCCAAACTTCTACCGTGTAGGGGAATCGGTCCGCAGGCACGAGGTAGGAGAATGGTTTTTGAATGGACTCTACTAAGAGGTAATTTTTATCTGGGCTGAGGAGCATGGATTTGATCATGGCGGGTTTTCCTACAGCCGTACTGCTGCCATCAAGCGTGATGCGCATCAATTGGGAATCCATAAAATAGGCAAACAAGGCCTCATCGTGGGGATTGGTTAGCAAATCCTGGTAGGTGCGGCTAGGCGCAGCTTTGCCGGAGGTTTCTTGGATGGTGGGTCCTGCAGGGGCCACTGGTGCGGAAGGAACTTTTCCTCGGGCGGGGTTGACGGCTTTGATAAGGAGGCTATTGTCTACCAGCCAGGCCATGGAATTACCCAGCACTTGGTTAAGAATAGGTCCAGTGAGCGCTTTGGCAGTGTTGGTGCTGAGGTCGACTACCCAGAGGCTGATGCCTTTGGCTTCAGTTTGGGTGAAGGCCAGGTAGCGCTCGTCTAGGGAGAAGGTAAAGCCAGACATTTTCGCTGGGGAAGGAAGTCCAGTTACCTGTATTTCTTCTCCCGTAGCTGTTTTTTTGATTTTCAAGTTGGTGTATCCTCCTGCGCGACTGGGGCCAGTTGTACTGGGGTTGATCCGTAGGCCGGCAATACGAAGTTCAGGCTGTGCCAAGTCTTCGATGGAGGGAGATTCTGTTCGCTCCAGGAGTAGCATAAATGAACCGTCCTTGGAGAATGTGACTGCCGGGGTGGAAGGCGCATTGACTAGGTTAGCAATGGATGCTGGAGGAGTTTGATAGGAAGTTTGTGCAGATACAGCCGAACTGACAAGTAGCACAAAGCCCAGAATGAAGGAAGGAAGGGAGGCTATTTTCATGGGTAAAGGGGGTGTGTTAACAAAAGCAATGTACTAGAATAATGCTTTTCTAAAAACAGAGAAATTAGGAATGGCAAAAAAAAGGCCCAACATCAAGTTGGGCCTTTGTAAGATTAGGGTGTGAGTAGGATTACTTTCCTTTCGCTCCTAGAGATACCATTGCACATCGGAAGCCAATGTGGTTGGTGGAAGAATCTTGGTGCATGAATCGGCGTGCTCCTGGGGCTAGCCAGTAGGTGACATCTTTCCATGAACCACCTTTGAATACACGGATGGAGTCATTGAGTAAGGAAGTTCCATATTCAGATCTATCGTCATACACGCCATCTTTACGTAGTGGGTTGAGGTCATCAGCATCTTGGAAGGAAAGTGGGCGGTAGACATCATATACCCACTCGTTCATATTTCCGGCCATGTTGTATAAGCCAAAATCATTAGGAGCCATGTCATACACATTGGAAGGGATGATTTCACCATCGTTGGTTTGGTCACCTGCGATACCCGCATAGTCACCTCTACCCCGCTTAAAGTTGGCTAAGAAATCACCTTGCTTTGCGCCATTTTTACCTCTACTGTCGTAGGGATTTCTCACGCCTCTTCCATCCCAAGGATAAATACGTCCATACTCTTGGTTTTCGTCTAGGTATTGGGTACCAATCATGGCCTTGGCAGCATATTCCCATTCTGCCTCGTTAGGAAGTCTAAATTCAGCAATCACTACCCCAAGCTCGATCAATTGGGATCGGGTAAGCGTCGTGTCCATTTTTCTATCATTAATAACCACCTTTTGTGCATACTCGGTTCTCCACTTTGCGTAAGCATCTGCTTGGCTCCAGGATACCCCTGCTACTGGGTAAAAATTGAAGCCTGGGAACCTGAAGTAGTAGGACTCGTAGACGTCATTAAAGGACATGGCACCTCGCCATACTTTTTCGGAAGGCTCTAATTTATCCAAGGAATCTTTGCTGATTCGCTTTTTCATGTCGAATAAAAATTCCTTGTAATCGTTGTTGGTCATCTCGGTTTCGTCCATCCAAAAGGTGGAAATGGAGACCGTTCTTTCGAGGTTGTCTCGGAAAGCCATCACATCTTCTTCTTGGGAGCCAAGGGTAGCTCTTCCGCCTTGAATCAATTTTAAGTTGGGTCCAGGAAGCTGTTCTGCATCTCTAGACACAAAAAATTGGGTGGAATCTTCCACATCGAAGGAAAAGTCTGCACCAGTGGTCGGGCTTTTTTTGCCAGGGTCACCTGCACTTCTTCTGCCGAAAGAATTATTTTTCTGGCAAGAAGATAAAATAGTAATTGATACGAGTAGTAGGGCTAAGGCCCAGCTCCTACAGTTGTTTGGTAGACGCATAGGTTGTAAGTGTTTGGTCTATTTCTGTTGCTAATATACAAGGACTTAGGTAATAGCACCAAAGCCGTTTTAAATTTGTTGTTTATTTAAGTCCTGTTTACACGAAGAAAATCAATTCAGCGAGTAGTAAACGCATGTAAAAGTACTATTTTAATTAAGGTAGCTTTCTAACGCAATTTATTTAATTCATTTTCCACATGTTAATTAAACTGTATATGGCCTCTCCCTTTTGAAGTGTACAAAAGGAAAAGGCTTAGGAAATTTTCATTTCTTTGAGCAAATGTTGTGCCTTTTGTATACTTAGCACCTGATCAACGCTGAGAATCAAACGATTTTTGTGTTCTTTTATTTTACAAGACTTGGGATGGATTTGTGCAAATTTCATAATATTCCCAAAAATGGAAGAATTATAGAAGGATTCTTTGCTTGACGGAAGGAGGTAGCATTTCATCTGAGAAGCCTTGAGCACTAACTTTTCTATCCCCAGTTCCTCGGCCTGCCAACGCAAACGTACAGTTTCCATCAGGTCTTGAACGGCCTGAGGAGGGGGACCAAATCGATCCTGTAGCATCTGACCAAATTTATCCAGCCCGTCTTCATTTTCGAGCGCATCCAACTTGGAATAGAGCCCTAGCCGTTCGCTTATATTGCTGACATACCGCTCTGGAATGAGAAGTTCTAGGTCGGTTTCAATGGTGCAATCCTGGACGAGTACGGCTACTTTTTCCTTGAGGTCTTCCTCAAACAAGGCGGCAAACTCATTTTCTTTCAACTCCTGTACGGCCTCATCTAGAATTTTATGGTACATCTCAAAGCCTAAGTCGGTGATAAACCCGCTTTGTTCGGCACCCAAGAGGTTGCCTGCACCGCGAATATCCAAATCTTTCATGGCCACTTTGAAGCCATCTCCCAGGTCAGAAAATTCCTCTAGCGTTTGCAATCTTTTTCTCGCTTCTGCTGTCAACCCAGAAAGTGGACTGGTGAGCAAGTAGCAAAATGCTTTTTTATTGCTCCGTCCTACCCGTCCACGCATCTGATGTAAGTCCGAAAGTCCAAACATGTGTGCCCGGTTGATCAGAATCGTGTTCGCATTTGGAATATCTAGACCCGACTCGATGATGTTGGTGGATACCAAGACATCGTACTTATGGTTGATGAAGTCCACCATTACCTTTTCCAACTTATCCCCATCCATCTGCCCATGGGCGCCGATGACGCGTGCATCTGGAACCAATTTCAAAATTAGGTTGGCAATACTGTCGATTTCACCTACCCGGTTGTGCACAAAAAACACCTGTCCTCCTCGTCGAAGTTCGTAGGAGACTGCATCACGGATGATTTCCTCCTCAAATGTTTGTACCTCTGTTGTCACCGGCTGCCTGTTAGGCGGGGCAGTGGCAATGACAGAGAGGTCACGTGCACCCATCAAGGAAAAATGGAGGGTACGCGGAATTGGAGTGGCAGTCAGCGTGAGCACATCTACATTGACCCGTAGGTTTTTGAGTTGATCCTTCACTTTGACCCCAAACTTCTGTTCCTCATCGATGATGAGTAGTCCCAAGTCCCTGAATTCGATGTCCTTGCTGACAATTTTGTGCGTGCCGATCAGGATGTCAATCTCCCCAGAGGTTACCTGCTCCTTGATGGCTTTGATGTCTTTGGCAGATCGGAATCGGTTTAGGTAGTCCACCTTGACAGGAAAATTCTCAAGGCGCTCCTGCAAGGTATGGAAATGCTGCATAGCCAAGATTGTGGTGGGCACCAGTATCGCAACCTGCTTTCTATCGTTGACTGCTTTGAATGCCGCACGGATGGCTACCTCTGTTTTGCCAAAACCCACATCCCCGCAAACCAGGCGATCCATGGGGTAGGATTTTTCCATATCTGCCTTCACATCTGCGGTGGCAGAAGCTTGATCAGGGGTGTCCTCGTATAGAAAAGAGGATTCGAGCTCCACCTGTAATACAGAATCTCTAGAAAAGGCAACCCCTGGGGCAGACCTGCGTTTGGCATAGAGGGTAATCAAGTCCTTTGCGATGTCTTTGACCTGTTTTTTGACGCGGGCTTTTTTATTTTCCCAGTCTGGAGAGCCCAACTTAGACATGGAAGGTGCTTGTCCTTCCTGGCCTGAAAATTTCGAAATCTTGTGTAGCGAGTGGATATTGACATAGAGCAGGTCATCGTCTCGAAAGATCAATCGAACCGCTTCTTGCATGTTGCCACTGACATCGACTTTTTCAAGGCCTGCAAACCGTCCCACTCCATAGTCCACATGGACCACATAGTCACCGGGATGCAGCGCTTTGATCTCTTTGAGGGTGAGGGCCTTGGAGGCAGTGGATTTACTCTTGGATTTGTAGCGGTGAAAACGCTCAAACAGTTGGTGGTCGGTGTAGCATACTAATTTGGCCTGCTTGTCGACAAAGCCCTCCCGGAGACTTAGCAACAGGCTTTGCACCTGTAGGGTAGGGTCCAATTCATGAAAAATTCCCTGGAGGCGGTCGATCTGCTTCTCGTTCTCTGCAACGATTAGGTTGAGATAGCCTGTCTTTTCATTGTCTCCCAAGTTGGCAACGAGCAGGTCAAAATTTTTGTTGAAGGAGGGTTGTGGCTGGCTCTCCCAACTGATTTTCTTGGCAGATTTAAGGTAAAATTGCCTGCCAAATTCTACCACCGAAAACTTTTTTGCGGCCTCCACAAATTGTGCGCCTTGCTCAAACAACTGTTCGGGCTGGAGCACAAGGGCTCCCTTCTTAGTTGAACCAGCCATCAGACCAAAAGCTTGTGCAGCTTTTAAGTAGCATTCGTCCATCACATCAAGGGTGAGCTGGTAGTCCTTGATCCAGAGTAGGGCGTTCTCTGGCAAAAAACTGAGGAAAGACTGCCTTACCTCTTGAAGAAGGCGGGTTTGAACATTTGGAATTAGTGAAATAAAAGAGACTGGCTGTAGCGAAAGTTGTGTTTCTGGATCGAAAGTGCGGATGCTTTCGATTTCTTTCCCCACTAATTCCAGGCGGTAGGGAAATTCATTGCTAAAAGAAAACACATCTAAGATTCCACCACGGATGGCAAATTGCCCGGGTTCATAAACAAAATCAGTTCGCTCAAAGTCGTAGGTGGAAAGAATTTCAGTGACAAACTCCATGTCAACAGCCTCTCCAACCCGTGCGGTAAAGGTATTTTCTACGAGAGAACGTTTGTTGATGACCTTTTCGTAGAGCGCCTCGGGATAGGTGATCACAATTCGGGAGCTACCCTTGGATTCTAGGAGCTGATTCAGGAGCTCTGCCCGTTGCAGTACGTTTGCATTGTCTACCTCTTCGTATTGGTAGGGGCGCTTGTAGCTACTTGGAAAAATTCGTTGATCTAGGGTTCCCAATAAATTTTGGAGATCCGAATTTAAATAGGCTGCCTCCTCTTTGTCTTGGGCAATTATCAAATGAAAGCCACCCTGCTGCTCAAAGTAGGCTGCCAATAGAACCATGTCTAAGCTACCCGAAAGACCTTTTACCTGCAGCTGGAAAGGAGCCCCCGCACTTAATTGGTGGGCTAAAGTTTGAAAAATGGGGTCCGACTGGTAAATGGAGAGAAAAGAAGGTCTATCCACAAAGGGCTGGTTTAGAAGATTGAAGGCTGTAAAGCTAGTTTTTTTTGAGGGATTCCTTTGGAATACAATTGAAATTGACATTTTTTGAACTAAGCCACGCACAAAATGTTTTTCACTCGATGAGACAAACCCCTCCTTCGAAAACTTGGTTCCAAAAGATAGAGAAGCAACATCCCTACGAGACGTTGCTGTACCTGGCGATGCTAGGAAGCGGGATTATTTTCCTGTTTTTGGCCCTATCCTTCTTTTTTTCTGGGCGAGATTACCTCCAAGGATTAAATGAGCAGGTGCCATTTGCCTTTTTGGTATCTACTTTTCTCCTCGTACTTTCTGGATATACGGCGGTGAAAATGCGGCTACATTACCAGGAAGAAAACATTGACAAGCTGTATCGTTCGTTGAAATCCACCTTTATTTTAGGGCTTTTATTTATAGCCTTTCAAATTTTGGGCTGGAAGGAGCTCACGGACAGGGGGATTAATTTTACGGGAATTCCCAGCGGCTCTTTTTTGTATGTACTTTCGGGGATCCATGTGTTCCACCTACTTGGGGCGATGACTTTTGCGGCCATCTTATTAGTTGAAGTTCGAAAAACGCAACAGGATGTAGTACGAAGGCTTGTGTGGGCAACCAATCCGTACGAAAAATTAAGGATTCGCCTATTTACCATTTATTGGCAGTTTATGGATGCAGTTTGGCTTATCTTATTTCTTCTATTTGTACTTAGCTTCTGATGAATCTTCACCTTCAAACTGCCGTTGGCAAGTCTCACCTTCAAGTAAAGGAAGGATTTACGGAATCCTTATTTGCAAAGCTGGCCCCTCCCTTTCCGCCCGTGAAGGTGATCCGTTTTGATGGTTGTACCACAGGGGATATTGTAGACTTAGAGTTGAACTTTATTTTTTTCAAGCAAAAATGGACCAGCAGAATCACAGAAGATCACTGCGATGCGACCGAATTCCGTTTTGTGGATGAGGGCATCGTCTTGCCTTTTTTCCTGGGCAAGTGGAGGCATTGCCACCGAATCTTGGCGCAGCCTTCGGGAAGCATAATTAGTGATGAAATTGAATTTGAAGGAGCATCTGCTTGGATGACTCCATTGCTCTACCCCATTTTATGGCTTCAATTTTGGTACCGAAAGCCAATTTACCGCAAGTTTTTTAAAGTGGGTTAGCCGCCGAGAGGTGCTCGCAATTCTTGATTTGGCAGTCCCCATACAGCACCAAGGAGTGACTGGTAATGGTGGATCCAAACTCCTTGCTCATCGCCTCTTTGATATCAGTTAGCCGAGGATCTGAAAATTCTCTGATTTTTCGGCATTGCTTGCACACATGGTGATCGTGATGCGTGTAGGCGAGTGCTTGTTCGTAGAGGGCTACCTTATCTTTAAATTGATGTTTTACGGCGAGTCCGCTTTCAACTAACAAATCCAAGGTATTGTAAATGGTGGCACGGCTGATGGTATAGCCCTTGTTTCTCATTTTTAAAAACAGCCCTTCCACATCGATATGCTCATCTTCGGGGAGGAGGTACAACTCATCTAAAACGGAATACCGCTCTGGCGTCTTTCTGCTGCCTTGCCGAAGGAGGAAGTGTTCAAAAATCTTTTTTGCTTTTTCAATTAGTGCGGTATCGGCCATCTCCAAAGGGTTGAGGGATAAATATCTACTTTTCTTGAGGTTTTGACAAGGAAAGAAGAGAGTTCTTCCCTGCCTAGCGTAGTGGCAGTAGGGATAGGCACGCTCAGTATTCTCGGATTTTGTTTGAATTGAGGGGTAAAAATTCCGTACTTTAAATGAATAGACTTGTGAAGGAGATGAAGCTGAGATCCCTGTTTTTGTTTGTGCTTTTACTGGTTGGGCAGACTCTGCAAGCGCAGGTGCCTGGATTTTTTATTGCGGGGGACCAAAAAAAGGTGAAAGTACCTTTTTTAGCTTCCAATAGTTTGATACTCCTACCCGTATCGATTAATGGCAGCCCTCCGCTTTACTTTTTGTTGGACACGGGGGTAAAGGCCAACCTCCTTTTCAGTAAATCCATGGGGGATTCCTTGGGATTGACCTATTCGCGACGAGTGGGCATGGTGGGAGCGGATGGCTTTACGACGGTATGGGCTCGTGTCTCCCCTACCAATACCCTAGATTTGGGAGGAGTAGAAGGCAGGTTACAGAGTTTGTTGGTGTTGGAAGAAGATTTTTTGGAGCTTGAAGCAGTGCTAGGCCTACCGGTCTACGGGATTTTGGGCTACGAATTTTTCAAGTACAATGCGGTAAAGATCGATTACGATCAAGCCATCGTCACCTTTTATCAGCCGCAGGGCCTGGCTTGGAAGCCCCCATTTTACCGAAGACTACCGCTGCAAGTGGAAGAAGGTAAGGCCTACATCAACGTGAAGGTCCAACAGATGAATGGAGCTACACTGAAGGCGAAGGTGCTGGTGGATACTGGTGCAAATCATGGGCTTTTGCTCAACCAAGAAACGACCGCTGAGATTAAACTTCCCGAGCAACGCATTGAAACGCAGCTCGGACAATCTCTTGGTGGGGTGCTTTACGGTCAATTGGGTAGAGTAGAACGCCTCTCGATGCGGGGCTTGTTCTTCCAGCAGGTAATTACCTCCTATCCCGAGCCCAGCACATTCAGTGCACTCATTCAGGCTAGTGGAAGGCAAGGGAGCCTGGGAGCTGAGGTGTTGGGAAAAACCAAACTCATCCTAGACTACCCTAGGAATGGATTTTATGTGCGACCTGGAGCAACTTTTTACAATCCCTTTGAGTTTGATATGAGTGGATTGGTAGTCAAAAAAAGGCGAACCAAAGAGAAGCGCTGGTATATAGGTGATGTGCGTGAAGGCTCCCCAGCTCATCTGGCAGGGGTACTCCCCTTTGACGAAATCTTACGCATCGATTCGGTTCCTGTCCTGATTTGGGAGATGGAACAGCTGGTGAAATTACTCCGTTCCGAGCCGGGCAGAGTTGTGGTGCTTGATTTGAGGCGCTACTCCTCCCTAGATGCTACCCAATACATCGACTTTCAGGTCCGGCTGCAATTGAAAAAGCAGATTTGATTTTTATGTAGGCAAAGAAAATTTGGATAACTTTGTTCATTAACACAACGAACTAGTAAAAATTCCGTGTAACTCCTCGATTTAACCAATAAACAACATGAAAAAAATCTTAATTCCCGTAGGCATCCTTATCGTGCTAGGCATTTTAATCTATTCCAAGGCAGTAGGAACTTACAACCAATTTGTACAATTAGAAGAAGGTATCAATGGCGAATGGGCTGAGGTTCAAACGCAATACCAAAGAAGAATTGATCTGATCCCTAACTTGGTCAGCACGGTGAAAGGGTATGCGGAATTTGAGCAGGAAACCCTTACTGGTGTAGTGGAAGCTCGTTCTAAGGCTACTTCTGTACAGATCGACCCAACTAACTTGACTCCAGAAAAACTTGCCGAATTTCAGCAGGCCCAGGATCAACTTTCAGGAGCTTTGAGCCGCTTGTTAGTGACTGTTGAAAAATATCCTGACCTGAAGGCCAACCAAAACTTCTTGGAGTTACAGGCCCAATTGGAAGGAACAGAAAATAGAATCGCTGTAGCGCGAAGAAATTTTAACGAATCCGTGAAGGGCTACAATTCTACTTTGAGAGTGTTCCCCAACAATCTCTTTGCGGGTTGGTATGGCTTCGTAGCGAAAGGATATTTTGAAGCAGTTGCTGGTGCTGACAAAGCTCCAACAGTTCAATTCTAATCTTATGGCATCCAAACTATTTTCTCCAGAGCAGAAGGCAGAAATCGTTGCCGCAATTAAAGCTGCAGAAACTCAAACCTCTGGAGAGATTCAAGTGCACATTGAAAGCACCTGCAAGGGTTCTGTACTGGATCGTGCCGCTAAAGTTTTTGAGACGCTCAAAATGTACCAAACCAAAGACAGAAATGGTGTTTTGGTATACTTAGCCGTAGAAGATCACAAATTTGCAATTCTAGGAGATGCAGGCATCAATTCAGTGGTGCCTGCAAACTTCTGGGAAAGTACCAAAGACCTGATGGAAAATCTTTTTCGACAGGGAAAGTTTACAGAAGGACTTATTGAAGGCATTCACCATGCTGGGGATCAGTTGAAAACCCATTTTCCATACGATCACCAAGATGACCAAAACGAACTATCCAATGAGGTATCTTTCGGCAACTAAGCTAGTAGTAGTTCTCGCTTTATTTCTTCTTCAAGGCCTTGCATTTGCACAGGACTTTCCTACAGCCCCTAATCCCCCTCGTCTAGTCAATGATTTTACGGGCACCTTGAGTGCCGAGGAGCTTGGTAAGCTGGAGCAGAAGTTACTTGCCTATTCAGACAGCACCTCTACACAGGTGTCTATCGTTCTTCTAGGATCAGTAGGTGTCTACGAGATTTCTGATTATGCCTTCCAATTGGGAGAGCAATGGGGTATTGGAGGCAAAGGCAAGGACAATGGCATCCTCATTTTGGCAGCGATGAATGACCGTAAGGTCTTTATTGCTACAGGAAGAGGGATGGAAGGAGCTATACCCGATGCCTTGGCCAAGCGTATCGTCAACAACTTGATTCTTCCCAATTTTAAGACGGAGGCCTACTACCTAGGTTTGGATGAGGCCACTACCATGATCTTTAAGCTGGCCTCTGGCGAGTACAAAGCTGATGAGGTGATGTCGGATGGGGAAGACAATCCTATTCTGGGTATTTTATTCCTCCTCTTCTTTATTTTTATTTTTGTGGTTCTGCCGATCATCAAAAACCGGAAGGACAACAACAACCACATGGGTGGTAAAGGTGGAGGAATTAATTTTTGGACGACCCTCCTTTTGGCAAATGCGCTAGGCGGTGGTGGTAGAGGAAGCGGCGGCTCTTTTGGAGGTTCTTCTTCAGGGGGTGGTTCCTTTGGTGGCTTCGGCGGCGGCTCCTTTGGTGGGGGCGGTGCTGGAGGAAGCTGGTAAGCTTACTCCATACCTTGAGAAATTAAGGCGGACAAGGCCTCTTGAATGAGGTCTTGTTCAAAGCCTTTACTCATGAGGTACTGCGTGACCAGGTATTTTTTTTTGTAAGCGTCTTTTTCTTTGGTTTTTTCCCACTTTTTTTCTGCCTCCCGCTCGATGGTAGCGAAATACTCCTCCCCATCAATTTCTGATAAGCCCAGTTGAATGAGAGTAGAACTGATTTCCCGAAGTTTTAACTCCCGACTAATTCTCCCTTTCCCCCATCTTTTAATCCGAAATTTCCCTCGGGCATAGGATCTCGCAAAGCGCTCCTCATCTACAAATCCACTTGCAGCCAATTCAGCAAGAATGGTTTCTGTAGCGGGACCTTGAATCCCTTTTTCGAAAAGTTTTCGCCGCAATTCCCAGGCACAGCGTTCCTGGTAGGAGCAATAGGTTTCCAATTTGCCCCTTGCTTCTTCCAGACTCCAATTCTTTTTTGGTGACTGCTCTCCGTTATTTCTTCCCCAACTGGACATTTTTGGTAATTTTGAAGCAAATTACCTTTAGCTCAAGTTTTTTCAAACCTAAATAAATAGATTCTACACATGAGAAAGAAAATAGTAGCCGGCAACTGGAAGATGAACCTCAGCTTTGAGGAGGGACAGCAGCTCACAAGTGAGCTTGTCAATATGTACAAAGACGAGGCCATCAAGGATGTAGTGGTAGTCCTGAATCCTCCCTTCCCACACCTGTATCCGGTCCAGAGATTGGTAGGCGACACAGCTGGAATTTTTGTGGGAGCACAAAACTGTTCTGACAAAGAGGGGGGAGCCTTCACTGGGGAGGTGTCCGCCAAGATCCTGGCCTCCTTTGGGGTGTCTTTCGTCATCTTAGGACACTCTGAAAGAAGGGAGTATTTTCAGGAAAGCAATTCACTGCTTGCGTCCAAAGTCAATCAGGCTTTGGCACATGGACTGACACCTATCTTCTGCTGCGGAGAATCTCTGGCGATTCGGGAGGCTGGAACCCACGAGGAAACCGTAAAGAATCAGCTGACCGCGAGTTTATTTCACCTTTCTCCAGAAGAGTTTTCCAAGGTGGTAATTGCTTACGAGCCCATCTGGGCGATTGGTACTGGCAAGACGGCTTCAGCCGACCAGGCACAAGACATGCATGCGGCACTAAGATGCCATTTGGCCAGCAAGTATGGGCAGGCTATTGCTGCGCAAACCTCTATTTTGTACGGAGGATCCGCCAATCCAGGAAATGCAAAAGAACTTTTTGGCAAGCCTGATGTAGATGGCGGATTGATTGGAGGGGCTTCCCTCAAATCCCGTGACTTTATTGAAATTGTAAAATCCTTCTAAATCTAGCCCCGCAGCTGCGGAGGCTTTTTTAACAGCCTTTCCCAGGTACTGGGAATCTGAGCCAATTCATTGTATTCATGGACTACGTACAAGTGAGCATTACCTGCCTGGAGGATTACCGGGAAATCCTGATTGCTGAATTAGCAGCGGTTGGCTTTGAATCCTTTTTGGAAACAGAAACTGGCTTTGAAGCCTATGTGCCACAAGACCAGTTTGCCAGAAATTCCTTTGACGAGGTCATCGCCACCTATAGCGAAGCTGCAGGACTCACCCTGGTGGAAGGAATCATGCCTAAGGTCAATTGGAACGAGGAATGGGAAAAAAACTACGATCCAATTGAAGTAGATCAGTTGGTGTATGTGCGGGCCTCTTTCCATGCCCCTCAACTAGGCTTCCAGTATGACATTGTGATCAACCCAAAAATGTCATTTGGGACGGGACACCATGCCACCACCTTTCAGCTGCTTTCCATGCAAGGCAAAATTGATCACCAAGGCAAGCGGGTGTTGGATGTAGGGTCGGGAACTGGCATCTTGGCGATTATGGCCCATTTGCTCGGCGCCAAGCAGGTGGAAGCTTTTGATATCGATTCCTGGTGTGTGGACAATGGCAACGAGAATTTTGAGTTGAATCGGGTAGCCACCCG
Organism: Bacteroidia bacterium; assembly: GCA_964202605.1. Taxonomy (GTDB): domain Bacteria; phylum Bacteroidota; class Bacteroidia; order Cytophagales; family Cyclobacteriaceae; genus Algoriphagus. The sequence continues at coordinate 190 of CAXNJN010000010.1, read as the reverse complement.
CATGGGTTTGGGTACCATCCGTGAGGTGAAGCCGCAAGGTCCCTATGCACTTATTTTGGCCAACATCAATAAGAATGTATTGCTCGATGAGCTAGAGATCTACGCAAGTTTGCTTCCGGATCAAGGGCTGCTGCTCTTGAGCGGGTTTTATTCTGAAGACATAGCAGACCTGGTGCAGGCAGCTTCGATG
>CAXNJN010000009.1:0-52660 GCA_964202605.1 Bacteroidia bacterium | reverse complement strand
GTGATCCGGTCAGGACTCGAACCTGAAACCTACTGCTTAGAAGGCAGTTGCTCTGTCCAGTTGAGCTACAGGACCAGTATAACTACTGCTAGTCAAATAAAGTCGGGGTGGCAGGATTCGAACCTACGACCTCCACATCCCAAATGTGGCGCGATACCGGGCTACGCTACACCCCGAAACTTTTTACTCTAATTTTTTTCAAATAGCCATCTGCCATTTGAGGAATTCGAACCTACGGACTTCCCGCACCCTTGCGGGACGCGATACCGGCCCCGAAAACTTTTGTTGCTAACTCCTTCTGAGTTAGTCTTGTGATCCCGCTGGGATTCGAACCCAGGACCCATACATTAAAAGTGTATTGCTCTACCAGCTGAGCTACAGAATCGGTTACTTAATTTCGGTTAAATGAACTTGCTTTTTGATAGTTCAATGCCGTAATTGGACTGCAAATTTAAGACTCTGAATTCTAAATGCCAAGAATCAATTCCATCTTTCTCATAAAAGTTTCCATATTTTTCCTTCTCCTCTTGCAAAGCATTCATTGTCAAGCGGATGTGCCTCGACTTATGATCGCAGATTCCTTGTTTAACCAGAGAAGTTACAAGGAAGCAATGGAGATTTACGAGGTAAACTTCCAATCTGGGATTTATTCTACCTCCATGATACTCAAAATGGCCTTCATTGCAGAAGGAATTGGAGACAGCGAACGGGCAACTTTGTACTTGAGTAAGTACTATGATTTGAGTCCCAATCCCCAGACGATTTCAAAGATCAAAACACTCACCGGACAAGCTGAATTGGCGGGTTATGAGGTGAGTGATGGCATGCGCTTTGTCCTGTTTCTGGTAGAATACAAGGAGATCATTGTCGGAGGGCTCACTTTATTCCTCATCATGTCCTTGATTGGACTTTGGTCCCCAAGAAAAAAATTGAATGAGGGCAGATTTTATGGGCCCTCCATACTATTGATAGGGTTGATTTTTGCCACCAATAATTTCCTGAACGGTCCCTCCACTGGGTTGGTTACCTCAAGTCCTACCCTCATTCGCTCCAAACCTACTGCAGGTGGAGATTTCATCGAGTTGGTGGAGCCAGGGCACCGCGTCACCATCAAATCCTCCAAGGATATCTGGTATGAAATCGAATGGAAGGAACAGATTGCCTACATCAAAAAAGAGGATGTAACAAGATTGTGAGGATGAATTGTACTAGGTACGAAGTACCAAGTAGGGATTCTACTTACTGCCTAAATCCTACATGCGGCAGGCAGGCTTCGTAAAATACCATCGAAATACAGATTGAGTCCCCTATTTCCCTGAGCTTGCTCAGGCTATTTCTATTGTATTTCCAGCGTATTTCTACTCTATTTCTATTGTATTTCTACTGTATTTCCAACAAATTTCTACCCCATTTCCATTGTATTTCAAATTTATTTCTACCAGTCAATCCACTATCTTTGAAATCGTGATGCCTTTCAAAAGTAATGCTTGATTTAATCGATTTATCCCAGGCAGGGATTCTCTGTGGGTTGCTTTCCATTTATGTCTTGCTGTTCAAGAAAAATGCATTGCGTTCCTACTCGGACTACCTGCTTGCCACCTTTATCTTTTTCCAATGCTTGGCGGCAGGAGCCTATGTGCTGATTTTTACTGGAGCAATCCTAGAGGTTCCCATTTTTTTCAAAACAGCCGCGCCCATCAACTTCTTAATTCCCCCCTTGGGCTACTTGTACGTTCGCTCGGTGTTATTCAACGAGAGGAAATGGACAAGCCTAGACCTACTTCACCTCTTGCCCTTCGCACTCTTTTTGGCCAGCTATTTGCCCTTTTTTTTGAGCGCCACGGAATTCAAGCAGGAAGTCATTGCGGAGAGCTTGCGCGATAAAAATTCGGCGGTGACTCGTCCTTTGGGTTTGATCCCCGAATTAGTTTTCCACTTGTCACGCGTTGCACAGGCTATTTTTTACCTGGGCGCACAATGGTGGCTGATCTTCACGTTTCATAAGCGAACCAAAGACCCTGCGATGGAAAATCAACTCCTCCGAGTGTTACGTTGGCTGAAGGTTTTCACAGGTGCGAATACGAGTATTCTGCTAGGCTTTTTAGTGGTGGTGGGTTTGTATCTTTTTCAACAGGATATATTTGGAGAGAACGTTATCAACCTGCTTCCTACGATTTTATTGGGAGCCTCCTTTTTTCTAATTTGCACGTATCTTTTGATTCATCCGCAGGTGTTGATTGGCCTGCCCTTTGTAGGTCAGGCTAATTCAAACTTGCAGCTGGCAGACCAGGAAGACAATAAGACTCCTTTTTGTGTCGAAAATTATGCGCAAGAGATTGCAATTTTGGACCATTACTTTGTCTCCAGTAAGGCCTATCTTCAGCCCAACCTGACCATAAGTGAAGTGGCAGTGGCCACAGGACTTCCGGTGCGAGAACTCTCTTACCTCATCAATGCATATCATAAAAAGCGATTTAACGACTACTTGAATGAAATGCGCATCGCTTATTTCCTCACACAGTCGGATGCCTCCACGCTAGACAATTTTACCATTGAATCCATAGCTATGTCAGCTGGATTTTCTTCAAGAGCCTCCTTTTACCGTGCCTTTAATCGGTTTTACGGCTGCACTCCTTCTGACTACCTGCGAGGCAAAGTAGCCAAGGAATAGCTTCTACAGTCTGTTTTTTGTCTCAACTACGGAACATGAGAGTCATTTCTCCTTGGTTTTCCCTGGCTTAGCCGTCTAGAGAGTTACTTTCGGAGATGAGTTCCAAATTCAGCTTTTGCTTCATTCAAAACGCTTCGATAGCCCTATTTTTTGTGGGGACATTTTTCTTTACCCAACAGCTGCAGGCACAACAGGCTACCCTTTCCTCAGGAGGGAATGGCAACGGAACTGGTGGTTCCTTTGCTTACAGCGTTGGACAAACGGTATACACCGCTCAGTCTAACAGTGCAACTTCCCTTTCCAAAGGGGTGCAGCAAGGCTTCGAAATCTTCCTTATTACTGGAATTGAAGATGAGGACAGGTTTGGATTGGCAGCTACTGTTTTTCCCAATCCGACATCCAACTACCTCACCGTCGAGATAAAAAATTACAACTCGGATACCGCTATGGAGATTTTTCTTTTTGATGCCAAAGGACAGCAAGTGCACCGACAGCAAGTGGTCGATGTGCAAACGCAGCTACAAATGGAACACCTTTCCCCAGCGCTCTATGTTTTGAAATTAATTCAAGGCAACAAACTGGTCAAAGTAGTCAAAGTGATTAAAAAATAAGTGGAATAGTATCCTATGAGAATTATACTAGTCAGTGTCTTCGTTTGTTTGTTCAGTCTGCATGCCTTGGCACAGGCTCCAGATAAAATGAGCTACCAAGCCGTAGTTAGAGACAATGCCAATGCCTTAGTGGTAGACAAAGTAGTAAGCATGCGCATCAGCATCTTACGCGGTTCGGCAAGTGGTACAGCTGTCTATGTGGAGACGCAAAGTCCGCGCAGCAATACCAACGGGCTAGTAACCTTGGAAATAGGTGCAGGCACGGTGGTATCAGGATCTTTTGCTGGACTCAACTGGTCTACAGGTCCTTACTTTATTCAAACAGAAATAGATCCTTCAGGAGGAAGCAATTACACTATTTTGGGCGTGAGCCAGTTGGTGAGTGTGCCTTATGCCCTGTATGCCAAAACCTCAGGCAGCTCCACTCCCGGTCCAGCAGGACCAGCAGGTGTGACAGGTCCTCAAGGCCCGATTGGGCCAGCCGGTGCCGCAGGGGCAAACGGTGAAGCAGGCGCTACTGGTCCCCAAGGTTCCAAAGGTGACACAGGAGCTACAGGCCCCCAAGGTGCAATTGGATTGACAGGCCCAGCAGGCGCTGTTGGTCCCCAAGGCCCCAAAGGTGACACAGGAGCTACAGGCCCCCAAGGTCCAATTGGGTTGACTGGCCCTGCAGGCGCTAACGGAACAAACGGAACCAATGGTGCTCCAGGCGTAGGTGGTGTGACCACAGCCGGAACAAACATAACCTTGACAGGAAGCGGAACAGTTGCAAGTCCCTACGTGGTGAGTGCAAACATTCCTGCGGCAGCAGCAGGCACTTTAACTGGAACTAGTCTCAATGCTACGGTCACAGGCTCAAGCCTAACGAGTGTGGGCACGCTTACGAATCTCACGGTTACCAATCCCATCGTTGGAAGTGTAACTGGCAGTTCTGGTTCCACTACAGGCAATGCGGCCACAGCAACAACCTTGGCAACACCCAGAAACATCAATGGCGTAGCATTTGATGGCAGTGCAGACATTACTGTAGCGGCTGCTGCAGGAACACTATCGGGAACCACTTTAAATGCTAATGTAACAGGCTCAAGTCTAACCAGTGTGGGCACGCTTACGAATCTCACGGTTACCAATCCTATCGTGGGCAGTGTAACTGGAAGTTCTGGTTCCACTACAGGCAATGCGGCCTCAGCAACAAAGTTGGTAACACCCAGAAACATCAATGACGTAGCATTTGACGGTAGCGCTGATATCACGGTATCGGCTGCTGCTGGATCACTATCTGGAACCACATTAAATGCTACTGTAACAGGCTCAAGTTTAACTAGTGTGGGCACAATAGCAAGTTTATCTACTGGTTCAATTACCAACAGTGGAAAAGTAATCGTAGGTGCATCGTCGGCGGCAAGTGCCTCAGCGGTGTTAGAAGCAAGTTCAACCTCCCAAGGGTTTTTACCCCCACGAATGACACGAGATCAACGAATTGCGATAGTCAATCCCGCAGCAGGACTGATTGTTTGGTGCACGAATTGTGGCACGGCAGGAGAATTACAAGTTAACAATGGCACAAGTTGGACTAATTTAATTGGTGGCCCGGCAAGTTTTGCCGTTCCTGATGCTCCTACTAGCCCAGTGGCTACGGCAGGTAATGCCCAAGCAAGCGTAGCATTTATTCCGCCAGCTTCTAATGGCGGTAGTACCATTACGGGGTATACGGTAACGTCTTCCCCAGGAGGCTTCACTGCTACAGGAGCAAGTTCACCCCTAGTAGTGACCGGTTTGGCTACTAATATAGCGTATACCTTTACGGTTGTGGCTACCAATGCAGCAGGAAATTCTGTTGCTTCAGTAGCATCGGTATCGGTTACACCTTTTGGAGTAATAACCAACCCTACCACTGGCAAAACTTGGATGGACCGCAACTTAGGTGCTACGCAAGTTGCTGCTAGCAGTATAGATGCAGCGGCTTATGGTGATTTATACCAATGGGGAAGAGGTGCTGATGGGCACCAACTTAGAAACTCACCAACTACAACTACCCTTAGTAGCTCAGACCAACCAGGAAATGGCAACTTTATTTTAGTGCCAAATGATCCTAATGATTGGCGCAGCCCTCAAAACAATAATTTATGGCAAGGTGTAAATGGGGTGAACAACCCTTGCCCTTCAGGTTATCGTTTACCTACATCTACAGAATTGGATGCAGAGCGTTCAAGCTGGGGCAACAACTATTTTAATGCCGCAGGTGCTTTTAACTCTCTTAAATTACCATTGGCGGGCTACCGAAAATACAGCGATGGTTTGCTTGACAATGTCGGTACCGTCGGCTACTATTGGAATAGTACGATTAATGGCACTAATTCGCGCAGCCTCTTCTTCAATAGTACTCTCCTAAGCGTGTCATCCTTCGAACGTCGAGCGGAGGGGAACTCTGTTCGATGCATTATGAATTATAACTAAGGGAAATACAGTAGAAATACACTCCGCTTCGTGAAATACCATCGAAATACGAATTGAGTCCTCTATTTCCCTGAGCTTGCTCAGGCTATTTCTATTGTATTTCCATCGTATTTCTAATTTATTTCTACCCTATTTCAATAGTGTTTCAATTAAAAAAACAAAGCCCCGTAGAGATACGGGGCTTTTGCATTACTTCTTGGCGATATAGGTGACCAAGTCAATTACTTTGTTGGAATAGCCCCATTCGTTGTCGTACCAGGACACCACCTTCACAAAGGTGTTGGAAAGCTGAATGCCTGCCTCAGCATCAAAGATGGAGGTGCGTGGATCTCCAATAAAGTCGTTGGATACCACTGCATCTTCAGTATAGCCAAGCACGCCCTTCATCGTCGTCTCAGAAGCTTCCTTCATCTTCGCACAAATCTCTGCATAGGTAGCAGGATTCTTCAAGCGTACGGTCAAGTCAACTACAGACACGTCTGGAGTAGGTACACGGAAGGCCATACCGGTAAGTTTGCCATTCAATTCTGGAATTACCTTTCCTACCGCTTTTGCAGCACCTGTAGATGATGGGATGATGTTTTGACCTGCACCACGTCCACCTCTCCAATCTTTGGCTGAAGGGCTATCTACGGTCTTCTGTGTAGCGGTAGTTGCGTGTACGGTAGTCATCAAACCTTCCTCAATGCCCCAGTTGTCATTCAATACCTTGGCAATAGGAGCAAGGCAGTTGGTGGTACAAGATGCATTGGATACAAAGGTCATGTCTGAAGTATAGGTATGCTCGTTGACACCCATCACAAACATCGGCGTGTCGTCCTTGGAAGGAGCGGACATGATTACTTTTTTGGCTCCTGCATCGATGTGTCCTTGTGCAGATTCTTTGGTAAGGAAGATGCCTGTAGATTCGATGACGTAATCCGCACCTACTTCACCCCACTTCAAGCTCGCTGGGTTTTTCTCTGCAGTTACGCGAATGGAATTGCCATTCACAACCAAGTTTCCGTCTTTTACTTCCACAGTTCCTTTGAAGATGCCGTGTGTAGAGTCGTACTTCAACATGTAGGCCATGTAGTCTACATCGATCAAATCGTTGATTGCTACTACTTGTACATCAGCTCTTTCTTGTGCAACGCGGAAAGCGAGGCGGCCGATTCTGCCGAATCCATTGATTCCAATTTTAATCTTGCTCATCTGTAATTGATTTTATAGGATTACTAATTTTTTTCTACTTCGGGTGGTTCCAACATTTTATCGCTAAACAAGCTGAAACGCAAGCGAATTTATTACAAAAATTGGGTCTGCCCAAACTAAAACCTTGGCTTTTCCCACCAAAACGCGCAATTCTGCATTTCAATCGATTTCGAAATCAAAAAAAGAATGGAGGGAATCCTTCCTTTCCCGTAAACCCAAGAATGGCAGGCGTCTGAGCCGGTTGATTCCTAAAGCGTAAAAAAAAACCGGGATTTTCACCCGGTTATACCTTTAGGCCAAGGAAGCCAGAAGTTGCTTGAAAGTAGCACTTGGCTGCATGGCCATAGCACATTTTGCTACATCCGGTCGGTAATAGCCGCCCAAATCAATGGCTTTGCCCTGGGAACTATTGTATTCGTCTACGATCATGGATTCTTGGTCCAAAAGGGCCTTTGCTAGGGCAGTAAACTTGGCTGCCAAAGCGGTATCCTTGGTTTGCGAAGCCAGCGACTGAGCCCAGTACAAGGCCAAGTAGAAGTGTCCTCCACGGTTGTCTAGTTTGCCAACTACTCTGGCAGGTGACTTGTCTTCTTCCAACCAGCGTCCTGTGGCTTGGTCAAGTGTCTCGCCCAAGAGAATGGAGGTAGGGTTATCGAAAGTTTGTCCCAAATGCTCCAAGGATACTGCCAAGGCCAAAAACTCTCCCAAGGAATCCCAACGAAGGTGACCTTCCTCGGTAAACTGCTCTACGTGCTTGGGGGCAGATCCACCGGCACCGGTTTCAAATAAGCCTCCTCCATTCATCAAGGGAACAATGGAAAGCATTTTTGCAGAAGTGCCCACCTCCAAGATAGGGAAGAGGTCGGTCAAGTAATCCCGAAGCACATTGCCTGTTACAGAGATGGTATCCTTGCCCGCTACAATGCGCTCACAAGAGAATAGTGTCGCCTCAACTGGGGATAGAATATGAATTTCAAGCCCTTTTGTATCGTGCTCTGGAAGGTATTTTTTGACTTTCTGGATCAGCTGCGCATCATGTGCTCGGGCCTTGTCCAACCAAAAGACTGCAGGGGTCTGTGATAATCTTGCCCGACTTACGGCCAGCTTCACCCAGTCCTGAATCGGTGCATCTTTCGTTTGGCACATTCTCCAGAGATCACCTTGCTCGACCTTGTGCGAGAATAGGACAGTTCCTTCGGTATCGGTTACTTCTACCGTGCCGGCAAAAGGGATTTCGTAGGTTTTGTCGTGGGAACCGTATTCCTCAGCTTTCTGAGCCATCAGGCCCACATTGGGTACGGAACCCATGGTGGCTGGATTGAAGGCACCATTTTTCTTGCAAAAATCAAATACCGCCTGGTAAATTCCCGCATAGCAACGGTCTGGGATGATCGCTTTGGTGTCTTGTAGTTTTCCTTCCTTGTTCCACATCTTGCCCGAGGTACGGATCATGGCTGGCATGGACGCATCAATGATCACATCACTTGGCACGTGTAGGTTGGTGATTCCCTTGTCTGAATTGACCATGGCTACTGCTGGACTTGCTGCATAGCAGGCATCGATGTCCTGAAGAACCTCCGCTTTTTTGTCTGCGGATAGTTTATCAAGGTTGGCCAAAAGATCACCAAATCCATTGTTCACATCCACGCCAATAGCTTCGAAAGTGGCCCCATGCTTGGTAAATACGGGCTCAAAAAAGACTTTGACAGCGTGCCCAAAAAGGATAGGATCGGAAACCTTCATCATGGTTGCCTTGAGGTGTAAGGAAAACAACACGCCCTTTGCTTTGGCATCATCCTTCGCCTTTTTCAAAAAGTCACAGTACTGGGACATGCTCAAGGTAGCCGCATCGATGACCTCTCCTTCTAGTACTTTCAATCCGCTCTTTAGGACCTCCTTGGTACCCGATGCCCCATGAAGTGTGATGGCTAGCTGGGTAGCATGGGCTAGTGTGAGCGATAGCTCACTTCCATAAAAATCTCCTGCTGCCATGCTGTCCACATGGGTAGTGGAGTCTGCTGACCAGGCACCCATGGAGTGGGGATGCTTGCGCGCGTAGTTTTTAACAGCCAATGGGGCACGACGGTCTGAGTTACCTTCCCGAAGGACAGGGTTCACGGCCGAACCTTTGATCTTGTCGTATTTGGACTTTGCAGTTTTTTCATCGTCTGTTTTTGGCTCCTCTGGATAGTCAGGCAATGCATATCCCTTGCTTTGAAGTTCCTTGATGGCAGCTTTGAGCTGAGGAACGGATGCAGAAATATTGGGAAGCTTGACAATGTTCGCCTCCGGAGTGGTCGCCAGGTGGCCCAACTCGGCTAGGTCGTCATTGATGCGTTGTGATTCGCTGAGGTATTCTGGAAAATTGGCAAGAATGCGTCCAGAAAGTGAGATATCACGTGTTTCTACTTGGATGCCTGCCGTCTTGGTAAATGCCTGCACGATGGGCAACAAGGAATAGGTGGCAAGTGCAGGGGCCTCATCGGTTAGGGTGTAGAGAATTTTTGGCGTCTTATTCATGGGATTTGGCCTGGGATAGGCGATACATAGGTTTAACGAAAAGCTCTTTCAAGTAAGGAAATCTGATTAGAAGTCGATCTAAAAGAGAAAAATGGTCTGCTAATTTAATAAAAATGAGGGATGTTTTAGTTCCGTCTATGGAAATACTGGAGGCAACCTAGGCCGCTATTCGCGTAGCGTAAAGTTATCGGCATCTTTCCAAGCTGGAAACTTGCTTCGGTATTCTTCGAGTGCACTACGGGATAGGGTGATCACCTGAATCTGGTCTTTTTCACCGAGGTCTGCCAATCGCTCTCCTTTGAAGTCGTAAACTGCAGAATGCCCATTGTAGGGGATCTGATTTCCATCGATGCCTACCCGGTTGACGCCGATGGAGTAAGAAAGGTTTTCGATGGCGCGGGCGGGGAGTAAGGTGTCCCAGGCTGAAATCCGAGCAGCAGGCCAGGAAGCCACATAAAAGAGGAGGTCATAGGCGGCATTTCCGCTATTCCAGTGGTTGCGTGCCCATATCGGGAAGCGGAGGTCGTAGCAGATTTGTGGGCAGATTTTCCAGCCTTTTAGCGAGAAAATTGGGAGCTCAGTTCCTGAAGCAAAGCTAGCATCTTCATTTGCCATGCGAAAGAGGTGACGCTTGTCGTAGTGTTGGGTCGTGCCATCTGGCAGCACCCAAAGTAGTCTGTTGTAGTAATTCCCCCCTTCGGAAATGATTACTGTGCCTGTGATCACGCTCCCCGTCTGAGCAGCAAGCTGCTTCATCCACTTGTGCACCTGTAGGTTCATGGGTTCAGCAAGGAGTGCGGATTCCATGGAAAAACCAGTAGCAAACATCTCAGGAAGTACAATCAGGTCACAGGTATTTTTTAGGGACCAGATTTTCTCCTCCAACAGCGCCAGGTTGGCGGTCTTATCCTGCCAATGCAGGTCGGTTTGCACGAGCGCTACGCGAAGGTCTGGGTTTTGTGCCATCATTTAAGAGGATAGATCATCCGGTAGTCGGTGGATACTTTCCCTTTGCTGATGTCGATGAGTTTGGACTGAATCATTCGCTTTTTGAGGCCTTTCAGGTAGTCGATAAATAAGATTCCTTCCAAGTGGTCGTACTCGTGTTGGATCACCCGGGCGGTCATGCCGCTAAATTCCTCCTCTTTCAAGTTCCAATTTTCATCGTAGTATTCCAGTGTCAATTTTTCGGGTCGAATGATTTCTGCCCGTATATCTGGGATGCTGAGGCAGCCTTCTTCAAAGGCGAAGCTGTCTCCATACTCGTCCAGGAGGATGGGGTTTATAAATACACGGCGTATTCCTTTTTCTTCCTCGTCTTCGTCCAGCATCAAGGAGCTATCGATGACAAACAAGCGTACGCCCTGATTGATTTGTGGAGCTGCAAGTCCTACCCCGTACGCATGATCCATGGTGGCATATAGGTCTTGGATGAGTTGCGTCAGGTCACTTCCTTCAGGCAATTCTTCTGCCTCTTTTTTCAATACTGGGTTGCCGTAAGCGACGATAGGGTAAATCATTGTCTTTCTAAATAGGATTGCAAGATAATGGCGGCAGATACCTTGTCCAAGTTACCTGCCTTTTCTCTGCGGTCTTTTTTCTTGCTGCCCATGGCAATCATTGTTTGCATGGCCATTTTGGAAGTATAACGTTCGTCGATGAGGACTACTTTTTGTGCAGGAAAGGCCAGTTCAAGCTTCTCTTTCAAGGCAAGCACCAGCGGGGTCATTTCATTGGGCTGGCCATTGAGTCGGGTAGGGTGTCCGAGAACCAAGACTTCTACTTCTTCTTTGGTGCAGTAGGCTTGGAGGTAGGACATCAATTTGGAGGTCTCTATAGTCTCCAGCGGATTGCAGGTGATCTTTAAGGGATCGGTAACTGCCAGGCCGGTGCGTTTGGTACCCAGGTCTATTGCTAGTACTCGGGGCATCAGTTGGTTTGAATTTGTTTACGAATTTTCCGTAAGGCTTCCTTCTCCAGTTCTACCGCCTTAGGAAAAAGGAGTTCATCTTCGATTTTTGCATGGATGGACAGCTCTTTTTCGAAAGTTTGAAGCTCGTGGTAGAGGACCTTCATGGTCAAAGGGGCATCGACTGTCAATTGGTAGTTGTTCGTCAGTTTACGAATGCCTTCCATTTCGTCGTCGTGAATCTCGTGGTGCTCAGCTAGGTAGTGGATGGGATCTTGTTCCAGGATCGTTAGCGCATCTCGGGTGCTAAACTCCCCTGCCTCAATGCTCTGGAGCAGGTCAATCCGATTGAACAACCGACTTTCCTCCTCGTGGATGTGGTGGATAAAATCTTCCACAAATAGCGGGAATAGGATGCGGAGGTCTCCAAGGAGCAGTTCGTAGCCTGGCTCTGGAGAGATGCCTGAAATCAAGTTGGATAAAAAAGGAAGCTCCTGTCGTACAAAGTAGTAGTGCTTTTTCTTCAGGTAGGCAACCAGCAGTTCGATGGGGTTGAGGTACAGTTCCTCCAGGCTGGGATCTTTTTGCATGGCCCAACTTTCGAGTTGTGCAATCAGCTGCCGAGGATTGACCTTGTGCTTGTGGCAAACTTTTTCTAGCGAATCACTAGGGTACTGGTAAAAACTGATGCCAAAGTAGTGCAGGACAGCAGCGAAAACATAGTTTTCGGAGACCAATTCCCCAACCGATGTTTTTTCGAATGACTTCTTTCCCTGCATATCACAAAAATAATTTTTTTTGAACTAAAAAAGGGAAATTAATGTCATCTTTATCTACTTTGTTACAGAAGTAAATCAGTTAAAATTCCCTAAAGTGGAAAGCTGATTCTTAAATCCCCAAGACTTAGTTGTTTATTCGAGAAGTTAATAGTTAATCCTGTGAGCCAACAAAAAAATACCATGAGACAAATCCGTCTTCCTTTGCTTCTTGCACTTTCTATTGCAGGCGGTATTTGGATTGGCGCCACCTTTGCGGAGCCCAAGGGCAGTCAAAACGACCTGAGAGCTGCGCTCTACAAGTTGCAGGAGATCATGACCTACATCAACCGCGACTACGTGGACAGTGTGGATACCAACGAGCTCGTGGAGTTTGGCATCACCAAGATGTTGGAGAAACTCGATCCGCACTCCAGCTACATTCCAGCCAAAGATGCATCGCTAGTTCAGTCCCAGTTGGAGGGTGAATTTGATGGAATTGGGGTGGAGTTTGGCATCATCCGGGACACCATCTACGTGGTAGCTCCGCTTACCGGAGGTCCTTCAGAGGCATTAGGTATCCAATCGGGGGATCAGATTATTTCCGTAGATGGCAAGACAGTGGCAGGCATTGGCATCACCAACCGGGATGTATTTGACTACCTCAGAGGTCCAAGTGGCTCTAAGGTTGCGGTGGAGATCAAGCGTAAGAATGCACCTAGTTTGATCAAGTATTCCATCACACGGGCCAAAATCCCACAATACAGCATCAATGCTACCTACATGGTAGACAAAGAAATAGGCTACATCAAGGTAACCCGATTCGCGGCAACTACCTACGATGAGTTTCGAAAATCCATAGCTGATCTTCAGGCCCTAGGCATGAAAAAGTTGATTGTTGACCTGCAAGGCAATCCTGGCGGCTACATGGGTGCAGCGATTTACATGGTCGATGAGCTCCTTGGCGGGCGAGACCTAATTGTGTCACAGGTAGGCAAAGTGAGTCAGTACAACAGCAAGGCCTATGCCTCCAAGCCAGGCATGTTTGAGGAGGGTTCGGTGATTATTTTAATCAACGAGGGCTCTGCTTCTGCTTCGGAGATTATGGCCGGTGCGATCCAAGACAATGACCGCGGACTGATTGTAGGCAGAAGATCGTTTGGCAAAGGTTTGGTGCAAATGCCCATTGACCTATCGGATGGTGCCGAGCTGCGCTTGACGATTGCGCGCTACTTTACGCCTTCAGGCCGATCCATTCAAAAGCCGTACGACAGTGACTACGAGGCCTATGAAACGGACCTCAACAACCGCTACGAGAAGGGCGAGTTTTTCTCTGCGGACAGCATCCAGTTTAACGATAGCCTCAAGTACAAAACCAAAAAGGGGCGTACCGTCTATGGCGGTGGAGGCATCATGCCGGACTACTTTGTGCCCCTCGATACCACGATGAATAGTGCCTATGTCAACAAGCTCTTTTCAACGGATGCATCACGGGAGTACCTGCTCGACTATGTAAGTAAAAACAAGAGCAAATTTTCCAAGGTCTCCGTAGAAGATTACTACAAGACTTTCAAGGTCAGCGATGCGATGTTGATGGACTTGGCGGACTTTGGCAAAAAGAACAAGGTGGAATTTGATGCCAAGGATTTTGAGAAGTCCAAGGAGTACCTCCGCATCTTGATCAAGGCGCACCTAGGCCGACAACTCTACGACGACAGCGCCTTCTATAAAGTCATCAACGACATCAATGAGGTCTACCAGCAGGCCATCAAGCTGTTTGGCGAAGCGGATAAGATCAACCTTTGAGGTCTCCAACCTTTGCGGTCTTTTAGACCGCGAAGGTTTTGGGATCAAATGAACAACCTTTGAGGTCTCCAAGACCTCGAAGGTTTGGGATCTAGTAATCTAGGGTTTCACGCAGATTAGCACGGAAAAATAACGCAGATCTATTTATTTGAATCAGCGGTTTTTTTCTGTTTATCCGCCGCGGCGGAGTGTGGAAAAAAGGCTCACGCAGATTAGCACGGAAAAATCCCGCAGATCTATTTATTTGAATCAGCGTACTTTTTCTCTTTATCCGCGGCGGCGGAACACGGAAAAATAACGCAAATAAATCAGCGTATTTTTTCTTCTTTCCGCCGCGGCGGAGTGTGAAAAAAATGGCTCACGCAGATTAGCACGGAAAAATTTCGCAGATCTATTGGTTTGAATCAGCGGTTTTTTTCTTCTTTGATCAGCGTGAAAAAAAACCACGGATTTTCTACTTTACTGTAATCAATTCAGAGCTTGGTACACGGAAGCGTTCCCCATAAACTCCTTCGGGCATCCCTTTGCCGCAACCGATAATCATCGCGATTTCGCATCCAGCAGGGAGTTTGAGGTGTTTTTTGACGCGCTTGGAGTCAAAGCCTTCCATAGGACAGGTGTCGTAGCCGGCCGCCTTCATGCCCAGCATAAAAGTCATGCAGGCCAAGGATGCGCTTTTGTGAACAGATATCCGAACGGCGGTTTCACTTACCTCCCGAACCATTGGTTTGCTTAGGCCTTGCGTGATGGCGATTAATTTTTTGACAAAGGACCATCCCGGAAATTTCCAATAGAGCATGGGCACCAATTTTCGGTAATACCGGCGTGCCAGCTTCACTTTTTTATCTCCTTCGCCAGAAGAGGATGCAGTGATAAACTCAGAATTGGCTTTGGCATGGGCTTTCCAACGATCACGACGGGTGAGGACCACGACCAACTCGCGCGCAGTGGTGGCTGCTTTCTGTCCCATGCATAACTGTGCCAGACGATCTTTGAGCGGAGAGTATTCGGGTACCCGCACAAACTGGTAGAGCTGCAGGTTGGAGCTGTTGGGAGAAAGGATGGCCGCTTCCAAGCATTTTTGGACGATGGTACCATCAAAAGTTCCCATTTGATCAAAAACGCGTACAGATCGACGCTGGCTTACTGCCTCGAAAAAATTCATGTCCTTAGTCATTACCTTCTTTTAACTTTTTTTGATTGGTAAAGATGGGGATATTTTTGAAGTTTACAGAACGATCATCTTAGTCAGCACTGCTATGTTTTTTACGCTTATACGTTTACAATTTCTCAAAAGCATTCGGTCGACGAGCTTCGCAAAAAGCGCCCTAGCGGCAGGCTTTTTGGTGTTTGTCTCCCTCCTACTGTTGAGTTACGTCTTTTTGGCAGGGCTATTTCTAGGGCGAATTATCGACATGCTGGCCGAGGGAAAGGAACCTATTGCCTTTCTCAACTCGGTTTTGATCTACTTTTTCTTGTTTGAATTTATGTACCGCTACTTTATTCAAAAGTTGCCGGTAGTGGATTTGGAAAGTTTGCTTCACCTCCCCATCGGGAAAAAGAAAATCGTATCCGTCTTGTTGCTGCGCTCCTTCTTGTCTCCGCTCAATGTAATAGCCCTGTTGCTATTCTTACCCTTTGGGGTGGAGGTGGTGCAAGCGGAGTACGGGGTAATCGGCGTGGTATGCTGGTTGGGCACCCTGTTGGGAATAAGTTGGTCCTTGCACTGGTTTATGCTCTGGTTCAAACAGCGCTTCGAAGATAGCTTGCTGGGTCTAGGTCTGATTTTTATGGTGGTGCTGCTATCTGGAGGATCAACCTACTTGGGCGGGTTCAATGTAGGCTCCCTCGTTGCTCCCTTCTTTACAGCGGCTGCCCAGAATGTATTTCCCTTTGTAGGAGTACTTGGGCTGCTCCTGGGGGCGTATTTGATTTCCTATCGATACTATGTGTCCCATGCCTACTTGGAAGAGTTGGGAGAAGAGGAATCGTACCAAGTTTCAGGTCAAGGTTTTGGCCTTTTTTCGCGCTTTGGAGTGGCCGGGGAGCTGGCCAATCTGGAGTGGAAATTGATTTTGAGGCATAAGAAAAGTAGAACCTATTTGATTCTCTCTGCTTTTTTTCTCTTGTATGGCTTGATTTTCTATACCAATCCGGCCTACCAAAGTGAATCGGGGATTTCACCCATTTACATTTTTGTGGGCGTGTTCATTACAGGCATTTTTATGATCCAGTATGGGCAGCTATTTTTGAGTTGGAACTCTTCCAATTTTGATTTTTTCCTGATGCAGAAAGGAGGTTTGGAAGCCTTGGTACGTGCCAAATACCTGCTTTTTCTCGGTATTTCTGGAGTTTGTTTTTTGGCTTCGGTGCCCTACGTGTACTTTGGCTGGGACATTTTGCTGGTGCATGTGGCCACCTTCCTATTCAATTGTGGGATTCTGATCCATGTGATTATTTACGTAGCCCTGTGGAAGCCCAAGCCCATGGACCTCAACAAGGGGGCGGTGTTTAACTACGAGGGGATAGGGGCTGCACAGTTTTTGATTATTATCCCTCTGATGGCAGGGCCGTATTTGGTGTACCTGCCCTTTTCCTATCTAATCAACGATTATGCCGGTTTGCTGGCCTTGGGAGTCACCGGTCTCGCAGGCATCCTAGCTTTTGGACCGCTTTCGCGTCTCGTGACACAACGGCTTTTGGCCAACCGATTTGAAATTTCATCTTCCTTCCGACAAGAACTATGATACAGGTATCCCAACTTAAAAAGCAGTACAAAGAAGCCGTGGTGCTCGACATTCCCGAGCTGGAAATTGCCAAGGGGGAGTGCTTTGGCCTAGTGGGCAACAATGGTGCTGGCAAGACTACGCTATTCCGAATCATGCTGGACCTGGTTCGTGCTACAGCAGGGCAGGTGACCTTTTTGGGAGACGATGTGAGCAAAACGGAGGGTTGGAAGTCCCAGGTGGGTGCTTATTTGGATGAGCAGATGCTTTTGGCATTCCTGACTCCGGACGAGTACTTTGAGACCTTGCGCAAGATCTATGGGCTGTCGGAGGCAGACCTGCAGCTGCATTTAAGCAAGTTTGAGGAGCTTTTTAATGAAGAGGTGTTGGGCAAAAAGAAATACATCCGCGACCTATCCAAGGGAAACTTGAAAAAGGTGGGCATTGCCGCGGCGATGCTTGGACATCCCCAGGTGGTCTTTTTGGATGAGCCTTTTGAGAACTTGGATCCGAGTTCCCAGATCCGTTTGAAAAAGTTGATACTATCCGAGCTGGCCGCTTCCAAAACCACCTTTTTGATCTCCAGTCACGATCTGAATCATGTCACCGACCTCTGCAACCGCATTGTGCTGCTAGAAAAGGGCAAGGTGATCCGTGACTTGCGCGAGAAGGGAGAGATGCTGAAGGAGCTGGAAGCGTACTTTGTGGGGTGAACTAGTCAGCTAGTATAGGGTTGCTTTATACGATCCTTTTTTATTGGTTGACTTATTTGTTTTTTTAAGTTCCAACTCCTTGCAAGGCATCCCTTTTCACGTCCTGCCCCAGTGTACTCGTACACTTTTTGGATAATTCTAAGGCGAATTCCAAAGCAAAAAAATGAGGGTCTATACACCCCGATCAACTGGGAACTCCTCCTATTTGGCCATTTTATTTTTCCCCAAATATTCGCGGACTTTATTAATTGTTGACTAGTAAAATTATTAAAAAGCCCTAATGGCGCGAACATCGTTTGGGTACATCTTATCGCTGGCGTAAAAAAAGCCGTCGCTGAAATACTGGGTATACGCCTCAGAGTTCCTGCTAAACTCCGTGGAACTCCAATAGTAGTAATTCGAAAAACCACCAATAGCAACCCGATTTATGTATAATTTATTTAATTCAGACCTACTTGGTAGATACCAATCATCATAAGTAACACCTCCCACTATTACTGAATAATCTGCACAAAGTTTAGCTGCATAATTACCGG
Organism: Bacteroidia bacterium; assembly: GCA_964202605.1. Lineage (GTDB taxonomy): Bacteria > Bacteroidota > Bacteroidia > Cytophagales > Cyclobacteriaceae > Algoriphagus. Next base: position 34,762 of record CAXNJN010000009.1, on the reverse strand, counting down.
AATTCCCTTGGCTTGAAATAATTGCATTTGTATTGGACAAACCGGTTCCTATGGCAGTTGCACTTGTACCTGTGGTGGTATAGGAACCATTATACCAAATAATGCCTCTTAGATCTGTGGGTGCTGCAATTAAACCATGTGGAGTGTTGGCATCATAACCAGGATCTCCAGACACCAAAACATAAGCAACTTTACCACCTTGATATGCTTCTCCAATAGTTGGTGTATATACTGCTGCTGCAGTAGCACCTATTAAATTTGTCCATGCGGTACCATTGTAAACCTGAAGTTCTCCATTTTGCCCACAATTCGTACACCAAACCACCAGGCCGGCTACTTTTGATGAAATAGCATCGCGCTGTGCCCCTGTCATTCGAGGAGGTAGAAACCCTTGTGTGGTTGAATTTGCTTCTAACACTGCTGAGGCGCTAGCAGCAGATGATGCGCCTACGATTACTTTGCCAGTGACTGTTGCACTGGTTAAGGTGCCCACACTCGTTAAACTAGATAAGGTTGTTAATGTAGTATTACTCGTAGCAGTTATGTTTCCCGCAGTTGTTGCACTTGTCGCTGTTGCTGAATTGCCTGTGATACTACCAACTATTGGATTTGTTACCGTTAAGTTCGCTAACGTCCCAATACTCGTTAAACTAGAACCTGTTACCGTTGAATTTAATGTTGTGCCTGTTAAGGTGCCTGCTGCTGCTGGCACATTGATATCGTTACTTCCATCAAAGGGTATCCCATTTATATTTTTTGGAGTTGCCAATTTCGAAGCTGTCCCCGCATTCCCAGTGATTGTGGTTTGATCTCCGGTATTGGTACCTGTAATGGCAGCGAGTTTGGTTTTCTCAGCGGTGCTGTAGTCGTTAGAGGAGAGTTCTTTGCCGGTGACTTTGTCTACTTTTCCTGCAAGTCCAGTATTCACGTCAGAGGAATTTGCTTTTAACGCAAGACTGGTTGTTACATCTGAAGCATTCGCTTTGGTGGCTAATGCAGCAGTCACATCTGCTGTATTTGCTTTCAGTGCAAGACTGGCAGTCACATCCGAAGAGTTTGCTTTGCTTGCTAATGAGGTAGTGACATCTGCTGTATTTGCTTTTAGCGCAAGACTGTTAGTCACATCCGAAGTATTGGCTTTTGTAGCAAGCGCAGCGGTGGTAGCAAGGCCACTCAAATCCTGATCTCCGGTATTGGTTCCGGTAATGGCCGCGAGCTTATTTTTCTCAGCCGTGCTGTAGTCGTTGGAGGAGAGTTCCTTTCCAGTGACCTTATCTACTTTTACTGCAAGACTGGTAGTCACATCTGCTGTGTTTGCTTTTAGCGCAAGACTGGTAGTTACATCCGAAGTATTGGCTTTTCCTGCAAGCGCTGCGGTAGTTGCAAGGCCACTCAAATCCTGATCTCCTGTGTTCGTACCGGAAATGGCAGCGAGCTTGGTTTTCTCAGCAACGCTGTAGTCGTTGGAAGAGAGCTCTTTGCCTGTTACTTTGTCTACTTTGGTGTTCAGGGCCGTCTGGGCAGCCGTACTGAGAGGCTTGTTGGCATCAGCCGTATTGTTGATCTGATCGATGCCCAAACTTGTTTTTAGCGCAGTGATGCTCCCCACTCCAGTACCTCCCTTGGCGATAGAGAGGGTGCCTTGGATATTGTCAGCATCTACTCCATTGGCATAGTAGGCAAAAGGAACTGCCTGTAGCCGAGAAGTACCCAAAAGCGCAAAGTTGGTTCCTCCGCTCGGATCTAGTTCCACCTTGAGGAATTTGGGCGAGTTTTTCCAGTTGATGTCGGAAAAATTACCTGTTTTGGTAAGGATACTTCCATCTCCGATCACTACCGAAAAAATACCCTGTCCAGAGGTAGTGGCTTCCTTGGTTTCGGAATACTCCACGGTGCCCGACTCGGAATTGAGCAGTACGGAAAGTCGGAGGCTTATTTTCTGGTTGGCCAAGGGTTCCCCGGCAGCAGTGCGGGCCATGCCTTGAAAGTTGATGCCCCCATTTTGTGCCACTGCAGAAAGGGAAAGCAAAAGGAAAAGGAGGGTGGAGTAGACAATTCTTCTCATCAGTACGCTTTGATTAATTTGAAGGTGCGGGTTTGGGTCATCCCCTCTACGGAGTAGGTGACTCGAATGAAGTACATGCCAGTGGAGAGCCCGGATAGGGAAAACTCCTTCTCTACTTGGCGGCTAAAGTAGGTTTTGGGATCGGACTGCAGGACGCGTCCTTGGATATCGATCAGCTCAAAGCTGAGGAATCCAGGCTTGCTTAGTGCGCCCTTGAGGGTGCTGTAATCGGAAGCAGGATTGGGAAATAGAACCAAGGCTTCTCCTTCCGAGTTGGGAGGGGGTAGCATGCTGGTGATAACGGAGGTAAGTGCCTGTAGCAGTCCTGCAGCAATGCTGCCCGAAGCGGGTGACTGGTAGCGCACGATGGCGCTCTGCTCCCCGATGCAGTAGTCTAGCGAGAAGGTACTGGTCTTGCCTTGTCCACCTGCCACATTGACGGTGGAGGTAGCCAAACTTTGGGCTTGCAAAGAAACCGATACGAGGAGAAAGCAAGCCAGTAAGACAATACAGCTGTGCCCGGTTGTGCAGGATTCATACATCACCTTCAAAACTATTTTGAGGGCGTTAGAAATCGCTCAACAGTAGAACTACTCTTCTCCCATATTCAGAATATGGGAGAGATTTCTAGCTATTTCTCTCGTTGGAGGGAGAAAGGAGGGGTTGTAGGTAGGCGCTAGGGCTACTCCCGTACTTCTTTTTGAAGGCTCGGTAAAAGGAACTTTTTGAAGAAAAGCCAGAGGCAAGGGCGATCGCCTCAATGGTGAATTGATCCAAGGTAGCAGCATCTACTTGGTCCAAAAAGTGGGAGAGACGCATGTCGTTGAGGTAGTCGCTGAAGCGTTTTTTGTGGTAGCTGTTGATTAGAAAGGAGAGTTCTCTGTTGGGGATTTGCGTAGCTACGGCTACCTCGCTGATGGAGAGATTAGGCTGCAAGTAGGCCTTGGAATTGCTAAAATAGGCTTCCAACTGTGCAATTTCTTTTGCGTAGTTTTTGTGGATAAAAGGTACTTGCACGACGGTATCGGAAAGCAATCGTGATTTTTTCTCTTTGTATTTGACAAAAGGAAGTCCATTTAATACCTGTGGATTGACCAAAAGATAGGCGCAGATCACAACGAAAGAGAGGGAAAGTAAGTAGTTGGGAATCAGGCTCATCAAATTTTCCACAAAGATATTGGGGACAGATAAGTAGAGTAAGATCAAAAATACTAGACTGAAAAGGACTGTCGCATTGGCAAGGGTAAATACCTTGAGCCAACTCGTAACCACAGTGATCTGTTGTTCCACCTCTTTTACTTTGAAGGCCTTGTTGAACTGCAACAGTAAGGCCCATTGAAACAAGAGGTAAATTAAAGTCTGTACCGGCCGTAAAACATAAAAGAAGGACTCTGGAAGCAGGCCCAGCTGGGTCGTTACTGCCTCATTTCTATCTAAAAGGGTGGCATTGAGGATGGCTAATTTGGATTCGGTGGAACTCGCAAAAAAGGGAAAGTAATTCAGCGTAAAGAATAAAAATGGAAGCGCGTGCAGGAAGTCCATTTTTTTAAAGGCCACCTCATTGAACAATACCGAGCGCACATAGAGGTAGCCGAGCGGAGCTATGAGAAAGGTAATGGGTGCTGCCGACTTGTAGAGGTGTGGGTAATCTAGAATGCTTTCCGAATACACCAAGATAAAGAGCAGGATAGTCCAGCATTGGCAGAGAATAAATGCCGTGAGGAGGTAATCCGAGAAGGAACGAAGCGCATTTTTCTTAAACAGCAACAGATAGATGGTCAGGAGACCACACAGGATACTTGCTTTGAAAAAAAAATCAATCCATTCGAGCATGGGTTGAAGTTAGGAATTTTGACTAGGAAAAAAATAGGAGCCTTTGCAGAATTTGTAAGCCACTAGGATCGAATTGTACTCCTGGAAAAGGGCAAGGTGATCCGTGACTTGCGCGAGAAGGGAGAGATGCTGAAGGAGCTGGAAGCGTATTTTGTGGGGTAAACTCCGGTTGGAGAGCTATAGTTGATTGACAATAATTTTTTTAACTGAAAGTCATAAAATAAATTTTTGGTTTACTTTTGGGCATGTGGCCGGCCTTAGCAATTCTATCTTTTTTTGTTGGGGGTGTATTGCTTTTGCTCGTTTCCGTTTCCCTGTTTGATACCAAGAGGGAACTCAAATCAAGTATCTTTTTTTTAGCCATTTTGACAATCTCTGGTGTACAACGTGTCGTTTTTGGCTTGTCTAGTTTTAAGATTTTGGGTCCCATTGAAAACCCTTTTGAACAGTCGCTCCTGTTTGCCTTTTTCATCCCGCCGATCTATTACCTTTTTTTTGAGGGCCTACTTTATCAAAAAATTGCAAGAAAAAATCTTCCTCTCCATTTTGGGCTTTCTTTCCTGCTGGTGGGCCTGAGCCTAGGATTGGATTGGAACAAATCCATCAATCAAACTGTATTTTTAGTCTACTCTTCTGGATACAGTACCGGATTGATTGTATTGGTGTGGAGGTATTATTCGAAGCGGAAAAGTCAGCGGGAGCAACTCTATTTTAAGTCCATCCGCGTTTGGGCGTACTTAATGCTAGTTGCTTTTTTATTGATTTACGCCTTCGCAAACTTTATCTACGGAAAAGGGCTCGAGGATACACAAGAGAAAGTGTTGGGGGAATTCTATGGCATCACCTCCTTTCTCTGGTTGTTTATTTGCTTTTACCTGCTGAGAAACCCGCGCATTCTGTACGGGGAGCTGCGCCTATTGGAACACATCAATGCAGGTTCTCCCGAAGAGATTGCCATCTGGAAATCCAAGAAAAAAGGGCAAACTGACCCCCAAGACGTGAACGTGGAGAAGCAGATCGCTCCTCGGGTGGAATCCCTTATTTTTTCGCTGAAAACAATGGAGCAGGCCTGGTCTGAGGAGCTCCTGGAGGTGCCCAGTCTCAAATCCCTCTCCTTCCAGTTGGACTGCCCGCAAAGTCACGTGAAGTACCTATTCAAGTACTATGGAAATTTTACGTATGGGGAGTACGTCAATGTATTGCGTATCAATTATTCCATTTCGCTGATCCGGAAGGGGTACTTGTTGACGCATACCATCGATTCCTTGTCCAAGAAAACCTTGTTTGTGAGTGGCAATACCTTCTACCTAAATTTCAAAAAGCTGACAGGAGAATCCCCTTCGGAATATCATGCGCACCTGCAACAGGAAAAGCGCGGTGCTTTAGAGTCTTGAATTATTTAAAAAGTAGGAAGTAGAAATACGAAGTACGAGCTACGAAATACGGACTGAAAAAGTACAAGGTACGAAGTACCAAGTACGAAGTAGGAACTACGAAATACGAGATCTAAGCTAATTTCGAATGATGAACGCCGAGTGCATCATGTTGAAGTAGGGATTCTGATTGGAACCTGGATTCGCCTCCCAAAAGATCTTGGTACCTGGCCTGCCCGCCGCGGCGGGTACTTGGTACTTCGTGCCGTATTTCTTGATACTTGCTACTAGTTACTTGATACCTACTTAATGTCGAATGATGAACGCCGAGTGCAGCATGTTGAAGTAGGGATTCTGAATGGAACCTGGATTCTCCTCCTAAAGGATCTTGGTACCTTGTACTTGGTACTTGGTACATGCTTCTTAAAACGCTGCCTTCGGCAAAAATACAGTCCGTACCTGATTGGACTCTCCCTTTACCTCTGTCCAGGCAAAGTACACGCGATCTCCCAGTACCTCCAGTTGAGGGAAGCCACTTTTACGACCCGAGTCCATCGCGCCAATCTCCCAGCGTTTGCCCATCTTGCCCCCGCTCTCAATTCGAGCAGCCATCAAAAAGGTGCCTTGCTTCGTGGTTTCCATCCAAGCAGCGATGCCTGTTTGCTCATCCAGCAAAGCAACTTCCACGCGGCCAATGATGCCCTGCCCCTCGACGGTGATCGGCGTACCAAAGGTGGCTCCGGCATCCGAAGAAAAGGAATATTGCACCTTGGCGGCTCCCTTGGCAGCGGTAAACCAGCCCACAAGCAGGGTATTTCCTTCAGCGACGACCCTAGGACCATTGACCGGGCAACCAGATATTTCCCAGTTGTCGGCATGAATGATCGATGGCTCGGTCCAGTCTCCATCCACCAGGCGAGTGATGGCAATGTCTCGAATCTCCCGATCGGATCGGTTGCGGTAGACCACCACCGGTCCTTGGGAAGTAATCGCCGTGCTGGTCTGGCAGCAATCACAGGTTTTGGCATCCAGTTCGGTGTCCCAAAGCACCTGTCCCTGCAAACTTACTTCCGCTGCGCGGATGCTCATAGCGCCTGAATGCCCATCATGGCTGTCATGCCCTCCGCCGCCGGTATTGCGCCCATCCAACCAGGAAACTAAAAAGGTCGAATCGGTGTAGGCTGCTGCAGACACAAATCCATGTTCGGTCAGCGTGGAGTCGCGGTGCAAGGGAAGTCCAGAACGCCAGATTTGCCCTCCCTTGGGCAAGGCATGCAGGAGAATGTCGTAGGAAAATTTGCCAGGAGAGGATTTTTGAAGGTGGTAGGCGAGAAGCGAGCCCTTGTTTTGAACGAGTGCTGGGTAGTCCGCCCAGTTGACAAACCAGTTGCTGCCCTCGGCGATCTGCTCAGGTCTAGACCAAGTTCCATCTTCTCCAAGACGCGCAAACTGGAATTGTGCCCCGCTATCCGTAGGTGTGGCTACCCAGGAAAGGAGTAGCTGTGTCCCATCTGAAGAGAGAGAAGGTAAAGACGTTTCCGCCCCACCCGGAAAAGGGATGTCTTGTACAGTTACGGGAGTTGGGGGAGTCGAAGTGCAGGAGGCGAGGTAAAGCCCGGAAAAAGCAAGTAACGTGAGTAGGATGCGGTTCATGGCTTTCGGGAGATTAGGTCTTCAATGGAGGTGACTTCCTGCCAGTTTAACTGACCCATGTGCCGATACACCACTTTTCCTGTGCTATCTAGGACTAGCGTAGTGGGCAGGGCATGCACTTCAAAATCCGCAAGTGTGGCTTCTTTCAGGTGGAGAAACTCCAATCCGAAGTTGCGTTTTTCTTCAAAAGCTCGGATTTGATCGAGATCCTCTTCGGTAGCAAGGAAAAAGGCAATGCGATCGCTTTGCAGTCGGGGCAGGGCTGCTTTTAATTCGGGGAATTCTGCCAAGCAGGGCTTGCACCAGGTGGCCCAAAAGTGCAAAACGGTATAGGTTTTCTGTTCGGCTGATAATCCAAATTCAGTTCCATCAATCCGCTGAAATCGTGCGTCAGATAAAGAGAAGGGAGTCGTCTCAGCGGTGGTAACGTTTTCGGCAGGAGCCTTGGATTGGCAGGAAACAAGTAGAATGCCAATGCCTAGGTTAAGGAACCCCCACAGAAGAATTTGGAGGAGATTTTTTTGAGAAAGCAAGTTGGCTAAATTCCGAAACATGGGTGTGGGTATGTGTTCGCTAAACCTAGCAATAATGCGGCTACTCCCAAAGCGAAACTTTGGAAAAATCATCTCAAGAGTCCTTAAAAACTCGCTACCCCAAATTGCCATTTTAACTATTTTTTTGCGCCAGCGCCCTTGACAAACTGCCCTGGAAAAGCTCCTGTATGCTCGCCACCAAGAAGGACCTGGGTGCCATTGACCCATACCTGATCGATTCCTTCGGCAAATTGCAGGGGATTGTCAAAGGTGGCCTTGTCCTTCAATGCTTTGGGATCGAAAAGGACCAAGTCTGCCCAATAGCCTTCTTTGATCAGCCCACGGTCCGAAAGGCCCAAATTTGCAGCGGGCAATCCGCTCAAGCGGTGGATGGCGGACTCCAGTGTCAGCAAGCCTTCCTTGATCGAGAATTCGCTGAGTACACGAATGAAGCTCCCAAAGGCCCGAGGATGGGTTCGGAAGTCGGGTTCCCAGCTGGAGTAGCTGCCTGCATCCGAACAAAAAGACACCCAAGGGATTTGCATTTTTTTGCGAAGATTTTCCTCCGACATGCTGAAGTAAATGCATTGGATGCGGCTGTCGTCCTCTAAAATCAAGTCGATGACCGTTTCTTCGGGGGATTGCCCTCGCATGATTGCTGCTTCGGCGATGGTCTTTCCTTGGTAAATTTGTCCCAAGGAATCGTTTTTAAATCCCACCATTAGAATGTCTTTTGGAGGCTGTTGACTGAGTTCAGCGCGCAAGTCTTCGAGCAGACGCTTTCTAGCTGCCGGATCACGCATCCGGTTCATCCAGGCGGCGTGTCCCCCTTCCTGTACCCAAGTTGGGACCACGCCAGTCAATCCAGTGGAGGACGCATTGTAGGTATAGATATCTGCCGTGATCGCAAGTCCAGCGGCACGGGCCGAGTCCACCTTGGCGATTACCTGATCCAACTTGTAGAAATTGGCTGGGCGGGAAGCCTTCAGGTGGTAGATCTCTGCAGGCACGCCGGCTGTTTTGGAGATGTGAATCAACTCATTGACCGACTCCAGGAGTCGTTGGTCCTCGTTGCGGATATGCGAAATGTAACGACCGCCGAATGGGGCGGATGCCGCACAGAGAGCTACGAGCTCCTCCGTAGGCGCATAATCAGCAGGGGCATAGATTAAGGATGAGCCAATGCCCAAAGCTCCCTCTTCCATGGATTGGATGACCAACTGTTTCATGGCTTCCAATTCCTCCAGTGAAGCAGGTCGATTGTCATAGCCCACCGTTTGGATACGTACGGTAGTGGCGCCCAGGTAGGAGGCAATGTTTGGGGTCACCCCTTGAGTTGCAAGCTTGTTCATCGCCTCCCCAAAGGTTTCGTAGTTGGTGCTATCCTTCTTTCCGGATGGTCCTGGGGACGTGCCTTCACCAAATACCTCCAAGGTCACCCCTTGCTTGAGGTCAGATAGTGAGCGCCCATCTTTGAGCAAGTTGTCGTAGCCCCAGGAGAGCATGTTGATGAATCCAGGGGTAAGGGCCTTTCCTTCCGCATCCAGGGTCTTGTCAGCAGATAGGGACTTTTCCTCCCCTACATACACGATTTTACCATCCTTGACTCCCACTTGCCCAAGAAAAGGGGCTGCGCCAGTGCCATCATAGATAAGTGCATTGTGAATGAGTAGGTCTACCTCGTTTTCTTTAGAGCAGCTCTGCAAGAGGAGGGCTAGGGCGAGGCAAAGAATCGGGAATAGCGATTTCATCGGTTCGGTTTTGGAGTGAGTGGAAGGGGTTCTCTTTATTTTAAAATCCGAGAACTAGGTAGAAAAATAGCGATTCTTAGACTAAATCTCCTAGGTTTTTTGTAAAAGGTAGCTACCGCCTGTATAGGGGAAAGAGTCATTTGGGTTGTAAAAAGTACCCGCCGCGGGCTCCGTGAAATAATGAAGAGAAATATGATGGAAATACAATTGAAATACCCGCCGCGGCGGGCTGCTTAGTGAAATAAAATGAACTAGAATTAGAATTTACTATTTCACCGAGCGTGCCTGCCCGCCGCGGAGGGCTCGGTTTATTTCTATCGTATTTCGATTGTGTTTCTTGATACTTGATACTAGCTACTTGATACTTGCTACTTTTTCAACCACCTTTTCCTCCAATTTTCCTTCCCAAAAAAATAGCTGTGACATTTACGATAAAGGTGTGACAAATACGTCAAAAAACAGTTCGGTTAATTTTCGGCATAACAATTCAATCGAAAAAATAGACTGCTTTGAATAAAAAAAGAATTCGCATGAAAAGACTGTTCTATTCCGTATTTGTCACACTTCTATTTTCACTATCTGCCCTTGCCCAAACAGAAGGAATCAACTTCCAAGGTGTGGCTCGAAACACTGCCGGAGAAGTGCTGGTTAATCAACAAATAAATCTTCGTCTATCCATCCTACTTGGCTCTGAAACGGGAACGGCAGCCTACATGGAAACCAGACAAGTGACCACCAACCCACAAGGGGTATTTGCTGTAGTGGTGGGTGATGACAAAGCACTAACCAAGTCTACTAATTTTTCGACTATTAACTGGACCCCTTCTCCTAAGTTTATCAAAGTGGAAATGGATCCCAATGCAGGGGCCAACTATTTGGTGATGGGCACCTCTAGATTACAGGCCGTTCCTTTTGCTTTCCATGCATATGGGGTAGATGCAAGCAATGTAAAAGGAGTGCTCCCATTGAGTAGCGGAGGTACAGGCGTAGCATCCATGACGGAATTAAAAAAGAGTTTGGGTTTAGATGTTTTCAATAATGCCGCTTTAGACACCAAAGTAGATAAGGTAGCAGGAAAGGGACTTTCCACCAACGATTACACGACAGCAGAGAAGAACAAGCTTGAAGCGATTACAGGAACCAATACCGGAGACCAGGACCTTAGCGGATACGCCACTACTACACAGCTTGCTGCCAAGGCAAACACAGCAGATGTAACCACAAGTTTGGCCACCAAGGCAAACTCAGCAGATGTAACGACAAGCTTGGCCACCAAGGCAAACTCAGCGGATGTTACTACAAGCCTGGCCACCAAGGCAAATGCAGCGGATGTGACGACAAGCTTGGCCACCAAGGCAAATGCAGCGGATGTGACGACAAGCTTGGCAACCAAGGCAAACGCATCCGATGTAACCACAAGCTTGGCCACCAAAGTAGACAAGGTAACAGGTAAGGATTTATCTACCAACGACTATACCACGGCAGAGAAAACCAAGCTGGCTGCAATCACAGGTACCAATACAGGTGATCAAGTGAACATTACCGGAAATGCAGGAACTGCGACAATATTACAGAATGCAAGAACCATCAATGGAGTCGCATTTGATGGCTCTGCAAACATTACGCTTCCCACTCCCTCTGCGGGAATTCCCTACATAGGTGCTACCGATCCGGTTAATTTAGGCGCATTTGATTTAACTGTTAATGATATTAAAGTAGGAAGAGGTGGAAGCAATAATAATTCAAATATTGCTATTGGTAGAAATACAATGACTGCGTTGGCATCAGGTGGTGATCTAACAGTTATAGGAACAGATGCGTACAAGGTTGCTACAGCTGGGGGTTGGTCTACCGCAATAGGTTCTCAATCATTAGTGGCAAGTACAGGATCATATTTCAATACAGCCGTTGGTTATGCTTCAATGCAAAATCTTACAGTTGGAGGTTATAACACTGGTGTAGGCGTTTTTTCGTTGTCAAGTGTTGTCAACGGCTCCTCTAATGTAGGCATTGGTTATGCTGCAGGTGCTAATTTTGCCGCCGCTTCTAATACAATTTCAATTGGTTATTATGCGCAAGCTACCGCTGATAATACCATCCAATTAGGCAATATTGATATAAATTTTGTAAGATCATTTGGCGCATTTTACGGCCCATCCTTTAATGTAACTTCTGATCTTCGTTTAAAAACAAATATTGCACCGCTGCAAAATAGTATAGCTGCCATCATGCAGTTAAAACCAGTGAGCTACGAAAAGAAAACTAGCTTGGCTTCTAACAACTATTCCACCATAGAAAATGGTTTCATAGCACAAGATTTGCAAAAAGTTATGCCTAGTCTGGTGACAGAAGGAACAGATAATGACAAGCTACTTTCAGTTAATTATACTGCCTTGATTCCCGTGTTGACTAAAGCCATCCAGGAACAACAAAAGCAAATTGAAGATCAAAACGCTAAAATTGCAGCGCAACAAAAGCAAATTGAGGAATTGATCAAACTAGTCAAAGGGCAATAAGGATAATGAAAAAAGTAACGACTTATACAAGGGCGACCTACGGCTTGGGGCTGTTAGTATTGACCCTCCTTTCGGCAACCTCCCTTCATGCACAAAGCATCAGTCCCCAAACCCAAAATGTCTCCGGTGGCTATTCCCAAGTAGGGGGCTATTCCTTGGGCTATAGCGTGGGTGAGGAGAGCTCGATCTCGCACTACACCACCGCTACCGCAAGTACGCTCTCCGCAGGATTCATTCAGAACTTCGGCTTCCTCGAGCGAGACCACCTGGTACTCGACCTGACGCTAAGCAATGCTTCCTTTACCGGGAGCACGACTCAATTTTTCATACCGGTCGGAGACTTTACCGTGAAGTCCTCCCGAACGACTACGTCCACCAAAGCGCCCCTATTTTCGAGCTTGTATGGACCGGGGTACGACAATCCCTACTTTGAGATCAAGGATAACGTCTTGTTCTGGAGCAGCGCAGACCCTGCTCCTGGGAAAGAAACCTTCTTGATTCTAGCCCAGGTGCTGGACCGAAAGGGGAATCAAGTGGCGAAGTTCTTCGAGATCAAACGATCGCGAACTGCATTCTCTTCCTTGGTCGTTTCGAACACCTTCACCCCTAACGGGGATGGAACTAACGACAAATGGAGCGTTCCTGGCCTACGTTTCTACGAAGGCGCGCGCATCTCGGTGTTCGACAAAGACGGCGATCGTTTGTTCTACACCGAAATCCCTGACCAAGGTTGGGACGGTACCTTCAATGGAAAGGAACTGCCAATAGGCTCGTATTTCTGGGTGATCGAAGCGCTCGAACTAGGAGAGATTCGAAGAGGGTTGTTGAATTTGATTAGAAAATAAAGTGATGTACAATGTACCAGGTACCAAGTACAAAGTAGGAGCAGAATTCTTATCCTCTTGGTACTTAGTACTTCGTACTTGGTACAAAAAAACACATATGAAAAAGATATCCATACTCCTCTTTACCCTGCTAATCTCAGTAGGAACATTTGCGCAATCCAGAAAATACATGTCTCAGTTTAGCCACTTGCAAGGCTACTTCAATCCTGCATTGACGGCCTACGAAGGCTCGATGGTTAAAGGGCTTGTCCGCAACCAGTGGGCAGGCTGGGAGGGAGCACCGAAGTCTTACTTTGTCTCTGCAGAACTCGACCTAGCTAATCTGGGCGGTTCCTCTGACGCAGGCAAAAATGCGATAGGAATCAACCTTCTCAACGATGAGTACGGTGCCTTTACCGAATCGGAATTGATCTTGAGCTACGCGACCCGTATCCAAGTAAGTGAGAAAGCAGGCCTACGCATGGGCGCAGGATTGAATATCAACAGCATCCGTTTAGACGGCACTAGACTCACTACTGAGCAGGCCAATGACCCTACCCTAGCCCAGTATGTAGGCGGCTTTGCCGACATGAATGTCCTAGACCTAAACATCGGCATGTCCATCACTCACCCGAACTACTACATTTCTTATGGGGTGAATAACATCAACGAGGGAAGCATCAGCAGTGGCGACGTGTTTATGGACAAGAAGCCACGGTTAGGCATTGTACAGGCAGGCTACCGCAACCGATTCTCTGAGAATATGACTGTCATTACCAACGCGATGTGGAGAACTCAGGCGGACTTACCGGCGAATGTGGAGTTCAACCTAAAGTTTTTGTTTAAGGACAAGTTCTGGATAGGCGGCGGCCACCGAATAGACTATGCCAACAATGCACAAGTAGGCGTACTGATGGGCAAGCTACGCTTCGGCTACGTGTACGAATGGCCGATGCTACAGAGCTACCTGCTACCCAACCAAACGCATGAGTTTATGGTGAGCATGAGATTGTTTGGGGGGAGCGCCACCATTTGGTAAAGAAATGTACTAAGTACAAAGTACTAAGTACCAAGTAGGGATTTGAATTAGTACTCGAATACTAGTCCTGTAGGATCTTTGTACCTTGTACTTGGTACTTCGTACAGCCTTCTTCGTTCATCCCTTTGCATTTAGACTAAAAAACCTAAATTCAACCCAAGAAGGAGATATCCCACTCATTTAAAAACACGACTAGCCCCAATGCTGCTATCCTTTTTCTCTTTTTTAGTTGGATTAGCCTTGCTTTTGCTCGTTTTTTTCGTGTTGATCAATAGGCAAAAGGATAAAAAACTGAACATCTATTTCTTAATAATTATAGGGGTATTTGGAATGAATCGTTTTTTGCTTGGTGTTGAGGAATTTAATTTGATAGACTCATTTAAGAGTCCTATCAAGGATAATTTTATGCATCAATTTTTCACGATGGTTGTTAGTTATTTATTTTTTGATAATTTATTGTTCAAAGTTACCCCATTTAAAAAAGTCATTCCTCACTTTATATTTCCAGCAGTATTTGTACTTGGGACTGTGCTGTTTCCTTTAAATTTTTTGGTGATAAAGGTAGTTTTTTTTCTATTTTCTACCGTCTACGTGGTATTTCCAGGCTTCCTGGTGTGGAAATATTTGTACCAAAGAAAAAATTACAAAGACCGTATTCATTACCAATCCATAAAAGATTTGGCCTTACTTTCCTACAGTGTTTATTTTATTTTTTACGTTGTATACAATTACATGTTTTTAACTAATCCCCAGCAAACTGGAAGTGGTCATTTTGACCAATTTTACATGATTTCTTCCTGGGGTTTGTTGTTTTTAATCATCTACATTTTTAGAAATCCTGTTATCCTGTACGGAGAGCAGCTGCTTCTTAAAAATCTAACAAACACCAGTAAGGAAGAGGTAGTTGCTTGGCGAAGTATCAAATTGGAGCCTACTGAGCAGGAAGACCTGGATGTGGAGAAAAAAGTGAAGCCCAAGGTGGAGGCAATCATCTTTGCCATCAAAAAATTTGAGGAGGAATTGCTCGAGGAGTTTGTGGAGTTGCCCTCCTTGAAGGAACTGGCATTTAAACTGGATTATCCGCAAAGTCACCTGAAATATGTGTTTAACTACTATTCTTTTTGCACATTCGGGGAGTACCAGAACAATTTGAAAATAAAATTTGCGCTAAAGCTGATCAAGTCAGGCTATCTGGACACGCGTACCATCGACTCCTTGTCATCCCGCTGCCTATTTGCGAACAAACGGACTTTTTACCGGAATTTCAAAAAATGGGTAGGCTACACGCCTTCGGAATACCAAGCCCAACTCGGTTTACCTACGCGGTAAATCTTCAGGACTCTCCACAAGCCTAAGAGGGGTTAAAATAAGGGTGAATCAATGCGGATCCTCGTCCAAAGGCGGCGGTACATCGTCCAGGGCTTACTGAATTAAACTACAAACCTTATTTTCTTTGGATTCAGACTTTAAGTAAAGCCAGCTTGCTCCTTTCTATTTTTTAGGGTTGGGCTTAAACATCACCTGCTCTACACTGTGTTTTTTTATCTTTTTATCCGAAAAATAGGCTGGAAAATAGCGGTCCTTGGCCCAGTCTTCAAATAAGTTTTGGTAAAAAGAACTTCGGGGATCCCCCGACTGCCCAGGGGTGTTGGTCATTTGCGTCAAATCCCAATCCGCTAGATCGGTCACCATGCGGAAACTCGCTCCAGCAGTTTGATTGTTTCCCGAGCCGTTGGCTGCAGGGGTATGGGCATAGCCGCCTCGTGGCAGCGGTCCCAAATCGATTTGCTGCTGCGTTTGGGCATCCACCCATTTTGACAAAGGATGCTGCAAGGCAATGTGCTTGTAAGCAGCTTGCCCGTATGCCCAGTCGTTGAGTTTGGGTCCCAGCTGCTTGGCAAGGTCGTCCAAGGCAGTAGCCCAAGTTTGTGCCAAGAGCTGGTCTCGCTGGGAAAGGGCATTTTCTTTAAACACCAATTCGGGTTGATTCATCCAACGGATGATTTGGGTCAGTGGAGGTTGGATAAGCCCTTGCACTGCCTCCGGCACGAGTCGCTTGCGTACTTCCTTCACCAGGGCTTTTTCCCAGGCCACATACATTCCGGCGGCTACACTTTCAGGAAGAAGTTGGTAGTCCCAATTTCTCATCCATTCCAGTGCTTCCACTCCCTTTGGATCGATGATGGGCGCTTGTAGCAGTAGGGGCGTAAGTTGGCGGGCTGGAAGGGCAGTGACATCGACTTGAAGGGCCATGGACTTGGCGAGTGTGGCGCTGCTGTCTTGTGCAAGTACCTCATTGACACGGTCTCCACGAAAGGGATCTGCCCAGGTAAAAGCAAGTGCTTCTGGGTAGGGGTAATCCGCAGGAGCCACGTGCTGGTTGGCAGTAGCCCAAAATCCTTTTTCAGGATTGGTCAGGCTGGGCTTCAAGGAATTTGGCCAATACCCATTCCATTCGTAGCGCCCATCTCCAGGCACGGGCACCATGCCGCTAAAATTAGGGCGCTTGGGTGTGATCCCCACCGCCTGCCAACCGATGGTTCCGGTTTTATCCGCCCAGATCATGTTTTCTCCAGGGATAAAGCTGTAGGTACAGGCTTCTTGAAATTCTGCCCAATTCGTCGCCTGGTTCATCCGCAGCGAAGCGAGGTAGGGTGCAGCACCGGGTTCCAGCCATGCCGCGCGCACCGCTGCCGCACGGTGGTTTTTGGGGTCTAGGTAGGTCACAGGTCCATGTCGGGTGTAGCGAAGCGTCACTAGGCTATCCGGCTGCCCTTTGATGGCAATCCGTTCCTCGATCAAGGTCATGTCTTCCCATTTGGATTGGTACTTGTATTGGTTAGGATTGTCGGGATTGAGTTCGTACACATAGAGGTCTTCTGCATCGCTTTGGAAAATAGTCAGTCCCCAAGCCCCATGGTCGTTGTGACCGATGGAAACACCCGGGATCACGGGTTCACCGCCTCCGATCACATTCCAGCCTGGAGCTTTCAAGTGCACGATGTAGCGCAAAGAAGGAAGGGCGATCTTTCTGTGCGGGTCGTTGGCAAGAATTGGAAACCCGCTTTTGGTGCGCGCTCCGCTGATGATCCAATTGTTGCTCCCCTCGGGCATTTCTTCGGATTCAAACAGGCCTTCAAAGGGAATGTCTTCCCCTACGGCTAGGTACAAGTCAAGCAAGTCAGCAGCCAGCCAGTTGGGGTCTATGGATGGATCGAGTGTCAAATCTGGGTCGCCCGGGTGAAACCAGAGCAATTCCTTGATTTTTTTGGCATCGACATGGGCAAGGGCTCGTCCGATGGACAGTTCCTGTTCGGCGTTGGATCGAATGCCGTTGTGTCGGGATACCACCACCTCTGGGGTCCAAAGGCCTGGTTTTATTCCTAGTTTGGTAAATTCAAAGGGGAGGAGTGCAGGGTCTTTGCGGGTTTCTTCAATGTAGGCATTCACGCCGGCCACATAGGATTCGATAATTAATTTACCTCGAGGATGGTAGTGGTTTAATTCCAGGTCCATGTCTTTGCGGTAGCGCAGCAAGCGTGCACCGATATCACTTTTCAGTCCTGTGGGACCTACCAGCTCCGCGGTGGTGCCTGTGGCTTTTCGGCGCCAGAGTTCGAATTGGAACAAGCGGTCCTTTGCAGCGAGGTAGCCTTGAGAAAAGAAGAGATCCCGTTCATTTTTGGCTTCAATGTGGTTGATGCCCCAGCTATCCCTCCGCACAACGACCTCTTCGAGAATACCGGGTAGCACCTGTTGTTTTGCTGCGCTACAGGCCCAAGAAAAGGGCATAAGAATTAGGATGATTTTCCAAGAAGAAGTCATGTGATGCGGTTAATGGGTTGACAGAAATATAGTTAAATCTGCTTTTCCATCTTCCAAAGTCAAGGAATTTTTGAAAAAGTGCGTGGTATTCGGGGTTTTTCAGACTTCTTAACCTTGAAGGAAAGAGGGAGGATTTACCCTAGGTGGGATGGGTTAGGGGTTAAATTTTTTCCCAGCGGTCAGTTTTTGGTCTTTAGGCATCCTTTTTCGGTGTATGTCGTTAATGGGCTTGAGGACTTAGGGCCTCAGATTTTTCTCAAAGCTATTTTTTCACTTAATTTTTTCAAATCATGAACCTTGTTTAGGTGGTGTACAGCTGAGCTTTGAAAGGTGGTAGGTACGCTACACGGAAGAATTTGCAACCAATATGATTTTAAAATTTTAAGAGAAATAAATAAACAAAAAGTTTTCAAAATGAAAACTTTATTTATACCTTTCTACTTTCAATCGCATTGCCTTGAAAAACATCATTTCATTAAAACATCTGGTCGAGTTTTACGAAAAGCATCCTAACTCAAAAACAAGCCTACAATACTGGATTATGGTTACCAAGCATACTGTTTGGCAAAAACCGTCGGATATTTTACAGGATTTTCCGGATGCTGATCCAGTTAAAAACAACCGGGTGGTGTTCAACATAGCAGGAAATAAGTACCGCTTAATTGTGCAACTGAGTTACCCAAGGCAATGGGTGTTTATCAAGTTTATAGGCACACATGCTGAATACGATCGAATAGATGCCGCTACGGTAGACCAATTTTAACATGTAACCTTAGACCTTATGAAGTGGGATAAATTAATTACGACGGAACAGGAATACGAGCAATCCCTTGCCAGACTTTCCAAAATCTTCGAAGCAGACCCTGCGAGCGCGGAGGGAATGGAAGCAGCACTGTTGGTGCTCTTAATCGAGGAATACGAAAAGGAGCATTACCCCATTTCGCTACCCGATCCGATCGCAGCGGTCAAAGAAACGATGGAAAGAAAAGGTCTGAAGGACAAAGATCTTATTCCCTTTATCGGCAGTAAAACAACCGTTAGCCTTGTTTTAACCAAAAAAAGAGGATTGACAATCGACATGATCCGGAACCTTTCGGAAGGCTTGAACTTGCCAGTCGAACTCCTCATTCAACCCTATATTTTGAAGGATCAACAAAAAAGTGAGTTTAAATCCCTTCCCAAAAAACGGATATCCCAGGAAACGTATTCAATCTCAAAAAAGCAGCGTTAAATCTGAAATCGATAGTCACGTGACCCGTTTACTCGAGTGGTTTGCCTTTAGCGTACTTCCTAAGAAAGGAGCGCATCCGTTTCCATCTCAACTAGGTAGCCCTCCCCAATCAGGGTTGCTTGCACCAGGGTATTGGCAGGCTGAATTCCAGCAAAGCGCTGCCCATGCGCTCGGGAGATGGCTTCCCAATCCGACTCCCGCTGCACAAAAATCCGCGTGCGCACCACGTCCTCCAGGCTGCCTCCAAGCGCACGAATGGCTCCCTCGACCTTGTCGATGATGAAATGCATTTGCGCAGCAGGATCATCTCCTCCCATTTGGAGAGATCCATGCGTGGCAGTAGTGCCGGATACCAAAATATGATTTCCCTTGCGGACGGCCCTGCTGAATCCTGCTATATCTTCCCAGATGGTGCCACTCAAGGCTTTGATGCGCCCATCCGCTCCCTCGACGGTAGGGTAAGGGCTGGGCAAGGTGTCGATGTGGTGGCTTAGGTCCCCCGATGCGGTCAAGAAAGGTGCCTTGCGGTACTCATCCCCACAATCTCCAGGGATTTTCTGGAGGCTGCTCAAGGCACTTTGGATTTTGGATTGGTCTGCCGCATCGAGTTGGATCGAAAACAACAACTCATTCTCCGCAACATGTTGACTTTGTCCCAAGCGTGCCCCGATGATCACTCCCGCCACGGCAGGTTGGCAGAGCATGTAATGACTCGCCAAAGCGGCAATGCTTACCCCATGTTTTTGGGCAATCGGTTGTAGCGTTTCAAGAAGGCTTTGGAAGATTTCCCATCCTCCGGCAGCGTCAATGAAGCGTTTGTACTTCATTTGAGACCAGGTAAGGGATTCATTCAATGCGGGCTCTGGTTTGCCTAGCCATTTTTCCGAAAGAAATCCCCCCGCCACAGTTCCGAATGCCAGCAGCTTCACCCCATGTTTCAAACAGAGGCTGGTCATGTCGCCAGCAGCCCGTTGATCCAGCAGGGAGTAACACACCTGGTTGGAAACCACTTCTATCCCGGAATTGACTACGATTTGAAGATGGGCCGTATCAAAATTGGTTAAGCCCAGGTGTCCGATCAATCCTTCCTGCTTGAGTTCCTGCAACCAAAAAAGGCAGTCCACCCAGCTCGGGTGTGCATATTGCCAGGCATGAAACTGCATCAGATCGATCTGGTCGGTCTTCATTCTGCGCAGTGCTTTTTCTACCGCTTCTCGAACTTGGGCGGCAGTGATTTTGCCTGGTGACGGAACCCATTTGGTAAAAAATTGGGTAGCAGCTGTGCCGTAGGTTTCTCGGAATCCCCCCGTGATTTCCTCGGACGAGCCATAATGGTCCGCCATGTCAAAGGTGGTAAACCCCGCATCTACATAGGCTTTCATGTGCCTCGCGGCTTCCAAAGCGTTGACCTTGTTGCCGTCTCGTTCGAGATCTGCAATCTGCCAAAGTCCTGTGAGTGCCCTGCTGATCGTTAGGCCAGGTGCGAGTTCCGTATATTTTGAGAGGGTCATCGTTTCTTAAGGTAATTTTGAAAATTTTTCGAGTAGGCTTGGGTCTGCTTCTTTAAGTTTTTTCCAACGGAAAAAAAACAGGAGGGAGGCCATCCCCATCACAAGCAACCAGATCCAGGTGGAATGAAAATACCAGGCATCGACCGATGCATTCAAATCCTTGTAGGTGTGGATGCCTAAAAAGGAGAGTAGGAAAATAAGGCCGATTCCGACGATAATCGCCCGAATGAACTGATTTGGGAAAATCAGAATTTGGGTTGCCAGGGTTGGGTTTCTTTTCGGTAGCCAGGCCACAGAAAGGCACATAAATATAAAATTAACGAGCATGGAGGTGACCATGATGTCGATGCCAAGGAAGAAGTCACCCGCAAAGTGGCTGCCCAATATTCCTAGGGAAGAAACCGATCCGCTCAAAAGGATAGCAGGTACAGGCGTCTGGTATTTGGGATGGATAGCGGCCAGTTTTTTTGGAAAAATGCCGTCCTCAGCCCAGGCAAATACGAGTCGTGAAACGGATAGGATCATCGCCGGCAGATCGTTGAGCAGGGCGATGGCGGCACCTAAAAGTATCGCAATGCCGATTCCGGAGGGAAGAAGCAAAGAAAGGAGTCCGGCAGCCGTCAGGTCTTTGGATTGGGCTTCCTCGGCCACAAATTGCCAAGGAACTGTATGGTAGACGGCATAGGTAAAGGAAATGTAGAAGAAGCCAACCACCGTAATCGCCAATCCAATGGCTCGGGGTAGGTTTCGAACTGGATTTTTTGCCTCTCCACCAGCCTGGGCGATGGAGTCGAACCCAATATAACTCGAGAACAAAATAGCCGATGCCGATAGAAAAGTGGTCCAGTTGAAGGGAATCTCAATCAGGTCCACGTTCCTTCCACTTTGCGTGGCCAGAGCCGTCAAATACTCCCCCTGGCTGTAGTTCAATCCTGCCACGATCACTACGAATCCCAAGACAAACATTAAAATCATCAGTGGAATGAGCGTTCGCTCGTAGAAGGATAGCCCGAGTATATTGATTCCTATAAAAAACCAGAGGAGCACCAACGCCAGCACCACCCGGACGAGCCCTTGATCCAGCCAGTTGGCGAGCATCGTCCAGTCCAAGGCATAGGCAACATCCCTAAAAAAGGGAACCACCACGTAGGCAATCACGCCAATGACGATGGATAGGCCAAACCATTGGGAAAAGCTCGCCACAAAACCCCAAAAGGGGTGCAGGGATCTGCTGGCATACAGGTAGGATCCTCCTGCTCTGGGCATGGCTGATGCCAACATGGAATAGGCCAGTGCTGCAAAAATTGCCGGAATCGAGGCAAACAAAAATGCAGGAAGAACATAGGGTCCGATTCCAGGAACATTCCGCTGAATCATGAAGGGGACCACATAGATCGAGGCGCCGATCATGGAACAGACGCCCGTGGCGGTCAAGCCCACTAGGCCCAGACTTCTGTTGAGGGTGGATGAGTTGCTGTCCATACGAGGCTAAAGTAAGGAAAAATGGTTAGTCTCCTAGGGGTTTTTCTTTGGGGTCCCTTAGCGCTAGCCCTGCTTCGCCCCGCCCACCAGCCAATGAATTGGCTGGGTAGGGATGGGTCGTGCTTACAGCACTCAAAGAACTTCCCAGTCCGCCTAGCGGACGACTCATTTTTACCCCATGGTTTTAACCATGGGATAGTCATACATACCCTATGGATTTATCCATGGGAGGGATCACACCAAATCTTCAAAGAGATACTCTGGAGAAAAATCAACCTTAAAGTCAATCAACAGCTTCAGGTACTCTTGCCTCAAATTGACTTTTCGGTGATGGATCTCTTGATTCTGTATGTACTTGACTACTTTGTGGAGATCCGACTCGCTGTAGGAAAAAGCTCCAAATCCCGACTGCCACTCAAATCGATGTGCCAACAATCCAGACTCATTTACCCATTTAGAAGATTTACCCTTCGCTACCTTCATGATTTCAGAAATGGAATTTTTAGGGAATATCCTGAACAAACAATGGACATGATCCTCAACCCCATTCACCACGATTGTTTGGGCTCCAGCTTCATTAATTAGGTTACCCATCACGGGAAAAAGTTTTTGCTTTAACTCATCGTGAATCATTGCTTTCCGGTATTTAACCGCAAAAACTGTTTGACAATAAACTTTGGAATAGGTGTTAGCCATAGTGTTAAAAAAGTTAAAAGGTTAAAAAAAAGTTTAAAAATTTGGACCGTGCCTATGGCACTCTGTGACTTGTCTTTTGCTTTCTGCTTGGCTCCGCCTAGCCTACCAGCCAGCCAGCTCTGCGCTAACCCCGCCCCGCCCGGCCCTGGCCAACCAACCCAGCTCCAGCCACCCAGCCACCCCGCCCCAGCCCCAGCCAATGAATTGGCTGGATACGGTTGAGTCGTGCTTACAGCACTCACTCGGTGACTTGCCTTTATCTTTGGTGTCCAGTCCTGCCAATAAATTGGCAAGTTAGGAATAGGCCGTGCTTACAGCACTCACTCCAATATAGACAAAACAATTCTAATTTTTTCACCCAATCTTAACACCGTCTTAGTCCGCGTAGTGGACGACTCACATGTAGCCAATGGTTTTAACCATGGCGCGTAGTGGACGGCCCATATTTCACCCATGGTTTTAACCATGGGTAATCCCTCCCACCAGAATGCTTGTATTCTATTTTGAAATTGGATAATTTTCATCATTCCATTTCAATCTATGTTCACCAACCGCCTCGCGTTACTTTTTTCTGTCTTGATTGGGCTTACCCTCATCGGCTTCATCTTTTTCGGCCCAGAAAAAGAGGTGGATTTTAGTACCGATATCAAACCCATTCTCAACAAACATTGTATCTCCTGTCATGGAGGTGTGAAAAAAAATGGGGGATTCAGCCTCCTTTTTGAAGAGGATGCCCTTGCACCTACCGAATCAGGTCACCCAGCAATCATTCCAGGCAGTGCGTCTTCTAGTGAGCTGATCAAGCGCCTCACGCATGCCGATCCCGAGATGCGGATGCCCTACCAGCGCGCGCAACTCTCGGAAGAAGAGATTGAGCTCCTCAAGAACTGGATTGACCAAGGAGCCAAATGGGGAAAGCATTGGGCCTATGAACCCGTAAAAGTACCTCAGCTTCCGAGCAACTTTACCACCGCAGGCTTGGGAGGCAGCACCAGCAATTCACCTGCAGCGATCGACTTTTTTGTGCAGGAGCAACTCACAGCCCAAGGTCTAAGTCCTGCTCCGCGAGAAAATCCACTACGGCTTCTCCGTCGAGTTGCTTTGGACATTACCGGATTACCCCCATCCCAAACCCTAGTAAGGGATTTTTCGGCCGGAAAAATAACCTACGAACAAGCCGTCGATAAGCTACTCGATTCCGAAGCCTATGGCGAAAAATGGGCTACCTGGTGGCTTGACCTCGCACGCTATGCCGATACCAAAGGCTATGAACGGGACGTCTCCCGCACGTTTTGGCCCTATCGGGATTGGGTGATTCGTTCCTTGAATTCCGACAAGCCCTACGATGAATTTACCATCGAGCAGCTGGCAGGCGACCTGCTGCCCAACCCTACCCAAGATCAACTGACGGCCACGGCTTTTCACCGCAACACGATGAACAACGACGAGGGGGGAACCGAAGATGAGGAATTCCGAGTGGCCGCTGTTCTAGATCGAGTCAACACCACCTTTGAGGTTTGGCAAAGTACCACCATGGCCTGTGTGCAGTGTCACAGCCATCCCTATGACCCGATCCGGCAGGAAGAGTATTACCAGTCTTTTGCCTTTTTCAACAATACGAGAGACGAAGATACCCATGACGAGGAGCCCAAACTTCGTTTTTACGAAGTGGAGGATCAGGCAAAAGTGGATCAGATTGTAAATTGGGCTGCTGGCAATGAGGGAAAAATGGTCGCCAAGCAACGGGCGGATTTTCTGAAATTTCACGAGCCCAAGTATGCCGCTCACCTCGCTACAGACTTTCAAAAGTCCGAACTGATCGATACCAAATGGCTGGGTCTGTGGCCAGGAGGATCTGCAGTCTATAGAAACATCGATACCCAGGGCTCAGACCAGCTGCTCCTCAACTACTGGTCAGGTGTAGACGGCACCAAAATGACCATCCGAAAAGAGGGCCCGGCAGGTGAAGTTCTTGCCAGCTTTGTGATCAACAAGACCGAAGGGGAAGTAACCCGGGAAATCCCATTCAAGCTGGTGCAAGGCAAAGTCAATTTGTACATTGAAGCCCAAAATTCAAGAGCTGCAGCTCAGCAAAATACCTCTTCCATCGTTTGGTTTGCCTTTGTTCCAACGCTCAAAGGAAAAGAAAAACCTGGATTCACCGCAGTTAAAAAATCTTGGGATGAGCTGCTGCAGGTGAGAGGGACCCGACTTCCGATTCTGATCGAAAATCCAAACTACATGGCCCGTCCGACCTTTGTCTTCGAGCGGGGCAACTGGATGATCCCGGGAGAAAAGGTGAGCGCACAAACCCCGAAGGAACTGGGCACCTGGAAAAAAGAATGGCCTGCCAACCGATTGGGCTTTGCCTACTGGCTGACGGCTCCGGAAAATCCACTCACCGCCCGTACCCTAGTCAACCGGGTTTGGGATCAGCTTTTTGGTCGTGGTTTGACGGCTACTTTGGAGGATATGGGCACCCAATCGGACCCACCAACCCATCCAGAGCTGCTGGATTACTTGGCCTGGAAAACGGTTCAAGACTACGATTGGAGCATCAAATCGCTCATCCGAGAGATCGTCACTTCTACTACCTATCAGCAATCCGGGACGATCAGCACAGCGGCCTTTCAAAAAGATCCGAAGAACCAATGGCTAGCTCGAGGGCCAAGATTCCGACTTTCTGCAGAGCAAATCCGTGACCAAGCCTTGGCGAGTACTGGGCTACTCAGCCCAAAAATGTATGGCAAACCCGTCATGCCTGCCCAGCCCGAAGGCATCTGGCAGACGGTGTACAACGGTGAATCTTGGAATGAAAGTGAGGGAGAAGACAAGTACCGTAGAAGTATATACACCTTCCTCAAACGTACGAGCCCTTACCCTTCCTTCATCTCTTTTGACGCAGGAAGCAGGGAGGTTTGCCTGAGCAAGCGCCTCGTTACCAATACCCCGCTGCAAGCTTTGGCCACCTTGAATGACCCCGTGTACTTGGATGCGGCAAAATCCTTGAGTCAAAAAGTCTGGGTGGAATCTGGGAAGAATCCAGAAGCTGCAATCAAAAAAGTGTACCAACAGTTGATGCTTTTGCCGATTTCTGACAGCAAGAAAAAAAGCATGATGCAGCTGTTTGCAACTGCCAAATTAGAATTTGAAAAGGACCCAAAAGCAAGAGCCGATTTCTTCCAAGGGGCGGATGCTGGATTAGCCGCTTTGGCAGTAACTACCAATGCAATGATGAATTTAGATGAATTTTTAACCAAGCCCTGAGCCCATGTCTTTGGATAAGCTATTGAATGAATTGGTCAACCAAAAGTTGCAAGCTCAGACGAGAAGGCACTTTCTCCTCGATTGCGTGAGCAAGATGGGTGGACTAGCTATGGCTCCCTTACTTTTCGGTTGTGACCTTGGCAAAAATGGAACGCTCAACGGCGGCCTCAATCTTAGTGACCGAGATTTGAATCCTTTGGCTCCACTACCTCCTCCCTTTTTAGGCAAAGCCAAATCCATTATTTACCTCCACATGGCAGGGGCACCTTCGCAGTTGGAGCTTTTCGACTTCAAACCCGAACTCGCCAAGTACCACGATCAAGACTGTCCTGGCAGCTTGCTTGAAGGGCGGAAGTTTGCCTTTATTCGCGGCGTACCCAAAATGCTGGGCCCACAGGCCAAATTCTCCCAACACGGAGAAAGCGGGGCATGGATCTCTGACTACCTTCCTCATTTTTCCAAAATGGCCGATGATGTGGCATTCCTAAAAGCCATGCACACGGACCAGTTCAACCATGGCCCGGCACAACTATTTATGCAAACAGGTTCGCCTAGATTAGGTCGTCCAAGTTTGGGGAGTTGGGTGACTTATGGCCTAGGAACTGAAAATCAAAATTTACCAGGCTTTGTGGTTTTGACCTCCGGCGGAAAGACACCCGATGCAGGAAAAAGTGTTTGGGGTTCGGGATTTTTACCTTCCGTCTACCAAGGCGTGCAGTGCCGCTCCAAAGGCGACCCGGTGCTCTACCTTGAGGATCCACATGGCATGTCCCGTGAACTCAAAAAGCATGTCGTCACGGCAATCAATCAATCCAACCAGGAGGATTTTGAAAACTTTGGGGACCCAGAAATTCTTGCCCGAATTAATCAGTACGAGATGGCCTACCGCATGCAAATTGAGGTACCCGAGGTGATGAACATCAACGATGAACCGGCGCATATCCATGAGCTCTACGGCACCCAACCTGGAGAAGAATCCTTTGCCAACAACTGCCTGTTGGCTAGAAAGCTGGTTGAAAAGGGAGTTCGGGTAGTCCAACTCTACGATTGGGGATGGGATACGCACGGCACTGATCACGACGGTTCGATTGACATGGGGCTTCGAAACAAGTGCCGAACCATCGACCGACCGATGACCGCCTTGCTGCTAGACTTAAAGCAGCGGGGACTTCTGGAAGAAACTCTTGTCGTTTGGGGAGGGGAATTTGGGCGAACGCCCATGCAAGAAAACCGGGAAGGGAAGAAGATGGGATTCCTTGGAAGGGACCACCATGTGGATGCCTTCACGATGTGGATGGCCGGCGGTGGAGTGAAAAAAGGCCAAAGCTATGGCATCACCGATGATTTTGGTTTTGCAGGTTTGGAGGAGCGTACCTCCGTTCATGACCTCCATGCCACCATTTTACACCTGATGGGCTTTGATCACGAGAAGTTTACCCATGAGTTTCAAGGAAGACCTTTCCGCCTAACGGATGTTCATGGGGAGTTAATCACTAAAATCATAGCTTAAATGAGTCCAAAAGCTCTCATTCTGCTACTTTTATTCCTGCTGCCCATGCGCATTTGCGCGCAGCAAAAAATCCTTTTCTTTCAGACAGACTGGGGGAATACCCTTTCGATGGATGCCTTTTTAGCTAAAGCCAAAGCATCAGGCTACGACGGGGTCGAACTGTGGATGCCCACAAGTGAAGAGAAAAAGAATAGCCTGAAAGAAGGTTTGAAAAAGTACGAGCTCCAAGTGATTTTTTTACACGGCACCAACAGGAATCTGCCCTTTCAGGAAGCCTTATTGGCATATGAGGAGGGATTAAAAGAGATCCTAAGTTGGAAGCCCATGAAGGTCAATAGCCATACTGGAAACGACTTTTGGACCCAGGAGCAGAATTTGGCATTCATCGCGCTCGGCGACCGCTATGAAAAACAAGTGGGGATACCCGTACTGCACGAAACGCATCGGGGTCGATTTTCCTACACGCTACCGGATGCCCTGGCCATGCTTCGGAAGTTTCCCAACTTGAAATACACCCTGGACATCAGCCATTGGATGGTGGTTCATGAACGGCTACTGACCGAAAGCGACCCGCTTCTTCAAGAAATCTTCCCAGCTGTGGACCACATTCACGCACGGGTAGGCTACGCTGAAGGGCCGCAAGTTCCTAATCCTGCTGCGCCAGAATGGGAAAATGAAGTGAAGGTCCATGTAGCGATTTGGGAAAAAATCATCCGTAGCCATTCGGGGGGTGTCTTTACGGTGACCACAGAATTTGGTCCTCCTCCCTACATGCATACGGTACCCTTTACCAAGCAGCCAGTCGCTGACCAGTGGGAAGCAAATGTGTGGATCATGAATGCGCTAAAATCCCGGTTCCAATGAGTGAATTTTTATTGCCCTTCTTGGGGAGAATGCATCCGGTCTTGGTCCATCTTCCGATAGGGATTTTGATTTTCGGGATTCTGCTTTGCTTTTTTCCACAAAAAGAAAAAAATGCACTCCTCCCATCCATTTTGCTGGCCTTTCTGATAGGGGGCATTGCTGCCTTGGTGGCAGGTGGGAGTGGTTTTCTCCAATACCAGTGGGAAGGGTTTGCTTGGGAAGACATTCAAACCCATCTCATCGGAGGTGTGGTGACCTCCTTGGGGAGCTTTGGGATGTACTTGCTTGTGAAAAAACAGGAAGTTTTAACTTCCAAAATCAGGGTTTTAGCTCTTGTTTTGGGAGTTATTTTGGGCATTACAGGGCACTTGGGAGGAAATTTAACGCATGGAGAAGACTATTTTGTGGAGGTGCTGCCTCCAGATCTTCAAGCACTTTTTGGAGCAGCGATTCAACCAGAACTAGGCCCCCAGTTGACTGAAGAAAATTGGGAAAATGCACAGCTCTATGCGGAAGTGATTCAACCCATTCTCAATAAAAACTGCAAAAGTTGCCACAACCCCAGAACTCAAAAAGGAGAATTGGATCTTTCTTCCCTCGCAGAGTTGAGGAAGGGAGGGGAAGCCGGATTTGTGCTTACCGCGGGCGACGCAGAGCACAGTGTGCTGTTTGCTCGCCTGATTTTGCCCAAGGAGGATGAAAAGCACATGCCTCCGGCCGAAAAAAACCAGCCCTCCAAAGAGGAAATTGCTTTGATTGAAAGTTGGATTAAAAGTGGTGCCAAAGAAAAAGGCACCTTGGCAGCCGCAGGGATTTCCAAGAATTTGATTGAACGATTTATCTTAAAAAATGAGATCCCTTTTTACCCAAAAACGGAGCTATTGCCGATTTCGCCTGATTCCTTGGCTTCAGTGAAAGCAGCTGGAATGTTTGCAGAAGCAGTGGAGGCGGGCTCGGGATTATTGAAAATCACCTGTACCAATTTTCCCGCTTTTCAAGATGCAGATTGGAATCAACTGGCCCCATTTAAAAATAGAATCGCCTACCTGGATTTGAGTGGAACGAAGGTGACTGATGCGGTTATTAGCCAGCTTGGTGCTTTGCCGAACCTTACCGTACTGAAGCTCAATAGCACTACAATAGCTGGAAAGGAGCTTAGAAAATTCAGCCAAATCAAAAATTTAAAACTGCTGTATTTGAATGGAACAGGCGTGACATTGAGTCAAATACAAGCGCTTTCCGCAAGCAAAAGCCTGGAGAAAGTCTTTGGGTATGAGACTCCAGCCGCACTTGAATTGGCAACGGCCAGAAAGGTCAATTTCTCTTTTCTATTCGAAGGAAGTACCTATTCCCTCCCCAAATTGGCCACGGACTCCATTGTCTACTAAATCCAACGAACAAAAAAATCCCTCCAGCATTTGCTACTAAAGGGATGGATTCATTTAAGTTCTTTCTTGAGCCATTTCTTTTTAGGACTAAGGACTATTTATTCTTTCTGATTTTCCGCTTTTTCACCACTAACTAGAGAAAAAAAGTTTTGAGGTTCAATTAGGTGAGCTGTGGACCGTTGACTGCCAACTGTGAGCGATTATCCGCAGTATTTAATAGGGATTTATTGAGCCACTGGCATAATTGCGGATAATCATTTTACTTCTTACCCATAAACTGGTTTACATCTAGCCAATGGACAAAGGCGTCAAACCAACGGTTGCTGGTACGGTTGGGATTGCCGAGTCCAAAACCATGGCCTCCATTTTGATATAAGTGAAGTTCCACGGGCCGACCTGCCTTGTGCCAGGACTGGATGATTCCAAATTGCCCTTGGAATAGAAAATCATCTGTTGCGATCACATTGAACATGGGTGGAGCATCTTTGGGAACTTCCACGGGCCCCATTCCTCCATAGATTGGACCGATAAATGCCAATTTCATGGTAGTGGAGTTAAGCGTGGCATGCATGGTCAACCCGGCACCAGCAGAGAAGCCGATCATTCCAATTCTGGAGGTGTCTATTCCCCATTCTTTTGCGTTTTTTACCATCAAGGCATAAGCTGCCTCGGCATCTTGCAATTGATTGGTAAGGTCACGCTGAAGGGGAGAAGGTGCAGGTGTAGTGGGTGCTGCACCTGGAGCTGGAGGAGCATTTCGTGGGCGATTCATCCAAGCAGAAAAGTCTTCCAGGGTAGGCGGGGTAGGATAGAGTCTATACTTGAGCACAAAGGCTGCGATTCCCTGTTTGGCTAGGGCTTCCGCCACCTCCCAACCTTCATTGCCCATTGAAAGCCAACTGAATCCTCCTCCTGGAGCAACGAGTACTGCTGTTCCATTGGCTTTTCCTGGTTCGGGTAGGAAAGGAGTGAGGGTAGCCGTTGAAATATTCCGAGCCATGGGATCTCCCCATTGCTTAAACCAGGTTTCTGGGGCAGGTTGGTTTTCCACCGTTCCGGTACCCAAAAGAATTGCCCGGGGTTCTTTGGGTGTTTCAAGTGGATAGATCGTACCATCCTGAGAAAACGCAGCATGCCCAAAGCCAACTAAAAAAGTGAATAGGCCAAATTTAAGGAAGTTCTTCATGGGGATAGGTTTTGAGTTTAGGAAGCAAAAGCTCCTGACTTTCGGATGAAAACCCTACCGATTTTATACCAATGGAAAATTTGAATGGAAATTGAGAAGGAATGTGTTAGCACAATGAATTTTGGCTAATCTTGATGATTTATGAGAATTATTTTTTTGCGTTAGCGCCCTTCAAAAACTGCCCTTGAGACGCTTGTCATTCCCGCGAAAGAGGGAACCTCCATCTGCTACAGTAAGTAGAATTCGATTTCCCTCAATTCCGAATTAAAACCGTACCAGTACCCTCAACTAGCTTCACAAACATTCTCGTAAAGCCTCAGGATATTCTTCTTATGCAGCTCTAGACTAAAATAATTTTCTATCCTTTCCCTTGAGCAATTTCCAAATAATTTAAGGCTTGAAGGATCATTTAGGAAAAGTTCTATTTTGTTGGCAAGGTCTTCTGGATTTTTATTTTCAAACAAATAACCATTTTGTTCAGTAGCAATTTGTTCTGTCGTTCCTCCGGCATTCGAGCCAATTACTGGCAATCCTAAACTCATAGCTTCCATGATAACACCGCCAAAAGGTTCCGGTTCGCCTGAAGGCAATACAAAAACATCAAATAATTTATAATAAGGAAGCGGATTAGTTAGATGTCCCAGAAAATGTATCCGGTCTTCAAGACGATATTTTTTAATAAGTGAGGTAATGTTTTCTTGTTGCCATTCATAGCCTGGCACATAATCTCCGATTAATATTGCCTGAATATTTTTACCGGTTTTTTGAGTAAGGATCCCAATTGCTTCGATTAAGTATTCCTGTCCTTTTCGAATCAGCCTGATTCTCGAGGTGCAACCCAGAACCAAGTCTGCCTGATTCAAGTCTTGTTGAAGTTCTTCAGAGATTGATATTTCGGTTTTGATCTGAGGAATAGCAAAACCATTGTAAATGCTCAAAACCTTTTTATGCCCATGGAATTGATCAGCCATGGTCTTTGATACACACACCACTTTGTCTGAAAAACGGGTTATAAACGCCGAGTAAAATGGCCAAAATCGTTTAAAATCTCCAAACCATTCTCTGATATGCCAAATGTGTTTTCTTCCTAAAATTTTGGCGGCTAAAGCCGGAGCCGGAACGACTCCCGAATTGGTATGAATAATATGAATACCATATTTCAGAATAACTTTTCTGATAAAAATTAGATTGTTGATAAATTGAATAAGGGTGGATAGGATATAGTTTAATTTGAAAGATTTACGTGTGAAAATGTAAAGATCCTCATTCAAAACAATCCTGTCTTCAGGCAGTATAGCCCTTAGTTCAGCAGACAAGCTGCCTGACTCTGGCAATAAAACATATACAGTATACCGCTCGTTGAGAATACGAACCAGTTTAATCAATGATCGGCTGGCGCCGTACATATCACCACTGTGACCAACCAGCAATATATTGGTGCGCATCACTTAAGTCCGAATTTAGTTTCATGTTGTCTGTACCACTCCAAAAAGCAAAAAATATTCCAGACTAAGCGATAATTTGTTCCTCGCATTCGTTTTTTTGAATTATTCCATAAGGTAAGCACCGCGTCTGAATTCAGATAGGGATTCTTTTTAAGGTTTTCCTCAGAAAATAAATAGGAGGAAAGCTCGATGAGGCTGGAATTCATCCATTGAAGCTTTGGGGTTTCAAATCCCTGCTTCGGACGGTTTGCTATCAGCTCTGAAACAGCTGGTGGCAATTTCCTCTTTAACAACTGTCTCAGATAGTTTTTTGACTGAAATAAATTGTCATTAAAATGGGAAGATGATTTAACTACTTCTTCAACCAACTGATGATCCAGAAATGGGGTGCGGGCTTCAACGCTACAGGCCATCATCATCCGGTCAGTTTTTACGAGTAGGTCGTCTGGCAACCAGGTCAGCAAATCGAGCATCAGACTTGACTCAAGTTTCCCTGATGTTTTTCCGAAGTTCTGAAGGAAACCATTAAATTGTTCCGTGTAATCTCCGGTATTTTTTAAAGAATCGGTTAGGTAATTGCAACTTAATTCCGGACTCAAAATGGAGGTCCACCGGGAAACCCCTGTATCATAGTTGAAGGATTCGATGCTCCTTAATTTATTCCTGATACGGTCAAATTTTCCAACTCCCAGGCCTGAAATAATTTCCAACAATGCTTTAGCCCCACCAAATGGAAGTTTTCCTAATTGGTAAAAATATTTTTCATAACGGTAATGATCGTAGCCATGAAACAGTTCATCTGCTCCTTCTCCTGATAGTACTACTTTAACATGCTGAGAAACTGATTTCGCAATAAGGTAGGTTGGAATAATGGCCGAATCACCAAGGGGCTGATCGGCATGATAAATAGCATCTGAGAAATTATCAACTGTAATATCTCCCAGCCTCAAATTTACAAGATCGAGGTCTAGCGCTGCTGCAACTTTTTTTGCAAATACAGATTCATCAATAGATTTATCAGCAAAACCAACAGTAAAGGCCTTTACTTTTTTCCCGGCTAACTCCTTCATGTAACACGCGAGCAGGGATGAATCTATTCCTCCGCTAAGGAGCAATCCAATATCGACATTGGCAATCAGTCTGTATTTTATACTTTTTTCGATGAGGCTATCGATCTCCTCAATCTCCATTAGGTCTTTTCGCTGTCCGACATAGTCGAATATATTCCAGTAAGTAACAGTTTCCCCAACGTTTTTTCCAAGGGTATACCGGTATAAATTCCCCGGACTGACTTGCCTAACCTTCTTGTAAATGGTACTTGGACCAGGAATATATTGAAGGGAGAGGAAATTCAACAGGCTTTCTTCGTCAATATCGAGTGCTATATTTTTGAAAGCATGAAAAAACTTAATTTCTGAAGAAAATAGGATAACCTCTTCATTCTCAACTATAAAAAGTGGCTTTTTGCCTAATCTGTCGCGAGCAAAAGTTACCTGCTTCTCTTTGCGATCATAAATAACAAGGGCAAACATTCCTCTAAGAACCTTGCAAAAATGTTCTCCATATTCACTGAATGCTGCAAGAATAACCTCAGTATCCGTCTCGGTTCTAAAAATATGGCCGAGCTTTTTTAGGTCTGATTTTAGTTCCTGATAATTGAATATCTCCCCATTGAACACAATAACATACCGTTCACAGGTTGAATGAAATGGCTGATTGCCATCAGGGGAAAGATCGATAATTGACAAGCGGCGATGGCCTAAGCAAATGCCATCTTCCATCCAAACGCCTTTGTTATCTGGCCCCCGGTATTCCATCTGGTCAAGGGCATGGCTGAGTGGATCAAAATAATCTGAGCGAAAGTTTTTTATTTCCTTTTTAGAGATTATTCCGATGATGCCACACATAAATTAGCTTATTCTTTATCGATTAGGGTCAGCAATCTATTTACGGCTTTTTATGACTTTTGCCGGAACCCCACCAACTATGCTGTAAGGAGGAACATCTTTAGTGACAACGCTTCCTGCGGCAATTACTGAGCCACGCCCAATTGTAACCCCTGCAAGAATTACTGTGTTGGCCGCAATCCAGCAATCGTCTTCTATTTTCACAAATTCCCGCTTTACTCCCTGTTCTTTTATGCTCAGTTCGGGATCATCAAATAAGTGATTTTCGGCATAAATACTTACTCTTGGCGACATCATCACATTGTCTCCTATTTCAATAAAACCTGAACATCCTATGTAGGAATAGGGCCCGATACTTGAGTTGTTTCCGATTTTGAGCCCTTCGCCAATTGCAGATCCATAAATATTCGTTGGTCTGATGATCGCATGTTTGCCGATTGTTACACGGTCACCTGCGATAATCCCACGGTAGGTCATGCAGTTTACCTCAGCATAATCCTCAACTATGAAATCTCTTCCAACGCTCAGATGTCTGGCATAACGTATTGATGCTCCTTTACCAACTAATACCCATCCACTTGAACGTTTGAAATACAGACGTTGAATCATTCCGCGGAGGTAAAAGAAAGATAGACGGTATAAGGTCGTCAGAATATCATAGTTGTTCCATTCAGCTGGGAAACGGTCTAAAATAAACTTGTATCTGCGGAAGAATCCTGTTTCTGAACTCATAGGGTTTAAGCAAAATTATGATTAAATTTTGAATTGCAGGAGACATGCATATCAAAAATAGGTGATATTAATTTCATTCTTGAAACGAAATAGCAAGGGTATTGGCGGATCTGGTTTTTCTATCTACATTT
>CAXNJN010000008.1:0-60802 GCA_964202605.1 Bacteroidia bacterium | reverse complement strand
GAGTTGCTGGGATGATTTTGATTATTCCTATCCTAGCCATCCTTCGGGAAATTTTTAACCTTTCCAGTTCCACCAAACCGTATGCTTTGCTATTGGGAGAAGAGGTACAAGCAAAGACACCAAAACCAACTCAAGATGAAAAATCTGATCAGTAAGCTCCTTCTATTCATACCAATCCTTTGGATAGGATGCGATAGCGTAGAAGACCAAAAAGGCAGATTCCTGCTCAAAGGCAATAAGAAAATGGAGGAGAAGGATCCAAAAACTGCCCTGGGATTTTATGAAGAGGCCATCGCCCTAGATTCTAATTTTAGTGATGCCTACTACAACAAAGGGATGGCACACCTGCGATTGAACCAGCTTGAGGAAGCCATTCAAGATTTCGGCAAGACCTTAGAGAAAAATCCAACCTTTGTAGATGCCGTGTTTCAGCGTGGCTTGGCTTATCTGGACCTGGGCGCCAATTACAATGCAAAAGAGGATGCCTCCCGTATGGTATCCGAAAGTCCAAGCGATTGGAGGTCCTATTTTTTGGTGGGACTTACCGAAGAGAAACTTAAAAACTATCCTGCAGCGCTCCAATCCTTTCAAAAAGCTTCTGAACTAGATCCAAAGAATTCAGACCTCTTGGTCAATCAAGCCACCATTTACTTCTATCAAAAAGAGTACGAATCCGCCAAGTCAGTATTGGTAAAGGCGGAAGAAATCAATCCCTTGGAGCCAAATCTACACAACTTGAGGTCCATGATTTCCTTTGAGGAAAAGGACTATGCAGGGGCAGTAAAAGCAGTGGAAAAAGCAATCGCTTTAGACAATCGACAAGCCTATTTTTACAACAATCACGGATTGTACCTACTCTACAGCAATCAATTAGAGGAAGGTCTTGCCTTAATCAATCAAAGTTTGGCGATGGATTCCAAAAACCCATTTGCCCTTCGCAACAAAGGCATTTATTACACGCTCACAGGAGACAAAGTAAGTGCCTTGAGTTATTTGGAGGAACTGGCAATCAGCCATCCCGATATGGACTTGGTTACCGAATATTTAGCCAAAGCAAAGGCCTTGTAAAGTTTCCTGAAAGGCCCAAAATCCTCTTTAGATACCGAATTCAACCTGGAAAAGCCCAAACCAGTAATTTGTGGTTTGGCTTAATTGACCAAGGTTATTTGCACAAAAAAAGCCGTAACGAATTACTCATTACGGCTTCAGTTGAATTTAGATAGAGTTAAGCTTTTACCTTGATCAAATTCAAGGCACTTCCAGCCTTAAACCATTCGATTTGTCCTTGATTGTAGGTATGGTTGGCCACTACCCTATCATGAGTTCCATCAGCATGATGAAAAACTACTTCCAATGGCTTGCCTGGGGCAAAGCTGGTTAATCCAACAATATCGATCAGATCGTTTTCTTGAATCAAATCATAGTCAGCAGGATTTGCAAAAGTCAAAGCAAGCATCCCCTGCTTTTTCAAGTTGGTCTCGTGAATACGAGCAAAAGACTTCACCAAGATCGCACGAACACCTAGGAATCGAGGCTCCATGGCTGCATGCTCTCTAGAAGAACCTTCCCCATAGTTTTCATCTCCTACCACAATCGAACCAATACCTGCCGCCTTGTAAGCACGCTGGGTTGCTGGAACTTCACCGTACGCACCAGTCAATTGGTTTTTCACCGAGTTGGTGGCATCGTTGTACGCATTCACCGCTCCGATGAGCATGTTGTTCGAGATATTATCTAAATGGCCTCGGTACTTCAACCATGGGCCCGCCATTGAAATGTGGTCCGTAGTACATTTTCCTTTGGCCTTGATCAACAATTTCAATCCTTTCAAGTCTACACCCTCCCAAGCAACAAATGAATCCAAAAGCTGCAATCGATCAGAGGTAATTGACACCAATACCTGTACTGAAGATCCGTCTGCCGCAGGAGCTTGGTAGCCCGCATCTTCAACAGCAAAACCCTTGGTTGGCAATTCCAATCCTCTAGGCTCCTCCAAGCGAACTTGATTGCCTTCAGAGTTGGTCAACGTGTCAGTAAGGGGGTTAAAAGTCAGGTCACCGGCAATCGCTAGCGCCGTAACAATTTCTGGAGAGGCTACAAAGGCGTGCGTGTTTGGATTTCCATCTGCACGCTTCGCAAAATTCCGGTTGAAAGATGTAATGATGGAGTTCTTCTCTTGTTTCTCAGCTCCATGTCTTGCCCATTGTCCGATACAAGGTCCACAAGCGTTGGCAAGTACTACGCCACCCATCTTGTCGAAAGTATCCAAAAATCCATCTCGAGCAACCGTAAAGCGAACTTGCTCGGATCCTGGAGTGATGGTGTACTCGGACTTGGCTACCAACTTCTTATCTACAGCCTGCTGCGCCAAGGAAGCGGCTCTAGAGATATCTTCGTAGGAAGAGTTGGTACAAGAACCGATCAATCCTACATCCAATTTTGCTGGCCATCCGTTTTCTCTAACGGCTGCAGCGAACTTGGAAATAGGCCAAGCCAAATCAGGTGTAAATGGACCATTTACATGCGGCTCCAACTCAGAAAGGTTAATTTCAATCACCTGATCAAAGTACAACTCTGGCTGAGCATATACTTCAGGGTCACCCGTCAAGTGTTCTGCGATGCCGTTGGCTAGTGCAGCGATATCAGAACGACCAGTACCAGATAGGTAGGCGGCAGATTTTTCGTCGTAACCAAAGATAGAAGTCGTCGCACCGATCTCGGCACCCATGTTACAGATGGTTCCTTTTCCTGTAGCGGAAAGGGAACGCGCTCCTTCACCGAAATATTCAACAATAGCGCCAGTACCGCCTTTAACGGTCAAAATACCTGCCACTTTCAAGATCACATCTTTTGCAGCTGTCCATCCGGATAGCTTGCCTGTCAACTTCACGCCGATCAATTTTGGAAACTTCAGTTCCCATGGCAATCCAGCCATCACATCGCAAGCATCGGCACCACCCACACCGATTGCAATCATCCCTAGACCACCAGCGTTAGGCGTATGGGAATCGGTACCAATCATCATTCCACCTGGGAAAGCATAGTTTTCCAATACTACTTGGTGAATAATGCCAGCACCTGGCTTCCAGAAACCAATTCCGTATTTATTGGATACTGAGGCAAGGAAATCATACACCTCTTTATTTTTATCTTTGGCTTTGCTCAAGTCTTTATCAGCTCCAATTTCTGCTTGGATCAGGTGATCGCAGTGAACCGTAGAAGGTACCGCAACTTGAGAACGACCGGCCTGCATGAATTGCAAAAGCGCCATCTGTGCAGTGGCATCTTGCATCGCTACGCGATCAGGTTGAAAATCTACATAGGAGGTCCCTCTTTTAAATGCCTGACTAGCAGCCCCTTCACTTAAGTGGGCGTAAAGAATTTTTTCAGTCAATGTAAGCGGTTTGCCCACCACCTTTCGTGCCGCTGCGATGCGACCAGGTGTTTGTGCATAGACCTCTTTGATCATTTCGATATCAAAAGCCATCGTTTTGTATAGTTTATAAAGTAAATGCTTCAAATTTCCGACTGCAAATATAGGAAAAAGCAACAAAAAAGGTAACGAACCTTCCGCTTTAAGGGTTGTCCTTATTTAATAGAAAATCAAATGGTAGGCTTTGTAAAACCTAAAAAAATAGAAAGGAAGCAATACAGGGTTGCTTTGATGATTCAAATCAATTGCCTAGGCTACTGAGGAATTGAAGTGTATCCACCCCATCTGCATAATCCCAAGGTTGCGGGCATTGTGTTTGGCCAAAGGGAATAATTCCAGGAAAATCCAGCAATGAACTCCCTACCACACATTGAATCTTGGAATTCAGCTCCTGCAATTTCTTTTTTAGCGCTTGCTCGTCGGAATAGATTTCATAAAAAAGTACTCCTATGGGCGAAACCAAATCACTGGATTCCCTTAGCAGTAAAAATCCATTGTCCAGGTGCGCCGTACGATTGACCAAGTAAATGGATTTATTGTATTCGTAATTGTTGAAGTACTTGTGATGATTGGCCACCCATGAAAAGGATTCGAGGGCATCGAGCAGGTCCGTTAGCTGCCCTTGATTTTTGACAAAAATTTTGGATACATTTCTACAACCAAGACCGAAGTAATCAAAAATATCAGTTCCTAAAGCCTGCAAATCGGCCGTAGATTCATCTCCTTGAAGAATAGCCACAGAAGTTCGATTGGAACGGATCAAGTTCGGATACTTCCCAAAATAGAAATTGAAATACCTAGCCGAGTTATCGCTGCCCGTGGCGATGTAGGCCTGCTTGTTTTTCAACATCTCTTCAATTTGAATTCGATCTGAAAAACGAGGTTCTATCCTTTTCAATTCCTGAATCAACCAAAGTGGTAGCGCAGCATCTTGAGAGCTTAATTTGATACATGCCGAATGGCCAGAAATCAATACCGAAAGAATGTCGTGAAATCCTACTGCTGGAATATTCCCTGAAAGCATCAATCCTACCTGCTTCGGATTGATTGGCTCCGAAAGTGCGTAGGGCGCAAGCCATTTTTCCAGGGCTTGGGCATCTAGTAAAACGCGGATACCTTCTACTGCATGCTCCAAAGCGCGAGCTGTAAACCAAGGATTCTGATTTTCTGCTTGTTGAAAAAGAGAAATTTTCTCATCCTCCGAAATATTGGAAAGACGAATTCCAAGTTGAACAAAGGCTGAAATTCGATCAGAAAGTGTGAAATCTGAGTTCATTTGACAAAGGTATCCAAAAAAAAAGCCCTTGGAATAAATTTAAATTAATTAGTGTGACAACTTTTTTATTGCGAAGGTGTTTAGGAGATTGTAACTTTGTGTTCAAATTTGATTAGCTATGGCAATAATGATAACAGACGAATGCATCAATTGCGGTGCATGCGAACCTGAGTGCCCAAATACGGCAATTTATGAGGGAGGAGTAGAATGGACATGGGCTGGAGGTACTAAATTAAACGAAGTTTCTCTACCGGATGGAAGTGCTGTTGCTGGTACAGCGAAGCAAACTCCCGTATCGGATGAGTTTTATTACATCGTATCAGAGAAGTGCACGGAGTGCAACGGCTTTCATGAGGAGCCCCAGTGTGCTGCAGTATGTCCAGTAGACTGCTGCATAGATGATCCTGACCACCGAGAAAGCGAAGAAGTGTTGCTTGCTAGAAAAGCATTCTTACACGGCGATTGATTAATAAACACAATTGATTTGGGGCTGTTTCTGAAAAGAGACAGCCTTTTTTTATAAAGTTCAAGGACCATCAAGCCTGGATTTGATTTTTAGGTCTGTTTGTTCTCATTTTTTGCGAGCTATCCTACTAAAAATCAAACAACTAGTTGACTTCCATTCAAAATATTGGAACTGTTTTTTAGTCAATCCGATTGTTTATTTTTTTGGAGTTTATTTCGAATTTCAAGCAACTTGTACTCTAAAATTAACAGGTTTTTAAAAAAAGCAGGGAATGATTTTGAAATCTAGGATGCTTTTCACTTATCTTAGATTCATTAATTTAAACGTTCAAACCATTAATCCCTAGACAAGTGGAAGATCACCGAGGATACGATAAAGAGGAAATTTTCTCTAAGAAAGTAAAAGCAGGAAAACGAACTTATTTTTTTGATGTCAAGTCAACCCGCAGCAACGATTATTACCTTACCATTACAGAAAGTAAGCGTAGAATGGACGGAGATAACTTCAGCTACGAAAAACACAAAATCTTTCTATACAAGGAAGATTTCTTCAAATTTGTAAATGCATTGAATGAGGCAGTTGATCATGTGAAAAACGATTTGCTTCCCGACTTCGATTTTGAACAATTTGAAAAAGAAGATACAGAACCAGAGATCAACAATGACCTTCGTTGGGATTAATTCAATGAATCAGCATTAGGGATACACATCCTATTCCAATATATTTGAGGAGGCTAATGCCTCCTTTTATTTTTACATCCATGCAGCGGTTTTTCATTTACCTGATTCTCTCCTTTATCACCTTCCTGGTGTTTGGTTGGTATTTTTCAGCTATTTCCCTGTATTTGGTTACCTCACTAATCTTAGCTGCCTTACTTCGGCCACTTACCAATCGGATCAATGAGGTCCATATCCTTGGGCAGCATGTCCCGCGTGGTGTTGCAATCCTAGCATCGTATGCTGCAGTAGTTTCTTTTGTCTTTCTGCTCGGTCTACTCTTCTTTCCCTTAATCAACCGCCAAGTCATTCTGTTGAGCGATTTGGATTTGGAAAGCATCTACTTGCAACTAGAAGTTCCCCTTGAGAAGCTTGAGCGGTTCTTGATGAAGTACCAACTCATAGAGAACAAACGAGGCATCCTCCTAGAAGAGCTGCGCCTTTCCGTTCAAGGAGCACTCCAGAAGTTTGATATTGGTGGATTTATTACGGGTGTAATCTCTGTTACCAGCAATATATTCATAGGAACAATGGCAGTGGCCTTTATTACTTTTTTCCTGCTCCTTGAAAATGGATTACTTCGCAGAAACCTGTTAAATCTCGTCCCAAACGCCTATTTCGAGCTATCGGTAGCCACTTTTACCAAGGTTGAAAAATTACTATCCAATTACCTTTTTGGATTACTACTTCAGGTATTGGCTATTTTTCTCCTCGCTGCCTCTGGCCTTAGCCTTGCAGGAGTAGAATATGCATTGACCATTGCGCTGTTTGCGGCTATTGCCAACCTTATCCCCTATGCAGGACCAATCATGGGAACTATTTTCGGTATCGTGGTAGGCGTTTCTACGGGAGATTTTTCGACAGATAGTGACTACAGCTTTTTGCTTTTTAAGATTATTTCTGTTTTTGCAGTTGTACAAATCACAGATAATGTGCTGCTGCAGCCTGTAATTTTCTCCAAATCGGTAAAAGCGCATCCCCTTGAAATATTTGTTATTATCTTTGCCGGAGCAAAAATCGCAGGAATCCTAGGGATGATATTTGCCATACCCGTTTACACCATTTTCAGAGTATCGGTCTTGGAATTTTACAGTGGGTACAAGTCCTACAAAATATTTAAAATTAAAGCAACGAATTAATGGCATTACAATGTGGCATAGTAGGTCTCCCCAATGTGGGTAAATCTACCTTGTTTAATGCGCTATCAAGCGCCAAAGCTGAAGCAGCTAACTTTCCTTTTTGTACCATCGAACCCAATGTAGGGGTGGTTTCCGTTCCTGATTCCAGACTTCAAGAACTAGAAGCATTGGTGAATCCTCAGCGGGTAGTGCCGACCATCATCGAGTTTGTAGATATCGCTGGATTGGTAAAAGGTGCTTCCAAAGGAGAAGGCTTAGGCAATAAATTTTTGGCCAATATCCGAGAAGTAGACGCCATCATCCATGTGGTCCGCTGCTTTGAGGACGACAACATCGTTCACGTCGCTGGCGGTGTGGACCCACTTTTCGATAAGGAGGTCATTGATACCGAACTCCAACTTAAGGATCTTGAATCGGTAGAGAAAAAGATCCAACGAATCGAAAAAATGGCCAAGTCTGGAGATGCCAAAGCCAAAAGAGAATTGGAAACTTTACTCCAATTTAAGGATGGACTCGATGCAGGACTCAATGCGCGCGCGATTGACGTAGAAAAAGAAGATTTAGAAGCCGTACGGGATCTGCATCTACTCACCATAAAGCCAGTTTTGTATGTGGCCAATGTAGATGAATCAAGTATTCATACCGGCAATGCCTTTGTAGATCGCCTTCGCGCAAAAGTAAAGGAGGAACATGCGGAAGTTATCGTGCTCTGTGCAGCCATCGAATCCCAAATTGCGGAATTTGAAGATCCTGAAGAAAAAGACATGTTCCTAGACGAATATGGACTCAAAGAAAGTGGATTGAACCGTTTGATCTACGGAGCCTATACCCTTCTCAACCTGATCACCTATTTTACTGCTGGTGTACAGGAAGTTCGCGCATGGACCATACGCAAAGGTTGGAAAGCTCCACAAGCTGCGGGGGTGATTCACACCGACTTCGAAAGAGGGTTTATCAAGGCAGAAGTAATTGGTATCGCTGACTACAAACAATTTAAGACCGAAGCTGGTTGTAGAGAAAATGGAAAAATATCCATCGAAGGCAAGGAATATGTTGTTCAAGATGGTGATATCATGCATTTTAGATTTAATGTTTAATTTTTCATTAAAAAATTGTGTAGTTTTACACTGTTCACATTAAACAAGAGTACAAGATCCTTAGAATTACATTATTTAATTTTATTTTTCATAATCGTGAGAGTTCGACTAATATTTTCCCTGAAAAACAAAGGCTCTTTTTTGCCTTTTCACCACCAGTACATTCTGGCACAATTCCTCAAAGGACTGATTGTCAAAGGAGGAAGAGAGGATTTTTACAACTACAACTTCTTTAATTTCTCGGGATTGAAGGGACAAACCAAGGTCAGCCGTAGTGGTTTGCACTACTACTCTAGCTTGGTGACGCTCGTCCTTTCTTCTCAAAGCGAGGAATTTATTGATTACCTGTTGGAACAAGTTTTTGCTACCTCAAAAATTGAACTCGGCAATTTGATCCTCTCCCCAGAATACACGGAACTTGAAACTGAGCCAATTTTGGAAGTTTCAAACAAGTTTGTGTGCATCTCTCCATTGGTATTGATCACTCCTGCATTCAATGAAGAAGCGGGAAAGCGATTTATCAACCCAGACAGCGACGAGTTCTCTGATCTACTCTACGAATCAACCTTGACTCGTATGGAAAAATCAGGATGGTATACCCCAGAACAAATGGAGTCTTTCTTCAAGTTTCAGGTAGTACCAGACATGGTGTATGTCAATAAATTAAAAGAGCAGCAGAAGAAATTTGCACGCATCTATGCGGTCTATGACCTAGATGTGAAATATGAGGTAAGAGGCTACACGCTTCCATTCACGCTTTATGCAGCTACTGAAGTACAAGATTTCGTATTCAAGTGTGGATTAGGTGCCTTCACCCACAAGGGTTTCGGGATGATGGACTTGGCGACGCATCCTGCTGACAATAAAACTACCCCTTACAAATTTAAAAGAGAGGGATTTGTTCCTTACAAAATCACAGGAGATCGAGTTCGTCAAAACGTAGCTCCTACTGAAGAAGAAACAGAAGGTTCCACTGAGGAATTTTAATTCACTCCTAGCTTTAACGAATAAACCCCCAAAAGTGCTTTCTGCTTTTTTGGGGGTTATTTTTTATCTGATTATCCACTTTTGAATCACTAACCATAGAAAAAAAGGTTTGAGGTTCAATTAGGTGAGCTGTGGACCGTGGACTGTGAACGATTATCCGCAGTTTTAAATAGGCAAGCTGAGTCACTGGTGTTATTGCGGATAATCAGATTTTTTAAATAAAAAAATTGATCAAAGTCTTCTTCTATTGGGTTGTAAATACACATAACCCACCAGCTGATCGTAGCGAGATCCAAGGGCTCGGTAATACACCAAGATCTCGTACTCATTTTCAGTCTGGAAATAACTCCCTTCTAAAGGTTCCAAGTCAAAAAGTCCATCTCCCCGATCTGTGGCAAACTGATAGTCATACCAACCTTGCTTTAACAGCAAGGAAGTGCTGTAGACCTGCTTCTTGGCATCGTAAACCAGGGTGGCCT
Organism: Bacteroidia bacterium; assembly: GCA_964202605.1. Taxonomy (GTDB): domain Bacteria; phylum Bacteroidota; class Bacteroidia; order Cytophagales; family Cyclobacteriaceae; genus Algoriphagus. The sequence continues at coordinate 51,209 of CAXNJN010000008.1, read as the reverse complement.
CAGGTGCTTTACCCCATTGACTAAGAGCCCCCATCAGTTTAATGGTTTTTCCTGGCGCATCATTCAAGTAAAAAGTAGTGTAGATGTATTCACTCTCCAGTTCAGGATCCCCTCCGGGACGGTCATTCGTTTGCACTACATATTGCCCATTCAAATCCAAATACTGTGCATAGGCTCCCCCAGGACGAGGAAGATCTACCCTTGCCTCCGCAGAAATTAACGATTCTTCCACCTTGATCGAAGCCACATTCACTCCTGTAGCACGGATAAACCGTAAGTCTAAAAATCGAAATTCATTGCCCGCTCGGAAGGTGCTCTCTCCTTCAAAGGGTTCGTAACGAATCAACTTGGAGTTTTGGTTCAAAAAGGTAGGCTTGGAGAGAAATTTCACATTATCCCATCGTTGGTTTTGACGCATGTACACCTTGACTTGAGCGAGCGGATCAATCACCTCAAAGTTGCTGTAATTCACAGTCGCATTGATTTGCTGCAGTGCACGCCGATCTTCGGTCTGCACAGGAGGTACCAGTTGCGCACCTACAATAGCTAGATTCTCTACGATCATAAACCTCCTCGTGAAGATGACCGCATTTTCATCCCGGTTCTTGTAGACTTTTAGCAGGTAATTTCCGGATTTACTTACGCGAGGAAGGGTAAACGAATACCGAATGTAAGGCATTCGCGTATTCACAGAGTAGGCATAATCCAACACATTGTACTCGTTAAATGCCAGCGAAAAATCAGTGTCCTTCAATGCTGATTTTTTCCAATCCGCATCACAATGCACCAGCTTGGCAGTATACAACTCGGGATCATACGACAAATCATCAAACAACACCACCAAAGACTTCGAATCAGTCAAGGAGATCACAGGAGAAAGCAGCTTGCTTTCTGATCCTGTACCCTGGGGGAACATCCGAACAGATAAAATATGATCTACGAATACTTTATCTTCTAGAACTTGCCCATTTATTCTAAATGTCAAGGTTGTGAAGAGAATAAATAGTAGACGTAATTTCATATACATCGAGTTTTAAGCGAAGGTGGCTTGCTGTTGAAGCTGGGAGATTTGATCTACCAAGTTCTCCCAAGACGTATTTGCAGCTTCAAGTGATTCATCTACTTGTTGGTAGCTGCCTTGAATTTTTTGGGCCTGAACCTCATCCAAATACAAGGCTGGATCTGCCAATTTATCTTCCAACTCCTTCTTTTTACCCTCCAGCTGGCTGATTTCCTTTTCGATGAGTTGCAATTGCTCTTCCAGTTTCTTCAATTCCCGTTTTGCCTGCAGGGCCTCCTCCTTACTTTTCGGGGGAGCCACTTCCACTTTAACCGGCTTTGGGGCAGCTACTGTGGCAGGAACTTCCACCTGCTGACTTCGCCAAAACTCGTATTCCTCGTAGGTTCCTGGATACTCTTTGATTTCGTGCTGCTCAATGTACCAGATCTTGTTGGCCACACCTTTGATAAAGTGGCGGTCGTGGGACACCGTGATGAAGGTGCCTTCGTACTGCTGCAAGGCTTGAATGAGGATGTTTACCGATTGAAAATCCAGGTGGTTGGTCGGTTCATCGAGCAACAAAAAATTAGCCTCAGAGATTAGCGTTTTGGCCAAGGCTACCCGTGATTTTTCTCCTCCTGACAAGACCTTGATTTTCTTGTATACTTCCTCGTTGGAAAACAAGAAACAACCCAGTACCCCTCTCAACTCCATTTCTGTTTTCCTACTTCCCGCCTGAGACATTTCCTGAATGATCTCGTTGTCTAGGGTCAATGCCTCCAGCTGGTGCTGCGCAAAAAAGGCCTTGATCAAATTGTGTCCTTCCACACGCGAGCCCTGCCCTACTTCCGTACCGGCGATGATTCGGAGTAGCGTAGACTTTCCTTTTCCATTGGCCCCAATCAAAGCAATTTTATCGCCTCGCTCAATTCGAGCTGCGGTATTTTTCAAAATGGTCAGGTCCCCATAGGCCTTGGATACCTTGTCCAAGGTAATTACATCCCTCCCTGATTTTTGGGAAAACTTAAATTTAAAGTTCACAAATGCCTCGTCATTGACCACTTCATGCACGCGGTCCAGCCTATCCAAGGCCTTGATTCGGGACTGCACCTGGTTGGACTTGGTAGCCTTGGCACGGAAGCGCTCAATGAACTTCTCCGTCTGCTTGATCATCTGCTGCTGGTTCTCAAAGGCATTTTGCTGCAGCTCCATGCGTAGTTTCTTCTCCTCCTTGTAGAAGGAATAGTTGCCAGCATAGGCTGTCAAGGTCTCATTGGCTACTTCTACCGTGGTACTGATGCAGTTGTCAAGGAAGGTTTGGTCGTGGGAAACGACCACAACAGCCCCCTCGTAATTTTTCAAATAGTTCTCCACCCATTGGATGGAAGGAAGGTCCAGGTGGTTGGTGGGCTCATCCAGCATGAGCAGGGAAGGCTTTTCTAGGAGTAACTTGGCGAGCATGACGCGCATTCTCCATCCCCCGGAAAATTGGCGGAGCGGCTTTTGAAGATCACTTGTTTGAAAACCAATTCCTTCCAGCACTTCTTCTGCCTTGGCTTTGATGGTGTAACCCTCGTTGGACTCAAATCGGTCCTGTAAAAAAGCCAGCTTGTTGATTACTTCATCCGAATAGTCGGTTTCCATCAATTTCAAGACCTTCTCGATTTCGTCTTGGATGGCCAAAGTTTCTTTAAATGCCGCCAAGGCCACATTCAAAATGGTATCGTCAGATTGGTAGGAAAGCAAATCCTGATTTAAAAATCCAAGGGTACAGTCTTTTGCTTTTTGTACATCGCCAGAGGACGGAAGGTAGTCCCCGTTGATGATTTTAAGTAAGGTGGATTTGCCGGTGCCGTTTTGACCTACTAGGCCAATTTTGTCTTTAGGCTTGATGTGTAAGTTGGCATTTTCATATAGCGCACGGCCGCCAATAAAATAAGAGAGGTTACTAATCGATAACATGGCGCAAAAATAACCAATACTGTCCTTTAATCTGACTCATTCTCTGAAGTATTCGATTAAATTTACCCAAAATACAAGCACATGACTTCTCTACTTCGTTTCTCCCCTACTCTTTTGGCCGTTTTACTACTTCCCTTTTCCGCTTGCAAAGAGGAAAAATCCGCTTCTGCTAGCGGCCCACTCGGTCAAAAAATATCCATTACGGATGCCAAAGCGGATGTTCAGTTGGACAAACTCAAGCTGCCTGAAGGCTTTAGCATCGACGTATGGGCAGCGGAAGTGCCCAATGCGCGTTCCATGGCAGTCTCCGAATCGGGGATCGTCTTTGTGGGCAATCGCCAAGAAAATAATGTCTATGCGCTGGTCGACGAAAATGGGGATGGCAAAGCAGACAGCAAGTATGTGTTGGCCAATGACCTCCGCATGCCCAATGGAGTTGCGATTAAAGATGGGGATCTTTATGTGGCAGAAGTGTCACGAATTCTACGATTCAAAGACATTGAAAACAACTTAACCAACCCTACCTATGAAGTGGTCTACGACAGATACCCCGACGAAGCGCATCATGGATGGAAGTTTATCGCCTTTGGCCCAGACGGTATGCTCTACATTCCTGTGGGTGCACCTTGCAACATTTGTGTTTCTGAGGATCCAATTTTTGCGAGCATCACCCGATTGGATGTTAGCAAGGCCGGTGCGAAACCAGAAATCTATGCGCATGGCGTACGGAATTCAGTGGGGATGACTTGGCATCCAGAGACCAAGGAACTCTGGTTTACCGACAATGGACGCGACATGCTCGGCGACGATACGCCGGACTGCGAACTCAATAAAGCCACTTCGCTAGGGCAGCACTTCGGCTACCCCTTCTGGCATGCCGGTACCATCAAGGATCCGGAAGTAGGTTCAGAGGGGAAGGAAGCATCCTTCTACACCGCACCTGAAGCAAAGCTTGGCGCACATACCGCACCGTTGGGATTGCGTTTTTATACAGGCGATCAATTCCCGGCCACCTACAAAAATCAATTATTTATTGCCAGGCACGGCAGCTGGAATCGCAGCAAGAAATCTGGCTACGAAGTGATTTTAGCCCGATTGGATGCAGCAGGCAAGGTAAGCGCACAAGAAGTGATGGTATCCGGATGGCTTGACCAAGCCACACAGGAGGCCTGGGGAAGACCAGTAGATGTGCAGGAGCTTGCGGATGGGAGTCTGCTGATTTCAGATGATGTGGCCAACTGCATTTATCGGTTGAGCTATACGGCTAATTAACCAACCCACGTTTTTTAATTGCTTATCCAGCCTAGTTCTAGGCGCTACCTTTGATTGGTGTCAGTTTCGCCAGCGCCGTTCCAAATCGGTTTTGGCTGTGTCCATAGGGGGCAATTCGCATCAAAATTTAGTGGCTTAGAAAGCTCCTGAACAGGCCAAGAAGACAAATCTTGATTGAATCTTCCATTGCAAAACATTTCTTCCAGATCCTCCGCCTTGCTGACCTGCCAGCTGCCTAGCGGCTGATTAAACAGGGAATTTTTAAACATCCGGGTAAATCTCCGGACATTTCGCACCTCCCAATCTCCAATAGGCTGGTTGAAAATAGAATTGGAGAAGAGCATGCTCATGTCCTTTACTCGACTAACATTCCAACGAGCAACAGGCTGGTTGAAAGGATTTTTGGAAGCAAAAGGCAACCTGTCGTTAAAATCTTTAAACATCCCTTTCATGGTAGACACCTTTCCTACATCCCAATCCCCAATTTCTTGGTTGAACAGGGATTTGGAGAACATAAAGCTCATGTCCTTAACCTTGGAAACCTGCCACTTCCCAATCGGTTGATTGAAAAAGGAGTTGAAAAATAGGTAGCCCATATCCTGAACCTGAGAGACATTCCAATTCTCGATGGGCTGATTGAAGCAGGAATCTTGAAACATGCTCCGCATGGTCTTCACCTTACTTACATCCCAGTTGCCAATGGGATGATTGAAGATGGACTGGGCAAACATGCGACTCATGTCTTCCACTTGACTTACATCCCAGTAGTGGATGGGCTGGCTGATTTTGGTGTTGAGAAAAATTCCCGACATGTCGGTCACCAAAGAAGTACAGAGCTTGGATAGGTCTGCTTGCTGCCTTACGCGCTCACGAAGCAGCGTATTATCCACTACCTCATAGACCACCCCATTAAATGATGCTTTCTCCCCTGGACCAAAGCCCTGGTTGATGATGGTGGAATTTTTGGAAACAACTAGCTGAGGATTCATTCGTGTTTTTTTTACAAACGAACTTGGATTTGCTTTCTTATTGACGATGTATAAGGGAATTTCGATAGCCTTTTTCGATGCTATTTGACGCATAAGTTGGACAGCAAACGTCACTTGGTTATGTTTCAAATGCTATGATTTTATGTCTAAAACGAATTTTATCTCGCCTAAATTAAAACTAGGTTAATTAGAAGTTAAAAATCAGCGTGAACATCAACAAGTCCACTTTAGATTCAATCATCGGCATTGAAGGACCTTCCAATGCCCAAGGTGTAAGCCAACTAAATTGTAGCTAGTAGGGGATTATGAATCAAATGAAATGAAAAAGTAAAAAAGGAGTTGTCAATGAAAAAATTTAATACAAAAGTTGGACAAGTATTTCTTGAAAAAGGATTAAAAAAGTAGCAAGTATCAAGTAGCAGGTATCAAGACGCAAGAACCGAGAGATTAGACTAACTACTGCAGGGCTAGAAGGTTTGCTACTGGCATAACTCCATGTTTCTTCTTTATTCTTCAATCGGCGTTCAGAATTCGACATTAGAAAAGTATCCTGCCTACCGCAGGCACGCTTTGCGAGAAAAAAAGAAAAAGAGAATAGCGCGCAAAGCCGCCAAAGCGCAAAGAATTGGGAACTATTCCTTTGCGCTTGCCTGCCGCAGGCAAGCGCAGCAAAGTCTATTTCAACTCTATTTCTATAGTATTTCCCTATTTATTTCACGAAGCGCAGCGGAGTTTATTTCAACTCTATTTCCATTGTATTTCTTTTTATTTCACGAAGCGCAGCGGAGTCTATTTCTATTTTATTTCCATTGTATTTCCAGTTCGGTACTTTGTACTAGATACCTGGTACATGTATCTACTCAATTGACTGTGGTCTGTCGACCGTCAACAGTGAACCATTTTTTCAGTGAACAATCCATGGCTCAATTACTTAAAATTCAATTGCACCTCAAGAAAGCAAATTATTGAGCCGTAAAAATAGAAAAATTGAGCCAAAAACTAATTGTGGCTCAATTTATTTGCTATTTCGGCTCATTTTACACTAAATTTGAGCCATAAATGAATATCAAATGAGCTGTAATTATGGAGGGAATAGCTAATCAGATCCTAAAATTTATTAGAGAAAACCCTGCGTGTTCTTCTGTTGCGATTCATCAGGCTGCAGGAAAAGGTTCTTTTGCCACAACCAAGCGAGAAATTAGCGCATTGGTGAAAACCGGCCAACTAATAGCCGAAGGCCAGTCACGCGCTACCCGTTACCGAATTAGCACTACAAGCCAATTATTTGCTCCTATTGATTTAGCCTCCTATTTCGAAAAGGAAATTGACGAACGCGAAATTCAAAGTGATTTTAATTTCAGTTTAATAACTGATGTGTTGCGTGATGTCAATCTATTTACCCCAGAAGAAGCAAGCGATTTAGCGCAATTACAGGCGGAGTTTCAAACTAATATTTCGCAGATTTCTTCCTCGGCCTACGCAAAGGAAATGGAGCGGTTGGCAATTGACCTGAGTTGGAAATCGTCACAAATTGAAGGTAATACCTATTCCTTACTGGAAACCGAGCGATTGCTAAAGGATAAAGAAACTGCAGCAGGTAAGCCAAAAGACGATGCGACTATGTTGTTGAATCACAAGGAAACAATTCACTTTATCTTAGATAATCCTGATTACGTAGTTCCTTTAACGATTGCACGCATTGAAGACGTGCATAGTATCCTTATCAAGGATCTCGAGGTGGAACGTAATATTCGGCAGCGGCGCGTAGGTATTTCCGGAACCAACTACAAGCCCTTGGACAATGAGCACCAGATACGAGAGGCGCTTGAGGACATGTGCCGTTTGATCAACCGGAAGGAGAATGTATTTGAAAAAACCCTACTGGCATTGGTACTGCTTTCTTACATCCAGCCTTTCAACGATGGCAATAAAAGAACAGCACGTATTATCAGCAACGCCCTCCTGATTGCCAATCACTATTGCCCCATCTCTTTCCGTACCGTTGACGCTTTAGCCTATAAAAAAGCAATGCTGATTTTTTATGAACAAAACACCATCAGTGCATTCAAAAAGCTATTTATCGAGCAGTTTAGGTTTGCGGTAAAAACCTATTTCTAATGTATTAGGTACAAAGTACCAAGTACGAAGTACGAAGTAGGGATTCGTAGTAGGACATGAATTCTACTCAGAAAGTATCTTGGTATAAAGTACGAAGTACCAAGTACCAGGTACGAAGTAGGAATTCGTAGTAGGACATGAATTCTACTCAGAAAGTATCTTGGTACCTGGTACTTGGTACCTGGTACTTGGTACCTGGTACACTCCTTACTTTTCCAACAACTTTTGGAAACTCATTTTTTTCTTATTCCAGCGGTTTGGCAGCTTCTCGATATCTTCTTCATGAATAAGTAGCGTCAAGACCGAGCGTCTATTTGCCTGGTGCTGGTCATCCGAACAGGCTTCCCCATCCGCACATCGGTTGGCAATTCGAGACTCCTCGTGCCAATCTATCTCCATTCGGCTTGCTGCTATCCCTTGATTTTTCAGGTAAAAGAACACTTCCATGGACCTGTTTTTACTCAATCGCTCGTTGTAACTGGTGGATCCTCTTGAATCGGTGTCCGAATCGATTTGCAACCTTAGGAAGGGATATTTTTGAAGTAGCGCTGCCGCATTTTCAAGTGTTTTTTCGGCATCGGCTCGAATGTCATAAGCAGCAAAATCAAAGTAAATATTATCCTCCGCCAAAAATAGGGGTGGCGATACACGCACGGGCTCAATTTCCGCGATTACAGGGATGGGCTCAAGGGAAATGTCTTTGATTTTTGCTTTTCCATCTGGATCAGTAGTCACCAAAGGCACCCGAGCAGGCAAATAGCCTTCCTTATTGACTTCAAGAAAATATTCTCCTTGGCTCAGCTCAGCAACAAAGCCATCCTTCACCTTTTCCAGACTTACTTTTTCCCCACTTAGATTTTTAAGCTCCACAACCAATTCTCGATCCCTATCCAATAGCATACTGTCTTTTCCAAGAATTCGAAACGTGAAATAATCAAACAAATACTTGCCTGCATAAATGTCATCCCTGCTTTCAGACATGCCCCTGTCCGAACTCAAGAATTGGTTTCCCTGCCCATCCATGAAATATCCAAAATCATCTTGGGGCGTGTTGTAGACCTTCCCTAAGTTCATCGGTCTGCCTTTGCCTAATTGACCGGCCATGTAGATATCCAGTCCCCCAAGGCCATCAAAGCGGTTGGATGAAAAATAAACGATACCATCCTTCACAAAAGGAAAGACTTCATCCTGCGCACCATTCACGTATGCCCCGAGGTTGAATACCGATCCATACCCGTTTTCAAGTAGTGGCACCTGGTAGATGTCAAAACCACCAAAGCCTCCCTGCCCATCAGAACTGAAATACAGGACATTATTGTCCACAAAGGCATGCATTACACTGTAAGCTCCCGTCTCATTGAAGGGCAAGGCTTGGATGTTAGCAAAGGTTCCATCCGCCCGAACCTCCGCCCGGTAAAGCCCTGGATAGGATTCCGTGGATTTGCCCAAACCTAATTTATCTCCTTTCTCCCGCAGCACTCCCGTAAAAATTACTTCTTGACTCTCCCCCACCTTAAAAAATGCAGGCATACTTACGTGAAAAAACTCTTCAGATCCCTGGATGGCGGGTTTGAGTTCCCCCTCCTTTTCAACCAAGATGAAGTGGTAGCCGCGGTCATTCAAGCCGTCAATCTCTTTCTCTGAAAACGCCCTTTTGATGTCAAAACGAAGGTATTTTTTCTCCATCTCCTTCTCCAAACCTCTATCTGTGACCAGGTAATTCGTTCCCGTCCCATCGGTCCTCAAACCATAGTCTGTACCTGCACTGTTGTATTTTTCTATGGGAATAAATCTCAATCTTGGGTTGTCTGAAACTTGCCGCTGACCAAAAATCTTTACCGCTTCGGTAGCCGTTAACGTTATCCCGAGCCCTTCTACCGTTTGCCCTGCCTGCACCCCCGCATTGACGTAGCGCAGACTATCGTTTCGAGTTGATTCCTCAAAAAGGATCGCTTTTCCCCACCAGGAAAATGCCTTTTCGTAGCTGCGAATCATTCCAAAGCTCTCTGCAGCACGCTTGGCCGCATAGTACGTCTCCTTGGATGCAAAGGCCGCCTCATACTGGGAACCGGCAAATTCATACCGCTTCAAAGCAAATTCTTGATCGGCATAGTTTAATAGATTTTGCTGACTGTATAGGGGGAGGGAAACCAAGAGTAGGAATCCAAATACTAGACCCTTTTTTATGTTATTCTTCATGATTAGAACCATCTAGGGTTGTAAATAATCTTTCGCTGACGGTTTAAATACACCCCGACAGACAACTCGTGGGATTCGGTTCGGTAACTATTGAGTGCATTCAGGTTGTAGTCGTAGGCATAACCTATCCGCATGCTCGGCGAAACAAAGTATTCCATCACCAAGGCCACTGCATTTCGCTTACTCAAGTCTTCCTGAAGTTGATCTTCGAAAATCCGCACATTGGATCGAAAGGATCCGCCCAACCAAACCCGCTCCCCAAATAAAAACATGGCGTTCAGGTCATAACTCGTCGGAGATCCTTTCACGTGCTTTACCAGGATAGAGGGCTTGAGCTGCAGGTCGTGTGCAATTCTGACCATCCCGCCAACGGTGAGGTAGTAATGAAAATCATGAAAGGCAACGGCAATATCTTGTCGAAGCAATGCCCTTCGACCGATCAGGTTGTAGCCGGAAAGGCCCGCATAAAATTTATCGCTGTGGTAAAAAATTCCCGTATTCATGTTGGGAGTAGTGGCTGCCACGCGACTGCTCGGCAATAAGGGATCAGGATTTACCGTCACAATTCCCGTAGGATCAAAAGCATACTCTGAAATACCCGCACTAACTCCCAAAGAAAGCATACTTCTATCCCCTGTGGTAATCCGGTACGAATAGGTCAACATCCCCACATTACTTTCGGTTAAACCAATCCGATCCTTCAAATACGTCACTCCAAGTCCCATTCTCCCTTCATTTGCACTTACATCTGCGGTGAAAGAAAGGGTTTTGGGTGCTCCAGGAAAATTAATCCACTGGCTTCGGTAGGTCGTTTGAATGTACCCATTCCCCTTATAGCCCGCATAGGCTGGATTGATGTGCAAGCCGTTGAATATGTACTGACTAAACTGGGGCAATTGCTGCGCCTGAACAGACATGCTGATCATCGTCAGTAAAACAATCAACCCTTTGAAACTGTATTTTTGATTCACCTGATCTTTATTTTCTATGTTTTTCCAACACATGCATTTCATTTTTTACTACCTGATGCGTTCTTTTACCACCTCGACAAAGCCCTTGAATGAGATCTGCTTTCCATTTTCATCCGTTACCTTCAAAATGTAGAAATAAGTGCCAGACACCAATCCTTCAGCACCCCAATCGTTTTGGTAGTTCTTTCGCTCAAATACCTGGTCTCCCCATCGGTTCATTATCACCAATTCGTTACTCACATACCTACCCAATCCAGGGATTTCGAAGGTGTCGTTTATCCCTCCCCCATTTGGCGTGATGGTGTTTGGAATAAAGAACGGTTTCAACCTGACTGAAACTGAAGACGTGTTGTCTGCAGGACTCATTTCACGTTCCTTGGAAGAAATACTTACTGTATTGAGTAGCGTTTGTTCCTTTCCATCCGAAAGTGGAGCAGCTTTGACTTTTAGCGTGATGTTCGTAGAACCAGCGATAGGCAATTGGGTCATGTTCCAGGTGATTTGCTGGCCAGTTACCTGAGTGGTAACTGGAACTTGACTAGAAACCGAAGACACATAGCGCAAGCCTACAGGTAGCTTATCTGTCACGACCACAGCTGAAGCTGCCGTTTTTCCTGTGTTTTCAACTCGGATGGTGTAGGTAAATTCATCCCCTTCAAACCATTCTGGGGCCTCCACAAATTTGGTTACTTTGAGTTCCACTGGCTGGAAGACCTCCACGATGACCATGGCTTCTTTACAATTGGTGGGATCAACAGCATCACAAATGGTGTAAATTACCACATAAGTCCCTTGGGAAACCCCTGCTGGAAGAATCAGATTTCCATCTTTGTCTATCACCACTCCGGTCAAACCCCCATTATTTTTTATGGTGATCACTACCTGAGAAGCAACAATTGGTTTGCCGTCCAAGGCATCGTTGGCCAAGACGTTTCCTGCGATACCCCCAGTAAGACCGTTGATCTGATTTGACTGGAAATTATCTAGTCCAGCCATAAGGTTATTACCAGTCACCTTGATTTCCAAAGTTTGTGTAGGACAGTTGCTGGTCTGGCCTGGTGCACAAACTGGAATCGTGTAGGTATAGAATCCAACTACGGTAGCCACGAAGTTGTAGGTTCCATCTGGATTCACAGTCAGCGTAGCGCCTGTCTGTTGAGCAGGTTGCCCATAAGTCGATCCTGCTGGATTCGTATCGTTGATCGCAAGGTCGCCTGTTCTTGGTATATTCGGTAAAGCAGCGTTGATGTCATTCGCAGGCCTAGGTGCCGTCACCGAGATCACCAAGGTTTGCGTAGGACAGTTCGCTGTCTGGCCTGGCGCACAAACTGGAATCGTGTAGGTGAAAGTACCTACTGCCGTAGCGGTGAAGCTGTAGGTACCATCAGCATTTACCGTAAGCGTAGCTCCAGTCTGCTGAGTGGGCTGACCATAAGTTGTTCCCGCTGGGTTCGTGTCGTTGGTCGACAGATCACCCGTCTTTGGCACATTGGCAAAGGCCGTATTCGTATCGTTGACAAGACTAGGTGCAGTCACCTTGATTTCCAAAGTTTGTGTAGGACAGTTGCTGGTCTGGCCTGGTGCACAAACTGGAATCGTGTAGGTATAGGTACCCGCTGCAATTGCATTGAAGCTATAGGTTCCATCCGCATTTACCGTCAAGGTTGCTCCTACCTGCTGGGCGGGCTGTCCATACGTCGATCCTGCTGGGTTGGTATCGTTGGTAGCCAAGTTACCTGTCTTCGGCACATTGGCAAAGGCCGTGTTTGTGTCGTTCACGAGACTAGGTGCGGTCACCGTGATTGTAAGCGTCTGCGTTGGACAGTTGCTGGTCTGACCTGGCGCACAAACTGGAATCGTATAGGTGTAGGTTCCTGCTGCGGTGGCGGAGAAACTGTAGGTTCCATCTGCATTTACCGTCAAGGTTGCTCCGGTCTGCTGAGCCGGCTGCCCATACGTCGATCCCGCTGGGTTGGTGTCGTTGGTCGATAGGTTACCCGTCTTCGGTATATTCGCTAAGGCCGTGTTCGTGTCATTCACAAGACTAGGTGCAGTCACCGTGATCGTAAGCGTCTGAGTAGGACAGTTCACGTTCTGACCTGGCGCACATACCGGGATCGTGTAGGTGTAGGTTCCTGCTGCGGTGGCGGAAAAACTGTAGGTTCCATCTGCATTTACCGTCAGCGTAGCGCCTGCCTGTTGAGCTGGTTGCCCATAGGTAGATCCCGCAGGGTTCGTATCGTTGGTCGAGAGGTTACCTGTCTTCGGCACATTTGCAAAAGCGGTATTCGTGTCATTCACAAGACTCGGAGCCGTTACGGTGATTTCCAAGGTTTGCGTAGGACAGTTCACGGTCTGACCTGGCGCACAAACTGGAATCGTGTAGGTGTAGGTTCCTGCTGCGGTGGCGGTGAAACTGTAGGTTCCATCTGCATTTACCGTCAAGGTTGCTCCGGCCTGCTGAGCTGGTTGCCCATAGGTAGATCCTGCTGGATTCGTGTCGTTTGTCGAGAGGTTACCTGTCTTCGGCACATTTGCAAAAGCGGTATTCGTGTCGTTCACAAGACTTGGAGCTGTTACGGTGATCTCCAAGGTTTGCGTAGGACAGTTCAGGGTCTGGCCTGGTGCACAAACTGGGATGGTATAGGTGTAGGTTCCTGCTGCGGTGGCGGTGAAACTGTAGGTTCCATCGGTATTTACCGTCAACGTAGCGCCTGCCTGTTGAGCGGGCTGCCCATAAGTCGATCCTGCTGGATTCGTGTCGTTGGTCGCCAAGTTACCTGCCTTCGGCACATTTGCAAAGGCCGTGTTTGTATCGTTCAAAAGACTTGGAGCCGTCACTGTGATTTCCAAGGTTTGCGTAGGACAATTCACGGTCTGACCTGGCGCACAAACTGGAATCGTGTAGGTGTAAGTGCCTGCTGCCGTAGCGGTGATGCTGTAGGTTCCATCTGCATTTACCGTCAGCGTGGCTCCGGCCTGCTGGGCTGGCTGTCCATAGGTAGTACCCGCTGGGTTCGTATCGTTGGTTGACAGATCACCGGTCTTCGGCACATTTGCAAAAGCCGTGTTGCTGTCGTTGACAGGACTTGGTGCTGTCACCGTCACCACCAAAGTCTGGGTAGGACAAGTACCTACCTGACCTGGAGCACAAACAGGAATCGTGTAGGTGTAAGTTCCTGCTGCCGTGGCGGTGATGCTGTAGGTTCCATCTGCATTTACTGTCAGCGTGGCTCCGGCCTGCTGGGCGGGTTGCCCGTAGGTAGTACCCGCTGGCTTGGTATCGTTGGTCGACAGATCACCCGCCTTCGGCACATTCGCAAAGGCCGAGTTGGTGTCGTTGACTAGTGTTGGCATTGGCTCCACTAAAATGTGTAGGGTTGCTTTTGTACAGACCACAGGACTACCTCCACAGGCCTCGTAGACGATGTCCACCGGACCACTAAATCCAGCGGCAGGCGTAAAGGAATACGTACCATTGGCATTAAGCGTGAAGGTTCCTTGTGCGCTAGTTGGACCAGTCACGAGGTTGGCCGTTAGCGTTGCTCCTGCTCCATTTAGGTCATTGCTAAGGAGATTTCCTGTCACATTAGCTGAGCCGTCTGGGCTTGCGCGTACGATTGCAAAATCATCCACTGCTCCTGTTTTCACCACAAGACCTGCTGGTTCTACGGTGAAATAAACAGTGGCAGTTTGGCATTGAGCAGGGTTATTCGTGTCGCAAATGCGGTATTCTAGGCTATCCACTCCTACAAAGAATGGAGACGGCGTATAGGTGATGGTTCCATCGCTGTTTACCACCGCAGTACCGTGAGCAGGCGCTATCAAAATCACCAAGGAGGAGGCATCGATCGTTTTCCCTAGATCTCCAGCCTTGTCATTTGTGAGAATGGCCACTGTAGCCGACCCACCTTGTTCTAAGATTGCAAAGTCATTATTGGCAACAGGTTTGTCCACTGCCAAAGGATCTAAAACTGTAATCTGAAGTGGTGTGAGCGGACAATTCGTGGTTTGGTTTGGCCCACAAACAGGTACCAAATACTCGTACGTTCCTGGCGTGGCAGAGGTAAAGGTATAGGTGCCCGTAGCTGGATTCATCACAAGGGTTGCTCCCGCAATTGCGGCAGGTTGCCCATAAGTGGTGCCTGCAGGTACTGCATCGTTTGTCTTCACGTTCCCTACCACCGGCACATTCACATCCGTGATATTCACATCCGGCTGTCCGTAATTATCCACGTCGCGGTAATCAGGAATGCCATCCCGATCGGTGTCAAGAAGTGTTGAACCAGTTCCTTTTTCAATCGCATCTAATTTGCCATCGCCATCTGAATCGAGATCCACGTAATCTGGAGAGCCATCACTATCTGTATCTACAGGGGTCGCTCCATTTGCACCCTTTTCAACGGCATCGGTGATCCCGTCGCCGTCAGAATCTAGGTCGCGGTAATTTGGAACACCATCCCCATCGGTATCGATCGGAGTAGTTCCAGTCCCTTTCTCCACACTATCCGGAATGCCGTCGTTATCCGAATCGGTATCGCGGTAATCTGGTGTTCCGTCGCCATCCGTGTCGATTGGGCTATTGCCATTAAGCCCTTTTTCGATGGCGTCCGAAATGCCATCGCCGTCTGAGTCGGTGTCTAAGTAATCAGGAAGGGTATCACCATCGGTATTCAATAGGGTGCTTCCTGTTCCTTTTTCGATGCTATCTGGAATGCCGTCTCCATCTGAATCGAGGTCACGGTAATTCGGAATACCATCCCCATCGGTGTCTAGAGGCGTTGCGCCATTTGGTCCCTTTTCAACAGTGTCAAGAATACCATCGTTATCCGAATCCAAGTCTTTGTAATCCGGTGTTCCATCCCCATCTGTATCTAAAATGGCTGCGCCTGTTCCTCGTTCTACGCTGTCTGGAATGCCATCTGCGTCTGAGTCTAGGTCGCGGTAATTCGGTATCCCATCCCCATCTGTATCCACAGTTCCTTCGAGGCTATCGGAGATGCCATCGCCATCACTATCCGTGTCATAAGGATCTGGAAGGGTGGTCCCGTCGGTGTTCGGCGGAGTTAAACCTCCATTCGTCGAGCTAGGAACGCCGTTTGCATCTACTGGCCCATCGACTTTGCCATCTCCATCAACATCGATTCCATTGGATTCCCGTACGTCAGAGATGCCATCGTTGTCTGAGTCGGGATCCAAACGATTTGGAATGCCATCGCCATCCGTATCACAGTCTACAGCAGTTGGAGTACATGCTGCTGCCTCCACAGTATCCAATAGACCATCGTTATCGTCATCTAAATCATTAATATCATACACACCATCTCCATCCGTATCTACTGGGCAACCGTTTAGATTTGCGAGTCCAACTAGCAATGGACATTGGTCTACGCTATCCAGCACCCCATCCCCATCGGAATCTAGGTCTAAATAGTTTGGTGTTCCATCACCATCAAAATCTGAAGTCCCTTCGGATTGATCTGACTTATTGTCTCCATCCGAATCCAAATCTTTGTAATCAGGAGTACCATCGTTGTCTGTGTCTACCGGCGTGCTTCCGCTGCCTTTTTCGACACTATCTAAAATACCATCATTATCCGAATCTGTATCGCGGTAATTCGGAATGCCATCCCCATCTGTATCCACAGTGCCTTCAATTGCATCTGAAATACCATCGCCATCACTGTCTACTTCCTTGTAATCGGGAGTACCATCCCCATCCGTATCCAGTGGACTGTTGCCATCCAAACCGCGCTCCACTTCATCCAAGATGCCGTCGTCGTCACTATCCGTATCTAGGTAGTTTGGCAATGTCGTACCATCCGTATCATCTGGACTAGCACCACTTGCTCCTTTCTCTACGCTGTCGGGGATACCATCTCCATCACTGTCTAGGTCTTTGTGGTTTGGAATGCCATCGCCATCTGTATCCGTTGGCGTACAAGGTGCAGTTCCTGTGCAGCTATAATCCTCCACACTATCCGGAATACCATCGCCGTCCGTGTCTGTGTCTAAGTAATCCGGTGTACCATCACTGTCTGTATCTACAGGTGCAGTAGTGGTTCCTTTTTCAACGGTATCAGGAATATTGTCTCCGTCGCTATCAATATCTAAATAGTTTGGAATGGCATCATTATCTGAATCTACATTGCCTTCGATCAAGTCGCTGATGCCGTCCCCGTCTGAATCTGTATCTAAATAGTTAGGGTTTAAATCGCCATCCGTATCTGTGGTTCCCTCTATGACATCTGTAATGCCATCGGCGTCACTATCCAGATCTCGGAAGTTTGGAATGCCGTCTCCATCGGTATCGGTAGGCGTACAAGGCATAGTGCCCGTACAACCCGCATCTTCTACACTGTCTAAAATACCATCGCCATCGCTGTCCGTATCCAAGTAATCCGGCAGACCATCTCGATCCGTATCTACCGTGCCTTCGATCGCATCTGGAATGCCGTCTGCGTCACTGTCTAAGTCTAAATAATCCGGCGTATTGTCTCCATCGGTATCCGTTGGAGTACAAGGCGTGATTCCTGAGCAAGCCGAGTCTTCCACGCTGTCCAAAATACCGTCGCCGTCACTGTCTACATCTCTGAAGTTCGGTATACCATCCCCATCCGTGTCCACTGGGGTGGCGCCGGAACCTTTTTCGATGCTATCTGGAATGCCGTCTCCGTCACTATCTAGGTCTCTGTAATCAGGAATTCCATCGTTATCCGTATCCGCTACAGCAGTACCCGTTCCCTTTTCGATTGCATCGCTGATGCCATCGTTGTCCGAATCGGTTTCTAAATAATCTGGAATCAAATCGTTGTCGGTATCCGCCAACGTAGCTCCAGTCCCCTTCTCAATTGCATCCAAAATACCGTCCCCATCACTGTCCGTGTCGTAAGGATTTGAGTTTCCAGTACCATCCGTGTTCGGTGGAGACAAGCCACCTGAAGCAGAAGCCGGAATGCCATTCACATCCGGAGCGCCATCCGCTTTCCCATCCCTATCTGCATCGGTTCCGCCCGCTTCGGTAACGTCCGAAATACCATCTCCATCACTATCCGTGTCCAGGATATTTGGAATGCCATCTCCATCGGTATCACAGGTTGCTGCAGCAGGCGAGCAAGCTGCTGCCTCTACCGTATCCAGGATGCCGTCGTTGTCGTCATCTGAATCATCTACATCTGCAAGTCCATCCCCATCACTATCTGGAGGACAACCGTTGGTGCTGCCTAATCCATTGATTAATGGGCATACATCTACCGCATCCAATACGCCATCTCCATCTGAATCGAGGTCTAAGTAATTAGGCGTGCCGTCGTTGTCCGTGTCAACCGTTCCTTCGGATTGATCCGATTTGCCGTCTCCATCCGAATCTAAATCACGGTAATCTGGGGTACCATCATTATCCGTATCGACAGGGCTGGTACCTGTTCCTTTTTCAACCGAGTCTAAAATCCCGTCGTTATCAGAATCCGTATCGCGGTAATCCGGTATTCCGTCGCCATCTGTATCCAATGGCGTAGTACCTGTTCCTTTTTCAATTGCATCAGAAATACCATCCCCATCCGAATCTACATCAAGGTAATCGGGGGTCGTATCGCCATCGGTGTCTACCGGAGTGGCTCCGTTCGGTCCTTTTTCAACCGCATCGGTAAGGCCATCGCCGTCCGAGTCTAGGTCCCTGAAATTCGGAGTGCCATCGCCATCGGTATCCGTAGGGGTACAAGGAGCTGTACCGGTGCATCCGGCGTCCTCTACATCATCCGGAATGCCATCGCCATCTGTGTCTAAATCTAGGTAATCTGGGGTACCATCGCCATCCGTATCGACCGGAACAGATCCTGTTCCTTTTTCGATGCTATCCGGAATGCCGTCCCCGTCACTATCAACATCTCTATAGTTAGGGGTGCCATCGCCATCTGAATCCAATGTTCCTTCGATAGCATCCAAAATTCCGTCTCCATCGCTGTCTAAATCGCGGAAGTTCGGTATTCCGTCGCTATCGGTATCTGTAGCAGATTCTTCGCTGTCTAGGATGCCGTCGTTATCCGAATCAAGGTCTTTGTAATCCGGAGTTCCGTCTCCATCGGTATCCACTGGTGTTCCAGTAGGTCCTTTTTCGATCAAGTCCGAAATGCCATCTCCATCCGAATCCGTATCCAAATAGTTTGGCGTACCGTCTGCATCTGTATCTGTCGTTCCTTCGACAGCATCCAATATTCCGTCACCATCACTATCTAAATCTCTGAAGTTTAGAATACCATCCCCATCCGAATCCAACGCACCTTCGGTTGCATCTGGAATGCCATCTCCATCCGAATCTAAGTCAAGGTAATCTGGGGTTCCATCCAAATCGGTATCTACGGGGGTAGCAGTTGGTCCCTTTTCTACGGAATCCAAAATACCATCGCCATCACTATCCGTGTCTTGGTAATTGGGAATGCCATCACCATCTGTATCTGTAGTTCCCTCGATTGAATCGGAAATGCCATCCCCATCCGAATCCAGGTCTCGGTAATCCGGAGTCCCGTCGCCGTCTGTGTCCGTAGGGGTACAAGGCAAGAAACCGATACAGGCGGAGTCTTCTGCAGCATCTGGAATACCGTCATTGTCACTATCCGTATCTAAATAATCCGGCGTGCCGTCGTTATCCGAGTCTCGAGGAGTCGCTCCAGTTCCTTTTTCAGTTGCATCCGGGATACCGTCACCGTCGGCATCGATTGGCGTAATGGTCAAACTCAAGGTGCCGGTACTGGTAGCAGTACCATCCGAAACGGTATAGGTGATTACGGGTGGGGAGCCAATGTAATTTGTCGCTGGGGTGAAGGTGTAGGTTCCATCAGCATTCATGACCACCGTGCCTACACCTACAATCGTAGCCGTAGTCCCTGCTGGATAGTCTACTCCCCCTATCGTGAATTTGGTGAGGCTTAAGGCACTCCCTTCTACATCCCTATCATTCGACAAGACATTGCCTACAATCGGGGTATTTACCGGTTCAGATTTGGTATCGTTGGTGACACTTGGCGCATCATTGACTGCCGCCACGACGATGGTTAGGTTACCCGGTGTGGTACCTCCTAGGCCATCGCTAACCGTGTACTCGATATTCGGTACAATGCCGTTGTAATTTGCTGCAGGGGTAAATACAAAGGCTCCATTTGCACTGATCTGGATCGTACCCACATTTGGAATAGTCACCGCAGTGGTACCCGGGGTAAATGTGCCCGTAACACCTGCAATCGTAAATTGAGAGATGGTTAACGCACTATTCGCTTGTTCAGGATCGGAATCATTTGTTATTAGGTTTCCCGTTTCCGGAGTATCCTCTTGAATTTGAATGGATTCAGATACCACTACCGGAGGATCATTCACTGCGGTGACAGTAATGGCCAAGGTTCCATTAGTCGATCCCCCATTGCCATCGCTTACTGCATAGGTAATGACTGGAAGGGTCCCGAAATATCCGGTTACTGGGGTGAAGGTATAGGTACCATCTGCGTTTACAATAACGGTTCCAACATTCGGAAGATCTACGATACTTCCTGCCGAATAAATGGTGGAGTTAACGGTAAATTGAGTGATCACTAACGAATTCGATTCCCGATCACTGTCGTTGGCTAATAGATTCCCTGATATAGGTGTGTTTTCTGGTGTTGCTGGTGTTTCACTTGTCACCAAAGGTGGATCATTGACTGGGCTAACCGAAATCGTAAGGTTAGCCGTTGCTGTTGCGCTACCATCGCTTAACGTGTAAGTGATGGCAGGAACGGTTCCATTGTAATTCGCCGCTGGGGTAAAGCTAAATGTTCCATCTGCGTTGATCCGTATCGTGCCTACATCGGTGCCTACATCGGAGATAGTTTGGTCTATCCCAATAGTAAACGGACCGGTTAGTCCTGCAATGCTGTATGCTGTAATGGTGAGCGTACCTCCCTCTACATCACTGTCATTGGTACGGATATTACCTGTTAATGCCCCTCCATCTTCAGCAATAGTGAAATTATCATTAACCCCAATTGGCGAGTCGTTTACCGGCGTTACCGTAATTGCCAAGGTACTTGAAGCTGTGCCGCCATTGCCATCACTTATTGTGTAGGTAATTGGTGGAACGGTTCCATTCCAGTTTGCATTTGGGGTGAAGGTATAAGCCCCATTGGCCGCAACCACGATAGTACCTATTCCAGACAAGGTGGTACTTTGACCTGGTGCAAAGTTGATTGTAACACCATCTACACTAACCGATAATTGGCTCACTGAAAGCGTATTCGCCTCTGCATCGGTATCATTTGTCAACACATTTCCAGTTGCAGCAGTGTCCTCATTTACCGTATTGGTGTCTGCATTGGCCACCGGCGCGTCATTTACTGGGGTCACTACGATACTTAAATTTGCAGAGGCAGAGCCACCATTTCCATCACTAAGGGTATACGTAATTACAGGTGCTGTGCCATTGTAATTGGCTACCGGAGTAAAGGTGAATGAACCATTTGTATCGAGTACTATTGATCCTACACTAGGGATTGAAGCTGAAGTTGTTCCCGCTGTAAATGTCCCCGAAACACCGAAAATTGTAAATTGAGTAACTGTTAATGTGTTGCCATCTGCGTCACTATCGTTAGCGAGTACATTGCCAGATAAGTTTGTGTCCTCAACTGTAGTAAAGCTCTCATTGAGCGCAATTGGAGTATCATTTGCAGAGGTAATGGTTATTAACAGGTCTGCAGTTACTTTATTACCTTCCCCATCTGTAATTGTATAGGTAATTGGTGGAACTACTCCATTGTAGTCCTTATTCGGTTTAAACTCATACGTCCCATTCGCATTCACTTTAATTGTTCCTACACCTGGAATTTCGGCAGTTACCCCTTCTGGATAGGTGTAAGTAGTGGTGCCTACTGTAAAACTGATCTGAGTAATACTCAAAGTCAAAGGTTGAAGAATGTTATTATTAGCATCCGTATTTACCCCATCAAAGCGTGGATCTGCACTGTCATTTGCCAATAAATTACAGGTAGATGCACCAGAAGCAATACAGGATAAAGTGCCATCTTCCGCCACTGTTTGGGCATCATTGCCCGCGGTTGGTGCTACAGGAACTGGTATCACCACAATTTGTAACTTACCCAAATCAGTTAATGCTCCATCCGAAAGGGTGTAGGTAACTTCAGAAACTTTACCTGAAAAACTAGATTCTGGAACAAAAGTAAAGTCTCCATTTGCGTTTACCGTAAGTGTACCTTGACCTGATATCACATAAGTACCAGCTGTACCTGCGGTAACAGTTGTAGATACACTATTTACTGTGAATAAGGTAATTCTTAAACTAGATTTTTGCGTATCAACATCGGTATCGTTGTCGATGATGTTGCCAATCACAGTTAATCGCTGAGAAACAGAAAAAACATCATCAGTAGCCAAAGGTGGATCATTCACTGGCGTTACTGTAATTGCCAGGGTACTTGAAGCTGTGCCGCCATTGCCATCACTTAGTGAATAGGTGATTGTTGGCACCGTTCCGTTCCAGTTTGCATTTGGCGTAAAAGTATATGCCCCAGTGGTAGCAACCACGATTGTGCCTATTCCAGACAAAGTGGTACTTTGATCTGGTGCAAAGTTGATGGTGACACCATTGACGACTGCCGATAATTGGGTGATTGTAAGGGTATTGCTTTCCGGATCTGTATCATCGGTTAACACATTTCCAGTGGCATTAGTGTCCTCATTTACCGTATTGGTATTTGGCGCGGCCACCGGCGCATCGTTGACTGCGGTTACGACAATAGTTAAGCTTCCAGTCACTGTTCCGCCATTACCATCACTTGCAGTGTAGGTAATTACAGGTACTGTCCCATTGTAATTGGCCACTGGGGTAAATGTGAACGAACCATTCGTTCCAAGTACTAGTGATCCTACACTAGGGATTGAAACTGAAGTTGAACCTGCGGTAAATGTTCCTGAAACTCCGAAAATTGTAAATTGAGTCACGGACAAACTGGAACCCTCCGGATCGCTATCATTAGAAAGAACGTTTCCAGTAGCATTCGTGTCTTCACTTACCGTGAAATTATCATTGATAGCAGTTGGATTATCATTGACAGAAGAAACCACAATGTCAATTAATCCAGTATCAGTCCCTCCATTCCCATCATTAATGGAATAGAATATGTCTGGTACATTTCCAGAGTAATTACTTACTGGAGTAAAGGTGTAGGTACCATTCGCATTCACAACAACAGTTCCAACACCCACGAGCGTTGCCGTAGTACCTGCACTGTAGGTTACGCTGCCAATTTGGAAGGTAGAAACAGTCAACGTATTTCCTTCTAGATCAGTGTCATCGGTCAGGATTGTTCCGGAAACTGGGGTATCTTCGGTTGTAGTAATTAAATCATCAACAGCTACCGGCGGGTCATTGACTGGAGTGATTGTAATCGTAAGCGTTGCCGTACCTGACCCAGGGTTTGGGGTGGATTCAGTTGCAAGATAGGTGACAGCAGGAACAGCACCCGTATAGTTTAATACAGGTGTAAACGTATAACTACCGTTTGTATTCACCACAATTGTTCCCACACCATTAATCGTAGCCGTGGTACCAGCAGGATAGGTTGTACCGGAAATGGTAAACGTGCTAACTGCTAAAGATGCCGCTGGAGTACCAGACCCAACATCATTTGTCAATACGTTCCCTGAAATAGGAGTATCTTCTGGAGTAGATACATTGTCATTAATTAGGGTAACCCTATTTGATAAAATCAAACGAGCAGTATTGGTGACTAGATTACCGCAAACAAAGTTAGATTGAGCTATTTGAAGTCTGTAGCGGTATTCATTCATGATGCTTGTTACACCCGTCACAGTTAAAACTCTAGTGATTGCACCAGAATACACGCCTGCATTGGTAACATTTGCCCAAGTACTGCCCCCATTTGTGCTAAGCTCCCATTGGTAACTTGTAGTTCCTGATCCTTCAGTTACTGTAGCCGCGAATGATGTCGTCGTACCTGTTTCTACTGTTTGATTTGTAGGCTGAGCAGTGATTGTGCTAGCCCGACCGACCGTCAATACATTCACACTAGTGGCAGTATAGTTTGCCCCAGTCACTTTACCTGTAGCGTCTACAGCCGGAGGATTTCCGGTTCCATAATACTGGTTGCCATCGGTCCCTTGTGCGGTGGCAGATCCATAGGCTTCATTCGCATCCGAACAACCATCGCCGTCAGAGTCAAGGTCTAATTGGTTCGGGATTCCGTCGTTGTCAATATCACAGGTAAAGCTTGTTTTAATACTACAAAGGGAAAGTGCGAGGATAAGTCCGCCTCCATTGTTTGTTGCTCGAACAGTCAGTGAGGTGTAAGAAGCATCTTTAATCGTCCTAATCACTCCGTGATTACCAGTCATGACTAGGGTGGTTTGATTTACTTGATTGTTAACCAAACTTTGATTTGCCGAACTACAGTTAGCCGATACTGTTTGTTGTGAACTTGCATTAGTGGTGATGATGAGCCCTTCATTTACTCCTGTTTCTGTCGCTGAAGTCAAGAGTTGCGCATTTGAAACAGGTCTGTCAAAAGTGATTGTAAACTCTGCCGCTCCATTGAAATTTGACAACCGACCAGAACCAGGAAGCGGTTGGCCGCACTGCATCGTTGTAGTCCAAAAATCAGCCCCAACTTGGCTTCGAAATGAAACACCTGAATTGGCAGTTATTGTATACCCAACAGTTTCACCATTTGCCGAAATAACAGATCCTGAAACACCATTTGTTGGTGCAATCCAATTGTTACAGGTGTTACTTTCTACGTAAACGGGACATTCTACAGAATCCAATATCCCATCATTGTCATCATCCAGGTCATCGATATCAGGGACACCATCAAAGTCAGAATCCAAACAAGCTTTAACCGTTGGATCAATAGCACGAGAATAGACATAAGTTCCAGTGTAAACACCATTACCTGAAGTCTCCAAGTTATCCGCAAAACCATTTGTACCAAATACGCCCGAAACAGTCGTTGCAGTCAAAGAGGTTACCGTTTTTGCTTCCACCGCATCCGAACAACCATCGCCATCTGAATCCAGGTCCAGACTATTTAAAATTCCATCCCCATCGGTATCACATGCTGCAACTTGTGCTGCTATAAATACATTATCAATTCCAAAATCATCGCTAGTGGCAGTGAAAGCAAACGAGAGCGTATTGGAATTAACAAAGGCTGCTTTAGGAACTTTAACAATCATTTTT
This sequence comes from Bacteroidia bacterium, assembly GCA_964202605.1. GTDB lineage: Bacteria > Bacteroidota > Bacteroidia > Cytophagales > Cyclobacteriaceae > Algoriphagus. The sequence continues at coordinate 26,459 of CAXNJN010000008.1, read as the reverse complement.
GTCGTGGGCACCATGTTGGACACAATGTTTACACTGGAAACATTGACTGATGCCCCATTTTTGGCAACAACACTTGCAGTGGTTCCTCCACTTGGATTACTTATGGTAGCATAGATCTTATTATTTACGATCACATCTAAGGATGCGGTATTCGGACTTGAAACATCCCATCCATACCCATTTGTATTGAAATCAAATTCAACATCTACCGTGGTTGCGTTTGCATTTAAAATAGGCTTAGCAAAAGTTTGCGTAAGTAAATCATTCGTAACATTTTCCGAAGAATTCCACAGAAATCCAGGAGTATAATATACCCAATTAGCACTCCCTGTCCAACCCGTTTTATTTACATCAAATGTCCCGTTTACTAAAATATTTTGAGTACTTGGCGGACATTCCACAACATCCAATACCCCATCGTTATCGTCATCAATGTCCTGCAAATTCGGAATGCCGTCATTATCTGTGTCCAAACAAGCATTTATATCGTCATCGGTAGCTAATTCATAGGTATATGTTCCTCTGAAAATACCTGATCCTGGGGTAGTTTCGACAGCATCTCCAAACCCATTGTCTCCATAAGTTCCCGATACAATCGCATTGGACACAGTAGTAGATACGGTCACATTGTTGACCTTATTTACAAGCGTGCCCGAGCCAAGGGTACCGGGTACACCCGCTTCCTTCGCATCCGAACAGCCATCCCCATCAGAGTCTAAATCCAGTCGGTTTGGAATGCCATCCGTATCGGTATCTAAATCGGTACAGGTCAAAACAGCCACATTGTTAGCATCCGTTAAAATAACATCCGTAAAACTTGCGGCACGATAGGAACTCATGTTGAGCTTGTAATCGGATACGACCCCCTGAAACGCTTTACGAACAATCCCATTTACTTTGGCCGTGACGTAGCCAGAAGCAGAGATATCTATACTTAGAATATCGCTTGGTGTAATGGCGATAGGTCCAAAATCCCAAACCGTCGTGAAGTACCCGTAGACGGAGGTGGTTTGCGGATAAAATTTATAGGCTCCATCTGCCCAAGTTGTGGGATTCTGGGTGCCGGTAACTGGGAATAAGCCAAACATTGCTAATCCCGTCGTGGAATTAAACTTGTAGCTTAGGGAGATGGGCAATTTCAAGTTTTGATCGGAATAAGAAGTCTTCCAAGCGTCACCCCCAGCTGAGGATACAGTACTCGCAGTACTTGCCGTAATTGCACTTCCACTAAACGTAAGCGTATTTATAGCGATACCACTTGTGATGCAATTGGTTTGTTCAATTGTATCTAGTATTCCATCGTTGTCGTCATCGATATCCAATAGATCGCCTAAGCCATCGCTATCCGTATCAGTACACCCATTTATCGATGAATTGGTTGCATTAGTATAGGTATAGGTTCCTGTATACTTTCCAGATTCAGTTGAAGTTTCTAAACCATTGGCAAATCCATTTGCTCCGTATGGAGCAGGTATAACACTCGTTGTTAATTTAGCAGAACTTGGTACACCCGAGGTGGAAATATAAGTAGCCCCTGCTTCCACTGCATCAGAACAACCATCTCCGTCAGAGTCAAGATCTAATTGATTAGGAACACCGTCATTATCGGTATCTTGTAAAGTACATATTTGGTATGCTTCACCATTTTGAGTCATTTTGCCCCCTTTCCAGTATCTACTTCCAATATTACCAACACGAATATCGTGACCTAATGTAATTTGTGTAGAACTGCCAATAGCTGTGAAACTAACTGTCCGAATACCACTGCCGTTTAAATAAGTAGTTCCAAGGATGGTTCCAGTAGAAGCATCTATTGCTCTCAAATATGGTTTTGATCCAGTTGTAGGATCATCGCCAAAAGCACTAATTAATTCAACCTCAAAAGTATAAGAAAGACCCGCAGAAGTAGCAAAACTTTTGACCATCTTACCCGTAATATTAGGGCCTGCATAAGACCCCTGTAAATCAAAATATGGATCAGAACCATTCACGCCCATATAATCAAAATCAGCTCTATCTATTACTGATGAAGGATCGTAATCGAAAGCATTCCAACCAGAACAATGTGTAAATATTCCATAGGAGCTGGCAGATTTTAATGCATCCGTACAAGTACCATCCGTACTATTGGCAATAGTACAGTTTAACTCTTTTAGATCTGTAATACCGTCATTATCGTCATCGATATCAAGAATATCAGATACCCCATCGTTATCAGTATCTACACAAGCATTAATATTTGCAAGAGATGCAAATGTATAACTATAGGTACCACTATATATACCACTTTCAGATGAAGTTTCTAATGCATTTGCAAAACCATTATTTCCAAAAACAGCTAACCCAGTGCCAGCAATTTTTGCATTTTGTAGAGTTGAAGATGAGGTAAGAAGGCTAGTTAGTATACCTGCTTCTTTTGCATCAGCACAACCGTCGCCATCACTGTCTAAATCATTTTGATTTAAAATTCCATCTGAATCTGTATCATTTGTGCAAGTAGGCTTAGGATTAGCACTTGGACTTGCAGATGAAGAGAAAGTAAATTTCGCTTCATATACGCCCCCATAACTACTTGTACCTGCAACACCAATAAGTCGAAAATATTTAAATTTAGTCGTAGTTTCAAGCGTATTTAAAATAGTAAAAGTACCTGTAGTAGCTGTAGAATAAGTAGGTGTAGATAAATCAGTCCAATTCACATTATCACCTGAACCCTGTAATTTAAAGGTGCTTGCTTGGGCACTTGACAAAGCCCAATTCACTAAATCAAAACTTATTCCATTTACTGCGATATAATTTTTTGATGTAAACTTGAAAATTTCTTTACCTACCCAATTTTGTCCTGTTGAGAATGCAGATGCAGTGGTTCCTACACCATCGGTTGAATTCCCAATGACATAACTTGTTGTGTATTGCGTTAATTCACTACTTACAGAAGCTGGATTACTTAGTTCATCTAAAGTATAAAAACAGGTCGGAGATTCAATCGCATCTAAAATTCCATCATTGTCATTATCTAAATCAATTAAATCAGGTACTCCATCCCCATCTGAATCTGTACAGTAATTATATGCAGCATTAGTTGCATAATCATAAGTGTAAACTCCTTTATACAAATTACTTTCCGCAGATGTTTTTTCTAATTCATCCTTAAATCCATTCGCCCCAAAATCCGAACCTGTAAAAGCGAAATTTGTAGCCGTAGAGGTGGTCGTACCTGCTTCCAAGGCATCACTACAACCATCACCATCGGAATCTAAATCAAGGTGATTTGGTATAATATCTCCATCGGTTGTACCTGTGGTACAAGTTGGTTTTGTATATTGACTAGTGATAAAGCTGGGTGAGGTAACAAATTTAACCTCGGTAACACCTCCATAAAAACTTGTCCCTGCCACTCCAATTGCTCGATAATAAAGGTATTTAGTATTGGGTGAAATGCTATTGGGTAAGATAAATATTCCAGTCGTTTCGATTGATGACACAGCTGACGATAAATCAGTCCATGCTGCATTATCATTCGATCCTTGAAGTTTAAAAGTATTTCCTGAACCATTAGATATGGCCCAATTTGTCAAAGTAAAACTTAGTCCAGAAATTGGAATAGGTTTCAAGGCCGTTAGCTTAAAAAGTTCTTTATTAACCCAAGACACAGATGGCGCAAAAGCAGATATTGTAGCTAAATTTCCATCAATTGAATTTCCAATCACATAAGTAGAATGGGGGGCCAACTCTGTTGTTACAGCTATAGGTTGCGCTAGTTCATCAGAATTGTAAAAACAAGTGGGTGATTCAATGGCATCTAAAATACCATCATTGTCATCATCAATATCTATTAAATCTGGCACACCATCCCCGTCTGTATCAGTACAAGCATTTAATGTTTTAGAAATAGCATTATCATAATTGTAAGTACTAGTGTAAAGACCTGATTCAGTTGCAGTTTCTAAAGCATCCGCGAACCCATTCGCACTATAAGTTCCAGCAGCTACCGCATTGGCAACATTATTCGTAGTTGAAGTGGCCGTTCCAGATGGAGAAGTTAAATTTACAATCGACCCTATTGTAAGTGTTCCTGTAACACCAGCTTCTTTTGCATCGGGACAGCCATCACCATCACTATCTAAATCTAATTGATTAGGAATACCGTCGCCGTCTGTGTCATTAGCGCAAGTTAATTTAGGATTATAGCTTGGCCTATTAGAAGAAGCTAGATTAAATGTAGCATTTGCAACGCCACCAAAATTAGAAGTACCCGCAACTCCATACAATCTAAAATATTTATACTTTTTACCTACTTGGAGATTATTGGTAAGTACCAAAGTTGCTGGTGGTGTAAAGGTCAGCGAAGAAACTGGAGCTGTGTTTAAGTTATCCCATAATACATTATCCACTGATCCTTGAAACCTGAATGTACTAGCAACATCAGTAGATATCGCTCTGAAATCTAAGTTTAAGGTTAGGCTTGTGATATCAATCAGACCATTAGCCGTATATTTTAAAATTTCTTTATTGGCTAAGAACTGTCCAGATTTAAAGGCAGAGAAAGTGGCTAATGAAGCATCAATGGAGTTAGTTAATGCATAGGTTGCAGTAGCATCATACAAATTCAACTCTGAACTTACAGCAACCGGCTTTGCTAATTCGGATAGGGTAAAAAAGCAGTTTGGCGATTCAATGGCATCCAAGATACCATCGTTGTCATCGTCTAAGTCATTTACATCGGGCACCCCATCCGTATCTGAATCTAAACAGGCTTTAACCGTTGCATTTATGGCAAAATCGTAGGGATAATAGCCATTGTAAATTCCATTTTCGCCAGTTTCTAATGTATTTAAAAATCCGTTTGTTCCGTAACTTAAATTATTGGCATATTGAAAATTAGCCGTAGCACTCGTCGTAGTTTTTGCTTCATATGCATCGCTACAACCGTCTCCATCGGAATCCAAATCCAATCTATTCTCTACCCCATCGCCATCCGTATCACAAAAACCTGCGCTGTTAAATGTGTTAAATTCCGCATTTAAATTGGAAGGTGCCCAAGTATTATCTTGACCAAATACAATTGTATTATTTCCGGTTAAATTAATTGGCACTTTTTGATAAACAGCATTTACTAGAACTAACTCATTATAATTTCCAGCGCCATTAACAAAATCATATCCATAAATTTTTGAATACCCATTATTACTAATCTTAACTCTGATCAATGGATATTGAGCCGTATTAGGATAAGTCCATACTGAACCAGATGGATAAATTGCTGTTCCATTAGTTCTTACTATATCAGTGTAAGGTTTTGGATAAGCATAACTAGCACCCAATGGAGCAAAATTCAATTCACTTACATTAGTAATGTCTACATTATTTACTTTTAAATTAAAATTATTATCCAAGGTCCAAACATCAATCCATAATTCTTCAGGGAAACCAGTAAAACTTGCCGTCTTACTCGCGCCAGAAGCGATATCAAAACGAGATAACAATGGCTTTACACCGGGAGTAGGACATTCTACAATATCTAAAACCCCATCATTGTCATCGTCTAAATCTAAAACATCTGGAACGCCATCCCCATCAGATTCCGTACACGTACTGATCGATTTATTGATGGCCAGGCTGTAGTTATAGGTACCGTTAAAAATTCCATTTCCGGAAGTTTCTAACCCATCAAAAAATCCATTCGCACCAAAAGTAGAAGCAGCTCCAGCGACAATCGCATTTGAAAGTGTAGTCGTAGCGGTACCAGAAGCAATCGTTGCCCCAGCCAAATTGGTCGCCGAAGCAGAAGTCAAGGAAACCGAAATTCCAGTTTCCTTGGCATCCGGACAGCCGTCCCCATCGGAATCTAAGTCTTGATGATTTAAGACACCATCCCCATCGGTATCGTTGGTACAGGTGATCTTGGGATGTTCACTTGGAATGTAATCTGAGGCCACATCAAAGTACACCTCATTTGCATATCCTGTATTATTTATCCCTCCACCATTAGACCAGAAAATATCATAGTATTGGTATTTTGCGGCATTTTGGGTTACTGTAAAAATATTCGCACTAGTGGCATATTGCGTGGTTGCGGGATATGGATAGATGGTGGAAGTTTCGGTCGCAGAATTTGAGTTAATGGTGGCATCATAGGTGACTTCTGCGGACAAATTGGTCCAACTAATCCCATCATTTGATCCTCTTAAAATTAATTTGGTGTCGTTATTGAAATGAGAATAAATACCGGTGTAGCCCAGCAAAATCTTGGTAAGCTTAACCGGGATATTCATGTTAAATTGATACACCTGTCTACCAGAACCCCGTGCATTCACGGTTGTGGTCGTGGTTTCCATTCGCACATCGTAACTCACCCCACTATTCTTCCCATCCACTAATTTTTGGGGTTGATTTTGTGGACTAGTCATGGTTAACCCAGAGGTAACTTTAATGTCAGGACGGTTGCCAAAATACCAGTCATTTTCTGAGAAAAAGCAATCTGACGATTCGACCGCATCTAAAATGCCGTCATTGTCATCGTCTAGATCCGTGTTATCCGAAACTCCATCTCCATCCGTATCCTTACAAACCGCTAAATTTGCGCTGATGGCATAAGGATTATACGATGAGCCATAATTGACTACCCCTGCCGTAGCACTTTCATAGACAGTCAATAATCCATTGCTATTGGAATCATTCCCCGTTGGAAATACAGAAACGCTAGTTTCGCTTACCGAGCTTTTTGCTTCAATCGCATCAGAACATCCATCTCCATCTGAGTCTAAATCCTGGTGATTTAAAATTCCATCACCATCCGTATCGTTTGTGCAAGCCGATTTTGGACTTGTACTAGCTTGGTAGGTAGTGGCAGTTTCAAAATACACTTCATTGGAAATTCCAGATGCATTCACACCACCACCAGAAACCCAGTAAATTCGATAATATTGATATCTAGCAATATTGGCATCATCTACTGTAAATGTATTTGCCGTGATGGAGCCTGTTACTCCTGGTATGGAGGTGACGGCACCATATCCTGTGCCCAAACTAGTCCAGGTCGTATTGTTATTCGATCCCTCTATTCTGATAACCGTACCCGTATTAAAATGAGTATTCGTATTTACATACCCAATATAAATTCTCTTTAATGCTACGGGTACAGGCATCTGAAATGCATAAACCGTTTGTGCCGCAGTGGTGGATGCATTAAAAACTACCGAATAATTTGCAACTGCCGTACCATTGTTGCCATCCACTAATTTGGTTAGGTCTCTATAGGTAGCATTCATGGCAAGTGAAGTGCTAGCTACTAGTTCACTTCTATTACCTGATAACCATTCTGCAGTAGTATAAAAACAACTTGGCGACTCAACCGCGTCTAATACACCATCGTTATCATCATCGATATCAATCAAATCCAAGAACCCATCACCATCCGTATCCGCACATACCGCTAAATTTTTGCTGAGTGCGTCAGGATTGTATTTGGAAGTGTAATTTACAATGCCACTTCCACCACTTGTCTCTACCCCATCGGCCAACCCGTTCGAACCATAAGGCCCAGCAGCAATTGCATTGGCAACATTTGAAGTAGTGGTTTTAACTACACCATATAAACCATTTTTAACTGTCCCTGTAGTTAAGGTGCCCGACACCCCAGATTCAAGCGCATCCGGGCAACCATCACCATCTGAATCTAAATCCAAGCGGTTAGGAATTCCATCGTTATCCGTATCTATATCAGTAGCACCGCACAAGACCCTAAACTCGCCCAAGAACATGTTGTATGCCGCTGAAACAGTTTGACCATCCGTGCTTACTTGACTTTGGCTCGTATTATTGATATCATACCAGCCATTTAAGAAGTTTAATTTTACTTTCGTTGCATTTAAAAAGGTTTGCGGAAAATTAAATACCTGAGCACCAGGATTTGCTCCATTCCCATTGGGTCGTGCTGTAGTGTACACACCCGTAGTAAATACTAGCCCATTTTTATAGGTGATTTCTACCGTAAAATCTTTGGGAGGACCATCCCCACCTCCATAATTAAATGCATCAGGTGCCCATAATACCACGCCCCCAATATTGGAATTGGCCGGTAAGGTATAGTCGATAAATCCTGAGGTAAGCGGCTCTTTCAATAACCACGCATCATCTAAAGTAGCAGGCGCTGTTGCTAAAGCAGCAAGACCGCTACCTGTAAAACCTGATCCATTAATGGTTCGATCCGCAGTACTCCCCCCATAAACAGGACTAGAGGTTGCTGCGCTTGGTGTAATGAGCACCGATGTATTGCAATTGGTCATTTCGATGGCATCCAAAATCCCATCGTTGTCATCATCTATGTCAACAAAATCAGATACACCATCACTATCACTATCTAAACAAGTGAAAGTTTCCGAATCAATATTATTCGTATGGCTACACTCATTTAAACCTGTGTTAGAAGTCCATGAACTTAAATTAAATGGTCTTGCTGTCGTGCCTCTATCATTTACTACAGCAAAAATCATCGTGGATGCCGATACTAAATTTGCCGTCATCGTCACTGTCGCTGAAGCTCCAGCGGCTATGGAAGTCGTTGTTTGGTAGGTTCCTATTAAATTAGCTGCACCCGTTGTAGGATTTGCGTCGTACATAGCAACATAAGTCCCCTCAGGTAATAAGTAGGCCCCTGAATTGCTAATTGTTGCAGCAACAGTGATGACAGGACATGATCCAACTACACTTGTAATAGCGATACTCGCGTCTGCTGTTGCTGTAGTTCCATAAGGAGCACTTGACCCGGGTGCAGCATCGGAAAATTGCAATTGAGCAACGTTATTATTGATAGCCGCTGAACTTGCTGAATTGTTTTCGGTAGCAGGAACCGTTAAATCAGGATTAATATTGACGATACGGTAGTTGCGTTGGTTCCAATAACTAGGTGCGCCTTTCCACGCAAAGGTGTTGGCCGCACGATTGAAAACTCTCAACTTAGCATCACCTGTTACAGCGATATCCGCTTCCCCGTCATTGTCAAAATCGCCCACAATGGGGTATTCTCCCCAAGTGGAAGATGTAGCAGCAATAGAAGCATAATTTACTGGTGTTGCTAAATTTCCATTGATTATTCTTAAAGTAGATTGGTCGCGGTACACAATTTCACGAATACCATTGCCATCAAAGTCAAAGGCCGTAATACCTGTAGAGCCTGACATGTCATTGGTAGCCAATGACCAAATGTATTGGTTGGTGCTACCCAATACAGTGGTGAAATTTAAATTATAAGCAGTAACAATTCCTGACGCACTTCCTGATGAGTTTACAATGATAGCTTCTGGCAAATCTTTAGCTCTTCCATTGTTAGCTTTTTCATTGTACACATTGGCAATCAAGGGTAAGCCTCTGACCCCGTAAACAAATGCAGGAGGAATTCTTTTAAATAATACCAACGACTGATTAGGATCCCAGATGTACACATTGACCGAACCATTGTACACAATATCCAAATCGCCATCCAAGTCCATATCCGCAACTGCAGTTGGCCCATTGTCTCCTGCCGCTGCACCAGAACCTGCGATGGTGCTTAAGTCTTTCAAAATTGTCATCGTACCAGCACTTAAATTGATGCTGTATACACGAGAACCATAGACCAACTCTTTTCCAGGATTAGAAGCAATGATGTCTACCACCACCACATCTATGGCAGTACCTGTCGCACCGGAAGTTGCACCCACATAATTTAAAGGCGTTCCAGCTACTCTTTTAACCAAAGCACCATTGACGATTCCAAACACATCCGAACCTAAAACAATCTCAGCCGTACCGTCTTCATCGATGTCAACGATGTATGGGGTTACATTAAAAGTATACTGTGAAGCAGTAGTTGATTTGAATAAAAAGTTGGTTTCTGTTCCTCCTTGATTGTTAAAAATGTAAACAAAACCTGTAGAATTGACCATGACTACCTCAGGCGCAGATGAACCTGCTCCAATTATATTCGCAATGGCAGGTTGCACGGAACGAGCATTAGAGGTAGCAATTACATAATTTTTTGTCGCGGTGGTTTTATTTGAACCGTTTCCTTTGTAAGTATAATACCCAGAGTTATCTGATGCCGGCACTAGAATTTCCGAAATATTATCCCCGTCTAGATCGGCAGCAGTAGGGGTACCCCCGTTCCAAACCACAGCATTAGATGCAAATTTTTCAGAAATCCCCCAAACAGATGCCGGGGCTGGATTATAAGGCCCAAAGCAATTGGCGGATGTTTGCGCAAAAGCAAATTCAGAAACGAGCTGAAAACAGCTAACTAAAAGCAAGAAAATCGGCAAACGTAATTTCATAAGGGGACGCCGATGAATATATAGCAGAACTCGGCAATCAAAGAAACTAAACTTGCTTAGGGGGAATTGTCAAAAAAAAAGAGGGTATACAGAAGTTAGACAAAAAAATTACGCTTTTCTAGCAGTAAAATACTCCTTAGGCGTGCAGCCTTTGGCCTTTTTGAAGGCCGTGTAAAAACTCTGTCGGGAACCAAAACCTGCAGCTTCTGCGATGGTCTCGATAGACGATTTGGCTAAAAAGGCAGGGTCACTCAGCTTCTCCTCGATGTACGTAATCCGGTACTTATTCAAGTAATCACGAAAAGAAATCCCGTAGGTATGCCGAATGGCTTGCCCAATCATGCGGTGCGGGTGCCCCGTCAGCGAACCTAGCAATTCAGCAGTAAGCTGTGAATTCAAAAAAACCTCGGTGGTCTTAAAATAGTCCTCGATTTTTTCAGCCAGCTCCTTCAACTGATTTTTTTCTTCAGGACTAACCAAAACATCTTCCTTCTCTGGAACCCGTAAATTTTCAGCAAGAACGAGTATGTCCAAAAATTTGGGGTTAATCACGAAAAACAAGATGTGGTATACGAATTCCGCTACCAACAAATAATCCGTATTAATAAAGGAAGCCTTGCCGTTGTCTGTGTAAATAAAGGTGTACCAGATGTAGAATATAGAACAGAACCGAAAAACTAAAACTCCAATGATCCAATAGTTGAAGATCCCTTTTTGGAACAAAACAGCATACTGCCTTTTTTGGCGAAATTGAAGAAAGTAATAGACCATCGCCACAAAGAAAACCAAGTACAATACAAACTTGGCATATACGTGGTACATGGGATCAAACCACATAAAGCGCTCGCTGAAAGCGAAGTAATCCCCTTGCGCGTGCATCCAGTTGATTTCTTGAACCTTTGTCGCTTTATCACTTAAATAATACGGCAAATACTCGACGAACTGGAAAACAAAAGGGAGAAAAAAGAGGAGATGAACACGTTTAAACTTTGCTGATGGATGAAACAAATACCATAAAAACAAAAAATTCAGGGGTGGCAGCAGATAAAAAAGCGGCGCCATGGTTCTAAAAAAATAAGGAGTTTCAATAATATTTTCAGGCAGTAGGAAAAAGGCCGCTACCACCAAATAACCTAGCAACAAAAACTCTACTGCCAGTATTCTAGCAACGACTAAGTTTCCTTTTCGAAATAAAAAATTAAGTCCGAAAAGCAGGCAAAGCGAGCTGACAATAGAGAAGAGGTAAACCGATCCTACGCTTGACATTTAGAACAGTTAAATACTGTATCAACTAACAAAAATTTGACAAATGAAGATGTAACCGATTCGGTATATTACAAATTTAAGACAAAAATTATTCTGCTTCCTTGGTTGCAAAAAAAGTGGCCGGAGTCATTCCATGAAGCTTATTGATGGCAATATACAAGCCCTGCCTCGACCCAAACCCACTTAACTCCGCTAACATCTCCTGCGAATAGGTCTGCCAGGCTGGGTTTTGTTTTCGTTGTTCCAAGATGTAGTTAATCCGCCAAGAATTGACAAAATCTGGATAGCTCAATTCATACATGTAATGCACAGTACGCGACAATTCCCGTACTGAAATTCCAATGATTTTGGCCATGGCCTCTAAGCTCACCTCGTCCGTCAAAAAGGGCTTTTCTGTCACAAAATACTTTTCTAAGCGTGCCGCGTGCTTTTCGTATTTCTGCAACTTCTCTGCATTCTCATCTGGTTCTGCTACCCGTTCTTCTTCTTGCAAGCGCATCACCAAAGACTGAAAAGTAACTCCATCCAATAAACTAGGACGAATGAGAACAACCCCTACATTCAAAAAAGCCGCCAGGTGCATGAGCAAATCAGCATAGGAGAATTGTAAATTATTAAACCCGATAATTCCCATCACATACGCAATCACAAACACTATCGATAGCACACCTAAAATGGTATAGGAAAGCATCCAGTTTATCAGGAACTGGTTGGCCTTGTATGAAACCTTGTTTTTTTGGATATAAGAAAGAACCATGGCAAAAGAAGCCAAAACACAACATGTGGAAAAAATAACCTTTAAAAAGGTCAACACCTTCGGGCTGAAAAAAGTGACTGTCCCAGGGAAATCAACCAAGGACTTATACTGCAGCATCAAATTTATTTCATTGATTTTATTCTCCACTGGTCCAAAATAAAAGGGCAGCAACTCTGCGGTGTGCAACACAAAAGGAAGGAATAAGACCCCTTGCCAAACCCGAAATTTACGTTTGGGGTGCAGCATAAAATAAACAAATAAAAATCCAACAGGTGCCACCAAAAATTGAATGGGAGACACCAGCATAAACGTATGTGGATACTCGATTAAACGTCCTCCCGTAATAAAATAGGCCAAAACGATGCGTATGCAAAAAGCCAGGAAATACAGTCCCAAGAATTTGGAGGCCAACAAACCTTTCTTCGTCAGCAAATGCAGCCCGAACAACCCCACTAGCGTGGAGATGACAAAATCATAAAATAGTTCGACGATGGTGAGCAAAATAGTAACGGTTATCTCCAAATCTATTCAAAAAATGCAATTTAAAACGCGTTTGTGTTTTAAATTCCTATTGTAAGGAGTAAAATCCAAGTATTTTATTTTTTATCTCAATCTTGAACGGTCTTATGTACATCTACCCTCCCCAACTTAGCCTTTTTCACTTCTACAGACACGCTTTCTTATCTTTTAGGTGCTCTCTTTTTTGTCACTAATTGCAAATCCTGCAAGCGTCTTCCCAATACGTCATCCTTGGCTAAAAGTAAAAAATCCTCCTCCAGCCTGAAAATGTGCAAAACCATAAAATAGGATCCCATACTTACGCTAGCCACCCCCTTTTCAATAGATACTAAGGTAGGACGACTTATTCCAGCCCGCATCGCTACCTGCTCCGCACTCAGTTTCCTGCGTAGCCTAGCGAGCTTAATATTCTCCCCCATTGCTGCTAAAATTTGCCGGTATTTAGGCATCAATGGAAATCCTGAATTCGCCATAATGTTAACTATTTTTTACAAATATAGTATTTTTTGTAATCCTTAGTTAACTTTAATTTGATTATCTTTATTTTGACTGCTTAGCAAATAAGGTTTGAGTATCAATTAAGTGAGCCATGGACAATTGAAAGCCTGTGGACCGTGGTTTACCTGTAGGCCGTGGTCTGGCCTATGAACAATTTGTAGTATCAAACACCCTAATTATGCCATTGATAGGATTGCGGATAATCACATCCTATTTTTATACTTTTGCTTGTATGAAACAACTCCTTGCCTTACTACTTTTCATTCCCCTATTCGCCCAGGCGCAATTTAAAGTCACTGTTTCAAAATCAAATGCCCCCGTTTATTTCCGTGGAACACTCTTCGACGACAAAAACTACCTCGCAAAAGACACCCTTACAGGTACCGTCTTGTCTTCTACCACTTCCATCAAGGGCGGCATCTACTACCTGCAATTTTCTTCTACCAAGGAGCGGATCTATTTCACAATCGAAAACAAAGAGCAATTTTCATTGACTTTTTCCGGAACCGATGTATTGGCAAACGCACACTCCTCTGATCCAAAAAATGAAGTTTTTTTAAACTACCAGCGCTTGGAAAAGTCCTATGCGCAACTAGACTCCTCCTACCAAGCCGAACTTTCCAAAGGACGGAAATTTAAGTTTGCTGAAAAAGCTGCCTTTTTTCAATCCAAAACGGATGCCCTTGTGGCCTTTCGAAACAAACAGCTGGAAACACTCCCTCCCACTTCCACACTAGCCCTGTATTTCAAAGCGCTCAATGCACTCGATGAATCGGTGCCCAACCGTCTGGATACCGAAGCACGAGACCGCTTTTTTTCCAAAATTCCTTTTCAAGATCCCCGCCTGCTCTTCACCCCTATTTTTCGAAGCCTATTGGTAGAATACCTCTCCTATTATCCCCTAAATGCGGAATCCATTCAACTTGGGATGGAAAAAGTCATGACCCAGATTATCTGTAGCCATAAATCCTTCCCTTTTGTTTTTGACTATTTCAACAGCGTTATCCGCAATCGAAATATTTCCCAAAACACGGAAGGCACCCTCTGGTTTTTGAAAAATTATGGGATCACCGACCCTTGCGAGAGTTTCACAGACAGCCAAAAGAAACTTTTCAACGAGGAAATCGAGAAATTAAGTCGCTTAAATACCAATCAACTGTCTGAAAATTTAATCCTCAAGGACACGGCTGGCCTGGAGCAGAACTTACACCAGTTTGCCGCAAAGAACGACTACACCTTGCTGCTATTTTACGCCCCTACTTGCGACCACTGCCAGCGAGAAGTACCTGAGATAGATTCCATCGCCTCGCAAATTGAACGCATTAAAAACATAACGATTGGCCGTTTTGCCGTGTGCAACGAACCGGAAGTCTCTCGCACCGTTTGGATCGATTTCATCAAACAATACCTGGTCCACAGCAATACCCTTCATGTGGAATTTCCGGAAAATGCGCCACAACGAGCCGCATACGATGCTTTCTCGAATCCAACCACCTACTTAATCAACCGAAAAGGAGAAATCGTCGCTAAAAAAATCAGCCCCAATACCTTGCGGAAATACTTCGCTGAACTCGTAGACAGCCCCTAACAAAACGGGTTTTCTATTGGCAATAAAGAGATAAGCCTGGTTACAGTAAGTTTATCCCCAAATAAAAAAGGAACGCATTCAGCACAAAAAACGAGAAGGCAGGCACAATCACCAGCCAGGAATCTTTGATCCCTACCCGTACGCCCACACCCAGTAACATTAGCAGGGAAAGTCCTCCGGCAGAAAAAACAAGCAAGGGGGTATAGACCAAGCCGAGAAGTAAGCCCAATGCGCCAAGAATCTCAAGGACAGCAGTAAGAGTCCCATATTTGGCAAGACCAAAACGAATAAACTCTTCCTTCATTTTGGAGGAGGTAAAAAAGGCAACACCGTAGGAGAAAAAAGAAAAACTAGAAATAAGCACTAGCACTTCAAATATGCCCATCAAGCAATCCAGTTAAGCGAAACTGCTGCCACAAACAGGCAAAGACTCAACAAGAATAAAGCGGGAATTCGTTTTTGGAAAGGATTGTTCACTTTGAAGTGGAAATACTGCGCACAAATCATCAAAAGGCCCATCAGCAAGGCCGGAATCAAAACCAAGGCAGGATACCAAACACCTACTACCAGCAGAGTAGCCAGAACGAGTTTGGCTGCACCAACCATAGAGCGCGTAAGGGTACTTAGCCCGTATTGTTCAAACTCTTTAACAATATTATCAAAACGAAAAACCCAAACAATGACGATCGAAATAGCGATAACGAGTTGGGCGACAAGAGCGAGTGTAGAAAGCATAGTTTATTTTTTTGGGCTGTATGTGTAAGGATATCCTCAGGACTAGGAAGGGCACAAGAAAAGGTGACAATGAAAGGTACTAAACATCTTTCGAATTCGCCTCCCTTCTGACTCCTTTCGAAGCATAGGCTTTTTTTAGGTTAACCAAGCAGGTTTGGTGGTCACCACCTCTGCCTGCAGCTGATTGAGCAAGTTGTAGATCCCAAAGTAGGTTCTATTGACATAAAGCCCATGCCGAGAACCTCGGGCTTGATTGGACTTCTTAAACATCTTGTCGTTGGCAATCCGATCTCCCAACTGGAAAATCTGGTTGAAGAAGTCGTTGTCAGAAAAGTCAAATTTCTCCACGTGAAAGGGTGTGCCGAGCAGCGAAATCATCTCGGAGAATATGGCGCTGAAAAAGGCCTTTTCAACCTCAGTATCCTTGTCAGAAATGAATTCTAGGTCATAGAAGATCTGGTTCAACTCGGCTTCGTTGATGAGTAAATCCTTTTTGATCAAGGAAAAATAACCGGTGTAGAAGTCTTTCGGAATCACCTTCACACAACCAAAATCGATAATACCCAGTGTCCCATCTTCTTGAATGATAAAGTTCCCTGGATGGGGATCGGCGTGTACTTGATTCAAGTTGTGCACCTGGTGGTGGTAAAAGTCCCAAAGGGCCTGTCCCACCTGATTTCTTGCCTCCTGCGAAGGATTAGTATCCATCCATTCCTTGATGTGCTTACCTTCAATCCAATCCATGGTAATGATTTGCTCGGAGCTCAGCGCATCGTAGTACTTAGGGAAACGAATATTGGGAATGTGGGCGCAGGCCTCGGAGATCTCACGAGAACGAGCTATTTCAAGATTATAATCGGTTTCTTCAAGTAAGCGTTCTTCCACCTCTCCCATGTAGTGATCTAACTCCTTCTCATTCATGTTGAGCAGTCGCAAGGCAAAAGGACGCACCAATCTCAGATCTGAACTTACCGAGTCCGCAATGCCTGGGTATTGAATTTTTATAGCCAAGGTTTTGCCTCCCTTGATCGCTTGATGCACTTGACCGATGGAAGCGGCATTGACAGCAGATCGGGTGAAGGTGTCAAATAGCTGCTCAGGGGTTTGCTGGAAGTACTTTTGAAAGGTCTTGACCACCAGCGGATAGGATAGCGGGGGCGCAGAATACTGGGCCATCGTGAACTTGTCCTGATAGGCTCGTGGAAGTAAATTTTTGTCCATGGACATCATCTGAGCCACCTTCAAAGCTGAGCCTTTTAGCTCGCTGAGCGAATTGTAGATGTCTGAGGCATTTTTTTGATGCAATTCATCCTTATTCATGGAAGGATTGACCATCTTCTTCGCGTAGTGCTTCACGTAGTTGCCACCAACCTTCGCTCCTGTAGAGATGAATTTGGCTGCTCGCTGCACCTTAGAAACAGGGATAGATCCCTGCTCTTTTACTTGCTTGGACATGAATTATTTATGCTGGTAGAGAAACTTGGCGAAATCCAAAAAGGAATCCAATGCACTTTTTCCCATCAGGTCAAAGGCAAGGTTCACTGATTTTTCGATGGCCGCATCCGTTTTCTCAAACCGTGGACTTCGGTCGTCTATCCAGTAGCGAAACACGAAGCCTACCTGCATCCAAAGTGCCTCGTCGTATTTCTCAGAAATAAAAGGCCTACTTGCTATTTCCTGCGTTTCCTTTCCCTCCATAATGAGCTCGGAGGCAAAGTCGCTAAACTTCTCTTTGAAGTCTCTGGTGTCTGAAGGAAGCGTTTTAAAGGTGCTTGACTTTTCTTGGTACAGGCAGAGGAGATAGGATCTATTTTTCTTCAATTCTTCGATCCAGGTATACAGAAATGCAAGGAATTTTTCGCGCACCGAATATTCTTTATACACCTCCTGCTCCTCCAATTGGCGTTGAGTCTCTTCGAATAAAGCCACCCAGATGGCAGACTTTACCGACTCAAAAGAGGTAAAGTAGTTGTAAACCTCTTCTTCTTTGATTTTTAAATCCTTGGCAAACTTAAAAATGGAAGCAGGTTCTTTACCATGCTCAAGCACATGCGAAACAAATCCTTCCAAAATCAATTGACGATGATCTTTTTTCTCTTTCTTTTTTGCTGTTGCTGTTTCCATTTGGATTCATTACGTATAGCCTTGTAACACACAAGGAGGCCTTCGGGTTTGCTGAAAACAAAAAAAAAGTCGGAATTCTTTTCCGACTTTCTAATTCCGTAAAACTTCGGTTAAGAGCTGACCTTTTCCACCACCAAATTATGGTTGGTGTAGATGCAGACATCTGCTGCGATATGCAAACTTTCGCGTACCATCTCCTCAGCAGATAGCTGTGGCGCAAACTTCTTCATGGCACGAGCGGCTGATTGTGCAAACACACTACCCGAACCGATGGTGGCAATCTCCATATCTGGCTCAATCACATCCCCATTGCCTGAAATGATCAAAATATCGTCTTTGTCTGCCACGATCATCATCGCCTCTAGACGGCTGAGCATTCGATCCATACGCCACTCCTTGGCAAGCTCCACAGCAGCACGCTTCATGTTATTACCATAGGCGCCTAGCTTTTCTTCAAACTTGTCCAGCAAGGTGAAGGCATCGGCAGTGGAACCCGCAAATCCCGTCACAATTTTGCCTCCTTGAAGCACTCTGATCTTTTTGACGGTGCTTTTGGCAACCGTATTGCCTAGAGTCGCCTGCCCGTCGGCGCCGATGACAACCTCTCCATTGTGCCGAAT
Organism: Bacteroidia bacterium; assembly: GCA_964202605.1. Lineage (GTDB taxonomy): Bacteria > Bacteroidota > Bacteroidia > Cytophagales > Cyclobacteriaceae > Algoriphagus. Next base: position 8,042 of record CAXNJN010000008.1, on the reverse strand, counting down.
GGCTACGACGGTGGTGGATTTAATTTTTTCCATGGGAAATTTATTTTCTAGTATTCCAGTTTAGAACCTAGGTCAAGATGCATTTCAAAAACCATACAAAAGCAAAAAGTCCTCGTTGAACAGGACTTTTTGACAGTTTTAATTCTTAGATCAGGATTCGAACCGGGTCTTCCAAGAGCCCTTTCAAGGTTTGAAGGAAGGCAGATCCCACCGCTCCATCGACTACGCGGTGGTCACAGGAAAGGGTTACCTTCATCACATTGCCGATTTTCATTTGCCCATCCTTAACAATGACGGTTTCCTTGATTCCTCCCACTGCCAAGATGCAGGCATCTGGGGGATTGATGATGGCGGTAAACTCATCGATGCCAAACATTCCCAAATTGGAGATGGTAAAGGTATTGCCTTCCCAATCCTTCGGTTGCAATTCTTTATTTTTAGCCTTTTGACCCAATGACTTCGCTTGATTCGAAATCTGGGATAGCGACAACTGGTCTGCAAAACGGATCACTGGAACCAACAATCCCTCCTCTACTGCTACTGCCATACCGATATGGATGTGGTCGTTGTAGCGAATTTTATCTCCCAGCCAGCTTGAATTTGCTTTTGGGTTTTGACGTAAGGCCGCTGCTGCTGCTTTGATGACCAAGTCGTTGAAAGAAATCTTGGCAGTACCAAATTCATTCATGCTCTTTCTCGCCTCAATGGCCTTGTCCATGTTGATCTCCATGGTCAAGTAGAAGTGCGGAGCCGAATACTTGCTCTCTGCCAATCGCTTGGCGATGGTTTTGCGCATCTGCGAAACCTTCTCTTCGGTGAAGCTCTCTTGACCAAGCACTGGAGCACCTCCTACTTGGCTTGAAGCTGCCAGAGGGCTAGCAGTTGCTGCAGCAGGCACAAAGCTTTCAATATCTCTTTTGACAATACGTCCACCTTCACCGCTACCGGCTACTTGACGAATGTCTACTCCAGTTTCACTGGCTATCTTTTTTGCTAATGGAGAGGCCTTTACACGCTCGTTTCCAGTTGAACTAGTAACTGCTGCTGCAACTGGCGCTTGAACCATTACTGGAGCCGGTGCTGCTACAACTACTGGAGCTGCAGGACTTGCTACTTCCACAGGGGCAGCGATTGATGCACCACCCTGATGGGCTGCCAAAAGGCTTTGGTAATCGGCTCCTTTTTCTCCAATCACTGCGATGACCCCATCTACGGGAACACTTCCTCCAGCTTCTACCCCGATGTACAACAAGACGCCGTCTTCGTAAGATTCCAGCTCCATGGTGGCTTTGTCTGTTTCTACCTCAGCAATGATTTCTCCAGTCTTCACGACATCACCCACTTTTTTCAACCAAGAGGAAATAGTTCCTTCCTGCATGGTATCACTCATTTTGGGCATGGTCACTAGGACCGCTGCGATAGAAGATTTAGCGACAGCTGCAGCTGGTGGGTTTACTTCAGCCACATCAAGTGCAGTAGCGGGAATTACCGCTTCTACTTTTGGTGCTACTGCAGGAGCTCCAGACAATAAGTGCTGGAATGCTTCTCCCTTCTCTCCGATTATTGCGATGATCCCATTAACTGGAACCGAATCTTTCTCTTTAACACCTACATACAAGAGCACTCCTTCCTCGTAAGATTCCAGTTCCATAGTGGCTTTATCGGTCTCCACCTCTGCAAGAATATCTCCAGGCTTTACAGTGTCTCCTTCTTTCTTCAACCAGGATGCAATCACACCTTCTTCCATGGTGTCACTCATTTTTGGCATTCTTATAATTTCGGCCATGTTCTATGTAGCTCTTGTAGTTAATTTAAGAGCCCAAAAATAGTTTTTAAAAACGCTTTATTCAAATTATATGCTGTATTTTCCAATCTGTTTTTGACCGCTTGCATCCATGCCCTTACTTCAACCCTGCAACTTCCAACGGCCTAAATACCTCTTTAACGGTCACTTAGAAACCATTTTTCCCACCTTATTCCGGCAAGTAATCCTCCCTCCTACACAGCAGGATCTTGTAGAAACTCATGATGGAGATGTCTTAGAAGTGGATTGGCACCGAAGAGGCCACCCCAAATTAGTGATCATCAGCCACGGTTTGGAAGGCAATAGCAGCAGGTCCTACATGCTAGGAATGGCAAAAGAAGCCTTGAGGAAGGGATTTGATGTGCTTGCTTGGAATTACCGAGGATGTGGAGCAGAACTCAATCGGAAGGCGATTTTTTACCACAGCGGGGCCACCTACGATTTAGATACCATCGTTCGCTATGCCGCACCAGGCTACACGGAGATTGCATTGGTTGGCTTTAGTCTAGGAGGAAATCTAACCCTCAAGTACCTAGGTGAAAAGCGCGATCGAGATCCAAAAATCAAAAGAGGTGTTGCGATATCCGTGCCCTTGGATCTTGGTGGGTCATGCGACCAAATTTCAACTTCAGCCTTTGGACTTTATACTCGGCGATTCCTAAAAAGCCTCCAATTGAAAATTGAGAGAAAATCTGCCTTGTTCCCCGATGAATTTTCGGTGGAAAAATTTGCTTCCATTCGTAGTCTTCGGGATTTTGACAACAACTTTACCGGCCCCTTGCATGGATTTCACGATGCCGAAGAATACTACCAAATCAACTCTGCCTTACAGTTTCTACCTGGCATTGAAGTGCCTAGCCTGGTTTTAAACGCCCAAAACGATCCATTCCTCAGCCCCTCCTGCTACCCTACGCAGCTGGCACATCAGTTGAATCAGGTACATTTTGAATTCCCCCTCCATGGGGGTCATGTGGGATTTATGCAAGCTGATTCCAGTCAACCCTTTTATTCGGAGACCCGAGCAGTTGAATTTATTTGCCAGGATTCCTAACTTCGAGAAAAATAGCTGAACCTGCGACCATGTGTGGAAGATATTCACTTGCAAAAAGTAAAATTGAACTAGAAGAACGCTTTCAAGCAGAAATGCTAGCGGATTTCTCGCCACGATACAACATTGCACCTACCCAATTGGTACCCGTGATCACCTCCGATAGTCCCAAAGGATTCTCCTTTTTTTACTGGGGCATTACCCCTGATTTCGGTCAAAATAAGCCCGTATCGGCCAAACTGATTAATGCAAGAGCAGAGTCGGTTCATGAAAAAGTAACCTTTAAATCCTCCTTCCTCAAAAGAAGGTGCCTCATCCCGGCAGATGGATTTTACGAATGGAAAAAAGTAGGCAAGAAAACCAAAATCCCACACCGCTTCACCTTGCGTGAGGAGGAACCCTTTGCTTTTGCAGGAATTTGGGAGGAATATGAAACGGTCTCCGGAGAATCTCAACACACTTTTCTGATTCTAACCACCAGCCCAAATGACTTGGTGTCTGAAGTCCACGATCGCATGCCCGTAATTTTGAGACCTGATCAAGAAAAAAAATGGCTAGACAACTACAGTTCCGAGACCGAACTTTTGGAACTATTGAAGCCCTACCCAACTGATTTTATGCTGAGCTACACGGTATCGCCCCTAGTCAATTCCGTCCAAAATGATTCCCAAAGCCTGGTTCGGAAGACCTCTCCCATGGATCAATTTGGGAATTACACCTTGTTTGGCTAATCTAAACAAGCCCCTCTTTTGTTGTTGAACTAATTTGCTTGCCGATATTGCATTGCTATTTATCCAAACTCACTCCCACTACTTTACGCTACGCCCATGTATACTTCACGAATTCTAGCAGCAGGACATTATGTACCGGAACGAATCGTCACCAATGCCGAACTTTGCCAAATGATGAATACCACAAACGAATGGATTGTGGAGCGTACGGGAATTCAAGAGAGACATTGGTATACCCCTGGAGTAGATACCGTGAACAACATGGCTGCCAAAGCCAGTAAAATGGCCATGGAACGAGCAGGTGTAGAAAAAGATGAAATTGACTTCATCATCTTTGCAACCATCACACCGGACTACTTTTTGCCAGGCAATGGCGTGCTGCTGCAACGGGAACTGGGCTTCAAAACCATCGGCGCCTTGGACATTCGAAATGCCTGTTCTGGCTTTATCTATGCCTTATCGATCGCTGACCAGTTTATCAAAACGGGCATGTACCAAAAAATACTCGTTGTCGGTGCTGAAATCCAGTCTTCAGCCTTGGATAAAAGTGACGAAGGAAGATCTAGTGCGGTGATCTTTGCAGATGGCGCCGGTGCTGCAGTAGTGGGCCGCGCAGAAGCGGGTCAAACGGGGATTATCAGTACTCACCTGCATTCCGAGGGAGCTCAAGCTGAGGAACTCTATTGCATCGCCCCGAGTTCCAGTGGAAAAGTACGCATCTCCCAGGAGCTGATTGAGCGAGGGGACTTTTTCCTGAAAATGAATGGAAATGCAGTATTCAAGCATGCTATAGTTCGCTTTTTGGAGGTCATCCAGGAAGCCTTGGCCTTCAATCAGCTGACCAAAGACGACATCGACCTGCTCGTGCCGCACCAAGCCAATTTGAGAATCTCACAATACATCCAGCAGAAATTGGAGTTGCCTGATGAGAAGGTGTTTAACAACATCATGCACCTGGGCAATACCACCGCAGGAACCATCCCTATTGCGCTTTCCCAAGCTTGGGAGCAAGGACGATTGAAAGAAAATGACCTGATTTGTTTGGCTGCTTTTGGCTCAGGCTTTTCTTGGGCTTCTGCACTCTTGAAATGGTAACCGAGTGAAGGTAGAGTTAGACCTTCATCTCTGGCTAGATAAAACGCTAGTTCAGCGGCAAAATCAGCTGAAAACTGATTTTCTAAACCTTTTTGAGCAGCTAGGCAACTCCGTTACGAATGAGGAATTGGCCCGCTTTTTCTCCAATTCGAAGGGCATAAAAATCTCCAAAGGTAATCAGTTGCTCGGCTTCCCTTATCTCGTGCTTGACCTGATTCGAGACTTTGATTTGGACAAGGGTTGTAACATCCGTTTTGTGAGTTGGTTTGGCCATGGGCTGTATTGCTGCGTATTTTTAGGCAAACAAATGCGCCAACCTGATCAGTTATTTGTTGAGAATGGCTTCCTGTTGGGACGAAATGACCTCCCCTGGGATTTAGCAGCACAAGTAGAATGGATACAGGCCGGCTATAAAACCCCTGAAAACCCTGAAAACCAAGGAGAAGCTAGGCTTTGGGTTAAGGAAATTGAATTGGTTGGGGAACAGGCAAATTGTCTCCAAATTTTAAGGGATGAACTGAAGAAAATTCTCCTTGCAAATCCGGATGAGTGATCAAAAAATTTAAGGATTTCATGTACTTTTAAACAGGAAATGATTTTCTACGTAGGTATAGGGAAATCTTCCAATTGCGCATTCGAAAAACTAGTTCTAACCTACTCTTAAGAATCTGATTTACTATGAAGTATATCCTGATTGCAGCATTCTCCTTTCTTCATTTTTCGCTTTTTGCACAGAATTCAAAAATCGCAGTGCTTTACAACAGTGATTCATCCATTGTAGGTACGGGTGTTTTAGAAAACAAGCGTCAAACTGGCCTTTGGAAGTTTTACAATGCAAAAACCAATGCGCTAATCACAGGAGGAAATTATAAAAATGGTCTTCGTGACGGGCAATGGGGAAGTTTTCATGCCAATGGCAAACCCAAAGAGCTGGCAGATTACCGAGATGGAAAACTTTTTGGTACGGCTCGATTTTTTGATTCCAATGGCTTATTGATCAAAGAGGCAATCTTTCAGGATAGCATTTTGGTGGGTAAGTACACGGAATATTATGGAAGTACTGATAACGACTTTTACACAGACCCCAGCCAAATTAAGCTGGAGGGCAATTATGTGGTAGGCAAAAAAGCGGGGCAATGGCTAAGCTACTTCTCTGGGGGTGAGCTTTCTATCCGCGAATTTTATGTAGATGGATTGCGAGAAGGACCCTATTTCGAATTTGATCCCGAAGGAAATGTCTTGGCCGAAGCCACCGCAATCAAAGGGCAATTTGAAGGTATTTACAAGACCTTTTCTTTACCCAATATGGTCTATCAGTCCGGTGCCTACAAAAACGGAGAAAAAATTGGAGCGTGGAAAAGCTATTTCCCTGGAACTAAATACCTGGAGTCGGAAGAATTTTATGACTCCTCAAGCAATCGTATCGGGGAATGGAGTTATTTCTATGAATCCGGGCGCTTGGCTCGAAAAGAAAGGTATGAAAACAACATAGCCGTTGGTGTTTGGGAAGAATATTTCCCGGACAAAACGGTCTCAAAAAGAAAAACCTATGTTCTTGGGGTACCAGAAGGGGACTATGTGGAATACCACAGCTCCGGAAAGCTCTCTGTTCAAGGCCAATACGAAGGAGGAGCAAAAAAAGGAGTTTGGAAAACCTTCTATCCAGACGGACAATTGTATACGATTGGAGAATATCGCAACGATCTCAAAACTGGACTCTGGAAATTTTTCAATAAAATAGGGGTTCTTATCGCTGAAGGCGAATACCTACTCGGAATGGAGAATGGGCAATGGGTCTACTACTACGATGGAGCACAACTAAAGTCTGTAGGAAGCTTCAATTTAGGTTTTGAGGATGGAATTTGGGGATTATTCTACGACAACAAGCAGCTGACCCAAGAAGAGTTTTGGGATAATGGTAGACTCCTCAATGTAAGTGAGTATTACACTCTTGACGGTAAAGAAACCCGGGACAAGGGCACCTTGAAAGATGGAAATGGCACCCGGATCACCTACTATGTCACCGGACAAAGAGAGTCAGAAGGAAGCTATCAGGGAGGAAAATCGGAAGGACTTTGGATCTATTACCACGAATCAGGCAGAAAAGCCTCTGAAGGCATGATGAAGGATGGTAAAAAGCAGGGTCCTTGGAAGTTTTACAATTCAGCTGGACGATTGGAAGACCTCCTTCAGTTTAAGGATGACGAAATCCAGTATCCAAAAGGAAGTACCGATAACTAATAGCAAGGCATCGGCTACTGAACATTCCTCGTTAATCTCGGTTAAACCTAAAACCGATACCCATGTTTGGATTATTCAAAAAGAAAAGCGAGAAGGAAAAGCTTCAAGAAACTTATGCGAAGATGATGGCAGATGCCCACAAACTCTCGCATAGCAACCGAACTGCTGCGGACAAATTGATGGCGGAAGCAGAAGAGGTAGCCAAGCAAATCGACGCCCTCAACAAGGCCTAATACACACTCAATTTCTTACTTTCTTGCGTAATCGTCCTGCAACCGGACGATATCGTCTTCATCTGAAGGTTGGCTTGCATCCGTGTGCATCCAAATCTCAGCGACTACCCCCCAGCCTTGCGTACCGATCAAACGATGGCGCTCTCCCTGCGGCAGGGAGACGATTTCATTGGGAATCATCGCTACTGCTGGACCTTGAGTATCGTCCAAACTTCTACTGATTGCTGCTTCACCTGCTACTAAGTTCCACAACTCCGCACGACGGTAGTGGTACTGCCATGAGAGTCGCGCTCCTGGTGCTACAAGTAAGAATTTGGGGCTCAACTTCTGCGCATACTGCTCTTCCGAAAGCGTTACTTCAGGGAAAAACTGGGCTTTAAATGCTCGGATCTGCGTTTCGTCCAACACAAAAAAACCTCCCCAGGGGCGCTCAAAATCTTGGGTGGAAATCGAAAAACCTGCATCTCCCAAATAGGTTTCTACAACTGCTGCAACTTGAGATTTACTTAAGTTGGGGGAAAGAATAAGTGGTTTCATACAAAGAAGTAAAGAAGAATATGATTATCCGCAATCATGCCAGTAGCTCAGCTCGCCAATTTAAAACTGCGGATAATCGTTGACAGACCATGGGCCACGGCCCACAGGCTTTCAACGGTCCACAGCTCTCCTAATTGAACCTCAAACCTTTTTTTCTCTGGTTAGTGGTGAAAAAGCGGATAATCAGAAAGAAGAATTTAAAGATAAACATTTTTCTAGTTTCCGAAATGGAGCAATTCAAATTGTCAAACTGCTGTGGAGCACGGGATTTCAAAGCAACAGTCCCTACTTCCCTACTTTCTTAAATAAATTACCGACAACTTCTTTAATTTTTTTCATCAAGTATTTTTAAA
>CAXNJN010000007.1:0-68157 GCA_964202605.1 Bacteroidia bacterium | reverse complement strand
TTGAATATTCTGAACCCCCATTTCCTAAAACTTTTGAAGAAGTCTGATATCCTTTAACTACGAAGACAGTATCTAAATAAAATTTTCCTTCAGAAGGAATTGGGGTTCCAAATAAAATCAATGAATCTAATGGTAGACTAGTCATTCTTCCTCTTTGCTTACAAACACAATACAAAAAATTATTCCCATAGATATATGGGTCCGTGTTTTGTGAATTTTTCGGGAAACTATCTGCAATTAGTCTATGAAGGCCGTTTGGTAATTTTCGAAAATCCGATTTTGGGAATGGAGTAAAATGTGAATTTCCTTCCCATTCTCCCCAAAAAAAAAGCTCTCCTTTTGAAACTGACTTTTCTTCCAAATTTTCCACTGAAAAGCCATTATTAACAATAAATTTCCTGTAATGAGTCGCATCATTATTCCACTCCCTAAAGATTTCACCATCTACTAAATTATATCCTTTACCAATTTTAAAATTCTTCTGGCTACCAGGATGATTAAGTTGTATTTTCATTTATCAACATGCTTTGAAAATTTCATTTTTTCTTCTTTGCTTGTTTTGAGAAATGGCTTTCTCCCCTGGACTTGAAATAGAACAGTCGAGGTTTTCTCTTCAGAAATCAAAAAATTGCCCTTGAGTAAGGGAGATTTAGCTTTTACATCAATAAAATCCCATCCTTTAACTTGGGGGAATAATATTTTTTTTTCGTAGTTTTTTGATGCTGAAAATAAAATAATGTCAGGCTCCAATATTTGAACTAACCTATGCCAAGATCTTGACCCTTTGGATTCCAAAATAGTCCTTTCAGAGGTAGATAAACCAGTCCAAGTTGGAGATGTTGCATACGGAGAACCTATATCGGTATGCAATGCTGCATTTTTTAATTTGCCATCGTGAGAAGCCTCAAAACTTCCTAAAACAGCACCAAAACTTGCTTTAAACCAAGCATTGTAAGGATTGAAAGAAAAATACTTATTTAAAGAATCAAAAAGACTTATTGATGTCCCGTTATAATCTGGAAACCTAAGTGCAGTAGCAGGTTCGCTTGATTTACTTGATTTAAATTCAATATCAGACGGATTAAGGGACACAGTAATGATTTTCAAATCTGAATGAAAATAGTCTTCAATATTACCAAACCAAAGTATTGGAATTGAACTAGGGACAACACTACATTTGCCTACCATTTCTTTAAAATCAATAATTTCAGAATCTAATAAATCAATTAGTTGTTGTCTTTTCATATCTTGGAAATTTAAATAACCACAATTAAGTTACTTTTTACAAAATTGAATTACTCTTAATCTGAGCTGATGACGCTCGGCCAATTCAATCATATTGGCAGTCCCTTTACTAACTCCATCCCAAAAAACAATACACGCATTGGCTGATTTTGCCATTTCCAAGTTTCGTTTGGGACCAGCACTCCGACCCAATTTCCAGTTTGCTGGAAATTCCTCCACTTTATATCCCTTTTGATTAGCATATTGTACTCCCAAAAGGTCAGCACCTTTTGCCAAACCAGAGATGATAAGTACCCCTGGATCGGGATCGCCAATCGAATGAAATTCGATGAATTCATTCAAAGTTGACTCAAGTAAGTCATAGTCATCAAAATTCCTTGAACCTGCAATTACAAGTCTCAGCATGACACAAGATACTTATAAAATTTGAACTTAGAAAAAGAAAATTGGTGTAATTGAGGATATACATAAAATGTAAATAAGATAACTCCAATCTATCAAAGGATTCTTAAAACCGAATTAAATAACTCCAGTACACCTTTGGCTGACGGTTTACAATCATTCCTAAAGCTTTAGCATTAAGCTAAATTTAGAATCCTTTAAACTCCTTAGAGTTCCGCGTTACAGGTATTGGTAAGTCTTTCTCGTTGTCCTTTTTTTGACAAGACAGAAAATCCTTTAAAATAAAGCACGTGGTAATGGCAGATTAGCCTTAAATTTAAGCTTTATCAATTGAGAATCGTTCATTTATATTAATAAAACTCATCTCTTGGGATACTTTTAAACTGTCCCATGATGAAATTACATTATGCCAAATTTGTTGATTAATTCCACTAGCAGAGTTTTCAAGAATTGGCCGAAATTTAGAGTTTGGCACTTCATTAACTAACTTTAGAATTTTATTTGCCATATCTTGGTCTGATGCAAAATTATAATCACGTTTAGTTTGGATGATAATATCAATAACAGAATATGCTAACAAAAATCTTTTTAATTCCTCGGCAGTCGTCAAATTAACTTCATTAAGATAGCCTTTCAAAAATTTGCCTTTTTTTTCATTTGTTTTAAATTCAATAGGAATAAAATCAAAAATAGATAAATTTAAAATCAATAAGTTTATAAAATAACTTTGGGCACTTTCAGGAAGAGAGATAAACCAATTATTAATCTTAGTCAACATAATTTAAATTATTTTTATAAAATTGACACGACAGCCACTCCATTAAAAAAGTCAGACACATCTTCATATATTGGTGGAATAGCAACTTCATGATTTTCAAGACTCCAATAGCCTGCCATATTTTGGACATGAATTTGGCAAAACCCTTCACAGGGTAACCTTAGATCTTGAAATTTCAAAGGAATGATTTCGACTCCATTAGTATTAATAAGTCCGAAAAGAGAGCTATCAAAATTAAAATTTTTACCTGCAACCATTAAGCCCTTTTCAAAAAAAGAAGCACAAGCACCAAGCTCAAAATCCAAAGAATATTCGAATGGTAATATTATAGTATTTTGAGTATCAATTACGCCTAAATAATTACCATTTGAGACAGAACATAATCCCTCTCTAAAGCCTCTGGAGGTATCATAATAAGAAAATGGGATAATCAGTTCGCCCATTTTATTAATAAAGCCCCAGTGTTTACCATCTAAAGAAACAGCCGCCATGCCGTTAAGAAAACTTCGTGCTTTTAAATATATTGGTGGAATAACCATATTTCCCTCAAAGTCAATAAAGCCAACCTTTCCTTTTAACTTTACCAAGGCTAGATCTTCTTCAAAGCCATCAACTAAATCAAATTGGCAATCAATAACAATATCACCATCGCCTGAAATAAACCCCCATTTCGAATTGAAATAAACCTCCATACGGTTATGCATCAAATTCCCTGCATGATCAAATTGATTTTCAGCAATCCAATTACCAGCTCGGTCTATGAGTCCAAATTTATTGTTTAACTTAACAGTTGCCTTTCCATCTCTAAAATGTGCGCAGTACTCAAATTTGGGTGCAATAATAGTTGTCCCTTCCAAATCTATATAGCCCCATTTCTCCTCCCTTTCAAATGAAGCCAGACTTTCAGAAAACAACCAATTATTATCAAATTCAATTGGGATTGCAATCTGACCAGTATAATCTAAGAATCCAGATTTCCCTTTTTGTTGAACTAGAATTCTATTTTCTCTACCTGGAAATATAAAATCATACCCAGTGTCAATTAAAAATTCTCCTTCTGTATTGATTAAATGCTGCATATTAGGACTTTTGATTTTTCAAGCTCTGAGCTAATTCGCGATCTATTTATTTAAATCTAATATATATAATATTCCTTTTGTTTTCAAATTATATTTCTGTTGCTAATCATTGAGGTTCAATGATTAGATTTGTAATTTTTTCCTAAATAAAAACTGTTACAAAATTATTCTTATTTTGACACTACGTAATATGCTGATGAACGTAATTCGCTATAAACCCTAATATCCCCATAGTTCATTTTTACTATTATTTGGTCGCCTTGCCACATTGCATGAATAGGATACCCCGAAGTTTCAACACTTATGAAATTGTATCTATCCGTATGCACATGGAAACACATTTGTCCTTCTGGAATGGTTATTAAGCCAAATGATTTGGCTTGTTCAAATTCGTTCATGATTATTTCAATTTAACTATGGTTCATTTAATCAAACGCTCGGGTGAGAATTTTTAATTATTGGTCTGACATTTATTTGTAGTTACGATTAGCTGCAATACCTCTTCTGTCCCTAAATTATTTTTTGAAACTAAATTAAAACTCACATCACCATGGTCAGACCAAAATCTACCGTCAATAGTTCTTATTGGTGTTAGCTTCGAGGAATTTTCTTTTGGAATGAAAGCACATAATTCCATTGCTTTGTTGTCGCCTGATTGCCAGTGATGATGACCGTCTGTTATGAAAAGTTCGCAATTTAATTTCCCCAAAACATTTAATAACCAAACCCCAGAAGCATGACCACCTCCACCATAACCACCTCCATAACGAACATGAATTAAATGAGTAATTATCGCTTTGTTTGGGATTAATTTTTTACAATAGAAGATTTCATTTTCTGCAAAAGCATATAAAACAGGACAGGTAATGCTTCCAAGTCTATCACTTTCAACTCTTATTATTAAGAAAACTGCTCGATCGGTTGCTGGTCCGCCTTTTGGAACATGAACTATTTCATCATGTAATGGAAGATCTAGTCTCGGCAGTTCCTCAATACTTTCAATAATAATTTGAATACTGTGGTCTGAGTAAATTGTTCCGATGTCTAAGAATGATGAGTTTTGCCATGGGTTATAATCTGTGAAAAGAAATAGGTCAGGCGGTTGTGGTTCTTGTACTACTACAGGATGTAGATAAGAAAATTTTGGATTAAGATAAAATAATGCTCTGAAATCTTTTCCCGCTGAAGGATACCACGCAATTCTTGGCTCGCCGTTAAAGTCGTCTAAAAATTTTTTAAGCTGCCCTGTTTTATTGCCGTTAAGGTCAGTTAAAAGTTGTCTTGACATATAGTTAATTATTTATAATTATAGCCGTTTTTGTTACTGAACACGGTTTGCGTGTTAACAAATGTAGCCCAGCGTTGCGCTTGCAACTAGGCAATATTACTTAAACTCTGTTATGAATGGTTATAAATATTCAATTATATAAGGATTAATAATTTGAGGCCGTTCAGTTTGATATAGTCTTTGTAAATTATTATTGTTAAATACAAAACGGTTTTGGTGCATGTTAAATGGCGCTATGGTAGCAATATTTCTATTTATTATCATTTGATACCTAAATGTGAATTTAGTTTTAGTATTAAAAAGATTTTGGACTAATGCGAGTTTGTCATTAATATAATTTATGTCTAAAAATAAATTATGATGTACAGTATAAAATTCGGGTGGGAATGGGTATTGGTATAAGTCAATCAAAAGGATACCACGTTGATTGAGAAAATTTATAAATGTATTGTTTTGTAATTGTGGATTAAGCGCTAATGTATCGTTATAATGACTTTTTAACGCGTTTAAGAAACTTCCTGGGTTATTGTAGAAGTATCGTTGACGAGATATTGGTGCTTCTGCAAAAATAACCATTCTTAGCGGGGTATTTGCTGCCAAAATTGCTTGTACATTATGAGTCCACTGCTGATCAATTTGAATTGCTTCATTTTGAAATCCCTGTGAAAGATAATAATTCACAATTTGTGGATTATTTTCAAAATAGTTTTGGATTGCTATTTCTTGTTGTGGATTCATTTATTAAAATAAAATTTTTAATTATAAGTAACGTTCAGGTAGTTTGGCGAAGGTGGCGATTTCAAACGCAAATATTAATACGAACCACTGAACCGCCAATTTCTTTTAGAAGCTGTTATAGGCTAGTTTCATATCATACTCCTTACCTCTAATTTGTAGCTTATTTTTGGTTCTACGTCAGTGGCCCCAATTCCAAGTATTACAATGCTTTCCTCATGTAGATATAAATGCGGATAATAATCATGTTTTTCCTTTTTACAAATAGCTTCCACATACATTTCTTTGTCCTTTTGTTCTAATTTATTGAAATTCGCAATTATTAGAATTATTGGTTCTGTTTGAGGAAATATTAATCCATCTGTTTTTGACCTAATATCACCTCCCTTAATTACAAATCTTGGATTAATTCTTATCGAAGCAAATGAAGGATAGTTTATCATGTCGTTTCCGTCAAGCCAATAAACTTCAACTATTCCATCTTTTTTCTCTTTAAGTAAAGTGGCAATGTCAATTAATTGATTTTTATTTAACCCTTTTGTAATAATGAAATTTTTCGCCCAATTGGCATCATTGAGCAACTCATCTTTGGTCATTTCTGTATACATTTCACCTTTTGTTAAAATTCCTAGTCATATGGCTTATTGAATTCTCCGTCGTCAACCCAAAGTAGACTTTTCGTTTTAGCCCTTTTTGTTGGATAAAAATAGTGTTTTTTCTATAAAAAAAAATGATTGTCCGCAATCATGCCACTAGCTCAGCTTTCCTAATTTAACCTCAAGCCTTTTTTTCTCTAGTTAGTGGTAAAAAAGCGGATAATCAGAAAACTCTAATACAAAATGGTCCAAAAATAAGGGGTGTGTAAGTACCGAGTTTTTCGAACCACTTATAAGTTGGAAGTTAAAGATGAGTAATAGCTTTTAGATCGTCAATAGGACTTTGGTTATTCAATGATTGATGTGGGTGGCATCTGAGAGCATGATGAGGATTTAATCAGGATTCAAATCGTACAATGACTATTAGTTAGAAAATACCTTCCACTTCCTCTAATTTTTTAGAAAGATGGGGGGATCACCTAGTTGGATTGAAGATTTTAACCTTGCAGTAAACATTGCAGTTGGAGGTCAAAACAGGCTTATTTTACTACAATAAAAATTTATAACCTACTCATTATCAATATTTTAATTTTGATTAGACGAACAAGCGTTTCCTAAACGCTAGATCTAGGTTCCCTGACTGGGGTAGGCAGGAATTCCTAGCTAGGCTACTTGATTGATTTAGAGTGGTTTACGGATAGTACACCCTCCCTTTTTTGTCGAAAAATCCCAACATTGCAGTAAACATTGCAGTAGATTTGGTGAAAAATTGAATAAAACTTTCAGGGATAACCCTACTGAGGATTCAATCAAGTGCCGCGATTTGGAGGAAGTTTGATACCCGTGGAGTCCTTTATTTATTTGATAACATCTTGGTATTTTTCTAACAATCTATTTCCCATACTGTATTCCTTATAAAGATAAGTATACAGCAGGGTCTAAAAAAGAAAAGACCTGATTCGGAAATCAGGTCGAGAAACTATTCAATTGAGGAGTTTTTGAAATAAATAGTTATTCCTATTTTTCAAATTACACCCATCTTAAATTAGCTTTAATGATTTCCAGATGTGCATTTTGTCCACCCGCTACCTTTACAAAGCGTGCAAACTTTACCAATGTAACTACTCCCTGCAGTAACAGACATTTTTTTAGTGCCTTGACATTGAGAACATGGAATAAATCCAAACTTGGTTTCCTTCCTAAAATTTGAATATTGTTTGGTGTATTCATTGTAATCTCTTATTGTCCAACTTTGTGAACACGTAGTACAAGAGTTATTAGAACTGATTGTAGAGCCAGACCGGCTAGGAGTTCTGTCTGTGAAGGAAGAAGAATTGTTAGAAGAACCACTTGATGACTCTAACATTCCTAAAAAAAGTGCCACAGCGGCTAAATGAGCAGATTCATTTTTTGCGGAGTTCGTACTAGTTTTAGGATTATTAAAATTCCATTTTATATTTCTCATACAATCTACTGCTTGGTTAGCAATAGATTCTCTTTCTTGTTGAGAAACATCTCTTTTTGCGGTTGAAAATAAGTTAGAAATATAATCAACATAGGCCGCTACTACAATTTTTTCAATTAAACTATTTGCATAATCTTCAACATTGCCATTAAAAGGTAAATTTGTGGTGGACGCTCGATTTTGAATTTGTTGAGCTAATTCAACGCAATTAAATAATGGTGAGTTACTGGAAGTTTGTGAAAATGCTGAAGGGGAAAGAAAAAAAATGATTATCGCGAGAAAGGGTTTTTTTAGTAATTTTTTCATAACGTGATTTTTAACAAAAATTTGGCTTGTTCAAGTCCTAGTCCTCTTAAGGATAGACTGGTCTATTTTCTCTTAACAATGTAAAAAATATTCTTTCTCATCCGACAAAATTTTGAAAAATAACCATCCATTACTTACTAAGGTTTCCTCTCAAAAACAAAGTCGATTCACCTTTTCTCGTAAATCCTAAATTGTCAACGAATTTGGTCGAGAATCCCTCTTCTTTTTGCATCTTTCTTCCATTCATTTTTGCGAATTGATTTTTTCAAATTTTTGAAACAAAAAACCTCCTTCAAATCGCTTTGAAGAGGAAAATTTTGAGCCCCTTGCTGAGATCGAACCAGCGACCTACTGATTATAAGACGAGATTAACCATTTTTCAATAGTTTTATATCATTCTATCATATTGTTTTAAAAGGTTGTAGAATAGCTTAGGTTTATAATTTGCTGGTTTTTGCTTAATTTTCCTGGTTCTTTTTGCAGTTTTTTGTAAGAATAAATAGTAGTTTTAGAATATTGTCAATTTAACAGGTATCAAATGAACTCCACCAAAAAAACTCTGCCAATCGTGCAAATTGGCCTTTGGCTTGTAATATTACTCGTATTTGCCATAGGATTTTGGCATACTCATTTGGGTTTGAAGGAGATGAAGCCATTTGGTTCTGAATGGGGCAGTTTAGCAATTGCAGGAATTTTATTGTTACCTATTCTGATCACCTATTGGTATGCGGTGAATGGAAAGAAAATGGCGCTTATTTTTTACGTATTCTACGGGATAATTTTCTTTGTGTGTAACCTAAATTATTTCTACCCAGCTTATATAGCTAGACAAATTGTGAAGGAAGAAGCTACTGCCTTAAGCGATACGCTTCAGAACTATAAAAAGCAATCAAATACACTTCTAATAAAAAATATTGTCGGTTTTGAGGACAATAAGGATGAGTTAGTTGATTATGAAAATTTGAAGATATACAAGGCAAAAGTTGTTACAGAAATTAAGTATTCTAATGATGGATGGGGACAAGAAGCATCCAAAGCAGTTGACGATTTCAATGAAATCAGTGAAAAGTATGGTATTCCAATTAGCGTATTTTCAAATGTCGGAAATATGACTTACCTCGAACTGGCAAATGTGTATGACAATTATTTAGAGGGTACAATTCAGAAAGTTTTGGAAACGATGGTGGTTAATTCGAAAGATGGTGGAGTGGCAAATGCTCTGAGTTTCATCAAAGGTGTAGCTGAATTAGATACACTTCAAAAGAATTATGCCACAGTTTTAAGAGATTCAATAATTCCAGATAATTCAGAAATTAATTTAGAGGATGTGCAAACTCACCCCCAAATAATTATTCTTCAGAAGTTAGTAACTGGAATAAATGATGCTACTTCAAAAATTAATAGCGCAACGAAATCTGATTCTTTCAAATTTCAGGCCGTAGAAGAACCGCAAAGCCGTGATTTAGGACGAATAGCATATACCTTTCAGTCAATAAAAGACCGTAATACCAAGGTAGAAACCTGGGTGATTATTTTTTTATGTCTCTTTGTGAATTTGATGTTGCCTTTGACGATTTACCCGATCCTTCTGAAAAAAGAATTGATCCTAAACAAACCGGTCAAGGAAAGCTAAGGTTGCCACATTGAATATTTAAAATCCCAACCCATTACGTTGGGATTTTTTGTTTTCCAAGGGGCAGAGTATTTGATTTAATCAATAAATAGGATCATTGGGCCAGTTATCATGGTCAATCTTTTCAAGTCGTCCTAAAAAAATCAATGACTTCTGTACTTTTGGGATTAAATTACCTGGTAAGTGAAATTGCCTTTTTTCTATCGAAAATTTAATTTAACGAAGAAGTTTGATGGAAACTAATGATAATGGCGAAGTGAATAAGAATTGTGTTTTAAACTGTAAAAATCCATAAGTTTGTTTTCACCTAATTTTGTTTTTTTAATTAGTTAGAGTATCCTTGTAAAGGAAATTAGCTAGCAAAATAGTTAAGATATGTCAATTTAATAGAACTCTAATGAACACCACCAAAAAAACCCCGCCAATTGTCCAATTAGGAGCTTGGCTGCTAAGTATAATTGTTTTTGCCATTGGATTCTGGCACACCCACCTGGGATTGAAGGAGATGCGACCTTTTGGCTCTGAGTGGGGAGGATTGGCTGTTGCTGCAATTGTCTTATTGCTCATTCTTATTACCTATTGGTATGCGGTGAATGGCAGGAAAATGGCGCTCATTTTTTACGTACTAGGCGGAATAATTTTCTTTGTGTGTAATCTAAATTACTTCTATCCATCTTATTTGTCAAGAAAGCTTGTTCGTGAGGAAGCAACATTGCTTAATGACACATTGCAAGTGTATACAAACAAAGGAAAAAGACTTTTAAGTACTGTAGGATTTAAAGATTCAGATGGTAGTTTAAAAGACTATAGAGATATGGAAACATTGAAGAACAGTGTGATTGAAGAAATCCGAAAAAACGGACAAGGACCGAGATCAAGGAAGTATTTTGCTGATTTCAATAAAATTTGTGAAAAACATAAAATTCCAGTAATTATCCTGTCTGATGATGCAAAAATGACAGATGTAGAATTTGCAAATTATTATCTAGGTTTATTTACGGGTAGAATGAGACAGTTCTTGGAGAATAAAACTGAAGCTGGTGGGGATTTAGGGGATGCGCAAAATTTTGTGCTTGCAACGGAAATGTATGTAGCAATTCAAAAAAAGTATACCCCAATTTTAATCGATTCAATTATTCCGGATAATTCAGAAATAAAAATTGAAAATATCAAATCAAATCCTCAAGTAATTACATTACAGAAACTTGCATCTGAACTCGATGAAGCGTCGTCACAAATAAATGAATCACTTAAGAATAAAAAAGGAGATAAAACGCTACCTAATTTTTCTTTAATTGGAGAAACTAAATCTCAAAACTTAGGTACTATAGCACATACGGTAGCATCAATAAAAGACCGAATTACCAAGGTGGATACTTGGGCTATCATTATCTTGTGCCTCTTTGTGGATTTGATTGTGCCTTTGGCGATTTACCTGCTTCTCCGTAAAAAAGAGGGTGAGGAAGAGAATACCCCTGCTTACAGCAAGCCAGAGAGATTTTAATCACATTTAAAATTTTGAAAAAAATGACCGAAGAAACTAATAGCGCTCATTCTGAGCCACATAAAGCATTAAGAAGATCTGGCTTTTTGTCAGAATTGACTGTTCACGAAATTTCAAGACAATTTGTAGATTTTGGAAGGCAAAATAGGGTGCTTGCAATTCCCATTGGCTTTCCTCAGGCAGGAAAATCCCTGTTGATTTCTTCGCTGATGTATTTTGCAAGAAGAGGAGCTGGAACCCTGTTTCGAACTAATCTCAAAAATGATTTTCCTTTTGACAAAGGCCGCCAAACGGCCGAGGATATGATTGATTTTTTTACTGAAGGAAAGCTTTTTAAATCCACCGAAGAAGGCTCTTTGGATTTAATTGGAATTGATATTACCCCGGTAAAATCAAAATTACCATCATTAAACCTTGCTTTTCTAGATCTTGCTGGAGAAGATATCAAGAAAATAAGAACTAAAGAGGGAGCAAGTTTTAGTGACAGAATCAATGCGGTGTTTAATGGAATAAAAATCGATAATTCACCGATCATTTTTATTCTAATTACTCCTTTTGAGCCTCCAAGAAAAGATAATGAGACCCAACAAAATGCACATGATCGTGAAGATGGGCTTCATTATGAGTTTTTGAATTACATCAGAGAAAACCAGCCTCAATTGCTTATTAATTCCAAGTTTTTTGTTGTAGTGTCTCAATGGGATAAAAATCCCGATCAAAGGCTAAGTGTGGAATCATTTATTCAAGAAAAAAGACCATCTATTTACAATTACGTTAAAAATTCCACAGTGGTTTGGGGAGAGTATTCCATCGGCCAAATTCTAGAAAGCAAAGGAGATCAGGGAATAGTAGTCCAAGAGATTGTACGAATTAATCGTGATTATCCCGACCGTTTTTGGAAAAAATTATACCAGATTTGCACCAATAAAAGCCTAGATGAAAAGACATTTTGGGAAAAATTGTTTGGATAAAAAATGGAAAATTATTTAGTTTTTTTTGGGAAGTCTCAAGATTTTACAAGTCTTTACTACGATCGAAATGGTTGGGTGGCTGACTTTAATTTGATCATCCGAGATTTTAGCTTGTTGGAGTCAAAAATATTTACCGTTGACTCCATTACTAACAAAGAAATTCTTGCCCGGTATTTTTTTACTGCTCAAGGTAAAAATTATTGTTTAGTAAAGTTGTATTCCTTTGCACAGGCGTTAAACGGGGCTAGAATAGACGGCAGTATCTATGGCGTTGGCTTGCTTGGGGAAGAGGCAATACATTTTTCGGAAGAAAATTTAAATTTGCTAAGAACTACTAAAGATAACTTTGCAAAACTCAGTTTAAATGGAGTAAAGTTTAACAAAAGTAACTTTAAGTCCGATTCGGATCGAATTTGGGAAGAAGTTACAAGAGGAAGTAATGGTAATTTATTGGATAAAATTTCCACCTTTGAACTAAGGGATAAGAGCAGTGGAGGTGAAATTGCTATGTTTGCGAATAACCTTTTTGAAGATGCCATCAAACTGACTACTCGTGTTTCCAATCAAGATCGGGTGTATTTTTCAGAAGATCTAAATCATTTAAAAAGAACTCAACAAAAATGGGGAAAAGATCGATTTCCAATTTATTGGGAACAGAACGGGCAGTTTGTGCCTTACAAAGAACCATTAAAGTATGAGGCTCCTTTAATCCCGGTCCGGGATAATAGTTCTAAGCCTGCTGGAGGAGATTTGAATGAGATCTTTAAACTTAGATCTGCATTGAACGATGTGCAATATACCAACCAAGGTTTGGAAGAAAATTTAAAAAAGTTAAATAAAAAGCAAAGACGAGCCAGTTTTTTGGTTTATGCCTTATCGGGGCTCGTTCTTTTGCTTTTAATGCTTTTGTTTTTTTTTGACATAATATTTCCTAGGGAAGTACTCCCTCCACCAAAACTAGAAGCTGTAGTAAATCCTATCGACCAGATTTTGCAGGATAGTGCTTCTCGAAAGGAAATGGCGGATTTTCTAGAGAATATTGACTTTATCTATTCTTTGGATAAAGAGGGGACTGCAGTAGACACGACGTTGCTCAATGAAAAATATCTTGAAATTTTTAATTTCTCAAGGGAATTCAATATTGATATTAAAAATGTGAATGAGAAATATGTAAAGCAAAAGGAAAGGATTGGCTCACAAGTTTCTGCAGATAAAGACACAACCAATGCGAATTAAGGAGCTGAGAATGACTAAAAACAACAGTTATTTCATGTGAGGGTAAATTTTTATGGGGATAAATAATTTTTACAAATACAAAGGTTCCAAATCTGGAAACGAGGAAACTGGCTTTTTTAATACTAAAGGAAGGATAGGCCGGAATGGATTCTTCTTGCGATTGCTCTTAGTTTTTGGGATTTACCTTATAAGTTATCTTTTGGTATATTTTGAGGTTTATAAAGAGGATAATGCTTTTCATCAGTATATACTTCCTTCTTTGTTAGTTGTCTTTTTGTTGATTCAGGGGGCCAAGCGCATGCACGACGTGGATCGTACGGGTTGGGCTTTTTTGATACCAGTTTACAACGTCTACTTAAGTCTCCTTCCAGGTACGCCTGGAAATAATTCTTTTGGCATAGATCCTACTCCTTCTAAAGCTTCTCAATACTTTGATGATTTAGATCCAATTCAGAAAAATAGTTCTGGGACGTTAAGTGATTCTGTTCCGCAAGTTGTTGATAACCAACAGCGTACTCCATTTAGATTGCCGGTTAAACAACTTCTTTTATTTATGCTCGCCGGTCTTCTCATCTTGGGACTCATTTTCAGGGAAGACTTGGCCAATTGGTTAGGAATCACTGATGATCGTGTGGAGTCAACTACTACAGAAAATACAGCCCCTACCGACATCACCCTAAGCTCGTATGAAGTAATGGAGAATAATTCTCCCGGAACTAAAGTAGGGACCTTAGCTGCTTTGGATGCAGACGAAGATGATTCGGATTCGCATACCTATGCGCTCGTTTCTGGTCAGGGAGATAACGGAAGTTTTGCCATCTCGGGCAATTCGCTTACAACTACGGAAAGGTTTGATTTTGAATCCAAAGACCGATACAGCATTCGGGTTCAAGTGACAGATGGAAAAGGAGGGGTTTTTGCTCGTACTTTAACTATAGCTATAAGTGATGATGTGAGGGATAACCGAAAAATAGAAAAGCCTGAAACTGGAGGTATTTGGTATTGTATTGGAAAAGGAGAGCCCATTAAATTGGGCCAAGTAGGAAATGGTGTATGTGATTGTCCTGATGGTTCAGACGAGCTACCAGGTACCTGCAAGTAATGGTTGGCAAATTCAAATAGTTATTAAACGTCCTAACTTAGCTACTCTTTTTTATTCTTTAGGAATAACAGGAGTTAATTATTTGGATTAATTGGTAGGCGGATTAAGCCCCATGGGGTAGTGAAAATTTGAAATTAGTACACGTTGTAATTTTCGTTTCAGGAAGAAAATGTTTAATCTAATTATGAAAAAAGTAGTTTTGATTTCTTCAATAGTTATATTCCTAATTGCCTGTGGTGGTGAGGATAAAGAATCGGCAAAGCAACTAGAGGCATTAGCTGATCGTGTCGAAACGATAGAAAAGAAAATGTTGGAATTGGAAAAAGCTAAAGGAGAAATTATTCCCTCTGGAGAAATGGGCAAAAATCTATTCTATTGTAAAGGCAGTGGACAGCCCATTAGATTGGATCAAGTACAAAATGGCACTTGTGATTGTCCTGATGGTTCAGATGAGCTACCCGGCACCTGCAAATGATCATTTGTTGGATAAGGGTGTTTTTAGATATGCCTGAAGGACACTAAATAATTGCAAATTAGTGAAAAGAAAGTCTTCAAATTAATTCTGAAGAACTTAATATTTTAGAAAGAAGAATCTTTATAGACTTAGAGGGAGATTAGATGAGATACACTTAAATTTTTTTATGATGAAAAAATGGACCTTGTTCGTAGTTATTTTAATTTCCACCGTTTGTTTGGCATTTTCTCAAACGGAAAAGAAAAGCATTATACAGGAGAGCTTGGTTCCATCCTTATCCTCCGATAAGTTTCTATCCAATATTACTGTAGTGAAAAATGGGAGAATTGTTTCTTCTTCAAGCATCAAAGGAAAAGCCAACTGGGATAAAGATGTGATTGCTTTAAATATTGGCGAAGATTCCATTCAGTGGAACCTGAAGGACAGTTTGGGTGTAAACTTTCAAATATCTTATCCAAATGAGTATTCCTTGCATTTGGGCAAGGATAAGAAGGCATTGGAAGATGAATTGGTGGAAAAATTAAGAAAGGCTCCACAAATAGAAGTTGACAGCACGCTTGCTATTTCTGTTGACTCGATAATTCGAAAAATTGGGCAAACCAAAGACGGGATTCTATTCAATCAACACTTTGAAAATCAGCTCGGGGAACGGATTTTGAATAGAAAAGTCGTCTTTGAATCCATTGTTAATTCTTTAATGTTCCCTGAGGAGGGCAATTTGCCTTTGCAGGTTGACTTCGTTTATCATTTGTATGGGAAAAAGCAGGAACTGTTTTCCTTGCATCCCAAAGCCTTGTTATCCTCCTTACCGAACCATGAATCCTGGACTATTTGGAGCGGTATTCAAGGAAATTTTCTTTTGGTATTGTTTCAGCATCCGTATTTGAATTTTCACCACATGATAAGTGTGAAGGTAGCTGAAGAGAAACAAAAATTAATGGGAGAATTTTATTCCTTTATTCCCATTACTGACTTTCGAGATATGTTTACTAAAAGCGGCGATAAAGAAGTGTTATTTAAGCTAGACATAAAAAATTAAGGGAATTAATAATTAGTATATGACCAATTCAAATCAGAATTTTACTAAGAAACCTATAGCCATGCATGCCAAACGAATCCTTTTGCTTCACCTTTCTTTTTTCTTCTTGGTAAGTGTCTTTGGGCAGACAAAAACCAATGTGTCTTTCACGAACAGTGACAGAAGTGCTTTACAAATAGAGATGGAGCGATCCATTTCAGGGTTGTTGACTGAACTAAATAATGCTTCCGCTAGCAATAGAGATCCAAGGCTTCAAAATCTAAAAGTTACTAACGAATGTGCTACGAGAATTGGGGAACTTTGGGCTAATGCAAGTATGTCAAGTCCAGAAAGAACCATCAACGCGAAGCTTATTCTGACTTCAGAATTCAGCGCTTTTGGGAAAGGATATCAAGTTCGAAATGTCCCATTATCCTTGAAGGGCAAAGACGGTACGGTTGGAAAGGAAATGGGCGTCATTACTTTGAATTCTTTTGGTCAAATTGTTGCCTTTAATTTTACTGCTGCCGAACATGAATTTGATCCTGAGAATTTCAATGGTACAAATATTATTGAATATGATCGAACAATGCGAATTCTAGAGGTTGTGGAGCAATTTAAAACTGCTTACAATAGGAAGGACGTACCAACCATTGATGATTTCTTTAGTGATTTTGCACTAATAATCGTAGGACAGGTAGTAAAAAGGGAGGCGGATTCTGATTTTGATAGATTTACTGGGGATAAAGTAGTTTATAAGCTTCACAACAAGCAGCAGTATTTACAGCATATAAAAAGAATTTTTTCTGCAAACGAGTATATTGATGTCAAGTTTAATAAGATAAAAATTAGTAAACATACTCTATTACCAGAGGTTTATGGTGTAAACCTAGTTCAGACTTGGAATAGTCCGACATACAAAGACGTTGGAAACTTATTTCTAATTATAGATTTTAAAAATGAAAAAAACATAAAAATCCATGTGCGCGCTTGGCAACCCCTAGGTCCTGAGGCGTTAGATTTATCAAACTTTGAATTTATTAATTAATTATGAAAATTAAGTTTTTTGTCCTCTTTTTCCTTTTCCCTATTGTGTGTTTGGCTCAATTGAAAACACTTGAAATAAAGTCTAGAGAAATAGATGCTAAATTTAAAATTTCTAGAGAGCCAGATTTGGAAGAGGCTTATATAATCTTCATTTATGCTCCAACCCTTGATGATATAAAATTTAAAGCTAATATGGGGTGGATTGTAGGTAAAGAACCAAAATATAATGAAGAAACATATAGGTGGGAATTATATCTCCCGCTTAATCAAAGGAACGAAATAAGTATTAATTCCAAGGGATTTAAAGAAGCAAAAATAGTGGTCCCAAATAGTTCTAAAAGAGAGTTAATTGCATATGAGATTTTTGAAAAAGATTTAAATACCCCCCCCAAATTGACAATAACAGCCAATCCTCCTGATGCAAAGATTAGTATAAGGTCGCATCCACAAGAGAAAATAATTGATGAGGGGACCTTGGTAGCAGGAACTTACGTTAAAGATGGGCTGTCTGTAGGTACGGTAAGAGTACTTCTTGAGAAAGAAGGATACAGTCCAAAGGATTCTTTGTTGATACTAAAAAATGGGGACGATATTAAAGCAGCTTTCTCACTTGTTCCCAAAACTAAATTTGTAAGGATAGAATCCACACCCACTGGAGCTACATTTTTCTTCGATACAGATCAAAATAAAAAAAAAACCACTTTTAGTGGTTCCATACCTGGAAACACAAAAAAATTGACTTTTAAAAATGATTACTTTGAAGACTACATTTTGGATTTACCAGCAGAAGCTAGTTTTATAACAGAAGTGACACTTAAACGAAAAAAGAGTAAAGGCGTTGTATTTGATAATGATATTGACAAGATTCTAATTGATGGAAAACCTGTTTTAAAAGAAGGAGGAACATTCACTATAGATGTAGAGATGGGTGAGCGTCCAGTTAGAGTCGAAAGGGGCAACTTTAAAGCATTTGACAATAACAATAAAGATTATGAATTTGATAAAGAGGAAGAAAATCTAGTTGACTTACAAAGAGAATGGAGAAAGCATTTTGATTATGAAAAATTTAAAGAAACTCAAAAAAGGCTTAGAACAGTTTCATTTGTCGTTGGTTTAGCAGGAATTGGTTCAGGTCTCTACTTGATGCAATCGGCAAATAAAAATTTCGATGCATACAAAAAGGCCACTACTTCTACTGAAGCGGCCTCTTTAAGAAAACAGGTAGAATCGGCGGATAGACTTTCTCCTATAGCACTAGGCCTTGGAGGGGTATTTACAGGAATAGGGGTTTATTTTTTAATAAAATAATTGCATTTACGTCATGGATACTTTGAAAAATAAATTTTCCCAAATTCTTAAGTTAAGTTCTGTTTTCACCTCTAGGTTCAGCTTTGTAAGCTTTATTTTTTTTGCATGGGTTTGGACTGCCTGCCAAGACCGTGAGTTTGCCAATCCTTTTGATCCTCAGGTCCCTAAAACCCTCACTACTAGCGTTGCTCCCGCTGGAGCAGGTACTATCAATGTATCTCCAGCAGGAAGCAGTTTTAAAACAGATGAGACCATAACGCTTATTCCTGTACCAAATCAACACTGGGTATTTAAAAACTGGGAAGGGGATGCGAGTGGAACTGCGAATCCACTGAGTGTGGTCATGAACAAGAATAAGTCAGTAGTTGCGATTTTTATGAGACGTAATTACCCCCTGACGCTGACAGTGGAAGGTGAGGGTACGGTAGGAGAAAAAGTCGTATTTACCCCCTCCAATAGAGAGTATCCCCACAGCACCATCGTGGAATTGACCCCAATCCCCAAGCAGGGTTGGTTATTCGATAGTTGGTCAGGAGACTTGTCGGGTAAAAATGTGCCTCAAAACATTACCATTGACAATCCAAAAACAGTAAGAGCAAAATTTGTTCAACAACAGATATCCAACTTAGCTTGTGCTACTCCCTTAAATACAGGGAATCTGGTGGCAACCTTGGCTGCGGCAGGGGTAAGCAGTTCCATTCCCTATACCACCCTTTCTGGAGGGAGCTATGCAGGGCAATCTGTGAGTTCTACTGGAGTTACTGGGCTGACTGCTACTTTAGTTTCAGGTAACTTTTCTCCCATATCAGGAAATTTAACTTTTACCATTACTGGAACACCTTCGGGAGCAGGCACGGCCAGTTTTGCCATTTCTATTGGAGGGCAAACCTGTACCTTCACTCGAGTGGTGAATCCTTTGGGTACTATTTCAGGGCTAAATTGTGGTGGGGCAACAAACAATGGAGCCCTCATTTCAGGCGCAGCAGCATCGAATGTTAATTCTGTAGTCCCATATACTGGTGGGAATGGAAGTGCACATCTTGGTCAGATTATTAATTCGACAGGAGTGACGGGCTTGACGGCAACTCTAGCTCCAGGAAATTTTGCGAATGGTAACGGCAACTTGACCTACACGATTACAGGTACTCCTTCTGCCACGGGCAATGCTACTTTCGCACTTTCTATTGGAGGTCAGACTTGCAATTTAACCAGGGTGGTTACCACTTTAACGGGCAGCATTACCGATCTTAATTGTGGTGGAGCTTCTTCGAC
Organism: Bacteroidia bacterium; assembly: GCA_964202605.1. Taxonomy (GTDB): domain Bacteria; phylum Bacteroidota; class Bacteroidia; order Cytophagales; family Cyclobacteriaceae; genus Algoriphagus. The sequence goes on along the minus strand of CAXNJN010000007.1, from coordinate 48,697 downwards.
AGGGGTATTGAATGTCAACCAAGCTGCTTCTGGTGTTGGGGGGAGTATACCCTATGCAGGTGGAAATGGAGGGGCCCATCAAGGGCAAAGTATCAATTCTACGGGAATAAATGGATTGACCTTTACTATAAATTCGGGCAGCTTTGCTGTAGGTAATGGTTCGCTTGAATACAGCATTTCTGGGACTCCATTGGGGAGTGGTACCGCTAGTTTTGCGTTAAACATTGGAGGGCGTACATGTACACTTACGCGATTGGTCAATCAACCTGCAGGGAGCATCAGCGGCTTAGCCTGTAGCTCAGCAACAAATACAGGAACGCTAACTCAAAGTACAGCAGCCTCCGGAGTCAGTAGTTCGGTTTCCTACACCGGGGGGAATGGAGGAAGCTATTCAGGGCAATCAGTAGGTTCGACTGGGGTGACGGGCTTGACTGCTACCCTTGCTTCAGGAACTTTTGCAAATGGGGGTGGCTCTTTGATTTACACGATTACTGGAACTCCTTCTGGTTTTGGTACAGCTAGTTTTGCGCTAAATATAGGAGGACAGACCTGTACATTGACTCGAGTCGTCAGTCAACTTGTTGTTGCTGGAAGTATTAGCCAGTTGAACTGTAGTTCAGTAACAAATACAGGTACCTTAACGCAGGGAACAGCGTCTGCAGGAGTAAGTTTTTCAGTTACTTACACTGGAGGAAATGGAGGTAGCCATTCAGGTCAATCGGTAAGTTCGACGGTCGTAGGAGGATTGACTGCTACATTGGTAGCTGGGACCTTTGCTAATGGAAGTGGCTCATTGACCTACACGATTACAGGAACACCCTCCGTAAGTGGGGTGGCTAGTTTTGCGCTTAATATAGGTGGACGAACTTGTACCTTGGTAAGGACTGTAGAGCCGTCTGCAACTTCAAGTTATCCAAACAATACGGTCCTTTGCGGAGGGGTCTTAGCTGCTATTGTTCCAGTGACTAGCCCTGCTACAGGCCGCACTTGGATGGATAGAAACCTAGGTGCATCCAATGTAGCGACTAGTTCTAGCGATACAGGTTCTTTTGGAGATTTGTACCAGTGGGGTAGAAGAGCGGATGGGCACCAATGTAGAAATTCTTCCATCACAACTTCGCTTACTTCGAGTAGTACGCCTACAAACTCATCTTTTATAGTTGCTCCAAACGCACCCAATGATTGGAGAAGCCCCCAAAACTCAAGCTTGTGGCAAGGTGTCTCAGGAACTAATAACCCTTGCCCTTCTGGCTACCGTTTGCCAACTACAAGTGAATTGAATGCTGAAGTTCAGGTTTGGGTAAACAAAAATAGTGTGGGGGCAATTTCTTCAGTATTGAAATTACCGACGGCAAATCTACGAAGTCATTCAAGCGGAGTAATAAATACAAATCCAATAGGCGTTTATTGGTCTAGTACTATAAATGGGACTGACTCCGAAGTTTTAAGATTCGATAGCTCAGAGGCTGATTTTTACAAAGGATACAGGGCATATGGTTTTTCAGTTCGTTGTATAAAAAATTGAGTGGAGATAGCGCTATTTTGACTACTGCTTATGTGTAGTATCAAACAAATAATACAAAACTTGAATTATTTGTTTGATACTTTAGCGAGGAAGATTGTTTTACTTCTGACTTTAGTTAGTTAAAATTAAGGATTATCTTACCGATATTTTAGGCCTAAAAGAAGATGCCATAGTATGGCACATTCAATGAATTAAGCATAAATCGAACTTTCTGATTTTGGATAGGAAGAATTTCATCAAAATGAGCCCCTCGAATCTTTACGACAACAAAGGACTAAAATCTGGAAATGAGGAAACTGGATTTTTCAATACCAAAGGAAGAATCAGTAGAAGTGCCTTTTTCAAAAGAGTAGCCTTAGCACTATTGATTTATTTGTCTAGTCACATTGCCCTCGAAATCGGCTTATTTTCAGTTTTTGGAGTTCGATTTTACCTATTTTTTGAAACGCTTCACTCCTACTTTCTTCCTTTGGGATTGACCGCATTTTTATTCATTCAAGGGGCAAAAAGGATGCATGATATCAATCGCTCTGGGTGGATTTTCTTTGCCCCTTTCTACAATATTTACTTAAGTACATTTCCCGGAGACATTGGAAATAATGACTATGGAATTGACCCCCAACTAAGGGAAAAAGTCACCTACTTTGATGAATTGGAATCCGAAGCAGTTCCAACTCAACCTTCTAGTGTTGAATCAGGTCCTATCCATAACCAGCCAACAAATGAAAGCTTTTTTCGAAGTATCAATGGTCTCTACCTTTTAACTTTTGTATTGGTTCTAGGAGTCCTTATCCTAATAAACTTGCCTTCTGATTCAATTGATGCCTCAAAAGAGGTGAATGATTCAATTGATCGGGATGAACCAGAAAGGCTTGCTTCTGCTTCAAAAGGGGTTAAGACCAAAAATAAAAAATCGTCTGTTAAAGTACCTAGTACACAAGATGCCAATCCTCAGCAGGAAGATCCGGCCTTGCAAGAGCCTGTTTCAACTGCATCTCCAAAGGAGGAGGTCATTCCTGAGGAAGAAAAACCTGATCAAATTTTTGACGTAGTAGAAACACAGCCGAACCCGCCTGGAGGCATGTCTGGTTGGAATAAATACCTATCTGATAACCTTAAGTACCCAACTCAAGCAAGAAGAATGGGGGTGGAAGGAACAGTAATCATAGTGTTCGTTATCAATACCGATGGATCTATTCAAGATGTAGAAGTCTTAAGAGGTATCGGAGGAGGTTGCGATGAAGAAGCGATAAAAATTGTTAGAAGAGCTCCAAAGTGGAGCCCGGGTATGCAAAAAGGTAATGCAGTTCGTACGCGAATGAGATTACCCATTCGGTTCAAACTGAGTTAATAGAAAAGCCCCGGTACAAATTGGGTCCTTTTTTACCCGCACTGTATCAAATCTTCTCAAAGTAGTTTTTTGTGAAATACGGTACTTGGTAGCATTTGGAATTCCCGGATGATATTCACCCCTATTCCGGGGATACTGACCCTCACTTTAGAATAGTCTGGTGTTGTGATAAGCAATAGCCTGCCAATTTTACATTTTTTTTCTTAATGAATCTCCTATTAATTCGATTCTGTAGCAAGAATGTGTAAGTACCCCGTTTTTCGAACCACTTATTAGTTGTATATTATGCATTCAGGATTTATGGGCAGGAAGTTGAAACCAGAGACTTTTGGTTAAATACAACTTACAAAAAAAGCCTTATTGAATAACTTTTCAATAAGGCTTTATTGATTTCATCTGTAGTTGGCTTTTTTTCTAGGATGGGTTTGGCTACCGAATTAATTCTTTTTTAGCCTATCTCTTAGATTATTAATGCCTTCTTTTGTTTTATCCACGGCGTTATCTATTTCGGAATTGGTGGGTAAAATATCGAGGATTTTTTGTTTCGCCCAATTTTTAAGTCCCTCAGAATCTTTATTCTTGATCAATTGAGCAATTTCTACTGCCTCTTTATAAATCTCATCTAACCATTTTTTGGCTGCATCGATGTCATCAGCGAAAACATCCTGGGAAAGCATCTTTACCATATCTTGATAAGCCGCACCCTCATAACTCCAGATCACCACCTGGAAAAAAAGTAATCTCCCTTCCTTAGTAGAAAATTTTTCTGGGTTTTTTTTGATAAGCCATTGATCGATACCTTCCGCATAATTTCCATAAAAGGAAATTACTTCATCAAGACCACCAGCGTAATCCGGTTGATAGGCCCAGCCAGATTGTTCACTTGGAACAAATTTTCTAGCATTGGTACAGAAAGTCGAGACCTTCACGGTTTTTCTTTCACCTGCTTGAAGAGTAATTTTCTCTGACCTTTCTGAGGAAATCAGGCTTTGTTCCTCGCTAGTTGGGTTTTGAAAATGACTACCAGCAGGAATATCTACCGAAATTGAAGACTCCGAAGAATTTTCTAAAACTACATTTATGAATTTATAGGTTCCTAATCCATCCGCCGATACTCGAATAGCCCCAATAGAACTTGCTTCTTTTAGAGTGTATGTCTTAGTGGGATCAATACTAATTTTTTCGAGGCTACTTTCATTTTGTTCTTTTCTCTCTCCGGAGGAACAGCTGATCAAGAAAAAAATCGAAAGATTTAAAATCAAGGGCAGTTTTTTCATAGAATTTAAAATTATTGTTTGATGTGTATTTGTTAATTAATGAAGTTCGAGTTGTTGAAAAATCAATCTTAAAAAAATAATTTAATTTAAAATTATTCGTTATTAAAAGAGTACGGCTTTTGTACCAAATGGTTTTCTATTAATTTTCAAAGTAGTGAAAACTTTTATTTTGCCTTCTTCATGTATGTTTAAAACGGTAAAGTCTAAGGTTTTATTGTTATTGACTTATTTGTTTATTCCTTATTAATTAAAATTAAATTTTGCTTTAAACAGAGAAAAATTCGCCTTTTTTCCAGCCTTACACCTAAACTTATTTCCACGATGAAAAACTTTCTTTTTTTACTAGTTTTACTACCTTTTGTCAACATTTCTTTTGGTCAAAGTTTGTGGAAATTAGAAGATTATGAAAAATGGGATCATCTGAATTTTCGTCAAAATCAAAGTTTCAATCTGCCTTTTTCAATTTCGAATCCAGATTACTTATTACTCAATGCTGCCTTGTTTTACATGACGAATGAAGAACGATCCAAGGTAGGAATCCCTCCAATGCGGTATCATAAATTTTTAGAAGTCGCTGCATACAATCATTCACTTAAAATGGCAACCACAGGTTTTTATTCACATTACAATTCTATTGACGCATCCCGCTACCGCCCAGGCGATCGTGGAAAAATCGCAGGGATTACTAACCCATTCATAGCAGAAAATATCGCCCAGGTATACCTTAAGAAAGAGAGTACATACATGCAAATTGCAACCTCGTTTATCAGTCAATGGATGAATTCGCCAGGCCACAAGGAAAACATCCTATCAAAAAAAGGTAGGCAAATGGGAGGTGGCACCTACTATATCGATAACAAAATATTTGGAACCCAAGCATTTCAATGGTTCGAAGATATTATTGAAAATCCCAACGGGGGGACAGACCAGCTTCCGAAACAAAAAACAATCACTGACAAAACAGAAAGCCAAAACTAGGTATTCAAGCGCCTGAGAATATGAAATTAATCCACTTTCTAATTGCGGTTAACCGCTACACAAAATTTAAATTCTTGGAATGAGGCAGAAGAGGAGAAAAAAAATAGAGGTGAAAATTTAGGAATTAAACTTTAATCAACTAATCAGCATAGGTGGCTTCAATGTAATAGGGTGAATTCAACCTGAACCATAAATGCCTAAATGGGATTGAACTGAAATAAAAATTATTCGTTTTTCCATCAAACGCATATTCCACAGATGCCCCGCCGTCTAAGGCAATGATACTTGTGAGTCCAAGTTGGGGCATGAGTTCTTTTATGTCAATCCAAGAAATCAATGAGTTATTAAATCCTGTGATAAAAAGCAATTTCCCCTCCTTTATGCTTATGAATTGACGGTAATTTAAGGTTCGGAAATTAACTTTTACTTTTGATTTTTGACTAAATGTAAAAGGCGCCTGCAATACATCGTTGTAGTTCGAATTCTGATTTTCTGAAAAACTTGTCAACCGACCGTTTTTATCAATACCAATTCTTTTTTTACGTGGCCTTTTAGAATTCACCAAGTCTTTGTTATCGATAACACCAGTGGTCGCGATGTAATTCGGATCAAAAAACATGGTATTAAAATACAGGTTGGCATCCGGAGAAATTTCATCGCTGCCAACAGGGGCCATTACCAGGTTATTGAACTTATACTTATTTATTGGGATTTCAAAAACGGCAATTTGGTCGTTAAACATTGAATTGGATAGACTAACCCACCTGTTTTTATAACTTCTTTTGATTGCATAAAGATTCAGGCTAAAGTTGACGTCATCAACAGTCTTGATGAGCAGAACTTCTTAATTTTGAACAGGTATGCGCTTCATTATCAATAGCCGTACATGATTTCTAAAGAGAAAAAATGCACAAAGCATTAATCCAATTGAAATAACCCAAACAATTTTTTTCATGTTGTACTAAGTTTAAGTGTGTTGGTGCTTATGTTAGCTTTGAATATATGAATTAAATTTCAAGAATTGAGTGCTAGCCATAGATTGGATCCGATATTCAAAAACTGTATGCCTATTGGAAAACGAGACAGATTTTTGGTGTATTTATTCAATACTCAACCCCCGCTTACTTATGAAAAAAAGCAGAATAATTTGGCTGACATTAGTTGTGATCCTCTCCGGATTGATCGTTTATTACTTTTTTCCGGAACAAAAACTACAGCAAGGGCAAAAAGCAGACAAAATTGTCATTAACAAAGCGAATCACGAACTCTTACTCTACAACAACGAAGGCCTTCTTGCCTCCTACAAGGTTTCGCTAGGAAGAATTGGCTTAGGAAAAAAAACAAAGGAAGGCGATAATCTGACACCTGAGGGTCGTTTTAAAGGTACAAAAAGGACACAAACCCAATACCACAAAGCAATTGCGGTTGGAGAATGGGGTGCTTGTTGCGATGTGCTAATCCATGGTCTAGGAAATGAATATGGCCCTTACAAAAGATTTCAAAGATGGTATGATTGGACTAAAGGGTGTATCGCACTTACAAATGATGAAATAGATGAAATTTACAAGGCGGTTGATAACGGTGTACTAATCGAGATAAACCCATAATCAAATGATTACCTTAGCAACCTAAAACTGTACAAATCCAAAGGTGGTAGTTAGGTGGTTAAACCGCGTGATGTAATTCTGTCCAAATATTTACTGAGCTAGCAGTGAAGTGCGCTGAAATCACCACATAAAGAAGTTGCAAAACGTGATGAGTATGTTTAAAACGGAGGAAGCCAAAAATCCGATAAAGAGTAGGCATTCTAAATGAATCTCAATATGAATACTGAGTACAAACTTTCAGGAAAACCCGGTAATACTTTTATTTTTGGGATAGTATTAGGCCCTATTTTAGTAATACTCCTAAGCATCATATATGCTTACATAGATGTATACAATCCTTTTGTATATTTTACTTTATTGGTTTTTATCGGACTTTTAATTGGAATTGTTATTGTCCAAAAGATTGTAATTCGTTTATCAAAATGTAGGAGCACCAGTAGTTCAATTGTTTACGGAATAATTACTGGGCTTTTTGGAATTTATGCAAGTTGGTCCACTTTTCTATATGTGCTGATTCAAAAAGAGGATTTACCAATGGAACTTTTAGATATTTTGCAGAGCCCATCCTTCGTATTTGAGATGGCAAAATCAATTTCAGTTGATGGCTATTTCACGCTATTCGGAACTACAGTAAAGGGGGGCTTTCTTTGGTTTATTTGGATTGTAGAAGCAATTGGTATTTTAGGTGCAGGAGCACTAGGTGGTTTAGCGGTAATGCATGAAGAGGTTTTTTGCGAGGATTGCAACAGATGGGCTGAGGATATTAATTTCGATTTACGACTAGCTATTGATGATAAAGATGCTGCTAAGGTCCTCATCGATACAGATATTGAAAAAATATTGAATTTTAGAAAACTAGAAAGTCCAAATTCTGAGCACATCAGAGTCAACCTGCATCAATGCTCAAAGTGTCGAAATATGAATACAATTGATATTGACCTCATGACCTATGAGACAAATGACAAAGGTGAGGTAAAGGAGAAAAACGCAGACTTTAGTAGTGTTTACGTCCTATCGACAAGTCAATTTAACTTATTCGTTTCTAAAAAAAACGAACCCTTTATTTAACAGCCCACAAGCAAAATGCCTTAACTCCAAGGGTAAAACAAGGCAACATAACCTACACACGAAACTTTAACAACCATTAAATTACAATGTCTATTAAAGCAAGATTCTTCAAAAAACGTTTTATTATACCCTCCTTGTTTCTAGTAATTATTCTAATCTTGAATAGTTTTAAGCATCCATTTGTTATTTACCTGCCCTTTGATATTCCCGGGAATCAGATGGCTGGCACCATACCTCCTTTTGGGATATTTATAGAGTCAACATATGAAAACGAAAATCCAAATGACCCCTGCTCAATAATTACACACGAAATGGTGCATTGGGATCAATACAAAAGAATGGGGTTGTTTTCTTTCACATTTAATTATTTGAAGGTTTATTTTAATTCTGGACGCATAAACAATTGGATGGAAGATGAGGCTAGAGAGCCCTGTAAATTAAAAAGCCGCTAACGGCGTTTAAGCAATATTGCCTTGCCGCAGGCACAACACAAGGCAACATCGCTTAAGCGCAAAACGTTAGCCACAATATTTAATTAAATTTTTCTAACAGTTTCTTTTTATGTTCCTCTCCCTTAGAACGCTACATGGAGCTAAATACCAAGAACCTTTAATATGAACATGGACATAACTACAAAAAAAATAATCCTAATCATCTTCATTTTGACTTCATTCCTGTCTTGTAATTACAAGGCCGAAGTTAATGAACCAATTGTGATCCATTTACAACCCTTTAACGGAATTCCGAAAAGTAATGTGACATTTGTTCATGATGAATTGCAAAAAATTTATCCACACATTGAAGTTAATGAATCTATAGCTCTACCAGAGGCCGCCTACTACAAAAAACGAAATAGGTATCGTGCCGACTCTTTGATAAAATTTTTAGGGACAATTACACCAAAGGGACATGTAACCATAGGACTAACCGATAAAGATATTAGCCATACCAAAGGTGAGATTCAAGACTATGGTATTATGGGACTTGGTTATCAACCTGGCAGTTCATGTGTGGTCTCGACTTTTAGACTTTCAAAAGCTAATTTATTGGAGCCATTTTCTAAACTTTCAATTCACGAACTAGGACATACGCAAGGTCTTCCACATTGTTCGGTAAAGACTTGTTTGATGAGGGATGCAAATGGCAAAAATCACACAGACGAATTAACAGGCTTCTGCTCAAATTGTAAGAAGCAATTATCATCAAAAGGCTGGACATTGTAAAGTTTATGGCCAGGATCTTACCGTAGTTAAATTGTTTTTTTGATTATTACTGGATAAAATGTGTAAGTTAGAATTGCAAAAAACGGTTATTGATTACAAAAAGTTGTGGAAAAGTATAAACATAGTAGCGATTCATCGCAGTTTGACCGATAAACTTCTAAAAACAGTGAGTGCCTAGAAAATTATCAAGAGACAGAAAATTTAAATTGTCTCGGTCTATCATTTATCGGTTTAATTAATGATATTCTCCTTGTGTCTCGATAACTGCAAATACTACGATATGAACATTAAGTTATTTTATATTTACCAATACTTTATGGAAATACAGTGTTAGTGGATTTAATAATTCCTATAACAGCATGTAGTCAATATTCCCATCCCATGGGCGCAACAGGAGAATCCAACACACTAAAGAAACTTTAGAAACAAAAAAAAGTAGAATTATGAAACTGTTAAAGTCCCCCATTTTTGCAACAATAGCTAATATTTTAGCTCTCATGACTACTCTATTTTTTCTCTTTTTTGATGTTGCTACTTCATTTTTTCTATTTTTAGGCTCCATAATTTTATTTGTCACTTTTTTAATTCTACACATCAAATTTAAAAATTGGAAATTTGTGCTGCTTAATTTGCTAATTCTTGGAATTTCAATTTTTGGAATTTACATAATCTTAGAATGGTATGAAACACACACTTATGAATTTGAACGTGTTGAATTACAAAATGGTGATATTATCTTTCAGACATCAAAATCATCTCAAAGTGAATCAATACAGGCAGCAACTCATTCAAAATATTCCCACATGGGCATTATTTACTTAGATGAAGCAAATGCTGAATATTTTGTTTATGAGGCTAGTTCTGTGGTTAAATTAACACCATTAACTGATTGGATTAATGATGGATTAGATGGAAAATATGTTGTGAAGCGAATTAATAATTCAGATGAGATTTTAACCGAGGAAGCCCTTGTAAAAATGAAGGCCATTGGGGGAAAATTTAAAGGTAAAAGTTACGATAGGTATTTTGGATGGTCTGACGAAAAGTTATACTGTTCTGAATTAGTTTGGAAAATATATAAAGAAGCTTTAAACATAGAACTGGGTGAACTTGAAAGATTGTCAGATTTTGACCTCACTTCGAAGCAAGTTCAAAATCAATTAAACGAAAGGTATAAAGGAAACATACCCTACGACGAATTAGTAATTTCACCTGTTCAGATTTTTAATTCTGAAAAATTAATTACAGTAGAGGAGAATTAGTCCTTGAATAATAGCATTTACGGAATAATCCTCCATAATTAAATAACACTTATCAAGAATAACCAATTGATCTTTAGGAAGTTGAAAATTATTTTTTCTATTCTTATTTGGTTTGCTTCATTGTTATTGTTCAGTTGGCTTGCTACCTGGGAAACCTACCTTGGTTATCTTGGGCTAGTGATTCTATTTTTTGGAATTATTTTTTGGAGATTAAAAGGTGTCAACTATTTATATGCATCGCTAGTTTCCCTATTCATTTTCACCATCGCCTTATTTCCACAATCACTGAACATTTATACTACTAATTCTGCTGATTACATGGCGAGAATTGAATCTGGACAAGAGTTGACTTTTAAAGAAAAGGCTAGCATTTACGGCTTAAATTTCTTCATGAGTGTCATTGCTTTTCCTATTTATCCAGAAGTAGCTAAGGAAAGTTTCTATTTGATGTTCAAAACAGAAGATGGGACAAGAGTATTTGAGGATGATTTTTTTATGGGCTCGGAGCGAATACGGTTGGCTTTGAAGAATAAAAAATCTAAAGTAACCTGGAGTGGATCAGAATATTTATTGGGAAACAAAGAAAGCAGGTATGCTTTAGCGCTCAACCCATGCAGTCTTAAGGTTAAAGAATTTGAAGACTTTAACGAAGTTTCAGTAGAAGTTCCAGTAACGTATCCAAAAAAATCCCGTGCGGTGCTTTTAAAAGTACCTTTTGAGATAGCAGTTGAAGAAGGCTTATTCCATTATTTACAAAGCGAAAGGTGGCTCCATGCCTACAACGCGACATGGAAAGCAAGAGTCAAAAATTGATCTCACATTCTAGAAATTGATCCAATTATTTCCAAATCCAATTACAAGTTCGCTGCGATTGACTTGGACGAAAATAGCTTTGTATTCGGCCTTCGCTTGATCATCTCTACTTTGGGATAGACTAGATGGGAATGAAGAAGTAATTTTTTTGTCCACGGTCTGCGGCCCACAGTCCACCTACATTACACCTCCCAATGAGTTTTGGGAGGTTTTTTTATGCCTTTGCTTGCTAGAGGCACCTACTACCTCTAGAGAAAAAGTGGCAAAGTGAAATCAAAATATAATCCCCAGTCTGATTCCTTGGCTGTAAATCGATGTTTTCCATAGGCTTTGGCAATGTGATTATCCAATCTTTCTTCAACAGATTCTTGAGTTATTTCAGCATAAAATTTTTCTGAAGATGGACTGTACTGTTCGAGTTGCTTTAAAAATAAATCTTAAATGATAATTTAACTTAAAAATATCCGTTGTTAATGAAGTTAGAGTTCTTATTAAAAGGTTCTTCATTAATCTATAAGATATCGAAAATTTTTGTTTTGCCTCCTTTGCATGTGTTTAAAAAGGTAAGGTCTAAAATTTTGTTGACTTTGACTTATTCATAATTGATTCTAAATCCTAATTTAAACAGAAATGAAATTATCCTTTTATCCAAACTTACATCTAAAGTACTTTTCAAGCATGAAAAACTTTCTTTCCTTAATAATTTCACTAATTTTTGTGAACATTTCTTTTGGTCAAAGTTTGTGGAAAGTAGAAGATTACGAAAAATGGGATCATCGGAATTTTCGGCAAAATCAAAGTTTCAATGAGCCTTTTTCAATTTCAAATCCAGATTACTTATTACTCGATGCTGCATTGTTTTTTATAACGAATGAAGAACGATCCAAGGCAGGAATCCCTCCAATGCGGTATCATAAATTTTTAGAAGTCGCTGCATACAATCATTCACTTAAAATGGCAACCACTGGTTTTTTTTCACATTACAATTCTATTGATGTTTCCCGCAAGAGTACCGGTGATCGTGGAAAACTCGCAGGGATAACTAATCCACATATTGCAGAAAACATCGCCTATAATTTCCCGAAAAATGGAAGTACTTATATGCAAGTTGCTGCCTTGGTAATTAAGCAATGGATGAATTCTCCAGGCCACAAGGAAAACATCCTGTCAAAAAGTGGCAGGCAAATGGGAGTTGGTGCCTACTATATCGATGACAAAATATATGGAACCCAAGCATTTCAATGGTTCGAAGATATTATTGAAAATCCCAACGGGGGGACAGACCAGCTTCCGAAACAAAAAACAATCACTGACAAAACAGAAAACCAAAACTAGGTATTCAAGCGCCTGAGAATATGAAATTAATCCACTTTCTAAACGAATTTCCAGATGAGGAGTCTTGTGAACTCTCCATCAAATCTTATCGAGAGAAGTCTGGTATTTTCTGCAAAAAATAGAGGGTTTAGAAATAAAGAGTATTTTACAAAACAAAAAAATATAAAGAATTAAAAAAATGAAACGTAAACTATTCCTAGCAGTTGTTTTCGGTTTACTAGTGAATCAAAACCTACTAGCAGATTCTCCTTTAACATCAACACAAATAAGCAATGCCTACAAAGATTATGCGATTATCCAATTAGCCAGCAAATCAAATGGAGATATATCGGTTGATTTAATGAATTATTTATATGAAAAATCTAATCCAATTGATGTAAAAATTGCTTTAATAAACGAAATAGCCAATTCTGGATGGAGAATTGATTTCAAGGAAAAAAATAATGCGGCGATTTTTCTTGAATATCTCCAACAAAAAGATATCGGATTTTCATTGAACGGAAATCCAAATTCAGAAACCTTAATCTCCTATGCCTACTTGAAAGCTTTAGATAATTATTTCGATGTGGCTGAAGCTACGAAATGGGCTGACTTGGCGAAATATAGAAATGAAGAAAGCTATACAGTCAACATTGTTTGGGCCTTGATTCACGCCCAGCAAGCAATGGATTCTGATTGGTGTAAAGTCTACAAACTAACAAATAGCGTTAGAGAAAATAAAGGATTGGAAAAAGATATGCAGGAGGAAGCTTTATCCATTATTTTTGACTACATGGATATATATAAAGACTATTGCAATTAAAAATTCTGCGTTTATTTTTTTTTATTTTAAAACTAAAATTCATTTCACTAAACAAGAAAATTATGAAAAGACTACTGGTAATCGCCTTGATTTTTTTCGCATTTGCGACAGCGAAAGGTCAAACAATCCAATCTAGTAACTACGGAACTACCGGGTATATTACATCCGACGGTACCATTCAAAACAGTAATTACTCGACCGTTGGGTACATCAAATCAAATGGAACCATTCAAAATAGCAACTATTCAACCATAGGCTATATTAAAAGCGACGGAACGATCCAAAATAGTAACTATTCCACTGTTGGGTATGTAAAAAGCAATGGGACTATTCAAAATAGCAATTATTCAACCATAGGCTATATCAAAGATGATGGTACTGTCCAAAACAGCAACTATTCAACAATTGGATATGCAAAGGGGATTGATAAGAAATGGGCTGCTGTTGCCTTTTTCTTTTTTAGATTTAATTAAATCGTTTGTTTTTAGACAAGAAAAATGTGTTTATACACCAGAGATAAGTTAACCATAGGCTCAATTAACACGGATAAAAAAGTTGTTTGGTCACTAGTATTAATAGCAATTTTTGGATTGATCGGTTATTTCTTTTCTCCTGAAAGTAAATTAGCGATTAGACAAAATTGTCATTAACAAAGCGAATCACGAACTCTTACTTTACAACAACGAAGGCCTTCTTGCCTCCTACAAGGTTTCGCTAGGAAGAATTGGCTTAGAAAAAAACAAAGGGAGGCTATAATCTGACACCTGAGGTTCGTTCTAAAGGTACAAAAAGGACACAAAACCAATACCACAAAGCAATTGCAGTTGGAGAATAGGGTGCTTGTTGCGATGTGTTAATCCATGTGTAAGTACTCCGTTTTTCGAACCACTTATAAATTGGATTTTAAAGATGTGTATTAGCTTTTAGATAGTCAATAAAACTTTGGTTATTCAATGATTGATGTGGGTGGCACCTGAGAGGATGATCGAAATTTTGTCAAGGGTCACATCGTAAATTTCCGATTGGTGAATTTTTATGAACTTCCTTACACTTTTTAGAAAGTATAGGTGGTACCTGAGAGGGTGAAAAAGACTACTCAGAACTTCAACTATCCTTGCAGTAAACATTGCAGTTGGGAATCAAAACCAAAAAAGCTTCATTCTAAAATTATTCAAGGAGCTTAGAATAAAACTCATACTTTTTTTCAATGCTGTTATTTACAGGAAATGGCATTGCAAAAACTTCAATTTCATTACCTTCAATTTCTATTTTGCCAATAGATCCAAACTGCTTTTTATCTCCTACTTTATCAATACTATTCCATTTATTTAGATTAGATTCATATTCTTTAGAAAAAGCATCGACCACCTTTTGTCCTAATAGTGCAATCCGCTTTGCATTTTTCAAGTTAGGCGTAGCTCTAAACAACTCTTCAACGGAACCTTTAGGTACTTTCACTTTTTTGGAATCTGTTTCATCTATCAGAGGTAGTAAATCTGCAAACCCAAGGCTATAGTCGGAGTGGTTTTGGGTTAAAAATGCAGCAGAAGCTCTTTTTTTCAAATCCAATTGCTTTATTGTGTTTTTTAATATCCCAGCAGAAATTAGTAAATTCCAAAATGCTTCATCCCTTGAAAAAACCGCTTGATTCTTTATCGCTTCTTTGGTTGGATTGAGGCCAATTAAGACTAAAAATGGGTTTTCGGGAATAATACTCAGTGTTTTTTTCATTTTTGTTCAGATTTAAAATAGTCCATAATTTTTTCCAGTTTTTAAATAATCCTCTCCCAATTCTAGGGTGTCATAAACTTCAGAGTCGCCCCATCCCTCCACCAATGCAAAGGAATCTAACCAATCGCCCAATCCTTTATCCAAATATTCTTCCCAAACTGGGCCATTCGCTTTCTTTTTAGTAGCAGTAATCCATTGGGCCATTTCCACCATGTCGGATTGGAGAAAAGCTAGCATTTTCAAATCGGTAACCATCCAAAATTTTCGCAATTGATCCAGTTTTTGAAGGATCACCCCCTCGTCAAAACTCTTTAAGGATTCATAAGCCCCATACGGCTTAGAAGAGTCTATCTTCCCTTGATCATCCTTGGGGCTTAGGACCAAAAGGACCTGCTCTTGTGCTGGATTGCCTTTGCAACACCAGTACGCAATCAATTGTGCCAATGCTTCATGGGTAAAGGAATTTGAAAAATGATATCCATGTATCCAGCGTATACCTGAAGAGAGGGCCCAGTGACTCAACCAGTGTCCCAATTCATGCATCAATACGACAAATCGAACGTCTTCCTCGGTGAACCTTGGATTTCTTGAACAAAAAGCTTCAATCCTGTCCTTAAAGAGAACAATTCTACCCTCTCGACTTCTTCCCCCGAAATATGCATTTTTAGGATCCCCATCTGCCGATTGGAAAAAATCAAAATATACTCCCAATTCATCCGGCGTGATTACATCCCTCCAGGCCTGACTAGGGATAAAGTCTTTTACTTCCTTAAAATCACAGTAGTATACTTCTGGAAAACGGTTGGCCTGGAAGGAATATCCATTTTTTTCGAATACTTCTGTTTTCAACCAAATCATTTTCTCTAATTCCTCCATCGAAAATCGGTAGGAAGGAACTGGGAGGTGTAGGTTAGGCAGAGGGATAGATTCGAACAATCGCAAGAGTATTTGTAGTACATTTTCCTTTTCCATATCGTAAAAACTCAACAGCTCTCTTCCTTGCGTAGAAATTTTTTTATTCAATTGCGTAAGTACTCGTTGTTTTATCTTTCGGAAATAATCATTTGAAACTTGAATCCCCGATTTCTGGAGGATTTGATTCACTTCTTCCCAGTAGATCTTTCTCCAATTTGAAGTGTTTTCAGCCTGTTTAGTAGACAATGCCGCCTGCTTCATCGCTTCAAAAAACTCCCCTTCCTTGGCCGAAAGCAACTTGTGCTTTAGAACTAACTTGAAAAATCCATCTATTTTTTGACGTGAATCCAATTGGTCAAAAGCTCCAAATTCTGTTTCAATCGCGTTTTTTACCTGAATTGAATCTTGTTCATTCATTTCCCCATCATATTGGATAAATTCCCTTTTTCTAGGAGAACTTTTTTTCTCAAATAAATTTTCTCCCTCCTGATAATCTTCTGGGTCCCATAAGCCTTCTTCATAATCCTTTTTGCCTAATTTTTTTAAAACTTTACGCTTAAAAATCGTAGCGAAGTACCCGGGAGGTTCATTTAGCTTTCCTTTACTTTCTATTTTGAGGTAAGTTTCGCTTACAATAGAAATTAAATCCTCATGATGAATGAATCCTTTCCATCTGAAAATGGCTTTTACCATACTTTGGCTTTCATTTTCAGCCCAAGTGGGGAAAAGTTTTTTTAGGCTTGATTGAATTTGTTCCAAAAACTGTTTATTGGCTGTATTTGAAATTCGTTTTGACATAATTAAAATTTATAAAGTTAAATCCTTCTTAATGATACTTAATCAAATCCTTTCGTAATCCCAAAAGTCACTGAAGATAAATAAAACTCCTTGTTCTGTTCGTAGATGCAACCTACTACCCTGCCAAATGATACTGCTAATTTCACCAAAACCGTAGGGAATGGACATGTTGGTATAATCATGCCTGTCCCTGTACACTCGAAAGCTGATTGCATCCAGCTTTTCTACCCTGCCGTAATCGGAAAACGCTAAGAAATTGTTCATAATAAAGAGATTAATGTTTTTATAATATAAGGCCGGGTATACTCCGTTTGTGACAACTTTCTAAACTTTTTTTTGAGCAAAACCCAAATTCCCCCCTTGAGATAAAATTCCTTCTTGTTCAAACAGCCATTGGATAAGTGCTGGATCTAACAAATCCAAAAATTGAAATTGCCTGATTTTACGCTCTATATTTCTAAGCTGCGCAGGGCTCCAAGAAAGGTGCTGCAATAATGGTTTAACTGCTGCCGGCAAACTTCCCAGTTTTATAGAGTCATCTAGGATACGACTACGGGTCTGGGTATCTGGCATAGAGATTTCTTGACAAAATAGAAATCGCCTAAAAAATGCTGAATCTAAGTGATGTTTTAGATTGGTAGTAGCAACCAAAATCCCTTCAAAACGATCCAGTTCTTCCAGCATTTTTGTTTGAACTTGATTGTGAAAGGCATCGTTGCTAGTGCTCACTTCGACCCTTTTGCTCATCAATCCATCTGCTTCATTAATTAATAAAATGACTGGTGATTTACTCTGGATTCGCTTTTTAGCGTAGATCTCAAAAACTTTTGCTATGTTCTTTTCCGTTTCCCCCACCCATTTGCTATGAATTTCTGAGAAGTTCATCTGCATGATTTCCAGTTTACAAATTTTTGCAACTTGGTGTACGAATTCTGTTTTCCCAGTTCCTGGCAGACCATAAAGAAGAAGAGTAAGGGATTGGTTAGTTTTTCGAGGTGTGGCAATTAATCTGCAGAAAACCTCATAAAAAGCAGTTTCACCGCGGTTAAAGTACAAAGGCACTTTTGGTAAAGAATCATGCTGTAACTCCCAATACAATCCTTTTGAAGTTCTTTTTTCCGGTTGAATTACCTCAATGAATTCATTTCGGAGTAGCTTAACCAACCTTTCTGAAGGCAATGCTTCTAAAGTGATACTTCCTTTTTCCAATGCCATCGCGATCAACTCTTGTTGCTGTGGAATAAACTTGTTTTGATATACCTTATTCAAAATACTTAGAATTTCCCCAGGCTCTAGACCCAAATCCATTAACGAATAAGGTGTTTCCCCTAAAAAAAAGGAGTCAAGATAGCAACATAGAAAGTGAAGGTCATCGAATGAAGCTTTGGATTTTTCAAGAAATTGGACGAGAACAACTTTGGAAAAATGACTTCCTGTCATCCGAAGAAAACTGGAGATATCCTTCATATGAAGGAGAAAAGTACAAAGCCTAACTGCAACAAGACAGTCTCGAATATCTTGATTGAAGTTTTTTTCTTTATTTGAAGGATTGATCCTGAAAAAAACCTGCTCTCCCTCCCACTTTTTGAAGATAGCAACAAGCTTTCCTTGCCTAATCAGCGATATAATATCCTTAAAAATTTGCTCTTGATCCTTGGGTAGAGAATCCAATAGCGCATTCAAGCCAATCTGCTCCGTTTCTGAATATTTTTCTCGGATTATCCTATTTATGTAAAATTCGAAGTTCTGATCCATGAAAGAGTTTCTCGTTAGTTTTATCTAAGGAGATAATCCCTGGAAGATTACAAGTGTGACAGTTTTTATCAAAAAAATTAAAATCTCCTGATTCGATAGATGTCTAGGGTTTAGAGCTACTTCTTTGCGACAGGTTAAAAATTACGTTTTAACTTTAACATTGCAGAAGGTTTATGAAAAAGTCAGCCCTTATTCTTAGAGTTTTAACTATGTAAGTGGCACCTTAGAAGATGATGGAAATTCTATCAAGGCCCTAATCGTTCAATTACGATTAGCTGAAAAATGATTTTTACTTCCTCTAATTTATTAGGAAGGTAGGGGGATCACCTAGTTGGATAGAAGATTTTAAACTTGCAGTAAACATTGCAGTTGGGAATCAAAATCAACGGTTTTTACTGCAAGTATAAATTCTAATTAATTGATTATCAATACTAAAAATCAATCACTAATAACTCTCTTCTTCTTTCGCTTGTTCAACCAGATCATGGTTCCTGTGATGGGAAGTGAAGTGGCAATGGCACAGGCTACAGCCCAGAGGAATTTGGTGAATTGGCCAAAAATCTCTCCAGTATGCAAGGCCTTTACAGACTTCCCAATCTGTTGGCGAACCGGAAGTTCCCCAAAGAGCACCTTCTCCTTTAATTCCAAGGTTTGTGCATTCAATTTCAGTTGATCTGCTCCCGCTCTCGCAAAAAATCCAGTTCGAGACTTGCTCACCGAAAGATCCCATTGCGAATCTTCAGGTAAGGTAAGTTTAACCACCCCAGCATAGGACAAATGCTGATTTGCTGCTGCGAGGGCTTCATCAAGAGAGATTACTAGGGGTTCAGGGATAGCGGTAGAATCTTCCACAACCTGCTCGGCAGTACTCGATTCTTTGGACTTATCCTCCTTCTTCTCCTCTTTGGGAGCTTGGTAGGTATCCCAGGTTTTCTGCCAACCCGTCTTGTACCATCCAAACGACCAGTAGGGACCCGTCACCGCCATGATAAACAGCGCGAGGATCGAGTAAAAGGCCAAAGTATTGTGAAGGTCATGGTTGATCCGCTTCCAATTGCTAGACCATTTTACAGACAATCCTTGTTTCCAATTTTTAGCTTTTTTGGGAAGCCAAAGGAAAATTCCAGTAAGCACGCCTAAAAGAAATAAGGAAGTGGCTATTCCATTGATTAAGCGACCCAATTCTTGGTTGGTCATACTTTCTAGTATGGGCGCCTCCACCTTGTCCAAAAGCAACCAGCGGTGTAAGGAAAATACATAGCCCATAAACTCCTCAGATGCGGTTTTCTTGGTATTGTCCGCCAGCACTTCCCCAGTGTAAGGATCTACAAAATAGGTGGTGGCTTTCTCTTCGCCGGCCGCTTTCACTTGAAACTGTACCGTCCTGTCGGCTACCGAGTAGGTAGTGACACCCACCAACTTGCCTTTTTGAAGCGGTTGAAGACCAGATTTTAACTCCTCTAGAGTTTTGGGAGTCCCTTGGCCTGAGGCAAAATAGCGCTCAGAATCAAAAAATTCCCGTATCTCCGTGTTGTAGACATACAGCGTCCCAGTGAAACATACCGCGATGACGATGACTGCGCTAAGCAAACCAGCATACAAGTGAATGTCATTGAGGAATTGACGGATGGGCTTCCACATACGAACTTATTTTTATTTGGAACAAATCTAAATAGTATTTTTATTTCTTCGAATACCTCATCTACTTTTTTTTAAAAATTGCTAAGACCATTTGATTATCGCCTTTCAAAATCGATGAACATCTCGCTGTTTTGGTATATTTAGAAAATTTTACCGCTTATGAATCTGTCTAAACTTATTTTTCCAGCAGTACTTCTGTTCGCTCTATTTTCCTGTCAGGAAAAAAATCAAGGGCCTGATCCACGACTCCAACAGCCTGATCACTTCAAAAAGGTATTGGAAGCGCATGGAGATTGGAAACAGTGGGTGGATGCCAAATCCTTATCTTTTGCGATGGTCCATGAAACCACCTTGGAATGGGAAAATCACTACATCGACCTCCAAGATGGCAGGGTGCGCATTGATGCAGACCTTTTTCAAGCTGGAAATGACGGGGAGCAAGTTTGGATAAGCCCCAATCGACAATCCTTTCCTGGCAATTCGGTACGCTTCTACAACAACTTGTATTCGACATTCCTGAGTATCCCCTACGCACTTACCGATACTTTGGTGAACATCACCCCATTAGATAACAGAGTATTCAATGGGATCAGCTATCCTACACTGGAAGCAAAAGTGAAAGATGGAAAACTAATAGGGCCTTCCAACCGCTATGAACTCTTGATTGACCCAACTACAGGACAGTTGGCTTGGGTACTATTTGCGGTTACTTTTTACGATAAGGGAAATCAAGTACAAGAAGCCTTGAAATACGAAGACTACCGCGATGCAGGGGGTTTGATCTTCCCACGCGTCATCACGGGTTACCAAATCGAAAATGATTCAAGCAAACGAATCCGCTACCAAACCAGCTTCTCGGATGTGTTTTTAGTCAAAGAAGAACTGGATAGTGATCTATTCGAGATGCCCAAAGGAGCTGTAAAATCCAATTAAGGTCGAGAACAAATTGAAACCTGAACTTGATGCAAACAAAAAAAGGAGACAAAAACTTGTCTCCTTTTTTTGTGATTTGCTACTCCTTAGGAAATCACTGAACCTGGGGAGGTTACCTCGTGTGACTGGAGCAACTTCAGTTTGCCATCCTTATCTGCCGCCATCAAGATCATCCCTTCGCTATCGATTCCCATCATAGTTCGCGGAGCCAAGTTGATCAACATCGTTACTTGTTTGCCCACCAAAAATTGAGGATCAAAATGCTCAGCAACACCGCTTAAAACGGTACGATGTCCCAAGCCAGTATCCACCTTCAGTTTGAGTAACTTCTTGGACTTAGGCATCGCCTCCACCTCAAGTACCGTCACCACGCGCATGTCTAGCTTCGCAAAATCATCGTAGGTAATCAGTTCTTTCATTGCAGGAACTGGGAGTTCAGCAGCTTCATTCATTTTTTTAGCATTTACAAGTTTCTGAATTTGTTTCTCGACTACTTCATCTTCAATTTTTTCAAAAAGGAGTCCAATTTCTCCCAAAGCTCGATTGGATTGAATCAAATTTCCATTTCCCGCATCCGCCCAGGTTGTGGCTTGCATCCCAAAGGTGCGGTACAGCTTTTGGGCGGTAAATGGCAAGAATGGCTCAGATAAGATTGCCAAATTGGCTGCTACATTCAATGCAATATTGAGTATGGTCTGGGTGCGGGCTACATCTGTTTTGACCTCTTTCCAAGGTTCGGTATCCGCCAAGTACTTATTTCCCATTCGGGCCAAATCCATCATCAAGCCCTGCGCTTCTCGGAAACGAAAACGTTCAATTGAAGCAGCGATTTTTTCTGGAAAACCTTCGAGCTCCTGGAGAACCTCCTGATCAATTCCCCGCAATTCTCCTCGTGCAGGCACAATTCCATCAAAAAACTTTTGCGTGAGCACCACAGCACGATTCACAAAATTGCCATAGATGGCCACCAATTCCGAATTAGTTCTTACTTGAAAATCCTTCCAAGTAAAATCATTGTCCTTCGTCTCTGGTGCATTGGCTGTCAGCACATACCGAAGTAAATCTTGCTGCCCTGGAAATTCTTCCAAGTATTCATGAAGCCAGACGGCCCAATTTCGGGAAGTAGAAATCTTGTCTCCCTCCAAATTTAAAAACTCATTCGCAGGCACATTGTCCGGAAGAATATAGCCTCCGTGGGTTTTTAAGATCGCCGGGAAAATGATGCAGTGAAATACAATGTTATCCTTACCAATAAAGTGAACAAGTTTGGTATCCTTGTCTTTCCAGTAAGGCTCCCAATCAATTCCTTTCTCTTTTGCCCACTCTTTGGTAGCAGAGATATAGCCGATTGGGGCATCAAACCAAACATACAATACTTTTCCTTTGGCAGTGGGAAGTGGAACGGGAATACCCCACTCCAAATCTCGTGTCATCGATCTAGCTTGGAGCCCATCTCCGGCTTCAAGCCAGGAGCGACATTGGCCCAAGACATTATTTTTCCAATCATTCCCGTGCTCCTCTAAAACCCATTTTTTCAAAAAATTCTGGTAGCGAGCCAAGTCCAAAAACCAATGGGTAGTATCCTTCAAAATGGGAGTTCTCCCACTCAACTTGGACTTTGGATTGATCAAATCGGTGGGACTAAGTGAAGTCCCACATTTCTCGCACTGATCTCCGTACGCGTGCTCGTTGCTGCATTTAGGGCAAGTGCCTTCGATGTAGCGGTCAGCAAGGAACTGGTCTGCCTCCTCATCGTAATATTGAGCGGTAGTTTGCTCTAGAAACTCCCCTTTTTGGTACAGATTCGTAAAAAATTCCCGAGCTGTCTCGTGATGGATGGGCGCAGAAGTTCGGGAATAATGGTTGAAGCTAATCCCAAATTGCTCAAAGCTCCCCTTCATCATCTCGTGGTAATGATCCACGACCTGTTGAGGCGTCTTGCCCTCCTTTGCTGCCTTGATGGTAATCGCTACGCCATGCTCATCGGAGCCACAGATGTAGGCCACATTTCTGCCTTGGGACCGCAAGTAGCGCACATAAATGTCAGATGGAATGTAGCAGCCTGCCAAGTGACCAATGTGAAGTGGTCCATTCGCATAAGGCAAAGCTGAGGTAACAGTATAGCGTTTAAATTTGGTGTCGCTCATGTGGGTGTCGTATCGCTCCTAGAAAAAGCAACTGCTTTTTCTGAAACTAAAACACAAAGATAGAAAATTCAAGGGAAGCCCGTAACCCAAGTGCGCTATAAAATCCGTACAAAGGCATTTCCTCGTGGATTCGGAATCCATTCAAAAAAATGAAGGTATTAATACTTTTAAAGCGCAATTTCTTAAGCCTTAACCCTTATTTTTAGGGTAGAAATTTTAGCCTTGCATGACCCACGCTGAAGCCGTAACTCGGATCCAAGAACTCACCCAACAGCTCAATTACCACAATCGGCTGTACTACCAAGAAAGTCGTACAGAAATCTCTGATTACGATTTTGATCAGCTGCTAGAAGAGTTAATTCGCTTGGAAAAAGCATTTCCAGACTTACTTCAGTCCGATAGCCCTAGCCAGCGCGTGGGTGGCACCATCACCAAAGAATTTCAGACAGTTGCGCATGAGTCCCGCATGCTATCCTTGGGCAATACCTACTCGGCAGAGGAATTAACCGCTTTTGATGAGCGCATTGTCAAAGGTTTGGGTGATACCAATTACGAATACTTCTGTGAAATGAAGTTTGACGGAGTCGCCATCTCACTCGTCTACGAAAATGGACAGCTTGTACGGGCGGTAACCCGTGGCGATGGCACCAAAGGAGACGATGTCACTGCAAATGTGAAGACCATCCGAAACATTCCTTTGCAGGTATTGGGAGATTCCATTCCAAGCCGCTTTGAAGTTCGGGGTGAGATTTTTTTACCCCTCAAGGAATTTGAAAAAATCAATGCGGAGCGAGAAGCCAAGGGCGACGCCCTACTTGCTAATCCACGGAACGCCGCTTCAGGTACTCTCAAAATGCAGGACAGCAGCGTGGTGGCCAAGCGTAGGCTCAACTGTTATTTCTACCAGCTGCTGGGAGATGACTTGGAAGTAAATCGACACGATCAAGCGATTCACCTGTTGGAAAAATGGGGATTCAACGTGTCCCCTACCTACCAAAAAGCAAAAATCATCGAAGAAGTATTTGCCTACATTGAATCTTGGAGGGAAAAGCGGTTTGAATTGCCCCTAGACACGGATGGGGTAGTGATCAAAATCAACGACTACCAGCAACGCGAAGAGCTTGGCTTTACTGCAAAAAATCCACGCTGGGCGATTGCTTACAAATACAAAGCAGAAAGTGCGGAAACAGAATTGCTCTCCATTACCTACCAAGTGGGACGAACTGGGGCCATTACTCCTGTGGCCAATCTAGCGCCGGTACAACTTGCGGGTACCACCATCAAGCGCGCTTCCTTGCACAATGCAAATGAAATTGAGCGACTAGATCTCCATGTGGGCGATTTTGTATCCGTAGAAAAGGGTGGGGAAATCATTCCAAAAATCACTGCAGTTAATCCCGAAAAGCGAAGAGCCGGCGCTCTAGCCATTGCCTACATCAGCCAATGCCCGGAATGCGGAAGCACCTTGGAACGAAAAGAAGGGGAAGCCAAACATTACTGCCCCAATGCCGCTTCCTGTCCTCCACAAATTCTTGGGCGCATCGAACATTTTGTTAGCAAGCGAGCCATGGACATTGACTCCATGGGTACGGAACGAATTCGCGCCTTGATCGACCAGGGATTCATTCGCAACTATGCGGACATCTACAGTTTGGACAGCAAGCAACAGGAACTGCTCGGGCTGGAGATGAGCCAAGACCAGTACGAACGGGAAGTCAATGGCCTGCTGTACATCTCCTTGGACAAGGTTTTGTTTGCGCTCACAGAGGGAATTTCTTTGAAGCAAATCCAAGATTTCCTCCTAGAAAATACCCATCTCCCTCTTCGGGATCGGATCCGCGCTTTTCAGGCGCAACTGAAAGCTTGGAAGAAAAAAGTGCCTTCCAATGTGGGAATGGTTGACTTTTTACTGCAGAATCTGGCCACGCATGTGGAATTGATGAAAGTGGAAGACTACATCCCTGTGGCGGTGGTCCTGGAAATATTCCTAGGTCGAAGGGTGGAGTTTGAACAGATCTTGGAAGCGAGCAAAAAGTACGGCACCATCCACACCATCCTCCTCGAACTCCAACTCAACTTGCCTGACGAACTTCAAGAACGTATCAAAAAACTGAAGGCCAATACCTTCCAAGAAGGCGTCATCAGCAACATGATGGAAGGGATTTTTGCTTCCAAATCCCAGGATTTTGACAAAGTGCTTTTTGCACTAGGCATCCGAAATATCGGGGAGAATACGGCGCAGCTCCTTGCCAAGCATTTCGGGACCCTTGAGAAACTTCAAACCGCTACTGCGGAAGAATTACTAGAAATTAATGGAGTAGGTGAAACCCTCGTGCAAAGCCTACAAGAGTTCTTTGCTCAACCTTCTAACCTCGACATCATCGCTCAATTGAAAGCTCAAGGCTTGAATTTTGAAATGCAGGGAGGTGAAATTGTAGCGCTTGGCAATGCCCTTGAAGGAAAAAAAATCTTGGCCTCCGGCAAATTGAATCACTTCAAGCGGGATGAGATTGTCACTTTTGTTCAAGCCCATGGAGGACAGTACCTGAGTTCGGTTTCCAAAAATCTAGACTTCATCATCGAAGGAGAAGAAATGGGTCCAAGCAAAAAAGAAAAGGCTCAGAAGTTGGGTATTCCTTTGGTTTCTGAAGCCGAGTTTTTGAAACTGGTACAGTTTTAATTCCTAAAAAAAGGGATCGAAATCAAAAAAGGGAAAGTCTGAATCCTAATGAACTGTAGTGGAATGGAATTAATTGGTAATTCCACTCAGACCCTACTTACTAGCACCTTATCGATTCGTTGTCCATCCTTATCTACTACCTCAAGTCGTAGTTTTTCAACGGTAACGGTATCTCCCACATTCGGAATGTATCCACTTTGATGTAGGATTAAGCCTGCCAAAGTGGTAAAACTTTTGTTCTGATAGGAAATTTCAAAATCGAAAAACTTCTCGAAATCGATCAAGGAATACTGTCCGTCAATCAACCAAGAACCATCTTCCCGCTCCACGATTTGGTAATCCGTTTGATCCATTTCCGTGGCCTCTCCAATTAATGCGTCTACCACATCGTCCATGGTCACCATGCCCACAGTGACCCCGTACTCATCGATAACCAATCCGTAATGAAGACGATGCGCTTTGAAGGATTCCAAAGCTTGGTAAGCAAACATACTCTCATTCAAAAAAAGTGGGGTTTTCGCAATTTTTCTCAAGTCAAATCCTTCCTTAAGACTGGAATCAAAGAGGTCCTTCACCAGCACCATCCCGACGATTTGATCCAAATCCCCCTCCTTACACAAGGGATAGGCGGAATGTTTTTCTTCACTTATTTTTTTTCGGACCCCCGCTTCGGTGTCGGTCGTATTAAAAAACACCAACTCATTTCGATGCGTAAGTAGGGTATTGATCCGGCGATCTCCCAATTCAAAAACGCGCTCTACAATGTCCTGTTCAATATTCATGATTTCTCCTCCCTCCGCACTTTCTTTGATAAGTGCCTTCAACTCTTCCTCAGAAACTCTACTGTCAGAGGTCTTTTTGACTTGAAAAATCCAAAGTAAAAAATCATTGGAGATCGTCAACAGCCAAACAAAAGGGCTAGTCAACTTGGACAACCAAAGCATGGGTTTGGCCACTTGCAAGGCAATCTGCTCTGGAAAGGTCATGCCAAGCCTTTTGGGAAATAACTCACCTAAAACAATAGAAAGATATGTAATCAATACCACCACCAAACCTACTGCAAGAGTATTCGCATAAGGCTGCAAAAAAGAGATCTGTTGCAGCATTGATTCCAAGTCATCCGTAATGTTTTTTCCCCCATACACCCCCAATAAAACACCGATGAGTGTGATGCCTATTTGCACCGTAGACATGAATTTGGTGGGGTTTTCCGAAAGAGCCAAAGCCTCCTTTGCACCTAACTTTCGCTGCTTTTTCAGACTCTCCAACTTAAACTTTCGAGCGGAAACAAGGGATAGCTCGGCCATGGCAAAAACGCCATTTAACAATACAAGTAATAGAATAATTAGAATTTCCACAGAAAGAAAAAAAGGACTTTACAAGTATAAATCTAACTTAATATAGTTCTTGTTTTACTTGTTTGCCGATTTTCAAAAAAAATTAGGGCGATGTGCTTGGTAAGCATGACAATGCTAAACCTACAAAGCCCATGCACCCTGTTCAGGAAATTACCCAAACAAGTAGGAATATTTCAAGTTATAGCGGTTGAATTTGGTTTCCAATCGCATCCGTATTTACTGTTCCTTTTCACTAAAAACCCCGTCAAGACTGTATATTTGTCTTAGGCCTTAACATTTTCCCATGAACGCATTCAAAGGTATTGGAGTAGCACTTGCCACCCCCTTTCTAGACGACCAAAGCATCGATTTCGAAAGCTTAAAACGCCTTATCGACCATGTAATAGCGGGTGGTGTGGACTACCTGGTCGTGCTTGGGACTACGGGTGAGTCGGCAACGCTCACTGCATCGGAAAAGGCCCAGGTGCTCAAAGCGGCAGTGGAATACAACAAGGGGCGAGTTCCCCTCATGCTTGGCCTTGGGGGCAATGCAACCCAAAAGCTTCTGGATGAAATCGAAGCAACTGAATTTTATGGAGTCGCAGGAATTTTATCCGTAAGTCCCTACTACAACAAACCTACACAGGAAGGAATCATTGCGCATTACCGTGCCTTGGCAGATGCATCTCCAGCGCCGCTGGTATTGTACAACATTCCAGGTCGCACCATGTCCAACTTGACTGCGAGCACCACGCTTACACTTTCACACCACCCCAATATTGTAGGGATCAAGGAGGCAAGTGGGAACTTGGAGCAATGCATGCAGATCGCCGCTTCCATGCCGAAGGATTTTTTGCTCCTCTCCGGCGATGACCTTCTCACCAAGCCCATGCTAAGCATAGGAGGATCTGGGGTGATTTCGGTATTGGCTAATGCACTGCCTGATACGTTTAAAACCATGATTGAAGGCGATTCTAAAGCCTCCCTGGAAGCAGCCTACTCCCTTTTGGAGCTGAATAGCCTGATGTACCAAGAAGGAAATCCCGTTGGTTTAAAAAATCTTTTACTTCACCAGGGCATTCTTAGCTCGGATCAGGTAAGATTACCCTTGCTTCGAGCAAGTAAGGAACTCAGCCATAAAATTCATCAAGCGCTACCACTCTAAACCCATGCCCTCACTATCCGTTCTTCAACTCACCGAGCACATCCAGCGGGTACTGGAAACGGAACTCGAACCGGTCTACTGGGTAGTGGGTGAACTGTCGGATTTCCGACAAGCGCCCCAAGGTCATGTCTACTTTGAATTAGTAGAAAAACAAGGAAACCAAGTTCAAGCAAAAATTCGAGCCAATCTCTGGCAGTTTACCTACCGGACAGTTGCAAGCAAATTTGAAACCGTCACCGGAACTACCCTCAAAAATGGAATGAAGGTTTTAGCACAGGTGAGCGTGACCTTTCACCCTGTCTATGGCCTAAGCCTCAATGTAAAAGACATCGACCCCTCTTTCTCCTTAGGTGAGCGGGCTCGTTTGCGACAAGAAACCATAGCCCGCCTCAGTAACGAAGGATGGATAGGACACAATGCCAAATTACCCTTACCTCCAGTCATCCAGCGTATTGCCGTGATCTCAAGCGCCACGGCAGCGGGATACGGAGATTTTATCAATCAACTTGAGGAAAACCCCTACCACTACCGCGTCTACCACAGACTTTTTCCTTCGCTCATGCAAGGAAATGAAGCAGTTACTAGCCTGATTGCCGCATTGGAACAGGTGGGGCAACAAGCAGAGCGTCTGCAGCTAGATGCTGTGGTACTGATTCGGGGAGGTGGGGCCCAGCTGGACCTGGACTGCTTTGACGACTACCAACTGGCAGTCACCATTGCCAAATTTCCTCTCCCTCTATTTACAGGAATAGGTCATGAACGAGATGAAACGATCGCTGATCTAGTGGCACATACTCCGCTGAAAACACCCACTGCTGTTGCTGAATTTATTCTCTCCAGCTTTCGGGAATTTGAGGAGGGCTTGGGCGTCATGGCCCAAAGACTGGATTGGATCACCCGATCCACTTTCAAAGAAGTGGGACAAAAACTTCAGGGGTATAGCTTACGAATCATAGGAGAGAGTAAGTCACAGCTGGCTCGGGAAGCCGAAAAGTTGAGAAACTGGGGTATGAGGATGCAGCAAGCTGGAAAGAATGGCGCAAAACAGGAAAAAAATAGGCTTGAGCAGCGCCAGGAGCAGTTGAAGAAAGGTTTACAGCATTTTTTGAAAAGCCAGCAGGACAGACTTACGCAACTAGAGAGCAGCAGCAGGCAGTTGGATCCAAGCAGTCTACTACAAAAGGGATATACACGCACCGAATCCAAGGGGATCCCCGTACACTTGACTACCTTGGAACCTGGAGATCCCATCGTAACCCATACCTCCAATCAAAAAATTAGTAGTACAATCAATCGAATTGAAAAAAAATGAAAGACTATACCTATACCCAAGCCATGCAACGATTGGAGACAATTCTTGCTCAATTAGAGGAGGGAACAGCTACCGTGGACACCCTCTCAGAACTGGTCAAAGAAGCTGCAGACTTAGTGAGATTTTGTAGGGAAAAACTCCGAAATACCGAGGATGAGGTGCAAAAAGCCTTTGAAGGCTTATAGGTCGAATCCCAATCCTGAGTTGAAAAAAAACCAAGATTAACTTCTAGGTAGCGATTAAACAGTTTCTGGGGCCACAATCACCTGCAAAAACTTACGTGGGATGCTCACCAACAAGTTTTGGTAAATTCCGGGAATTCGAATTAGGAAGTAATCTTTATTTCCTTTTTCAATACACTCCCCAATCATATCCTCCAGTGAACCACCGATTACTTTTACTTTTTCTCCTGGGCTTATTGCCGAACCATCCGTTTCTATGGATACTCCAGTTGCCACTACTCGCTGAATCGTTTCCACATCCTCGTCGCGAATGATCGCATGCTCTCCGGAAAAGTGAACAAATTTCACTGCTCCAGGAATTTTTAGGCAGTTCCAAAGGTTATTCCGATTGGTTTTCACAAAAACATAGCCGTTGAATAATGCCTTCTGCACCTTTTTTTTCCGGTCAGACCATTGTCTCAGTACCTCCACCATGGGTAAGTACACTTCTACCCCTTCCTCCACCAACATGTCGGCAACTTTTTTTTCCGCCCGAGACCGGGTGTACATCACATACCATTTTAATTCTTGCATCTCTTTTGGGTCTATGGGGAGACAAATTTAAAAAAATAGCTGTGTTTTTAGTACATAAACGAAAAAACCCCTGGAACAATGTTCCAAGGGTTTGATCAAAAAAACCACCAACCTAAACCGGGATGTATTACCTACGAAGCTTGATAGCAAGTTTATCGGTAAGCAAATACATCACTGGAACTAGTACTAACGTAATGACCGTCGCAAAGGTTAACCCAAATATTACGGTCCATGCCATCGGTCCCCAGAAGGCTGCATTATCGCCTCCTACATAGAACTGAGGGTCAAATTCGCTGAGTAAGGTTGCGAAATTAATGTTCATTCCGATGGCCAACGGGATCAATCCTAGGACCGTCGTGATGGCAGTCAATAGTACAGGACGAAGTCTTGTTTTTCCTGCCTCTACGATACTCGCCAACAAATCTGGAAGTGCTAGGTAATTTCCTTTTTGGATACCCAATTCCTCTCGCTTTCTTGCTCGAACCAAATCGGTGTAATCAATCAATACAATCGCATTGTTTACCACGACACCCGCCAAGGAAATAATTCCAATACCGGTCATGATGACAACAAAGTCCATGTTAAAGATCACCAAACCCAAGAACACGCCGATCGTACTGAAAAGTACAGAGGTCATGATTATAAAGGGGCTGATCACAGAGTTGAACTGTGCTACGATGATCAAGAAAATCATAGAAACGGCTATTGCCAATGCCCTCAAAAGGAAAGCTTGTGACTTGGCCTGCTCTTCTTGCTCACCGGTATACTTGACCGTGATTCCTTCTGGCACTGGATAGGCCGCCATCAGGTCTTTGATTTGCGCATTGATCTCGGTAGGATTGGCTCCATCCAAGACGTTAGAAAACATACTGACAACTTTTTCAGAGTCTTTTCTTTTCACGGATCCATAGGTAGACCCATACTGAATGTCTGCTACTGCAGAAATTGGTACTTCTCTTTTATCACCAAACTTGTCTCTAAACCCAATTTTCTTGTTAACCAACGTATTGATGTCGTAGCGGGAATTTTCATTCAATCGAAGGAAAATAGGGTAGTCTTCTTCCCCTTCCTTGTACTTTGACACCTCAAGTCCAAATAGAGAGGTTCGTAATTCCATCGCTATGCTGGAAGTTGACAATCCAAATCTTCTGGCCTTTTCACGATCGATACGAACCACTACTTCAGGGCTTCCCAGCGAAAGATCAGTCTTCAATTCTTCAAGCCCTGGAATTGAATTCGATTCCAAGTACCCCTTCGTGTCCTCCACAAAGGCAATCAATTGCTCGTAATCTTCCCCTACAAACTCGATATTGACCGGATTTCCTACTGGAGGGCCATTTTGCTGCTTATCCACTGTAATCAACACCCCTGGGTATACTTTTGCAAGTTCCCGGATCACCTCCATGGCCTCGTTGGTATCAATTCCTTGACGATCGATGTAATCGACAAATCCAATCGTGATTTTTGCTTTATGAGGGGTAGACTGGATACTTGGTCCTTGCGTAGGGTCACCAGTACCTTCTCCCACTTGCGTGATCACTGACTCCAAAATACCTCCATAAGACTTTAATTCAGTCATCATCTCATCCTCCATCTTATCGACAAAGGCATTGGTAGCTTCGATACTTGTGCCAATTGGAAACTCAATGAACACATTGACCAACTGTGGCTGATTGTCGGGAAAGAAAAGCACCTTGGGTGAACTGATACCCAGCAAGACAATCGAGAAGATCAAAAGCAAAAATGTGCCTCCGAGAATGGCAATCGGTTTCTTCCCCTTCAATGAATAGGTCAGTAACCTTTCGTATGCATTCTCCATTCGTACCAAATAAACGGATTGAAACCAGCCTACTGCTTTACGCAAGAAGTACACGTAGACTAAAATTAGGACTGAAGTTACGATGGACAAGGAGCCCAGCGAGTTCCATCCCACCAAGTAAAAAACGATTGAAATTAAACCGAAAAAGCCAGCAGCACGAAGCGATCCTTGCTTCGGCTTCTCCTGAGTCATGTCTTCGATCTTCATGAACATGGCTGTCAACACCGGATTGATAACCAATGCCACAAACAAAGAAGCAGATAGTACAATGATAAGGGTGATTGGCAGGTACTTCATGAATTCCCCAACCAAATCATCCCAAAAAGCAAGGGGAAGAAATGCTGCTAGAGTTGTGAGGGTTGAGGTAATGATCGGCCAAGCTACCTCGCCCACACCTTCTTTAGCCGCTTGAACGGCCGGCTTGCCTTCCTGCATCATGCGGTAAATATTTTCTACCACTACAATACCATTGTCCACCAGCATCCCCAATGCAAGGATAAGTGAAAAGAGCACCATCAAATTGAGCGTAATTCCAAAGGAATCAAGCACCAAAAAGGAGATAAACATGGATAATGGAATGGCTGAACCCACGAAAAGTGCATTTCGGAAGCCCATGAAAAACATCAATACCAAGACCACCAGGATGATTCCAAAAATAATGGAGTTCTCCAAATCACTTACCTGAATTCGAGTTTGCTTACTTTGATCATTGGTAATTGAAATCTCTAAATTCTCTGGAAAGCGATTGGCTTTCGTAGTCTCAATGATTTCCTTGATTTTATCCGCAGCATCCAGCAGGTTTTCCCCACTTCGCTTGGTCACGTTGATCGTGATTACTGGAAGATTTTTGCTGCGTGCATAAGAAGTCCTGTCTTTGAAGGTATCCTTGATCTCGGCTACATCTTTCAAATACACAATCTTCTGCTGATCCGTTTTGACTACAATATTTAGAAGGTCTTCTGGATTGGTAAATTCTCCATCAACGCGAAGCGTGCGTTCAAAATCACCGCTTTTAATACTTCCTCCAGAAACAGTCATATTTTCTGTTTGGATTGCCCCAGATATGTCGTTAAAACTTACGCCAACAGACTCCATTTTGTAGGGGTCCACGTTGATTTGAATCTCACGCTCGATGGTCCCTGCAAGGTCTGCCTTGGAAATTTCCGGTAGCTTCTCAATCGCATCCTCTAAGTATTCCCCATAGCGCTTCAATTCCTGCTCTGAATAAGGACCAGAGATGTTGACGTTCATGATTGGAAAGTCGGAGGTGTTTACCTCCAAGACATTGGGTTCCTGATCCAGGTCAGTTGGCAATTCGCTTTTTGATTTGTCTACCGCATCTTTTACATCTTGGATGGCTTTGGCAAGCTCTACTCCAGGGGTAAACTCGACCACAATGGAGGAAAAGTCCTGTACCGAAGTAGATTTGATATTCTTGACATTATTCAAGGATTTCAACTGCTTTTCAATAGGTCTGGTGATCAAGTTCTCCATGTCCACAGGCGAGTTGCCTGGATAAGGCGTACCTACATAGACAGTCGGAATGACAATCTCTGGGAAACTTTCCTTGGGCATGGTACGGTAAGCACCCAATCCAAGCACCGTGATGATTAGCGTTAGGATGATGACCGAAGTGGAGTTTTCCACGCTAAAGCTGGACAGTCCAAACTCTCGGATCGTTTTTGATTTTTGAGGGGTATCCATGATTACTGCTTCGCTACGTTCACACTAAAATTATCTCCCACCTCACGGAATCCTTTGTCTACAAGCATTTCTGTACCCACCAGGCCTTCAACGATTTCTGTTTGATCCCCTGAGGTATAGCCACGGGTCACGTATTTTTTCTTTGCTACCCCATTTTCAACTGCAAACAGGTAGTCTCCTTTGGTATCGGCCAAAATCAAGTGGGATGGAACGATAACGCTCTCCTTGTTTTTATAATCCTGTATCTTCAATATGGAAATCATATTGGGCTTCACCTCTGGAAGGCTAGGAAGAAACACCTCCACCTTGAAAGTGCGGTTGTTGGGATTGATAATGGACCCCGTAGCAGACACCTTGGTAGTGATGGTTTTTTTGATGGAAGGGAAGGTAATTTCTACTGAATCGCCCTTTGCCAATACCCCAATATAACTTTCAGAAATGTCTGCTTCGATAAATAAATCGCTCTCACCTACAAATTGAAACATCTGTGAACCGGGTTGCACCAATTCACCTACGCGAACGCGAACTGTTTCAACGGTACCATTGAATGGAGCCCGAACCGCAGCTTTAGCCATTTGAGTTCGCAAAGAGGCTAGACTTTTTTCCAATCCCTCTTTTCGACTTTTCGCCTCCAAGTACTGGATTTCTGTACCGATTTTTTGGTTCCAAAGGCGCTCCTGCTTTTCAAAAACGGTACGCGCAAGGGAGAGGTTATTCTCCAACTCCTCAAGGCTTCGTTGCATCGATTCGGAATCAATTTTGGCAAGCACCTGCCCTTTGCTCATCCGCATTCCTTCAATAGCAGGGATATCAAGGATTCTACCCCCTGTTTCGGCGCTTATATTGACATTTTTCTTGGAGAGCACTGAGCCGGTAACTTCCACAAAGTGGGTGAATTCTCCCTTTTTAGCAGCCACAGTCGTAATCAGCAAGGACTTTTTGGCTGCAGCAGCAAAGGCTGGATCAGCTGCAATTAGCTCTGCTTCCAAGGCTTTGATTTGAGTAGTAATTTCTGAAAGTTGACTTTTTAAGCCTTCCAATTCAGCTTTCTTTGCATCAAGGTCGTTGCCTGTGCAAGAGGCTACTCCAAAGGAAAGGAGTAGTAAAGAGGCATAGGTTAGTAGTGATTTCATGGGAATGAGTAATAAATGAAAATGTTGGTTTAGTTAGTCAAATCAGGCTGCAATACCCCAAGGGCTTTTTCAAGATTTATTTTTGAAATCAATCCATCGTAGAGTGCTCCTAGGTAATTGATTTCTGCTTCAATCAAAGCGGCATCGGCATTCACCACTTCGAGGTTGGAGCCAATCCCCTCTTTGTATTTAATACGCGCAATTTGGTAGACCTCTGTGGCCAATTGCAAATTGGCTTCTTGCACCTCGAGGATATTCAAATCGTTGCGAAGATTTGCTTTGGCTGCATACAATTCGCTATTAAAGGATTCTTTCAAAAACGAGCGTTGGTTTTCAAGTTGGGTGAGCTGAACACGATTTTTTTGAATTCGAGCAGCCTTGGAAAATCCATCAAAAATGGGAATCGACATGTTTAGGCCCACCAAGGAGCTACCAAACCAGTTGGATTTGTTAAAGACTCTGTCCAGCTCATTGCCTGCCCCGCTTTTACGCGTATTTCCTATAAAATCAATTTTTGGCATGTACTGGCTGACATTATTTTTTAGGTCTAGGCCCACTAGCGTGATTTGCGTAGCAACCTGTTCAATTTCAATGCGGTCGGATCCCTCTTCCCCTAATAATTGAATAAGCGCCTCCTTGGTAGACAAATCTTGCAAGGTTTCTACCAACTCTACCTCATATTCTGCGGGGATACCCAACTGTAGCTTCAAGATTTGTTTGCTAATTTCTAAGGCCGTTTGGCTACGCTGAAACTGTGTAAAGGTATTGTTGCGCTGGACCTGAACTCGAGAGACATCTATTTTCTCCACAAATCCCGCTTCATTGAGTGCAGTAGTTTCTTTAAGCAGGGTATCGATACGGGACAAATTGGCTCCTGCAAGACGAATTCGCTGCTGGTTAACCAAAACCCCAAAATACGCCTTCTTCACGTTCTCCACTACATCAATTTCTGCCTTCTTCAGATCCTTATTAGTCAATTCCAGGAGGGTTTTGGACGCGCGTAGGCCTACAAAAAAGGAACCATCAAAGATCATTTGGCTGACTGTTACCCCGAGACCAGAGGAATAACTCACTCCAAATCGAGCAGGAATCACATCACTAGGATTTGACGGATCTCCAAATGGAGGCTGATTTGGAAGAAAAATCACTGGAATTTTGGGATTGTAATCCAAATTGTAAGCCCCATTGATCTGAGGCAGGCCTCGGGCAAATGTTTCCTTAATCGTAGCCTTGGAAATGAGGAGTTCCAATCGGGCATTTTTAGTAGCCGGATTATTTTCCAAGGCATAGTCTACTGCTTCAGAGAGACTAAGGGTAACTACCTGCTGCGCTGCAACAGGAGTACCACTAAGCCCTAAAAAGAGCGCTAGGAGAAGGTAGTTTTTCATATACTAGTTGGTTTAATTCAATAGGTCTTTTTGTACTAAAAATGCTTGTCTTCCCTTCTCTGTAAAAATGCCATGAAGAAAGTGGTCTAGAATTACCAGTTGCTCCTCAAGCAGATTGTATTCGGGATCTGCAAAATTTTTCGGATCAAAGGCAGTAGTAATTTGAGTTAGGCGAACTTTAGCAAGAATTCGAGAGTCAATTTCAGGTCGGAAATACCCAAGCTGTTTTCCAAGTTCCAATACGTTGACCAAGTCTTTTTGAATCGTTTGATCCTTAAAAGATTCAAAAAGCTTCCAGGCCTCTGGAAAATATTTCTGTACTTCTAGGATTACAAGTGGATTGATAGAAGTCAAGCGGTCACGCATCATGCGAGAAGTCTTCACCAAGTGCTCGATGACTCCATCCCCCTGTTCTAGGATAAAGGAAAGCTTCTGCTGATCTTCTTCTAAAATGGCAGCAAATACAGCCTTCACTAAATCTTTCTTGTCTTCAAACTCTTGATAAATGGTCTTTTTAGAAATCCCCGCCTGCCTAGCCAGGTCCTCCATCGTAAACGTACGCACTCCAAATCGTGCAAACTGCTCCGTAGCTATCTCTAAAATTCGTTGCCTTGTCTCCACTACTCTATTTATTTGAAGGGTAAAACTACGGAAACTATTTTTCTGTTTAAAGTTTCCATGGTTTTTTTTAAAATATTATTTCAAAATGGACTACATTATTATCTTTTTTAAGAATATTTGATTGATTATCTGATAAAAAACAAATATATTTTTTTAAAGCAGTAAAATTATTTATTAATTATTTTCTAGAAAATCCTTTTTACAAAAGTTAATTTTGCCCTTATGGAATATGTCAGGCACGCAACTGGTAAACTAGCCTACCGCAGCTTCGGCAACGGTTCGGAAGTCTGGATATTCTTCCATGGCTTTGGCCAGCGCCACCAGGACCTACTCGCATTTGATAAACTCCGAACATCAAAGCAGCGCTACCTTTTTGTTGACCTAATCTACCACGGCCAAAGCAGCTGGAACACCTCCGAAAAAGCACTTAAAAAAGAGGAATGGAAAGCAATCCTGCTATCCCTACTCCAGCAAGAGTCCATCGACACCTTTCATTTGGTGGGCTACAGCATGGGAGGCAAATTTGCCTTGCTCAGTTATGAGTTGCTCCCCGAGCGGATCAGCAGCCTAAGCCTCCTAGCTCCCGACGGCATCAAAACGGGTCTTTGGTACAGCATGAGCAACTATCCCAGTGGCATTCACCCACTATTCAAACAGGTCGTCTTTCGGCCACAGCGATTTTTTACTGTAGTCGATGGCCTCAAAACAGCCGGACTGCTGCAGAAAAGCCTGGTAAAGTTTGTCAGAACCCAACTCGAAACCCGCTCCAAAAGAGCGCAAGCCTGCCTAGTTTGGAAGGTGCTAGGCGGCCTCCACCTGCAATTAGGAACCATCATCCGGCAACTGCGGCAGCATCCCATTCCCGTAACTGTATTTTTAGGAGAGTTTGACCGCATGGTATCCCCAAAAAATCTAGAACGATTTACCTCCAAAGTTCCGCAGCTAAAACTCGTTCAACTTCCTGTAGGACATGGACAACTCATCGAATCCACCGTAAACTACCTGCAACAGACCCAAAAAAAAGAGTCCAATCTTTAGTTCCAAGCACCGAAGGATAATCCGACCTAAAAAGCAAAAACTTACCCCTTCTTTTTACGATCTAAAAGCCAAATTCTTACCTTTGCAACTTACCCGCCCAAGGACATGATTTTCTTCTTTGAATCCCCTCAGAAACTCATTTATGGAGTTCAAGTACCTCAACCCCTGCACACAGAAGACTTACAAAA
This sequence comes from Bacteroidia bacterium, assembly GCA_964202605.1. Lineage (GTDB taxonomy): Bacteria > Bacteroidota > Bacteroidia > Cytophagales > Cyclobacteriaceae > Algoriphagus. The sequence continues at coordinate 10,396 of CAXNJN010000007.1, read as the reverse complement.
GTTAAGCTGGCTTTTTGGTGAGGCAAAAGCCATCCAAACGGATAAAATTAGCGGTACCTACTCAGGACCACGCAAAGAAATGATCACCCCCTGGTCTACCAATGCGGTAGAAATCACAGGGAATATGGGTATCCTTGGAATTCAGCGAATCGAAGAATTTATTCCACTTCAACCCGGTGAGCAAATCGATCCCATGCTCCAAAAAACTTACGAGGGCTTGGACCAGGCGGTTTTTGACATTCAGCTCCAACCCGAGCCGGTCAAAGCCATTACAGACATTGCTACCTACAACAAAAGTGAAGGCCTTGCACTAAGCCAGGAAGAAGTCGACTACCTCAATCAGGTGGCCGCACAACTTGCACGACCGCTCACTGACTCGGAAGTATTTGGCTTTTCACAGGTCAACTCCGAGCATTGCAGACACAAGATCTTCAACGGCACCTTCATCATCGATGGCGAAGAAAAGCCAATGACACTATTTCAGCTAATCAAAGAAACAGCCAAGCGCCACCCCAACCGCATCGCATCCGCCTACAAAGACAACGTAGCCTTTGTACATGGACCACGCATCCAACAGTTTGCTCCTAAAACGCAGCATCAGCCTGATTTTTTTGAACCCAGAGACATCGATACGGTCCTTTCTCTAAAAGCAGAAACGCACAACTTCCCCACTACTGTAGAGCCCTTCAATGGTGCAGCTACCGGTGCCGGTGGCGAAATCCGTGACCGACTTGCTGGAGGTACGGCTTCCATTCCACTTGCTGGCACAGCCGTATACATGACTTCTTACGCAAGGTCAGAAGCAGGCCGTAGCTGGGAGAAAAATCTACCCAATCGTCCTTGGCTGTACCAAAGCCCGATGGACATCCTCATCAAAGCCTCAAATGGAGCTTCTGACTTTGGGAATAAATTTGGCCAACCCCTCATCGCAGGCTCAGTGCTTACCTTCGAACACGAGGAAAACGAGAAACAGCACGGTTTTGACAAAGTCATCATGCTTGCTGGTGGAGTAGGATTTACCAACGCCAAGTACACCAAGAAAGCGGAGCCCAAGCCAGGTGACCAAATCGTGATTATGGGTGGCGACAACTACCGCATCGGCATGGGTGGGTCTGCAGTATCTTCCTTGAATACAGGTGAGCTATCCAATGCCATCGAACTCAATGCCATCCAACGCTCCAACCCGGAGATGCAAAAGCGGGTTTCCAACGTGATTCGTGCCATGGCAGAAAGCGAAAACAACCCAATCGTCTCCATCCACGACCATGGCGCGGGAGGACACCTCAACTGCCTTTCTGAATTGGTTGAAAGCACTGGGGGTACGATTCACATTGACCAGCTTCCGGTAGGAGATCCTACCCTATCTACCAAAGAAATCATCGGCAACGAGTCCCAAGAACGCATGGGTCTAGTGGTAGGTAAAAAAGACATCCCGCTATTGCAACAACTCTCCGAGCGCGAGCGTGCTCCATTCTACGTGGTGGGCGAAACGACCGGAGACATGCACTTCAAATTTGAAAACCAGAAAACGGGCGAAAAACCAGTGGACTGGAATCTCGGATACCTTTTTGGCTCTTCGCCAAAAACAATCCTTGAAGATGTAAGTGAAAAAGGGTCAGCCTTTGCAGACACCTCCCACCAAGAAAGCCTACTCCTTACCTACCTCAAAGAAGTACTTCAACTTGAGGCAGTGGCTTGTAAGGATTGGTTGACCAACAAGGTGGACCGCTCCGTAACTGGGCGCGTAGCCACCCAGCAGACCATCGGCGAAATCCAATTGCCTCTCAACAATATGGGCGTGATGGCTCTTGACTTTACGGGTCAAAAAGGCATCGCCACCTCCATCGGTCATGCTCCAGTAGCCGCTCTGGCCAACCCAGAAGCTGGAAGCAGGCTAGCCATTGCCGAAGCGCTGACCAACTTGATCTTTGCACCTATTACGGATGGATTGAAGGGAATTTCCCTTTCTGCCAACTGGATGTGGCCTGCAAAAAACAAAGGCGAAAACGATCGCCTTTACCGTGCAGTACAGGAAGTTTCTGAGTTTGCCATCGCCTTGGGCGTCAATATTCCTACTGGCAAGGACTCCCTATCCATGACCCAGAAATATCCTGACGGTAAGGTAGTGTACTCTCCAGGAACCGTTATTATCTCGGCGATTGGCAAATGCGCCGACATTCAAAAGACAGTAAAAACCGCGCTCATTCCTCAAGAAGGTACCCGGGTATTGTACCTAGACTTCTCCAAGGATGCCGCCAAACTTGCCGGTTCCTCCCTCTACCAGGTACTCAATAAGGTGGGCCAAGAACCACCTACCGTAGTCGATGCCGCCTATTTTGCAAAGGCCTTCGAAGCGGTACAGCACCTGATCGCTCAGGGCTTAATTCTAGCTGGCCACGATATTTCTTCGGGAGGCATCCTCACTGCCTTGTTGGAAATGTGCTTTCCAAACTCATCGACGGGCATACAGGTAGACGAAACCCAACTTCCAGAAAAAGACCTAGTCAAAGCCTTCTTCTCTGAAAATCCAGGAATTCTCATTCAAGTGGCCAACACAGGAAAGGTGGAAGAATTACTAGGAAAGGCTGGAATTGACTTCATCTCATTTGGTGAAGTAACCTTGAACGGAAAACTGCAACTTACCAACCACAGCCTCGACATTGCCGAGTGGCGAGATATCTGGTACCGCTCTTCGTACCTGCTGGATCGAAAGCAAAGTGGGGAAAAGCTAGCACTAGAGCGATTTACGAACTATAAAAACCAGCCCTTGCAGTACAGCTTCGCTCCAGGCTGGGAGGGAAAATTTGCTCGTCTGGGCCTCGACCCTCAGCGATCCACAAAAGGAAAAGCCATCGCCGCCATCATCCGTGAAAAAGGGGTGAATGGAGACCGAGAAATGGCCTATTCCCTTTGGCTTGCAGGGTTTGAAGTGAAGGATGTGCACATGACCGACCTGATTTCCGGACGGGAAGACCTGAGCAGCGTGCAGATGATTGCATTTGTAGGTGGTTTCTCCAACTCAGACGTACTGGGCTCCGCCAAAGGTTGGGCGGGTGCTTTCTTGTACAACCCTAAAGCCAAACAAGCCTTGGATGCATTTTACGCACGTCCAGATACCCTTTCCTTTGGCGCCTGCAATGGCTGCCAGTTGATGATCGAATTGGGTCTGATTACCCCTGATCATTCTGAAAAACCTAAAATGTTGCACAATGCGAGCCACAAGTTTGAATCTAGCTTCGTCAATGTAACCGTCCCTGAAAATAAATCAGTGATGCTCGGTAGCCTCAGCGGACAGCGCCTCGGCGTATGGGTAGCCCATGGAGAAGGTAAATTTGCACTCCCTAACGAAGAAAATGCCTACCATTTTGCAATGATGTACAGCTATACCGCTTATCCTGGCAACCCGAATGGTTCGGACTTTGCTACGGCAGGCATCGCCTCTGCTGACGGTAGACACTTGGCCATCATGCCGCACATCGAACGCAGCTTAAAGCCTTGGAACTGGGCGCATTATCCAAATGAACGAAACGACGAGTTTACCCCTTGGATGGAAGCCTTTGTGAATGCTAGGCAGTGGGTGGAGGAAAAATTAGGCTAAGCCCTATTTAAAAGTACTTCCGCAAAGATTATAAGGGATGTTGATTTAACAACATCCCTTCTTTTATGGTCTTTAGGTAGGTGACAGCCTTGCCATCCTCCCCTACTTCGCACACTCGGTAGCTGGGAAAAGGATTGCCCCAAGATCCACCAAAGTGTCCCGCCCATAAAAACGGCTTGGTTCGATACACCATCAGCCCATCCAAGTCGTGGTCGTGTCCATGGAATGTGGCACGTACATTTTTATAAGAAGCAATCAAATCCATAAACTCTTGACAAGCAACTCCATTTCTAGCCCAATCACGTTGAGAGATATGGATGAATACAAATACATGGGAGAGCTGCTCATAGGAATCCAATACCCCTTTCAGGTAATTCAAATCCGCGCAGAGGTAGTCTCCCGCTAGATTAGAAGAGTCCAATAGCACAACTCCATAATCGTCCTTGACCACAAAGGAATGATTGGTAGCATGACCCATCACCCGTGCAAAGGTCTCCGCATCCACCCGATCGTGATTGCCACGCGTGGCGAAGGTTGGAAATTGAACTTGATCATACACCGCCTTCACCTCAGGCAAAAAGGAAGGGGTATCGTGAATCAAATCCCCATTGAAAACCACAAAATCCACTCCTTTTTCCCGGTGGATGGCATCGACCAAATTTTGATGCGATAAGGTGAAACTGGTGTTGGACTGCCCCCAGTGTCCATCCGAAGCAGTGATAAACTTGAGTCGGGTTGCTTTTGGAAGTTGGGTAGTACTGTAGCTCAGAAAAGGAAGGGAAATCAATCCCGCACTGAGTGCACCTACTTTTTGGAGGAATGGACGTCGTTGCATGGCTTGAAAATACAACATTGCCCGCAATTTCCGAATGGCTAGGATCCCTTGAATAAAATCTCCTGAATCATTACCTACTCAAAAAGATTGGGTTCGAATTGGTCTTTTACTTAGATGAATTGCTGAAGCCATCCCTTTTTCTTACTTTTCGTAAAACCCTATCCTCATGCGAAGCTCCTTGTTCACCATCCTATTTCTTTTTTTTGCCATCAGCCTATCCGCTCAAACCCTCGATAAAGGGCAACTGGATTCACTCACCGAAAAACAATGGCAGTCAGGTATTCGCCTCCTGAACGAGCTGGTTTCCATGCCCAACGACGCGGTGTTTCCAGAGCAAATCGCAGTGAACATTGCCTGGTGCGAAAAGGCATTCACGGCAAGAAATTGGTCTTTAGAGCGTTTAGAAACGGGTGGAATCCCATTACTCCTCGTAGAGAAGAAACAACCGAATGCTAAAAAAACAGCCCTATTCTACTTTCACGTAGATGGACAAGCAGTAGATCTCAGCAAATGGGACCAAAAAGATGCCTACCAACCTGTGCTCAAAGCCCAATCGGCAAACGGTACTTGGGAACAACTCCCAATGGAAAAGCTTCAAAGCGAATACAATGCGGACTGGCGAATTTTCGGCCGCTCTACTTCGGATGACAAAGGCCCTCTAGCCATGCTACTTACCGCTTGGGATGCACTCACCGCAGCTGGAATTTCTCCCGACTACTCCATAAAAATCATCCTAGACTTTGAAGAAGAACAAGGTTCACCTAGACTCCCCGCAGCCGTAGTCAAATACAAGGAAAAGCTAGCTGCAGACCTCATGTTAATCATGGATGGACCGCGTCATACGTCCAACCTGCCTACGCTTAGCTATGGCGCCAGAGGCATCTCTGAACTTTTCTTGACCACCTATGGTCCCAAGCTACCCCAGCACAGTGGACACTATGGCAACTATGCCCCCAACCCTGCCCTACTGATGTCTCAGTTACTATCTTCGATGAAAAACGAAAATGGCAAAGTCATCATTCCTGGTTTTTACGACGGCATTACCTTTTCCGAAGCTGAGCGCAAAATCTTTGCTGCCGTACCAGACAACGAGCCTGCTGTCAAAAAGCGATTGGGTCTAGGACGCACAGATCAGGTGGGTCAAACCTACCAAGAGAGCATCAACTACCCTTCGCTCAACATCAAAGGCCTGTCTGCCGGCTATACTGGAGCCCAGGCCACCACGATCATTCCTGCAATAGCCCTAGCCGAACTCGACATGCGCCTAGTTCCCGAGTCCGATCCCGTACGCTTGTTTGATTTGATCAAAACCCACATCCGCAAGCAAGGTTTCTACATTACCGAAAAGGATCCGACCGATGCCGAACGAATGTTCCACCCAAAGATCGTCAAAGTAGGTACTTCTATTTCCTATCAGGCATTCCGTACGCCTATGGACTCTCCCACTGGAGCCTGGTTGCGAAAAGCAATGAACCGTGCTTTTGGACAGGATCCGGTACAGATTCGTATTTCCGGAGGATCCATCCCAATCTCTCCATTTGTGGATGCGCTTGGCATTCCTGCTGTGACCATACCAACGGTCAATGCAGACAACAACCAGCACAGCCCCAATGAAAACCTCCGTTTAGGGAATTACAAGGAAGGAATTCGCGCGATTATGAGTGTGTTGACCGAGAAGATGTATTGATAATTTTCTATCAAACCACCCCTTTCTCCGAGTTCAAAACCAATCTCAAGGTGTCGTAATCGTACTTACCGGCAAAATGTTCAAAATAGGCCTTTAAGGAGCCTGGTTTTTCGGTTACCCCTTGAATCTCCCAAATCGCTTCCTGGGAAACCAGCGCCTCTACTTGGACTTTTCCAGTCTTTACCCCATGCGTCAGGTGATTGAGGATGGTCCCAGGAGTAAGTCCTCGATCGGATGCTATTTCTTCTAGAGTTTTCCCCTCCAAAAAAAGGCGTATCGTCTGTTCCTTAGTATCCTCCTTCTTCTCTTTCTCGGCTTTGGGTTTGGAAGACTTCTTCTTTCCTGTCTTATTTTTTGTAGTCGAAGCGGCAGGCATTGCCGCTCGAAATTGGGACACCAGCTGCTGACGAACTTGCCGAATTCGCAAATCCACTGCATCCAAAGATCCGATTCCTTCGCCTTTAAAAATTACTTGAATCAGCATACTGCTTCGCGCGATGGCAGTGTATTTGGAAAGAAACTCCAGTTCCAACTCCTCCATGGATTGCTGGTAACTCTTCACTCGCGATAGCCGCTCAATTTTTACCAAATGGCGCAGCAAAATCTTCATTCCCTCCAACAATAGCTCTAAATAATAGGCAGACCCTTTTTCCAAGCGTTCCAGTAAGCGCTCCTCTTCTTTATTCTGAATCAAAAACTGCAACTGCTGACGGAATTTTCGGGTGTTTTCCCGCTCAACATCCAGAAGTCGGTACAAGGCTGGAAGGTCTGCTTGCATCGACTCCTCCTCAAACTCAAGGGAGGAATCTTGGTCTTTCTGAAACTGGATCAGTGCCCCGATCAAACTATCCAACTCAAAGGTTCGCTCCACCAATTGGAACAAATACTGTTGTTGGTGTACCTGTAGGAGCTCCGGTAAATCCTGCTGACTGGACTTTTCTTGCGTAAATCCAACCACCTTTGCGTCCGAAAAAATCACCTCGGTTTGAATTCGCGTGCGCAAAATCAACCCCTCTAAGCTCCTGAGCCTACTCAGTGCCACATAGACCTGCCCCGGCGCAAAAGCCTGACCCACATCCACAATGGCTTTATCAAAAGTAAGCCCTTGACTTTTATGCACAGTCACCGCCCAAGCCAGCTTGATGGGATATTGGGAGAAAGTTCCGATGACTTCTTCTTCTAGCTCTTTGGTCTCCGCATGGAGCTGGTAGCGTTTATTCTCCCACAACTCCTTCCTCAAAACATACCTATCGGCACTGTCATCTAATTGTACCTCAACCTCATCTGGAGCCAAATGAATTACGGTCGCCAATTTTCCATTGTAGTAGGAACCATTGCCTGAGGAATCATTCTTAATAAACATCACACGAGAACCCACCTTGAGCTCCAAGATGGGAGGCAGTGGAAACATACTTTCAGGAAATTCCCGATCTAAATCTGCGTCGTAAAAAAAGGAAGGGCTAGCCAAGCTTCGCAGCTCGCGTAAATTCAGTTCGTCTGCCTTGTAATTGTGTGTCGTCAGCGTGATGCAAGGCATCAGCTCCTGAATCTCATCCAAGGTTTTATACTGTTGGTTGAGCCGGCGCACGTCCTCTGGGGTAGATTTATTGTCCCGCAGGTTATTCAGAATGCGAATAAAGGTTTCGTCCTGCTGCCGGAAAATCTTGTCCAACTCCAAGTAAACCATCCCAGATTGCTGCAGAGCTTTGGCTTCAAAAAAGTGCATGGAGTTGTAAAATCGGCTCAAAATTGTCCATTCTTCGTCTTTTACCACGGGAGGCAACTGGTACAAATCCCCAATCAAAAGCACCTGAACTCCCCCAAAAGGAACCTGATAGTTGCCCTTCACACTTCGCATGCGGTAATCAATCGCATCCAAAATATCGGCACGCAGCATGCTGACTTCATCAATCACCAGCAGGTCAATCGCTTTAAGCACCTTCCTTCTAAGCTGGTTCAAAGGATGCCTCCGTGCCAAGGTTTGTTGGGTAAAAAAACCTTGCCGATCGGTAAAATTTCCTTCTGGCTCACGCGTAGGCAAAAAGGAACCAAAAGGAAACAGAAACTGCGAATGAATGGTTACCCCCTTTGCATTGAGCGCTGCAATCCCAGTAGGAGCCAAGATTACATAGCGCTTGTGTGTATGCTCCGCAAGGTCCCGAAGAAAAGTTGTTTTTCCTGTACCCGCTTTACCCGTCAAAAAAATTGGAGCTCCCGTCGTATTTACAAATCTCGCCGCTAGCTCCAGTCGGTCCGTAGAACTGTTCATTCCACTAAATTAGTTTTTTGTTGCTTACCTTGAGGAGCCTTAGTAAAAATTACTACTAATTTTCAGGGAAGTCGCAGTTTGCGCAACTATGTCCTGCATTACTCCATATTTTCATGTACATCCATCCGCTCAATTCCTGGGAAACTGAAACTGAAGTTCAGGAATTTATTCAAAAAAATGCTTTTGCAACGCTCTATTCCCAGGTGGATGGAAAGCCCTGGGCCACTCACCTACCATTATTTTTGGAAAAGAAATCAGTTGGAAAGTTCATCCTCCATGGGCACCTTGCCAAAGCCAATCCCCAAGCAAAGCAACTTGCAAACCTTGAGGAAGTCCTGGTGGTATTCCAAGGCCCGCATGCATACATCTCCTCTTCTTGGTACACCCACGAAAATGTCCCGACCTGGAATTACCTAGCAGTACATGTATATGGAAAAGCAAGGCTAATCGAGGGAGGGGAACTTTTGCACCACCTGAAGTCCTTGGTAGATCAGTACGAAACAGGTAGGCCCAATCGGGTTCAGGTAGAAACCATGACGCCAAGCTATTTGGAAGGTCAAATTCGTGCCTTAGTAGGCTTTGAAATCGAGATCAAGGAGATTCACGCTAGCGCAAAACTTTCTCAAAACCGAGATGATGAAAACTACGAACGCATCGTTCAACAGCTCGAACAAAGTTCCTTAGCGAGCGACCAGGAAGTGGCTGAAGAGATGCGAAAGCGAAGACAGACCTCCGATAGGTAGTTTTCTAATTATACTTTAGGAAGAAGAAAGAGATTAGAGCCAAGAAGCAAATAGTCAAAAAAAATCCTGCTCAATAAGCAGGATTTTCGTTTTGGTAGGAATAAGTCTAATCTCTTGCCTGCCTTCCACAGGCAGGTTTCTTGTATCTTGCTTCTAAAAGTAATCACTACTTGATACTTGATACCAGCTACTTGCTACTTTTTTAAACCCGTACCTTCGTCGTTCCTCCACCCTTCAAAGTAATCTCCACAGGTGCATTGGTTTTCCAGTGCCCTCCCGTAAAGTCAGGAATATCGATGGAATTGGAACGGTTGGCTACAGACCACTCGCTCATTGGCGTGATGCAGCTCCACAAAGCAGCATCATATACATCCTGATCCAGAGGAAGCCCATTACGCAAGCAATCGATCAGCCTCCAGTCCATCATGAAATCCATGCCTCCATGGCCTCCAATCTGCTTGGCGAGTTCGCCCACCTTTTGGACAATTTCTGGGGTGTATTTTTCTTTGAGCGCCTTCATCTCCTCTTCTTTCATCCAGCTATGCCCTTTGGCCACTTTTTGCTCCGGATACTTTTGCGCGTATCCCTCCGAGCCACTCACCACGTGTAGTCGTGAATAAGGTCTTGGGGAGGTTACATCGTGTTGAATTACGATGCTTTTCCCAAGCTTCGTTTTCACGATAGTAGTATTCATGTTGCCCCGATAGGTTTTTGCCGCATAGCCATTCCAGAAGGAATCCTGCGCTGCCAGTTCCTGGGCTTTTTTCTGCATCTGAAAATCATTCGAAGACAAAGACGTCAAGTAATCCATTTGATCTCCGCGATTGATATTGAGAAGCTGACAGATCGGACCCAAACCATGTGTTGGATACAGGTTGCCATTTCTAAAGTTTTCTTCAAGCCTCCACATCCCCTGATACCCTTTCTCCTTATCAAAATTGAGCCAAACCAAGTCATGAATGTAAGCCCCTTCCACATGCACCACCTCACCAAAGAAGCCCTCTCGAGCCATTTTTAGGGTCATCAACTCAAAGAAATCATAGCAGCAGTTTTCCAACTGCATGCAATGCTTTTTGGTTCGCTCGGAAGTTTCCACCAGCTGCCAGCAATCTTCCAAGGTTCTAGCTGCAGGTACCTCCACAGCTGCATGCTTGCCTGATTCCATGGCATACACCGCCATTGGGGTATGCCACTCCCAAGGAGTAGTGATGTAAATCAAATCTAGATCGGGGCGCTCACACATTTTTTTCCATGCATAAGGCGA